>JBQCIM010000134.1:0-189412 GCA_051953735.1 Ginsengibacter sp.
GTGGTATCATTGGCTTTATCAGTTACATACAGTAATTGATTGCTGTTGGTGGCATAGCCATAAATAAGACTGTCGATAATGGGTGAAGAATTGATCTTCAATCCTTTTTGAGTCAGCGACAAAATATTTCCGTTGGCATCATAATTCAGGTTTCTTACGCTGTAATCTACCCAGTGAAGAGATGAAGTAGATAGGGAAATAATCCATAATTTTTTCCTTTCCTACTAAAATTTATGAGAATCGTTGCTGATTTTCCCCATTATAAGTTTTTGGGTCTGTTCAATAAAATGTAATCTACTATCTTCTCCTTTATTTTTCGCTGTTTTTTCTTCTTTTATCCTGCATTTCTCTAAAACTTTAAGTGCTTCTTTTTTTGTTTTTTCCGAAATTGCGCTAACATCTTTTTGAATAATTTCAAAAGCCGCCAATCTCGCTTCATAATCCTGTTCACAAATAATTTTAATAAATGAATGAAAATACTCTTTTGTATTCATATCATTTAAGGCGTAAACAAGAGAACCATTATTGTTATATAAATTTTTTTGATTAATCTTCTTGATTATATCTGGAATAGCAAGATCATAATTAAGATCAGAAAACATGAAAGCAATCTGATTACGGATTACTGCACTTTTAGTAATTCTAAAAAATCTAAGTAATTCCAATTTATCAGAATCATTCAGTTTATTAACATCAATACCTTTAAAGGCTTTACATATTTCATTTTTCATATATTATTTGTTTATGGAGCAGCTGCTGCCGCCGCTAATGAAGTGCCACCAGTTTCAGGAGCAAGAATTGCTGCAATGCCCCATTTTACAGTTTCGTACACTCCGATACCTATTATTGTCCATTTAGAAACAGTTTTTACTGCATTTTGTGTGTCTGACCAATCTTTATATGCCTCCCGTAATTCTTCTGGAGTTGCATCTCTACCAGGATGAACGTCAGGTTTTATTTCTCTATGATACCATCTTTGAAATGGCTTGGGGTATTGTTTGATTTCTCTATCCCTATCTTTTTGTTTCCCACCTCTTAGCTTATCGTTACCCCCGCCAATTTTTTTCTGACCTCCGTCTCCTCCATCGCTAAAGAAATTACCGTTAGAACCATTTATAGCTCCTCCACCTCCTCCATCCAATTGAGTTATTTGGCTAACATAGTTATTCCATTCAAAAAAACTAATTGTTGGCATGTCCACATAAACACCAGCTAATGCAATATACTGAGTTCCTGCAGTACTTGAAGAGCTATTTGAACTTTCAAGTAAACCACTTGGATCGTTCCAGTGTACAGGATCATTCACAGCATACTGATAGGGCGTTAAATCACTATTCATCTCTGCTAACTCATCCACCCCACTAAACCTACCGATCTGAGGATCATACTTTCGATAAAATGTCGAATACAAATTCACACCATAATCTTCTTCCAGTTCAGTACCGCCATTAAATTTATTTTTGCTGTCCAATTTTCCCATTGCCTGATCGCTGATACCTGCCATCTCTAAGCCAAATGGGTAATACGATTGCTCCTGTAACAGCGGGCCTTTTATATGGGTCACCTGTAAGTTATCGAAATACACGTTGATATTCGGTGTTTCGTTACTTACGAAAACATAAAGATAGCCGTTTTTGGTTATGGGCAAATTGTTTTTTACATTCGACATGGTAGCGATTCAGTCATTCGAACTCTTATCAGATAAAGGGAAAAGACAAGAAGCAAAAACTTGATTTATATAAGTTTTTCTATTAAAAGAGGAGAAATCATTCCGCATTGCTTTAACATTTTCATTATTGGGAAACTTGCTAGCAATTCTATTAAATTCCATTTTGGCCTCATTTTCCCCATTTGTAAAAAACAACAAGAAGGCGCGGTTTAACTGAAATGTAATATTGGTAGGATTATTATGTATCTTCAAGTCATAATTTTTTATTGCTTTACAATAATAAGACTTGGCAGAATCAATATTTCCCATTTTTTCAAATATCAACCCTTTATATGTCTCCAATTCAACGCTTGTTGCTACATTATCATGATACTCATCCAATATTTCTAATGCTTGCTGATATTCGTTTAATGAACAATACATTTGGGCAGCGTTTATATAAAAAATAGGCTCTGAATTTTTCAAATTTATAGCTTGTTTTACCATTTTTATTGATTTTCTAATAGAATCTTCTTCGCAATTATTACGTGCAAAAGTAACCAAGGCTTCATGCACTATTAATTCTGCCTGCGATCTCTGTTCTTTAATTTTTGTTTGATTATGGTCTTGAGATTTGCAAGATGCGGAAAAAAGTAGGATAAAATATATAAGAGATTTGTATTTTTTCATAACCGTTTTAATGTAAAATTGATATAGTATGTGTGATCGTAGGTGAGGGACTTCCACCTCGGCCTTGCTCATTTTCAAATACATACGATACGTTAACAATTGCCTGAACACTTTGGGTTGTATTTGGTAAAATAAATGTTACTGATCCAACGTAGGTGCTTAAAGAATTATTTAATTCCTCCGAATTTAGATTTTCATCTTTGAAGTATTTAGTATCCGTAATTGTACCTCCAACAGAAAGTCGGGTCGTTCCGTACCATGTAACATCTCCACTTAATTTCGCTGCAGTCGCCCCTGAAACGCCTATTGTTAAATACCATTCCACAAACTTTCCTGAACCAAATGTTTTGTGCGATATTTGCGCATATCCGTCAATTCTGTAACTGCCACTTAATGTCCCTTCACCTTCCACTGGTAGAAAAGATAGTGTATGTTGGTGAAAAAAAAGTGTTTGGTCTTTATACCCATTTCCCTCATCGCCCAATTCCGAATAATTTGATTCTGTGTAGTATTGATCATAGATGTTTCCATTTTTATCGTTATAAAAATCAATAAATGAATCCCCATTTTTATCGGGATTATTATTGGCATCCAAAATATCCTTGAATGTTTGTACTGCATAATCACCAGTAAAAGTGTATCCTCCATCAACTATATAACTGCCACCCAACGCGTATCCACTTCCACCACCATTGCCTGCATCCATAAAAGAACCTGATAAAGGATCTGCAGATTGAAAAGAATGATCTCCTTGAAAATCATAATAGCCGTTACCTCTGTCCCATAAACCCGCTGTCATTTTGTTGCCTAACGGATCATTTAGCATCACAGGATTCCTACATTCATCGTCCGTGTCCTGCTTTGCTGCCTGGCTTGGAGTAGAGACACGGCCTGGGAGAAATAAATTTCATTTCTCATAAATTCATTTTTAAAATGTTAATGTCCAAGACAATCCTCCACCTGAAAAACCTTTAAGGAATAAATATGCAACACCTATATCCCACTATTTATTGTTTCTTCGTCTAACCTTCCAGATTCAACCGCTTTTACCAGATGCATAATTGTTAATACTTTCTTTCTAGGCATTTTTTGCTTAGTTACAGCTCTAATAAAGGGACTAATAAAATCTATACCTTCTGCACTAAAATAATCGGCTGCCCTGAACCTTGATACATCTACATTAAATTCATTTCCAAATGCAATAATATAATCAATCGCATCATCTCCGTATATACCTAATCCATCTATACTCGAGTTTTCCTTAACTTTATCTTCTTTTATTCCAGTTTGTTTTATTGTAAATTCTTTTATACTTTCAAAAATCTCTTTCTTCATTTTTTTTATTTTTTTAATGAGGCAGATTTGCAATCCAATTGCCACTTCTTCTATTAGATTCTTCATATAAAGCATTTCCTTGCGACATAGGCATAGCTACTTCTTCAGTAAAATCTTTTGATAATAATCCCCAACCTACAATTGGAACCCATCTTCCTAAAAATCTCCCAATTAATTTTGTTCCAACCCATCGTATTCCATTATTATCAATAACAGGAGTCATCAATCGAACTGGCGATTTAATAGGTATTTTACTTAAAACTGTAGAAATAAGAGAAGAACCCTTCTTAGAACCAAGTGCTCCTATAGGTTTTAAATAATCAATTGGTTGACCTACACCTATAAGTACTGGAGCTATCCAATGATTACCAGATTCGTTTTTCTTAGGATGACCTGGCCCATCATTATCTAATAAATCCTGCAAAGTCTTTTTCCAACTATTATCATTACCCTTTACTTTTACCTCATCTAATGTTTTATAATCAGCGTCAGTTGGGTAAGCATCATCTCCTCCACCACCGCCACCGCCATCATCATCTCCACTTGGTGGCCACGTAACCTTACCAGTGGCTAAATATTGATCTATCACTCCATCCCAAAAGATAGAATAGTCAGCATTATTAACAGGTCCCTCTTGTTGATGCGTTTCTCTTAAGCCAAGCGGATCTGTATAGTAAGACGGATTATCTATTACAAAAGCATAACCATTAAAATCTGGCGTCCTCTCCAGCTCTGGATCTGCCTGCATAAACCTTCCTATCTGCGAATCAAAACTTCTAAAAGTCGTTTCATACAATTCTAACCCCTTTCCATCTGCCCATTCACCACTTCCAAGTTCTGTACCTCCATTGGCTTTATATGCATTGGCAACAATTCCTGAAATAGCACTGCTGCTGATGCCTGCCATTCCCAGTCCATACGGATAATAGTGGTCTTCCTGTACCAACGGCCCATGCTCGTGGGTGATCTGCAAGTTATCAAAATAAACCAGGTTATTGCTCTCGTTGCTTACATAAATATAAACAAATCCATTTTTAGTTGCTGTCTTTGCATTTGCCTGTACCCTATATATTGTTTGTCCGCTGCCTTCGGTAGTTACCTGTACTGCCTCACTGTTCTGGCTTACAAATTTAAATTGTTCATCAAAGAAAACAATATTCAGGTATGCCTTTGGTAAGGTGGTTCCGGCTGTGCCATTCTGCGGTGCGAGAAAACTTGTAAACGGAGTACTGCTGTTCAATTCTGTCGTAATAGTGCCTCCGCTTCCGTGAAGTGAGGTCGTGATAGGATCAGTATTGATCAGCGTCGTTAATGAGGTAATGATCGAGTTTAGTCCGTTGGCAGCGCTGTTATCTGTGGTAGCAGTAGGAATGTAGTAATCTACTTTTACGTCCAGTTTGTCGCCACTCATTACTTTCAGAATCTTGCCAGCCCCAACGCTTTGTACGCTTTTCCTCAGCAATTGTACCATACTTCCGTTGCTGGTGCTTGTATAAAAGCTGCCCGGCCGTGCAGTACGTTGCGAACCTGCATTATCATAATAAAGCGTGTCGGTTGCAAGGTCTGCATCCTCAAATGTTGCCACCGGGTAAATTGAGGTGTCTTTTTCTTCTGTCAATACCATTCTTATATTTCCCAGGTGGTCTTTTACAAAGTAATCATACACGAGTGATGGCAATCCTTTAGTTGATGGCCTTATCCTTCCTTCTTCGTTTAAAATATACTGGAGCGTGTCATTTCTATACACAAATCCTCCGATATAAGTGGTGGTTACGATCCTGCTTCCTTCGGTTATCTTTTTTTGAAGTTTCATGCCGGTTGCATCATACGTGTAGGTTATGGTGCCTTTGCCGGTTACCGTTATTGTTTGCGGCAGGTTTAGAAAATTATAGGTTATGGCGCTTATGCCCTTGTTATTATCCTTTGTAAAATTGCCATTGCCATCGTACCAGTAATCCTGTGAGGTATTATTATTGATCTCAGTAAAATCACCAAGATGGGCTGTGGTATCATTGGCTTTATCAGTTACATACAGTAATTGATTGCTGTTGGTGGCATAGCCATAAATAAGACTGTCGATAATGGGTGAAGAATTGATCTTCAATCCTTTTTGAGTCAGCGAAACAATATTTCCGTTCGCATCATAATTCAGGTTTCTTACGCTGTAATCTACTCCGGCGCTGGTATTCCATCCACTATTGTTTTGCGAGAAATCTGCTTTGATCAATCGTCCGGCAGGATCATAAGTATATCCATAAGCTCTCTGCTCTCCGTCGCCTTTACTGCGCCATTTGAGTCCGGCAATATTTCCATCGAGTTTATTTTGTGTGAACCCATAGTCATAATTAAGTTCCTCGCCAAACCAACTGGTATCAGTTTGCGCCTCGGCATAGGTTTTATTAATACCGCGAAGGGAACCCTGTATATTGTAAGTGAGATTTTGTGTTTCCAGGTTACTACCCAGAGTGCGTGTTTTTAATTGTCCCAGCTCAGTATACGAATAGCTTACCATTTGTTTTTCTGTCTGCCCGTCAGCCTGCTTATTGATGGATGTAAGCCGGCCTCCGCTGCGGTCATAATTATATTTTGTGAGCAAAGTATGCGTTTGGGAGTTGGTACCCAGCTTTTGTTGCCTTACAAAATTGCGAAGTGGCTGGGAAGTGAAGTTATATTGAGTAGTAGTAACATCTGTTCCTGTTGTCAGATTAGTTGATTGTGTTTGAATAACCCTCAGGTAATCATCATAGATATTTAATTTAAAAAGAAACGTTGCTGCTCCGAGCACTGAGATTTTCATTCCGGTAACAGCTCCTCTTGTTCTTTTGCCGGCAGTAATTTGTTGGGCATAATAAGGAGAGGTGTCATAACTTGTGATAAAATTAGTTGAGTTGATATCGCCTGAAGATAACGTGCTGCTTAAACCACTTCCTGAACCTGATACCCAGCTATAATCATCATAATACACTTCAGTTAAAACAGAGTAAGTTCCACTCAGGGTTGGATAATCAAAGCTTCTGGCAGCCCTTGCGATAACTGTATCTTTTGATAGACCGGTAAGTGTTATCAATCCTGCCTTTATTCCACGGTTCTGTCCGTCATATTTTACATATTGCCATTGGCTTGTTGCCCTCAGAACAGAATCCTGTGCCAACACCGGCCTGCTGATAGAATCATACGCTATGTATATTTTCCCTTTATCAGGAAGACTTTTGGTAACCAGCCGACCCAAAGCATCATAATAATAAGAATAACATAAATTTTTTGCAATGGCAGGATTTCCTGAAATATTCCACGACAAAGGCACAAGAGCCTCTGTTCCCTTTGGAGTAATAACAAACCGAAGATGGCTCATTTCATCATAAACGAAATAGGTACATAACCAGCCGGTATATGCTTTTGTAGAAACCGGTGTGCTGATCTGCTGTTTACTCAATACAATTCTCCCAAGCTCATCCTTATAAACTACAGTCTTTATACCGCTTTCATTAATAGTTTCCTGAACCAGCAGCGTTCCGGCTGCATACATTTGTGTAGTGGAAGGAATGTCATTATCAGTACTGATACTGATCGTCCACAGCCTTACACTGTCAGAGGTAGTGTTCGCTCTCATACTGTAGCTGGTTCCCACTCCTGCCCCTGTCCAGCTGTTGCCCGGGGCGGTGCTTTTTACTATCCGGTTCAGAGGGCTGCCATCATAAGTATTCACCCCATAATTGATCTGCTCATCAGGAAAATTGCTTTTATAAAAGGTAGAATCTGCTTTGAACGGATTTTGATTAAAGAGGCCGCTGTTGGTAGTGGCTGTGTAAGGCAGGTAGGCAACAGCTTCTCTTCCAAAATTATCATAGGTATTCACTGATACCAGGTCTTTATCCAATGGCGACCCTTGTTTTACCACGCTTTCAAGCGGCCTTCCAAGCCCATCTGTATATTGCGTGGTGCCCAGCATGCTGTCTATGGGAGCAGCAAACCTTACTTTCGAGGTATCCGTTAGCGGCATTACCGGCATGATCGTCCTGAAATAGTCTGTGGCCGGAGAAGGCGTATAAGGCAAAGGCCTGGCAGTAGCCGCAGGTGGTGCTGTTACTGAAGTAGGGATATTACTTTGGGCAATAGCTCCGCCAACAGTCCCTGTAAAGAAAAACAGGAAAAGCAGTCTCAGGCCTGCACGACCCCACCGTAAGTTGCCGGTATTATCGTTCTTAATGATTTCTTTGCTCATAAGAAGTAGTTTAATTGGTAATAGCATTTTGCATTTCATCACTCATAGGATCAACGGAAGGAGCAAAAGCGCCTACCAGTGTGCCATCAGCATTCACGAGAAATTTATAAAAATCACCATCGATATTATTTTCCATCATATTGTTTTCAGACTGGTGGGTAAGCCAGTTATAAACCGCTGATTGCCCTGCTCCTGCCACCCCAGTTTTTTGGGTTACGATAAAATGGGTGTGCCAGGTATTTTCAAAGTAATCCTTCAACTGATCATTACTTTTGGGCTCATCCTGGAAGGTGTTAGAAGGCACTGCAACGATCACCAGGCTGTCCTTGTATTTTTGATACAATTGTTCCAGCGAGCCAACCTGTGATGCGTATTCGCTTCCGGAAGCGGTATTAACGAAAAGGATCTTCTTTCCCTTGAACTGGGCAAGGCTTAGATTGTTGCCATCTATATCCGTGATGCTGAAATCGTAAATACCGGTAATAACTATGATCGTTGAAGCAAGAAGAAATAGTATCTTATTCATATTTATTTTTTTATTGTTCAATAATGACTGATGGGGTACAACCCAAAGGACATGAACTGCTGTGATAGTCAAAATAATCCGGGCTTACGCTGTTATCACTCCACTTGTAGTGCCATGTGCATTTCCAGGTGAAATAATAGGTACCATCGGGATTGATGATCTTGACGTAAGCAGAAGAAGTAATGCATTTGTATGCAGCTTCACAATTTCCGTTTACAATTTTATATTCCGGATGGGAGCTTTTGCCACAGGTGCAATAGTCGGTAGTATACCAGATGTACTTATGAGTATTGTAGCTACTGCTGTATATATTGGTATCAAGAAAGACAGAATCTTTTTCACCATCCGAAAAGCCACATTCTGTATCTATGAATGTCCAGACAGGCTGTATATTTATTGACATAGCAGTATCTGAATAATCATATCTTTTCAGGATGTTCTTATCCTTATCCCTTATGATCTTCAGCCGGTTCAGTGCGTCATATTCATTATAGACAATGGTGTTGTTTGGATCAGTGGTGCTCGTAACCCCTACAAACGGCTGGTAGGTATAAGTGGTCATGTTCGCATCTTTCGGATGCAACCTAAGCTCATCAATTAAACCACTGCCGCTGATGGTAACTATGGTAGCGCCTGTAACTGTTGTTGAATACAAATTCCATCCGTTTTGGGTCGCGATTACATTGCTTTGTGTTACCCCGTTAACGGATACGCTGCCCCCGCTTTTTGACCATACTGAAACCAGGTAGGTGGATGCAGACAAAAGGCCACTTTTGGTAATATTTCCATTGCTGAGATTATAGCTTCTATTTCCTGTAATGCCACCAGTAGTGTCACGGGCTGTCGACGAAACTGACCAGTTGCCGCTACCGTCTGCTTCAAAGCTGGTATAGGCAATATCTGAGAAGGCCGCATTCGATACTTTCGCCACCGGGTAACGTTGTCCATAATCCATAATAAGAGAGTTACTGATACCTGAAACGGCATTTTGCTGCTGCAGCAGATTCCCTTTACTATCATAGCTGCTGAGGTTTTCCTGTGCCACAAAATAAGTACTGTTCCTGTTGAGCGAGGCCGGATTGAATGCTCCGATCACACTGGAGTCAACCGGGTGATTACTTTGCAGGCTGTAAATAGTAAGGGGCTTTACATAATTGCCGGTGATCTGGTGATAGTAAGTGATGGTTCCTGAAATGATGCGTGGCCTGGCATCCCCGGTTATCCAGCTTTCTGTTGCTACCACAGGGCTGATAATTCCATTAGTCTTTAATAACCCTACCCCATCGCTGACCGTGTAATTGTAGGGGTAATAAAACCTTTTTTCGAGTTGTAAACCTCTTGTCTTATCATAAGAGGAAACTACTTTAATAACATTATAATTGGTGTCATAAGTATAATTGGCATAGGATACGTTTTTAGAGCCGTCAGCCTGGAATAAAGTATCGGTAGTTGATGAGAGATACACCCTTCCTGAAGGCGGATAATATTCGCGCCCTGTATAGGTATAGGTTTTAGGGGTAGAGCTGCCAAGTGGGTCGCCATTAATATAGGCATAGCTGATGCCCAGCTTAAGCGATCTGAAGTTCTTGTTCCTGTAATTTACAGACGTATCAATTCCAAAAGTGTTGGTGGTCTTTTTCAACAAAGAACCGGTACTGTCATAGGCTGACACTTTTTTGGTGAGCCCTAATCCCCAGCTTTTCAAATCAAGGGGTGTGTACGGAAAAATAGCAGTCGTATATAATGAACTTACATCAGACGGGCTGGTAAATTCATAAACGGTTTTCCCGCTGTTATGACCGGATCTTCCGTAATACACTTCCACTCTTGAATAACCGGCAATGCCGGCGTCCATGTGATTGAGCCACGGGTCTCCTGTGAGTGCCGTATAACTGGTGGTGGTAACCCCGCCATAATTCACCGTTTCCAGGTATGGATAATAATATTGGGCAATATCGCCCAGGAAGCCTGAGCTGGTACCATCCGTATTGATGTACTTATATTCTGTAATGGAGGCCGTATCAGAAGCAGAAGTTCCTGTCATTCTCATGATCTTTTTGATCCTGAGTCCACCCGACAGGGTTGCCAGCTTACTTCCATCGGCCACCTTATTTTCCCAGGTAGCTTTCAGGCTAAACTCAGGGACAAAAGTAAAAGAACCGGCAAGCTGTTCCAGTTTATAGGTGCCGTCCGGGAGATTAAAATCCCAGATCATCATACCCTTATAAAATAAGTCATATAAGGAAAAAGTGTAAGTGGCATAGGTAATGGTGCCAGCTGTGTTTTTAATATTTAATGTTATTAATCCTGTGCCCGTGAAAGGAGGAGCGCCTTGCCTGGACACACTGCTATCCAGGGTAATGACCATTTCATGGCCGGTTCCAAAAACCTGGTTGAAAGTTGCAGTAAATGAACTGGACGTGCTGGCATCAAAATACACTGTATTCGGGACTTTTGTAAATGCAAAATGATCATTAAGCTCATACTGGTAAGAAATATATCCGCCTTCGGGTAAATAGAAATTCTTTAGAGTACCGGCAACAGCATAATTAATATTAGGCGTCCTGTCAGCGCCCCATGTGTAGCCATTTACATTAGGCACAATTGTATGATTGGTGCTTGCCCCATTATAAAATCCCCAAAAATCACGCTTATTTTGGTTAGTATCGCCTGCCGATAGCAGTGGTGCCAGTGTTGGTGAATTATAGGTAAACGAATAGCCCTTGCTTTTTTGGGTAGAGGTATAAGGTGTAACGCTTTTTAAAAGGAGCCTTGTTGAATCTCCGGCTGCGTCTGTTGACTGATAGTTTAAGATATATCCATACCGGAAGGTAGTATCACCGATCTTAACCAGGAAAAGTGCCTTATCTCCTTTATAATAAATATCTGATCCATAAACAAAGGAGACGGTTGTTTTGTCCGGAAAAGTAATAGAAGAAATTTTATTGACAGAGGAAGTGCTGTTCCCGTCCTGGTCCTCGATTATCTTGCTGGTATAGTTTCCATCTGAGTTTCGAACATAGGTAATGGGCGGATAAAAGTATGAGTTATTAATACTGCTTTGTACATAATTTAAACTGATGGTGTCTGTATTAAAGGGAGAGATGATCTTGCCCAATGACCAGGCAGAGTAATAGTTGTTTAAAGTATAATTGGCATAACCGCTGGGATTAGTAGTTTCAGGTACATCAAAAACATAACTGGCTCCATCTTCCGTGATGATCGTAAAGGAAATAATATTGTTATAATAAATATTGGGAATGATTTTCATTTTGGTAAATGGTACCTGGGCAACCTGGCCGTTTTTTCCTATATAAAAGGTTCCCGATCTTCCGTTAAAATTGTATTGAAAAACATCCTGCTCAGCGTCAAGGCTGTCTTTATAATAGCCATCACCTCTTGCCCTGAAATCATTCGGAATGCTGTCGGAATTCATAAATCCGGTGGCTTTCTCGTCGGCAAGCCCTCTTACAACCCTGGTAATGGATCCGCCTGCATTTAAATACCAGCCAAGGCCTGCTGTAGTGGGCGCTTCAGTCAGTTCAATGCCACCGGCAAAATAATCCAATGAAATATTGAGGCTTAATCCGTTGGCAGCACTTTTATACGAATACAAAGGCACTCCGATCTGGGGCACCCCGGTAAAAATATTTACCGGTTCTTGTCCTAACTGATTTGCCTTTTCGGAATTAGGTGAAAGAGTGACCGCATCGACCATGTTGGGTGTTTGGCCACAGCACTGATTCATTGCCGGTATGATAAAGATAATTGCCAGAAAAAAATATTTTCTCATAGTAGTTGTATATTAAAAATTATATCCTATCCTGAATAAAAATGGTTGTGATACAGGAGTATGCTTATAAGCCAGAAAATCATACAGCAACTGCAGGTTTCCCTTCAGCTTTTTACTGATCTGGTATTTTCTGCTGATCCCTGCTAAGGCGCTTCTCTGCCACAGATCCTCATTCTTCAATTGCTGAATACTCTTAAAGCCGCTGTTGTAATCCATTTCATAGCCTCCTGTTGCGTAGAATTGCTTCCTGATCTTCCAGTCGAGGTAACTGCGAAATCCGATTCCCTGGCTGCTGAATCGGATATGCTGAATACTTCCCAGGCCGAGTTTATAACTCATGCCTATACCGGCTTCGCTCTTATCATTCAGTTTATAGCCAATAGTTGCGGCCATATCGCTCGTCGAAGGCATTAAAGAATTGTTCTTTTCAAACTGAACATTAAATCCGTAATCAAGTCTTTTAAGGAATGGCTTCGTTTTCTGATTGTTGGGTTTAAAATTGGGCATATCCACATCTCCTGACATTCCCTGCAGTCCTGATGATTTCAGCAGCTTATCCTTTAACTGGGAAAGTTGCGCCTGTGCATTCTGAAGGTTCTGCTGTACCTGCGCCAAAGCATTGGGACCTCCTGCAGCTATTCTTTGCTGTATCATCCCCTGAACAGATGCTCTTGTCTGTAATCCTGCAAGGCTGGCCGGAGTGCCATAATTGTCAGGCAGGCCAAAAAGCGATGTGAGTTGGCTATTCTCCTTCATAAATTTTTGGAAGAATGGCATTCGATTCAGGATGCTCAGCGTTTTTTCTTCGATCTTCTTTGGGTCTTTCAGCATCGCTTTATATTGGTCTACCTGCGCTCTATAATAGTAGGCAGTTTTGGTTAACTCATTATATTCTCTCCTGAGAGAAGCAGGAACCTTCGTGTACCCGGAGAGCATTTGCTGTATCTGTTGTTTTCTTTCAGAGATAAACTGGCGGATCTTATCAGACTCATTTAGCTTACTTTTCAGTTTGTCTAGCGCCTCTGAAGGCAGCTTTACCTTGTCCTCAAGTCCTTTATATTTTTGAAGAAAAGCCAGCGAGGTGGAAAGGGTATCTATAAAGGGGTTGTACTGGTTGAGATTGACAACCGATGACCGTCCACTGACAACTGATGATTCTGCTGAAAGTTTACTGCTAAAAGCAGAATAGAGAGAATCAATATTTTGATGGGGAATAAAACCGGAATCAGACTTTTCAGCTTTTCTCTGCAGCTTTTTTTCCTGCCGCTGCATTTTAGCAAGGTATTTATTAGTCTTTTTGGAAAGATTCTTTTCAATGGAAGCATATTTCTTCTGGATCTTTGAAAAAAAGTTACCGGGAAGATTTTCAATGTTTGCGGCAAGTGTATCTACACCCTGTGCGGTGCACGGTTTGGATGCGATAAGCAGGATGATCAGTATTTGGCAAACAATTTTTCTCAATTTTTGGTATTTTTTGATCAGGCTAATGATGCTTTGGCAGCACCGTTAAAAAGATCAGCTTCACAATCAGGAATAACAATTCACACCTTGAAATTGATTCTTATTGTAACACCTAAAAAATATTTTCGACGGATGACACAAATTGCACGGTAACTTGCCGGTTTTGCACGGTAGTTGGATTATAAGGCAATCAAAATCCGGTGGACTTGTTACAAAGGAATCTATTAACGCGGCATTCAATGTCAATAAAACACGTGAGCTCCGCATCAGGCTTAAAACGAGATCGGGAATAGAAATAAAACAAAAGGCAGTATCCTTTTTAAGAAAGTAAAAAACCAAAGGTCAACAGGCTGGAAAGCCATTGACGTTTTGATTTCTTGTTTATGAAAAAAATGTGTTTGCTAAAAAGTGTTTTACCCGACGTATTGGTTCTGGTACTGAAATCAGATCCTTACTTTAATAACAAGCTTTTTGATGTTTCCTTTTCCAATCATCGGTTTATGTACATCTTCCGGAAAAAAAATGGCAAATTGATTCTCTCTCAATTGCAGATACATATCAGGGGTATCATTAAAAAATAAAACATCCTTTTTGGGATCATATTTTTCTTTCCCTGAAGTGCAGGTGTATCTTGGCTTCCATCCAATTTTTTCATTCCCGCCCAGGCACAATTGAATATCGATATGTTGGTTATGGCATTCCATTTTATTTTTTGAATCCCTGCCTGAAAGGCCGGGTTTATTGGAAAGAATAGCTCTAAGATCAGTTCCCTCAATTTCATATTCCCCTGCTTCACGTTCTTCTAAGTTTACAGATCCAATAAATTTAAAAGCCTTTGAAAATAACGGATGTAGGCAAAAATATTTTTCTGCATTTGGTAAAGAGTCTATAATCACCGGTGTATTTTTATTTTATTAATTCTGTTAGATCCATTTACAACTGTTCCATAGCTTCAATCGCCTTTTTCGCAAGTTCCAGTGCCTGCAACCCGTCTTGGCCGGATACCAGCGGCGGCATACCCGCGCGCCTTCTGTTGAAAAAGACCTCGTGCTCCTTTCTAAAAAGATCATCCCAGCGCTCCATTATTGGCATCACGCTCATATCTTCCCAGGCATGTTCCTGCTGGAACCGGAACCTTTTTATTTCGCCGGTCATAAAATCATAGCTTAGAGTTCCTTTATCCCCATAAATTTCAAAAAGCCGCCTCTGTGGAAATTGTATATAATCCATATGAACCTGCACCAGAGCTCCGTTCTCCATTTTTAAGAGCATCTGAACGATATTGGGTTCAGGTTTCTTTTCCATCTTACCCATACTCGAGCTCATCGCTTTGATTTCAATTACATTTCCAAAAAACCAGCGAATAAAATCCAATTCATGCGTATAGTCTACGATCAGGCTATTGCGGTTCACTTCCCGGTCATTGCTTTTTGCATTCAGGAGGGTGATATAGGTACCAATCATTGCCCGCCCTCCGACAAGGTTACCGAGGCCGCCATTCCCAACAACTGATTTCATTTTCTGTAATCCCTCATCCAGCCTCAACATATAGCCAACCTGCAAAAACTTTTTTAATTTGCCCGCAGCAGTCACCAGGCTTTTTGCCGGTTCAATTGAATCGGAAACAGGCTTTTCAACAAAAATATCTGCTCCGCTCTCTACTGCCTGCAAGCCAACAGAAACATGAAATTTATCCGGAACGCAAACAAAAACTACCTCCGGCTTTTCACGGAGCGCATCCGCCAAATCCCTGTAAGCAACCAGCTGGGTACCAGAGAGAACTGAAACAGCTCTTTTCCGGTTCTCTTCTGCCATTTCACAGATACTTAATTCAATATCCTCCCGTTCTGATAGCAACCGGGCATGACGGAGCCCGATAGAGCCAAGACCAACCACAAGTACCTTTGTTTTGCTGTTCATAACTTAATTTTATCAGTGACAAATCGTAAAGCCACCATCAACTACCAGATTGTGCCCCGTCACATACGCCGATGATTCGGCAGCTAAAAAAAGAACGGCTCCCTTTATATCTGTCCCGTCCGTGCCCATCCTGCGTAAAGGCGTTTTATCCGAATAGGATTTAATAAATGATTCAGGCTGTCCGCGTTCAAATCCCCCGGGAGAGATAGCATTCACGCGAATACCATCAGGCCCCAAATACGCCGCCAGGTCTCTTGTCAAACCAACGATCGCCGACTTTGCAGATGCATAGTCAATTGTCTGGGCAGGCATCCCATCGGTGTATACACGTCGATCCCGGCCCGTTATGGCAGCAATACTGGCAATGTTAATGATAGAGCCGCTTCTTTGCTGCTTCATTACAGGTACTACATGCTTGCAAAGTAAAAATACAGAGCTGAGGTTGGTACGGTGAAGAGACTCCCAGTCGTCCAGCCGGCGCTCTTCAAGCAGGGTAGAAGAGCCCCCGGAAGCACCCCCGCCCACACAGTTTACGAGAACATCGATCCTGCCAAACTTCTTCATAGTTTTCCTGGTAACTTCCTCCACATTTTCCTCTATAGCTGCATCGAGAGCCAAACCTGTCACTTTACGGCCTGTTTTTTTGGCGATTTCCAGTGAAGTTTTTTGGGCGGAAGTCTTATTTCGGGAAGTCAATACCCCATCTGCACCTGCCTCAGCGAAAGCAAAAGCCATATCACGGCCAAGGTCGCGGGCGCCGCCGGCAACGAGAAAAACTTTGCCGGTTAAATTAAAAAGCTCCTGTATCGTTTTGCTTCTGATCATATCACCGTAAAAAAAGAAATGCCGCTTCCTTATGAGCCTGTAAAACCACCTGTTTGTGCCGACAGATGAATGCAGATTCGTTATTTTTCATAAATGATCAACAGGTTTAAGATGCTACTTGTTGTCATTCATGATAAGAGTCAAAAATAAAATTTAGAAAATTTCAATAATAATACTAATGTACCAAAAGCTAATACTATACTTTCCTTTCTGGCGACTCATGAATATCATGAACCTAATAAAGCTAATAAACTGCCTACCTGGTGGCTCACTCTTACCAGGTTTTGAGATGCAAGTTGTATTGACAGCGGCAACTTCATGGGTTCATTTTGAATGGCCATCAACACATCAAAATATTTTTCCAAAGAAATATTTTGGGCTAAGGGTACCTTTCCTGCAAGAGCAATTACAGGTAATCCCCTTTTTTTCGCCCTGCGGGCTATACCATAAGGCCCCTTTCCTTTTAAAGTCTGTAGGTCAATACTTCCTTCACCTGTAATTACAAGGTCACTCTTTTTGAGACTGGATTCAAAGCCGGTAAAATTTAGAAAATACTCTATTCCGTTTACAAGTTCTGCGTTCAATATGCCGTGTAACCCTGCAGCCGCTCCACCGGCAGTGCCACCATGCTTTATAGAAGAGATATCTGTCATCGTTTCCTTTAAAATAACCTGCGCCAGGCGGTTTAAAGCGATATTAAGCTTTTTTACCTGTTCCGGAGTAGCTCCTTTTTGAGGGCCAAAAACATTGGCTGCTCCTTGTTTTCCCAATAATTTATTTTCTACATCACATAAAACAACCAGCTGGCATTTTTTAATTCTTGTATCCATCTCAGACAAATCAATACTATTTAAATCTTCCAGTGCATCAACAGACTGAGGTAATTCGCGACCAGCCGCATCCAAAAACCTTATTCCAAGCGCTCTTAATATTCCTGTTCCACCATCAACGGTTGCCGAGCCGCCCATGGTTATCAGGATTTTATCAACTCCCCTGTTAAGAGCTTCCCTGATCAGTTGCCCTGTACCATATGAGCTTGTCATCAACGGGTTAAGTTCCCTTGAACTTAACAGGTGAAGGCCTGATGCTTCTGCCATTTCTATTATGGCTGTCTTTTTTGATCCTGTTAAACCAAAAGTTGCGGTGATTTTTTTGCCTGCCGGGTTTTGAACCCACACTTTTTCAAAAGATCCGCCTGATCTCCTCGTTAGCAGGTTGCCGGTTCCACCGCCTCCATCACCAATAGGAAAACATTCACAGGTAAAATTCAGCCTGCTCATGCTCAACCCTTTCCGGATCATATTTGCCGCTAAAGTAGCATCAAGGGAATTTTTAAAAGAATTGGGTGCTATAAGAATATGCATTTTTTCAGCGATTGATTTCTAAAAATTATTTACCCTTCCCCATCCGCTATCTCTGGCAGGGCACCTAAGGGCTTCGGCTTGTTCATCTGCCGGATCATAATCATCAAACCAGCTACGATGACAGCAAAGACCAAAAGCAATATCCAACCTTCAATCATGTCCGGCGATGTTGCAAGCGCCCAAGAGGGTATGCCTGTATCTGCAGGAGCGATCCATTTAAACAAGTAGCATTGACCCGTAGTAATAAGACATACTACGAAAAGCATGATAAAACTATGCTTTAAGGTAAATCTGAACAACTGGGATTCTTTGCCTACCAGGTTTCCTGCCGCCGCCGCCACGGCAATTGACGAGGGAGAGATCATTTTACCCATCACTCCTCCTGAAGCATTAGCTGCCACCGTCACTACCGGGTTAACGCCGAGCGATCTGGCAGTTACCGCCTGTAAATTTCCGAATAAGGCATTTGATGAGGTATCTGAACCCGTTATAAAAACTCCAAGCCATCCTAATACCGGGGCAAAAAAAGGAAACAGATAGCCTGTACCTGCCAAACCTTTTGCCAATGTGGAGATCATTCCCGAATCGTTCAATAACGAAGCAAAGCCTAATATGCAACCTATGGTAACAATCGGATACCGCAGACTTTTAATGGTCGAAATAAATATGCGGAATCCCTGCCTGTAGCTAATACCCAAAACAGGAATCGAGATGATACATGAAATAATTATTGCGGTACCGGCAGCTGATAAATAATTAAAATGAAAAACGTGGGGAATCAATTTGCCGTTCACATCAGTAATCGTATTATGAACTCCGGGGAATAAAAATTGGATTTCGCCAACCGAATCGAGAAGCTGTTTGACCGGTTTTATCCCCCATGCCACGATCATGATCGTAAGAAATATAAAGGGAGAGCATGCTTTTATCATTTGCCCCCGGCTGAACTGATCTATCTTATATATCGCAAAATCCTCATCAGGAAACCTCCATAGCTTCTTGGGTTTCCAGAATCTTAAAAAAACAATCAGAGCTGCGATAGATCCGATCCCGGCAAGAATATCCGGTAAGGCAGGACCTATAAAATTGGAACAACTCCATTGTATCACGGCAAAAGAGATTCCTGATACCAAAATGGCTGGTAACACTTCGCGGGCTTTCTTCCATCCACACATGATCACCACTAAATAAAACGGAAGCAATGCTGATAAAAAAGGAAGCGTGCGCCCTACCATTTGCGATATTAAAATCTCTGGAATTGAAGAAACTTTGGATGCCACAATAACAGGTATTCCTATTGATCCAAATGCAACAGGAGCAGTATTGGCAATGAGGCAAATTCCCGCTGCATAAAGAGGGTTAAAACCTAATCCAACAAGCATTGCTGCCGTTATAGCTACAGGCGCACCAAAGCCTGCGGTACCTTCCAAAAATGCACCGAACGAAAATGCAATCAGTAATGCCTGCAGTCTCCGGTCTGAAGTCACCGACGCCATAAAATGTTTCATCACTTCAAACTGCCCGCTTTCAACTGTAATATTGAATAAAAAGAGTGCCGCTATTATAAGCCAGCAAATCGGAAATAATCCATAAATAATGCCGCTTGAGGTTGAGAGAACAGCTAAAGATACCGGCATTCTATAAATAGTGGTCGCTATCAGCAGGGCAATACCAGTGGCAATCATACTGGCTGCGTATCCCTTCATTTTTTTAATTAATAATGCCCAAAAAATAAATAAGACCGGAACAACAGCAGCTAATATTGATAGCCATATATTATTAAATGGATCATTGATCTGTGCCCAAGTCATATTCTGATAATTTTTTTATACTGGTTACTTACAAATCATTAATCAAATGGACATGCCCGCAGTTTGATGTAATAAAACAACGACTAATATAGAATTACACAAAAAAGTGGTACGATACCTAAAACAGCAAAATCTGATTACACGCTATTCTTTTTAAACTATATTAAATTTCGTTTCAAGCGACTCCTTCTTAAACAATCGATAATGCTGCCTTCATATATCCTAATGCATAAGCCATTCCTGCATGCCATGAAGCATTACAGCTCATTTGAGGCGTATGATCCGGAATTAGTACACCACAAAACTTTTTGCCCTTTAATATTCTCAATATTTTTATCATATCAATGTCTCCTTCATCCAGAAATACTTCCCTATAGTTGGGAACTTTACCCCTGATATTTCTAAAATGAACATAAGCGATGTGATCTGCATATTTTTCAGTTGCCTCATATATATCTCCCTCTGTCATTTCAGCAATAGAACCAAGACAAAACTCTAATGTGTTACTTTTACTGGGTATAACATCTAATAATTTTTTATAGAGTTCAGGTTGATATACTAACCGGGGCGTTTGCCTTATATAAGGCATCGGTGGGTCATCCGGATGGGCTGCCAGTTTTACTCCTTCGTTCTCTGCTACAGGTATTAACTCCGATAAAAAATAAGATAGTCTTTCCCACAATTCATCATGAGAAATTTTTGGCAAATATCCTTCCTCTGCATGAGTATCATATACCATATTCCAAACCATACCATTTGGTACAGGGCTTTCGTCAACGATATCCATTCCAACAGACAGGGCAGATCCTCTTGCAAATTTACCTTCAATTCTGCTGCATACCCCGGCAAGACTAAAATTGTACCCCAGGACTGGAATACCTGCCTGTCCTACATTTCTGATAATTTGTTTTAAAAATTCGATCTGCCGCTTCTTTTTTGGACCATCTAATAGTATATCATACCAATGTGCGGGATCAAAATTTTCAATAGCTTCCAATTCGAGGCCGCTCTTGCTGACTTCTTTTTTAAGGGCAATCAAAGCATCCTTTGACCATAATTGATCAGATCCACCTGTAATCCCCCAACCGGTGTCATTACCGACAGGTTGGCTTTCCTTACTATTATCGTGTCTTCCATTGAAATAATCGACCAGATGTACAACAATGTGTGTGCAGCCACATTGCTTTGCAAAATCATAATAATCATTCTTTAACATATGCCGGTAAAGGCCAAGTCCTAATTTCATTAACTTAAAAATTAAAATTACAGATCAATTCTTTTCATATTGTAATAATTAGCAGCCAAGGTATTTCCTTGATTTAATTTATCTCTAAAAGCCTATTGAATTTCCACCGTCAACTGGTAAGCAAACGCCTGTAATAAAATCAGCGGCATCAGATGCCAGAAATGAAACAGCCCGGCCAATATCAGCAGGAGTGCCGAAACGACCCGACGGGGTTCTGTCCAAAATTTTTTCTTTACGGCCAGGATCCTTATTCATAATGTTCCAGAACATTTCAGATTCAATAAATCCAGGCGCAACACAATTAAAGCGAATTCCCTTATTTGAATATTCTGAAGCCATCGTTCTCGTCAATCCCAACAAGGCTGATTTAGAACTGCTATAAGCAGCCACCTGCGGCAGTCCATAAAGAGCAGACATAGAGCTAATATTAATAACAGAACCTTTCTTTCGTGGAATCATGAATCTAAGTACTTCACGGGTTAGCGCAAAGACAGCATTGATATTCGTTTCCATTACCGATTGAAATTCCTGATCAGTAGTTTCTATCGATGGCTTTTTACAATGAACGCCCGCATTATTAACGAGTATTGAGATAGGCCCTATGCTGTTTTCAATTTCCAGAATCAATGCATGATGGCTTTCTTTTTCTCTAACATCGCTAACAAAAGCAAAACAATTTTCTCCTAACTTATTTTTAGCCTTATCCAATGTGTCCTTAGATCTTCCGGTTATCACTACCTGTGCGCCAGCCAACGTCATCTGCTCTGCGATTCCAAAACCAATCCCACTTCCGCCTCCCGTGATTAATGCTAATTGACCGTTTAAATTACAGATATCAGGCATGGATCCTTTTTTTTATTTACATAATACCAAATTTATTGAAAGCTTCAGCGGAACTCATTCCGTCACTCTGTAGACTTTTCAAGATATTTTTTTCAATTCTTGCTTTTTCAATGGCTTTTACAAAAGCTTCTTCTGCTACTTGCTGAGGAATAACCAATACTCCGTCTCTATCGCCAAAAATGATATCTCCCGGGGAAATGCTAATATTATCCCACCTGATTGTAACCCTGTAATCAATGACTTTTCCACGTGGACCCTGATCCTGTGCATACGATCCGAGAGAGAAGGTTGGAAAATTTAAATTAAGAACCTGGTTTGTATCACGTGAGAACCCATTCATTACTGCTCCCGCAGCTTTCAATTTTATAGCCCGCGCACTCATCAGGCCGCCCCAAAGAGCATATTCGGGTGAAGCGCCCGTACATATATAAACTTCGTTTTCCTTTAAACTGTCCAATGCCTCAAACATAAGGCCGAATGGTTTCTGCATAATCGGAAGATGCGTACCTTCAACTACTTCACCGTAAACATCGGTTTCCAATACCGGCATTGCCCTTCCAATTACCACCATTTTAGAATCAAGTGGCTTAAGTTCTGGCGGCAAAAACTGGTGGAGAAAACCCAGTTTGTCCAATATATCCCCAACTAATGCCGTAAAAAGTTCCCGTTTAACAAGAGTAAATAATTCCTTATCGTTTTTCCAAATAGCCATTTCTGGATTTTAGTGATTACATTAATTTGCCGGTTTCATTGATATTCTTCCAACTGGTAAAAGCTTTTTATTATACTTTAACTACAGATGGATTGTACGAACAAAAACCGCTAAAATCAATTTGGTTTGTATCCTCTCTGAATAATTCAAAATTGCCAGCGCTAATGTTTTTCAATGGCAATCTGAGACCTCCGCAATCCAAACCAACTAATTTCATGTAGGCTTTACCGATAGAAATACCACCACCATATTTGCCCAATAACTTTATCATATTAATGGATTGTTGCTGTAATTCCTGCCCTCTTTTTATATCATAGCTGTTAAATGCTTCTATTAGATCATAATAAAGTGGGGCCGCATAGTTATAGGTACTTCCAACAGCGCCTTTAACACCTACCGCAAGCGCTGATAGTAAATTTTCATCCCTTCCCCAAAGCATATCATATTTGCCATTCTGAAAGTGCATGCAGGAAAGAAAATCCATGAAATTTTCATGAGTATATTTTATTCCGGCAAAGTTGGAAATATGATTCACATTTTTCAAAAGATCAATCATTTGGAAATTCACCCCGGTGAATACCGGAATATGGTAGTAATAAAATGGCATACCGGGAACCGCGTCTGCTATCACCTTGCAGCAATCAGCTAATGTAGCCACATCATGCGGTTTAAAATAAAATGGAGCGGTAAACGAAATTGCATGTAAGCATAACTGTTGTGCATACTTTGCCAATTCAATGCAATCTGCCATGCAAGTGCCGCCTGTAAACAGCAGAACTTTAAAATCTTTATCATTTTTCGTACAATCAGCCCATGCCCGGGCGATATTTTTCTTTTCCTGCATAGTTAGAGAAATTCCTTCACCTGTAGACCCACAAATAAAAGCTCCCCTAATTTTATTATATTTTAGGAACCGATAATACTCCGGGATCAGGGACAGGTTTAGTGAGCCATCTTCGTGCATTGGAGTAAACGGAGCAGCGACGAGACCACAAATTCGTTGATTATTCATATTGTATTTTATTGGCATTATAAAAATTAATTTTAGTTGCGGGATTTACTATAAATCCTTTTAAAATCTACAAGCAGGACAGGAATTTTGTCATATCCATTAAAAACTATTTATTATGAAAATGAAAGGAGTAGAGATCGCCATCCTTTATTTCAAACCGTAGCCGTACTACTTTGCCAGCAAGAATACCAACATTGGTACTATCTGCATCACTGCGGTTATTCCAGAATACAGGACGATCTATAGCGTCCCCAAAAATAGGGGGGCAATCTTTCAGGGCAAACCCAGGAATCGGGTTTCCTTTCGAATCCTGAATCTCTACCCGAATACTGCCGTAGGCAGAAGTAGAAAAATTAAGCGAAAGCTGGTCTCCCTCAAAACGTAGTGGTTTGGTAACAAAACCTCCTCCGCTCATTGGGGCATTTACAGATACAAAGCCATCCAGACGCAACGTATAACGACGAAGCGCACTACTGGTTCCGGTCCATAAGCTTTCGTTTGCATATAGCGAGATTTCATTGGGGGCGCCCTCAAGAGCCGACTTCGTTTCCAATATAGTCCATGCAATATATTGTTGACTATAGCTCCAGGTACCTGGTCGCTCAATACCAGGACGCAGAAAAGCAGCATCCCATCGTTTAAATTTTACACCATCCGAACTCGCCATAAACAAACCATCCGTAAGCGCAGTTCCAAATCTTGGCTGCGTAATGCTACGCATTTGACGTTCTTCTAATTCAGGAAGAGCACGCATGGAATTGGACCATCCACGGTCAATATACCTGGCAGGGAAACCAATATAGATCTGAGGTGCACGATAATAAGGAATTATTCCGTTGATATATAGTTGCTCAGTTAAGGTGTCCATATATTGAAGATTTTCATGATTTTCCCAATGAATGAAGTCTTTTGAAGTGGCAGTACGTATTGCCCTCAGCTTATGAATAAAAATGCGCCAGTAAATCCTGTACTCCTTTCTGGCACTATCCCAAAAAGCCGTGTTCTGACTATCAAACGTTCCATCGGTCAATATAGGAGTTTCGCTCAAAGGCGACCAATGAATACCATCAGGAGATTTGAATGCCAATAATTCCCATGCGGGCACTCTTCTATCTACCAGGGCCTTATACAAGGCATCAGGTGACACATTAGGATTATTATCTTTAAATACAGTAACATTATCAGTTAAAGTATAATGAAAATCACCGAAATCTGTGGTTGCCAATACGATGTTGTTATGTTTTGAACCATTGAATTCGAACAAGCCCAAATCAGGCCTGGTCCAATGTATTCCATCCTTGCTTTCGGCATAACACCAAACCATTGGATGAGTGACTTCGCCTTTAGTACCCCTGTTCCATCCCCTGTAATACATGCGGTAGATATCTCCATCCTTGAAAATGCTATTATAGTTACTGAAGCTACCTTCCCACGGTTCATCAGTTACCATAGCAATCTCCTGAGGTACAGGATGATGTAATTGAAGTTCGGCCTTACCTGAGAAACGGTTAATAAGTGCATCGTCAACAAATAGCTGACGCCGAGAACCAATGTCTAACACTTCCGTACCCGGTCTGCTAAATTTCTGGGCAGATGAAGCAATGTTTGCCCCCATTAAAAAAATAAAAAGAATTATTGCGGTGTAAGGGATCTGCAAAAAAATTTTCACTTTGCATATAAGTACCTTTCTTTTCATGATGGCTTTATTTTAATAAATTTTACTACAATGATTATTGCAATCAAAAATAAAATTTCAAAAAATGGAATAATAATACAAACGCGCCAAAACCTAATGCTATCCTTTCCTTGTAAAAGAGTTTTTTAAAAAAAAAGACAATTTGTGCCAACACAAATAATAAATTCACCCAAAACTGACGTTGCACCAACATTGGTTTATGTTATTCAACTTTTAATCTCAAAAATTGGTTGCTTTAACTGTTGACATGTCTTCTAACTTTATTTTATACATCAGGTCCCTGTGAATTACCCGGAGTTTAAACCTAAAGTCTGCGTGTATATTACCGGATAAATCTTGTAAATGATCCTACCAGGTTATTTCTTATTCTTAGGTTTCACTAAATAAAATAATGCTGCACAAGCGAACAGAAGTAATGAGGCGCAATTGAATGCAACACTCAAATCTATATGCAGATCACGCATAGCGCCAGCTGCATAAAGGCCAACCCCACCCAGAACAGTACTGATCATATTCAGCACTCCATATCCTGTCGCACGAAAACGTGTATTAGCTACCAGGCACAGTACCGGCATGAGGTTAGTATCACTAAACATGCGCGTGAGTCCATATCCGAAAAAAAACAGGATGGTTAAAGGTAGAATGGTAGAAATGCTTGCAAAAAAAACACAGGGGGCAGCAATACAAAGCCCAATTACAGGAACTAGAATTCTTGACCTTGAGTTGGTCCTGCTCCAATAGTCGGCCCAAAAACCGCCCAGAAGCAGCCCGGCAATCGAAGCAGGATAAAAATATCCTGTCGCATAAAATCCTGCCCTTGCCTGGGTAAGATTAAAGTGTTCCTGATAATAAGTAGGAAGCCATCCCATTATTACCCAGGTTACCATACCAAGTAATCCCCAAAAAATCAGCAGGAAAATAAATGACCTGCTGCTAAACAAATCTTTTATTGCTTCAAAAAAGTTTATCCTGATTTTTGTTTCTTCCAAATCGGGTTTCTTTTTGGATTGGTGTATATCCCGAAGAAAAAATAATAAAACAAAAGAGTAAACTATTCCAATAATGCCAAAAATATGAAATGCCCAATGCCAGTTATGATTTTCTGCTATCCATCCACCTACAAAGCCAAGGCTTGAGCCCAGCATGTTTCCACACATGACTATTCCGGTAGCCAGCGACCTTGTTCGTCCCTCGTGGTAATCCATAATTAAGGCAAGAGCTGCCGGAATAAAGCATGCCTCACTGATTCCCATTAATGCCCGGGTTGCAAGCAATTCTTCAAAAGTTGTTGCATAAGAGGTTAACCAGGTAACTGTCGACCATATAAATAAACTGGCAATGATAACCCTGCTCCTGTTAAACCTGTCGGCTATAAACCCTGCGAACGGATTAAGCAGCCCATAAACCCATAAAAAAACAGAAGTCAAAATACCAAACTGAGCTTCCGTCATAGGAATGGCACTTATGATAGAACGCCGCATCGTTGTGATGGTGATCCGGTCAAGGTAATTTAAAAGACCTGCAATGAAAAGAAGCGCCACAACTAACCAGGCACCTGATGCCAATCTTTTTTCTGCATTAATGGTATTTGCTTGTATTAAGGGCATTCGCATTGAGTATAAGATGAATAGCTGACTATAATAAATATTAATTGCATGTTTGTTTATCTCTTTGAAATATAATTCCTGTTTAAAAATGTTGCGAGGAAAGTATAAGGCCAAAGCAGCTGCTCAGTATTTTTACATAATTCTAAAAGTCAAATCTCTATTAGTTGCCCTTTTACAGTCAAAGGGTTCCTCCTCTAAACTTTATCTCTCTGTTAGTTTCAGAAGATCGGATAATTCCGGTTATTTCATCAAATACTTTTTTTGGTAGCTGCCCAGCCTTCCAGTCGGAAATAGTACTTTGTATCTGGCTAACCTTTCTTGCACCAATAACCACTCTTGTTGCTTCTTCAACAGAAAACAGATATCGTTGAGCTAAAGTTGCAAGAGGCAAATCGTATTTTTTTGCCAGCTCATTTACATACATTGAATTTCGGATATCTATTTTAGAAATTTCGTCAATCCCCGGATCTTCTTTTGTATATTGTTCGAAGCGGTTGCCAAGAAGAGAGAAATGTAAAGCTGATGCTGCATAAACGGAAATATTCTCTTTTAAAGTAACCGGTATTATTTCATCGAATGCAGAAAGATTGCACGCGTCCATTTTGCAGAATGTTGATATCACGTTGAAATAGTTATTTGAAACATATGGCATAAAAGCAACTGAAGGATTTCCCCCAATCCCCAGCATGCCGGTGAAGCGTTGTTCCTTAAAACTTAAAAGCGTTTCAATAACTTCTTCTGTTCTGCCCGAAGGGACCCATTGTGGCTCATGCAAAAAGAGCAGGTCAACCTTATCTAATCCGAGTACATCAAGGCTTTTTAAAACAGATTCCTTCATACCTTCCGGAGTGTAGTCCAGTTTGGCATCGAATGCCGAATCTCCGCGTAATCTTCCAACCTTAGTGCTGACAAACGGCCTGTTCCCCCGCCATTGTTTTAAGGCTTTGCCAAGATACAATTCCGCATTATTGTAAGACGGAGCCGTATCAAAAGAAGTAATCTCATTTTCCAAAGCGTACAGAATGCAATCAATGCTTTCCGCCTCATTTACTTCGCCCCAAATTCCACCGAGGCCAGATGTGCCATATACCAATCTGCTCCCGTAAGCGGGAAATTTAGAGTCATAGATATTTGCTTTGTATGTTGGATACAGCTTCAATATGTTTTTATTTATTATAAGCGGTAAAACTTTGTCGCATTTAGTCCAAAAAAATTATTCTGCTCATCCTGAGAAAACGATGAAAAATAATCATTCACCATCTTATACATATCCTCATAAGAAGAAGACAGGAGACAGACGGGCCAGTCGGATCCATACATGATTCTTCCCGTACCAAACAATTCTACCACAGTATCAAGATAGATTTTGAAATCTTCCTGCTTCCATTCATGCCATTTCGCTTCTGTTACCATCCCGGATATTTTACAATATACATTGGGAAAGGATGCTATAGCAGCCAACCCCTTCTTCCAGTCTTCATATTGATTATTCTTTACCTGAGGTTTCGCTAAATGATCAATAACAAAAGGCTGATCAGGAAACCTTCTGACAAATTCTAAAGTATTTGGTAAGTGAACAGTAAATATTAAAATATCATATGTGTAATGAAAATTCCTCAACGCCGTCACTCCATTCAGGAAATCACGCTGTAGCATAAAATCCGAATCAGGCTCATCCTGAATAACATGCCGGAATCCTTTTATCTTTTCGAATTGTTTATAGAAGGAGAGCCTTTCAATAACATCATCAGAGCCCAGGTTTACCCATCCAACGATTCCTTTTACGATAGAAGAACCTGCAGCGATCTTTAAAAGAAAATCATTTTCTGCTTCCGACTGGCTCGCCTGAACAGTAACACATCCATCAAGATTGCACTTTTTCAGTAAAGGCTCCAGATCCTCTGGTCCAAAATCTTTCTTCAATACTTCCATTTCATTATTCATCCAAACCTGGCGGGAAGGGTCATAGTTCCAAAAATGTTGATGACTGTCTATTCTTTCCATACACAAGCATTGGTTCAGTTAAATTCTACTATAGCTTTAATAACATGCTCTTCCGGATTGTACAAGCTTGTAAAAGAATTTTCCAGGGTACTAAACTGCAACCGGTGAGTTATCAATCCGTCAATATTAATAATGCCTGACTCCATTAACCGGATTATTTTTTTAAAATCAATGGGCAGACTGTTTCTTGAAGCCTTTAGTGTAATTTCTTTTGCATGTAAAAGAGGATCAAAAAATTCAACGCTGCCAACAAATATGCCCACATAAATGATGGTACCTCCGGCAGCTACATAATCAAAGCATTTTAACATACTTTCACGGTTACCGGTTGCATCCATCACAATAGTTGGTAAATCACCGTTTAATAATTTTTTAAGATTTTCTACAGTATAATCATCCGCCTTCAAAGTATCCACTCCGGCATATCTTTGCCTTACAAAATCAAGCCGCTGCTCGTTAGTATCCAATACGAGAAACCTGGCCGCTTTTAATCGTCCCATTATAAGAGTAGTAATACCAATGGGGCCCGCACCAACAATTAGAACAATGTCATCCGGTTTAATTTCTGCTCTTTCCACCGCATGACTGCCAATTGACAGCGGTTCAATCATCGCTACCTGTTCCTGCGTTAAAGCATTTGCAGGGAATACATTCCTGGCATCATAAATGAAATATTCCTGCATCGCTCCATCTTCATGTACCCCAAAATAGGATAATCCGGTACCACAATTTGGCTTCCCCCTTTTAACTGCCTGATCGATAAAGGCATTTCGGTAGGGCAATACGGTACATAGATCTCCTTTTTTTAAATGAGTTACATTTTCACCAACTGAAACTACCTGAGCAGCAATCTCATGACCTAATATCCGTGGATAAGTAAAAAAAGGCTGAGCTCCATGAAAAGCGTGCAAATCTGTTCCGCAAATCCCCAGGCATCTTGTTTTTAATAAAACCTCATTAAGTCCCGGCTGATGCGGATAATCCTTTTCAACTACTTTAAACTCCCCGGGATGATTTAGTAAAAGCGATTTCATTATTATTGTTATTATAAAATTCAATATATCTCCCCGATGACATCCTTTTTTAAAATGCAGACAGGAAGGAAAATTCATAAGATTCAGTGCATATGCTAAATCAGAAATCTTCCTATCTACATTTAAGATCAATCACAGGAAAATCAACATCATCAGAGAAGGATGTGATAAAAATAAAATGACATGTATGTTGCGTTATTGTTTTTCGAAAAAAGTTGAATTGAATTCTGATTGTTAAGCCGAAATTATACCTTTTAAAAAAGGATACATAATGCTAAATAATCAAATTGTGATCTTATCCTACCAATTTTGGAGTCGGGCATTTTCAATTTATAAAAAAGTTATTTATCTGTAAAACGGGCTCTTGCCATTGCAAATATTTTTCGCAAATCCTGCCATCTTTGCTGTTCAATTATTTCTTTCGGAAATAAATTGCCTCCCATTCCAACACCTTTTGCACCGGCTCTAAGAAAATCGTCCATATTTTCAAGTGATATACCGCCGGTTGGTAACAGTTTAAAATGAGGAAACGGCCCTGACAATTCCCTGATATAGGCCGGCCCAAGGACAGAGGCTGGAAAAACTTTTATCATGGCTGCACCCAGCACATGCGCCCGGTAAATTTCTGTAGGGGTATATGCTCCGGGAAAAACCGGAATTGCCATAGAAACACATTTCTGAATTATTTCCTCATTTACTACAGGGGTAACAATAAAAGCGGCTCCGGCTGACAGAGCGATTTGCAATTCCACAGCAGTGCAAACCGTTCCTGCACCAATATTGATCACATCTTTAAAACGGTTTGCCAGTTCGCTTATCAATTCAGACGCACCCGGCGAGTTCAGCGTAATCTCTAAATTGGTCAATCCTTCTTCCGCAAAAAGGGAGGCAATCTGAACAATCTTATCAACCGGAAGATTTCTCATGATCCCGATTACCGGAATTTTATTAAACAGCTCCCATGAAAAAGAAGCTTTTTTCATATGATGTGAATATTATTTTTTAATATTTTATATTGCCCTTTCACCACAAACCTTTCAGACGCGGAAGGAGAAAATATTTTAATGTTTTCTGACATTCCCAATATCTGAAACGCCATTTTGTAATAAGAATAGGTTGAAGAGCCGCTTACCACTATGATCTGATCGTAGCTTTTAGAGAAAAGATTTTTAATTTCGGTACCTATCATCAATCCGCTCAAATAATAAAAATTATCTTCTTTGGAAATCTTTTTAAACAAATCATTTGTTCTTATCCGGAATGCTTCATTTAAAATATTTCCATTTATGGCTGCATTTAATCCCTTCCCAAAAGAATCTTTGCTGCTGGTTCGTATTTTTCGCGCACCTGTTTTAACCGAATTTCCTAATACACTTTTTGTAGCTAACAGGCCAAATATCTCGCCCGTCATATAAGTTTTAAAGTCGGTAACCTGCTGTCCTTTAACCAAAATATGCTTTGAATGAGTGCCGGGGAAAATATACAACTGCTCGCCTGAACATTCCTCATTATCCTTCACACATCCCAAAAGCTGGGTTTCCTCTCCCCTGATCACATCTGTTTCGCTTTTAATACCCGATATTAAATAAACCGGAGATTGAAGCACTCCATTGGGTTTTATACAATGAACTATAGCGTTGGCGCCATTGGTAGCAAACGGAAGCTCAGCATAGGGTAATTCAAGAAGCCCTAAAGAAGATGAGGCCATTCCTGAGATAACAACAGCTATGTTTACCGGCTTTTCAAATTTAATTTTCTTAATCTGATCTTTGAGAAAGTTTAAAAAAATCAACCGCCTGCTGCCCCCATCCTTTTTCCATTGATAAAATAAATTCTTTACCCCACCATTCTCTGAAACAACTTCGTCTACGATCTTTTGGGAAGGGCATTCCACCATTCTCAAACGAAAATTAGTGGTACCCCAATCAACACTCAAAAAATATTTGTTTATTCCCATAATTACTTCTTACCATTCGGTAAATGAGCCATCTGAATTTCTCCAAACAGGATTTGACCAGTTGTGTTTTATTTTAGACATTTCTATAATAATTTCCTCATCCATTTCTACTCCAAGGCCAGGCTTATCGGTACGATGTATAAATCCGGATTTTATTGTAAAATCTTCCTTGTTTGAGATATAAGACAACAGATCAATTTCTCCGGTATTGTAATGGATACCAAGGCTGGTTTCCTGGATGAGTACATTATGTGTACAAAAATCAAATTGCAGGGCTGCCGCAAACGATACAGGGCCTAAAGGACAATGCGGTGCGATCAAAATGCCCGACGTTTCTGCCGAGGCCGCAATTTTTTTTACTTCCCATATTCCTCCGGCATGGCTCAAATCAGGTTGCAGCACATCCAATGAACTGTGATATATGATATCCCTGAACTGGCTTCTGCCTACCAGCCTTTCGCCACCGGCCAGGGGGATAGAAGTTGCAGAAGACAACCGGTTAAAATAAAATGAAAATTCAGGCAATACCGGCTCTTCATAAAACATGGGCGAAAATTCTTCCAGTTCCTGCATCAAACGCTTAGCCATGCTTTTGGGTACCCTTCCATGAAAATCAATTGCAAAATCATTTTCGTCTCCTATCGTTTCTCTTACCTTTTGAATATTTTTTTTGATCTCTTTGATCTTCTTTAAAGAAACACACGAATCCAGCTGACCGCTTACATTCATCTTTACAGCAGTAAAGCCGTTGTCAATTCTCTGTTGCGCTCCTAAGGCCAGTTCTTCGGAATTGTCACCTCCTATCCAGCTATAGATGCGCATCTTATCACGAACCGCTCCGCCTAATAACTGGTATACAGGCACTCCGAGCGATTTTCCTTTTATATCCCACAATGCCTGTTCAATACCGGAAATGGCACTCATCATAATAATACCTCCCCTGTAAAAGCCTCCTTTGCTCAATACCTGGAACAGGTCTTCTATCTGCCTGGCATCTTTTCCTATCAGTAAGGGAGCAAGATCTTTGACAGCCGCGATCACTGAATCAGACTTTCCTTCTACCGCAGGTTCTCCCCAGCCGGTAATTCCTGACCGGGTTGTCAGCCGGAGGAACACCCATCTGGGTGGCACTTTATAAATATCTATTTTTTCAATAATCATAATTTTTTTTATCAGAAATGATCAGGCTTATTAAGTGCATTCCGGGGAACTTTTCCTGCCAGAACATCGGCTACATTTGCGGCAGCGCATCTGACACATCCCTCACGGGCATATACCGTTCCCCCGGCCATATGCGGGGTTAAAAGTACATTTTTCATCCTCTTTAATTTTTCCGGAACAGCCGGCTCTTCTGAAAAAACATCCAACACAGCACCGGAAAGATGCCCTGTTTCCAATGCATTAACAAGAGCATCTTCATGAATCACTTTTCCTCTGGAAGTATTTACCAGGACCGCCCCTTTCTTCATTTTTGAAAATACTTCCCCATTAAAAAGGCCTCGTGTTTTATCATTTAAAGGAACATGTATGGAAACAATATCAGAAAGGGCAATTAAATCTTCGAATGGCATTGCTCCCTCGTGCTCCTGATGATTGGGATCACAATAAACGACCGTCATACCAATACTTTCAGCAATCCTTTTTAACTCTTTGCCTATGGATCCCATACCGATAATCCCCAAAGTTTGATACCTGGCGCTTTCTCCGTCCCACCTCCCGGGCTCAAATGATTTCCACTCTCCCTGTCTGACAAATTCATCGGCGGTTAACAGCTTTCGTTTTATCGCAAAAATTCCGGCCAATACATATTCTGCAACAGGATAATTAAAAAAACCGGGAGCGTTGGTTGCCCAGATTTCAAAAATAGATAACAACGATACATTCAGGTTGTCAAACCCTATTGAAACATTAGCGATAATCTTTAATTTTTTTGCTTCAAAAACAAATTCTTCATCGGCAATCACTTCTGCAAAATTAATCACAGCATCAAAATCTTTAATAACTGAAAGTAATTTATTCCTGGGCATTAAAAATGCCCCTTCTCCCTGCCACAGAACCAGCTCCGCAATTCCGTTTAATTCACTTAACCATTCCGGCCGGGCCGGCCCTGTTACCAATACTTTGAATACAGGCATTCTCTGATCCTTTTAATTTACTGTGTTATTATTCCCTTCACATTACAAATGTGATTCGATGGCCCGGGGATACTCATTACATAAATAATACCTTCTTTCTTCATTTTCTTCAATCTGAGGGAACCGGTCACCATAGCCTTCAATGAAAACATTATCATTCCAATCGTCACAAACACTTGAAATTTCGGAACTAACCGTATAACCGATCCCATCAATTTCATAGCCGGTTCCCTCCTCTCCCCAGAACTGGTGGATGGTGCGCGGAGGAATATTGATGCTCTCGCCGGGTTTTAACCTTAAAATATTGCCTGCAGCTAATTTTATAGTACATCCGTCCTTCTGAACTGAAAAGCTTTTTTTGGATGGATTTCCATCCTCATCTGTTTTAGTAAGCTGTACCAAAATATTTCCGCCGTTTCTGCATATGATGTCTTCTCTTTTTGAACGATGATAATGAGCGGGCGCCCGTTGATTCTCGGGATCAATAAGAATTTTCTCTGCATATTCTTTAGGATATAAAGGACTCTTTAGTTTACCGTTTCTTACTGTGAACAACGTCCTTCCTATATTATTAAAATCCATGCTTCCAAAATCCGTTACATCCCAGCCGAGCATACAGTTTCGAATCTCATCATACTCTTTGCCGGCTCTTCTCCACTCTTCGCAAGTCCAGTATCCAAAAGGAGGTAAATACATATCAAAGTGCCGGATCACTTCTTTTGCTAAATCAATACTTCTATTGATATCCGATCTTTTAAATTCCATTATTTATTCTAAACAGTTAATAATTATTGATACTATACGCTTTTCTGATTTTTCTTATTTTTTCCACGCATATCCATATAGAAACGCGCTTTTAAGGAAGAAGCGGATATGCGCCGTATTGGCAGGCGCTTTTTGGCCCCCTTTCCATGTAACTAATAGCTGGTGGTGATCTCCCGTAACCGATTTACAATCTGCAGCTGTAAATCCGGGAATTGGCCTGCCTGATTCATCTTCGAGCTGCGCAAGAAATTCACCTCCTTTTCTTACCAATACATTTACCGCCAATTTACCTCCTTCGGGCCTTTCAGAACGGGTAACCGCTTCACCTACGGTTGGCCCTCCGGCTGACGGCACCAATGCCCAGAGCCGGTCAAAATTCCAAAAAGCACGACACAGGGCAGAATTAAATGGAAGGGTTGGAGTTTGTCTTCCACTTACTGTTTCCCCTCCTGCTTCGAGGCGCGGCAATGCTCTTGAATCATATATTTCACCATGAAGCCCCTGCGCTCCGCCGTAGTAAATAAACATTTTACCCTTCTCTACAATAGGCTGATGCATCTGCCACATCATGCCTCCTCCATAATCTCCTAATGGTGGATTTGGTAATGAAATCCTCCTGTCTGGCCTCCACCAATGAATTCCATCGCGGGACGCAGCCATCTGAAGGGAAATGGTTTTGTTAGATGCATCGTAGTAGCTGGCCATCCCGACATATCCGCCTTCAACCTGCAAGGGGCATAATTCCATATATTGAGCATATCCAGGGTCTCTCCAATCCCTTCCCAACACGGTTATTTCCGGGGTCCAGTCGTTGCCATCCTTACTGGTGCTCCTGCCTATCCGCCTTACCAATTGCTGGGAATTGTTATCGTAGGGAATAATGCGATCTCCTTCCTTTAAAGAGTAATTTTTAAAATAAGATACATAAGAACCGTCCGGCTGACGGTAAACATAAGAAACATCTCCTCCTTTCCCTAATGGATGTAAAGGGCCGGAAATCAGCTTCCAGTCTTTCCCATCATGCGACCGGTATCTGTAGGTCCCCCTTTTCTCGGGTGATGGCGCGGGAAGAAATCCAACGTGATTCGGGTCTGGGCCCAGGGAAGGATTTCTGATCACAAACATTTCATAGGGCCATTCTTTATTTTTGGGATCAACAAGAACAGAAGCATATACTGCTGTGCCACCGGAATTAAGATCTAAAAGAATATTAGTACTGTCATAACCCGGCCACTTCACAAAAGGTAGTTTAGGGCGATACCAATGTACCCCATCCTTACTTTCCAGGTAGGTTAAACGCCGCTGAGACTCATGTAAGGCCCAAAGCCCCTGTATCCATCCCTTGGGAGCAGTGGAATTTAAGAATTGTTCCGGAGGGGTAGAAACCTGCCATGCCTTCCATAAACCATCAATAGGGTCGTGTAATACGGTTCCATGAGCCATTATTCCACCAGAGTCCCATGGCATACCCGGTTCTAAAAGCGGGTTGTGCGGATCTTCAACTCCCTGTTCAACGCGCCATGAAACAAGCAGCATCGAATCAAAATTATCCGGCATTAATAATGGCATCCGGTCCTGGTCGCCATAATTAGTAAGAGAAGAGAATTTATGGCTGTTTTGCGCATTAACTCTGGCAGTAAAACAACAAATAAGCAGGTTTATAATCAGGAAGAAATTCCGCGTCCTTTTCAAATCACTTGCATAACCTGGTCTTTTTACTAAATAGCTCATGTGATGAAATTTATGGTTTATAATATATCATTTGATTTGTTCAACTACAACCGAATTATCCTGCCGGTCAACAGCATAAAAAATATCCTTATCTTTTACCGACCGATCCATTGCTATTGCCTGCCCCGGATTTATTGTTGGTACTAAGGCTACCAGTTCCAAAGTATATCCGCTGCGCGGTAGCTTCATCATATAAAGCTCTTTTTTGTCGTGCCCCGTAAGGTATAGCAGGCTATCCCTTCCCCAATTGCCTCCTGAGTTGCTATTAGGTGCAAAAGCCTGTAGTACTGTCTCAGGAAATACCCATGATTCCATCGGGCTCCAGGAATCATTAAATTTTACTAAAGTTGTCCAGTGGTTATCTCTTCCCTCCGATGAATGTTTTCCATTATAATTAGCAAATACCACCCACCAGAAGCCATTGTGCCGGTCAATCCAGGTGGCAGAGCCGGCAAAAATTCCGAAACTATGGCTGCCGGTATGTTTCATCGTCCTTGTGTCGTAGATCTCGATTGAGCTGACCATCGGATTAGCAGGGAAATTTGAGTTGGCACAATATAAACTGTTGTTGATCACGACTCCGCTATTCAGATGCCTTATTATACTATCCTGTTCTCCATCCCATGCTGAAATAAAGGAGCCATCTGTTTTTTTGTGCTTTGTAATTTTGGCATTGCCTATTGCATAAAAATAATTACCATCAACAGCCACACCCTGCAGGTGATTTACATTTTTTATGGGAAACCTGCTGATCCCGGTAACAGTTTTTTGCGCTTCTGCTGCATTAGCCAAAAAGAACAAAGAAACAATGATTGAGAAAAGCTTACAATTCATATTTTTTTGATTCATTTTTTAAAATTTGACCTCCGGCTTTTCAATGATCCTGTTATTATGATCCATTATTTTAATAGCCGATCTGTTTTGAGACAGTTTCCGGCCCAGGCGTAAACCTAAAAATCCTCCTGAAATCAGTGCAATTCCAACAATCCATAAAGCATAATCATAATTGCCGGTAATATCCCTTAGATAACCGATAAGGTAAGGCAATGTTGCCCCTGCCAGGTTAGCCATTGCGTTAATCAAAGCAATTGAACCGGCTGCCACTGCGCCACCCGAAAGATATTCAGTAGTCACTGCCCAAAATACCGGAGTAACTGCCCAGTTCAGAGCGATTGATGCCATCAAAAAAACAAAAGTGACAGTAGTACCCATATAAATAGCTGAGATCAATAAAAGGCCCGAAATCAATAAGGGAATACCCAGGTGAAGACGCCTTTCTCCTGTAGAATCTGAATTCTTACTGTTGAAATACATAAATATACAGGCAAATAAGAAAGGCAGTGCAGAAAGCAAACTAACCATCAGGTCTGATCCGCCTGAGATCCCTTTAACGATCTGGGGAAGAAACAAAGTGATACCAATTGTTCCGAATGCCTGCAATAGCCAGAATAAGCTTAGAAGCCACACATTGGCATCTTTAAAAATCGCATACCAACGGAGTGATTTTTCTGAGGTAATGCTTTTCGTTTCATTGGCAATGGTTTCTGTTAACCATTTTTTCTGTTCCTCTAAAAGCCAGCGTGCCTTTTCAATACCGGAAGGCAAATATTTTAGTACTACAAAGCCGAGAACGAGAGCAGGTATGCCTTCGATAAGATATAGCCAGCGCCATCCGGCAAAATTAAAAAAACCGTCAAGCCCCAGTAAAGCTCCGGACAATGGCAAGCCAATAACAGACGCAAGAGCTGCAGCAATATAAAAATACGACATGGCTTTTGCACGGCTGTTTGACGGGAACCATTGGCTTAGATAATAGATAATTCCGGGTGTAAATCCTGCTTCAGCGGTACCCAGTAAAAGCCTCATGGTATATAATTGATTGGCCGTCTTTATAAAAGCCATTCCAATGGCTACAAGCCCCCATGTAACCATAATACGCGCGATCCAGCGCCTCGCCCCTACTTTCGTAAGAATGATATTGCTTGGAATCTCGAATATAATATAGGTTATATAAAATAGGCCCGCTCCGATTCCGTACATTTTTGCAGATAAACCCAGATCCGCATTCATCTGCAAAGCAGCAACAGAAATATTAGATCGATCGAGATAAGCAATGAGATATAGCAACATCAGAAAAGGAAGTAGTCTTTTCGTCACTAAGCTGATGGTTTTACTCTCAAAAGTGGGTTTGTTTTTCAAAATTTGTCTTTTCTTAATTTGAAGATAGCAAACAATTCATGTGGTAATTATTGTCTATTGAATACAGGAATCATCAATCATAGCCGGGGTTTTGAATTAATTTAGAATTCTTATTTATTTCCTTTCTGTCGATAGGGAAAAAGTAAGCTTTATCCTTCCAGCTCCTTGTTTCAAGCACCTGGGGAGTGATCGTAGGAACGGTAGCTGTTGTATTATCGGCATTAAGTTTATATACAACGGTGACCTTTGTGGTTTTTGTATAAGCTTCAGGGCCTATTACCCATCTGCGAACATCGAAAAACCGTTTGTCTTCATCATAGAACTCTACCCTCCTTTCATTACGATATTCGGAAAGCAAAGCTGCGCCGGTAGCAGTAATATCCGGCATTCCTGCTCTTCTTCTTACCATGTTAATGTAAGTTCTCGCTTCATCTTCCTGCCCCAAACCAATACATGCTTCTGCATAATTCATCAGTATCTCGGCATAACGAATGTATCGGTAGGTGTAAGGCTGTATATTAGTTTCATAAGGGCCTTTCAATGTAGGATCTAGGAACTTACGGCAATAATACCCTGTAGCGGAACTATTATTTGTTTCGATGGGGCCATTGGGCGTATCCAGTCCCCAAACATCCACTTCAGAATTAGTGGTTTTGTTCCAGGTCATCCACTTGCCTACCTGGATGATACCAACCGGGTCAATATTACTTACGTCACTCGGGCGTTGCGCCCATTTAGCGCCTTCGTATAAAATGTCTGCATAAAATCTTGGATCACGGTTTATGTAAGGCGAAGAAGCTTCGGCGGGATTGTTCCAATCAAATTTGCTTCCATCCCTCATCTCATACGAGTCAACCATGTTTCCTATTGGTGTGTTGTTACCCTGGGCATGGTATCCGTTAGGCCCGTTCAAAAGCCACATGTTTTGAAAGGTTATGATAGTTGCAGGGATATAATATTTCACAAAAATATCTTCCTGGTTATCACTTGATAAACGCATGTTTACAAAATTCAGGCTAACAGAATCCCCTGGTGCCGGATTCGGTTTGTATAAACTATACTGCCCCAGATCAATTACCGCTTTTGCTGCATCTTTTGCTGCCTGCCAACGGGCAGTGCGGTTGTTGTCAGTATAGCCTATCAGTTCTGGATTTGAATAGGAAGGGAATACGTTGGTGTTGTGCAGATCACTGGCAGCGAAAAGAAGCACTTTTGATTTAAGCGCCAGGGCAGCCCCTTCTGTAGCCCTGCCTTTATTATCGCCGCTTTCGATGAGCGGTAACAGGGCAGCTGCAGAATCACAGTCCGAAACGATAAAATTAATGCAATCGGCATAAGAGCTCCTGGCTATGGAGAAAGAGTCATTCAACTGATACACTTTAGTGATAATAGGAACCCCACCATACAAATTAGTCAAATTAAAGTAAAACCATGCCCTTAAAAAATGAACTTCACCTTTCAGGCGGTCTTTTAAAGTTTTTCCATCAATCAAAGTATTATCGTCGGGTACACTTTTGATATTTTCAAAAAACAGGTTGCATGCCCTAATGCTTGCATATAATGGCTGCCATAGCATATAGGGATCCGCATTACCACTTGTCCATCCCGGAATCTGGTCGGGAGTTAGCAGGCAATTATTGAAATCAAGAACAGACTTCTGGGATCTCCGTTGCGATTCATCAACATAAATTGAACGGCTGTATTTTATTAAAGGCTCGTCCAACTTATTATAGATTCCATTAACGAAGGTTTCTGCCAGGGTGGGATCGCTCCAAACATCCGGCTGAGATATCTCGCTCAAAGGCTTTGTTTCAAGAAAATCCTTCTTACACCCCATAGTAAACAGCACAATAATCAGAAATATGATTTGTGGAAGCGTTATTATCTTTTTCATCTTTAAAAAGTTTATAGATTTACGGTTAAACCAAAATTGATTACTTTATTTAAAGGATACGTGATGTTGGAAACAGACTCGGGGTCAAAATCCGTCAAATGATCCAGGGTGATCAGATTAAGCCCGCTTATATAGATCCTTGAACCCTTAATACCTATTTTACTGTTTATGGCATCCGGAAGCGTGTAGCCTATTTCAATGTTCTTCAGGCGAACGTAATCAGTACTCTGCAACCAGTAGGTATTAGGCTGCTGTGTGTAATATGCGCCGCTTCCATTCCAGGTTCTTGGTTTTGAGGCATTGGGGTTGTCTGCTGTCCATCTCCCTTCCGCATCCTGCTGAAAAAAGTTTCCAATGGCCCCTGAGTGAGTGATACTATCATATCTTACAGCACCTGTGGCACCCTGAATCAAAAAAGACAAGTAAAAGTTTTTGTATTTAAAGTCACCACTAAATCCGCCAATGAATGTTGGAATGTTGGACCTGTTGTCCCTGACTTCATCCAGGCTGTTGATCTTTCCGTCGCCATTGACATCTTTAAACTGGATGTCACCCGGCTGTGCTCCATCCCAGTGAGGAGACGCATCTACTGCTGCCTGGTCTTTATATATTCCAATGGCCTGGTAATATAAGTTGGTGTTCATAGGATGTCCGGTTGATTTCTGATAATCGGGCACTCCCGGAGTTTCATCCCAAAATTTAATTTTATTTTTCGCAAAGCCACCATTAACAGAAATTTCGTAAGTAAAATCACCCTTACTATTTCCATAACCCACCTGGAATTCAAAACCCCTGTTCACTACTTTACCAATATTTTCCATTGGAAGAGTTAAGCCTGTAGATGTTGGAACCGAAGCATTACGGAAGGCAAGAATATTGGAACGCAGGTTATAAAAATAATCAGCTGACACTTTTATTTTACCATCTAACAGTTCCCCATCAAAACCGATATTTGTTTGGTTGGCCACCTCCCATGTTACATCCGGGTTGGCAATCCGTAATTCACTTAATGTTTTAGCCTGAACATCGTCGTTGAAAATATAGGTATTGCCAAACCCCATACTGGACAGGTATTGATATTCCGTAATGCGGTCATTACCCGTTTGTCCCCATGAAGCACGGATCTTAAAATTATTAATAAAAGACAAATTATTTTTCCAAAAATTTTCCTTTCCTACCTGCCAGCCGGCAGATACCCCCGGGAAAAATCCAAACCTTTTGTCGGCAGGGAAAATATAGGAGCCGTCATACCTGAACAGAAATTCAACCATATACTTTGACAGGTAGTTGTAATTCAATCTTCCAAAATAGTTAAGCCGGGCCGTTTGGGAAGCAGTTCCGTTATTATCCTTTTCCAGGTCGCCACCCGCAAATAACTGATCGAGTGAAGTAGAAAGAAAATACCGTCTATAAGCTGAAAAGTTCATGAGATCGCCTACACTTTTTTCAGCTCCCAGCAAAACTTTAATATTGTGCTTATCCAAAATGCTGGTTTGATAATTAAGTAATGCATTGAGGGTGGTAACGTGCCCGTCTTCCATGTATTGATATAAATTAGGATCTGAGTATCCGCTTTTTACTTTTGATAAAACAGGTTTGTTTTTGTCATCCAGCGTAGTGCCGTCCCATGTGTAGAGGTACCATGGAGTTCGCCAGATCTTTTCATTCATAAAGCTTTTATCAATAGCGGCATTGCCTGTAAGAGACAAGCCTTTGATCCATGGTATATTAATATCCAGTTTCAGATCGCTTTGCAGATAATATCTTTTGTCTTTATCATAACCTGTTTTATTGGTAGATATTACAGCCGGATTGTCGCCTGCTTCAAAATTGCTTCCGGGAAGCCCGGGTCCGTAAAAATCAACCACATTGGGTAAGGCGCGTGTAACAGCAAAGTCGAAAATAGTTTGTTGTGAGATGGTAGGATAATTTCGATTTTCCTGGCGACCGGATAAATCAAAGCTTAGCTTTATATTATTCGAAATTTTTGCATCTAAATTACTCCGGAAATTTGCCTGGGAATAGTTGGTCGCGCTGTTCTTATAAATCCCATCCTGGTAGTTGCCGCCGAATGAAATATAGTACTTCAGGCTTTCAGATCCGCCTGATAATGAAAGATGTCCATAGTCCTGCTCTGAACTGGGTTTGAAAACTGTTGAGATCCAGTTGGTGTTGGGATATTTATAAGGGTCGGAGCCGTCCTTAAATTTTTGAATTTCTTCAGGTGAATAAACAGGCGAGCCACCGCTGTATAAACTTATTTCATTCAGCATCTGTGCATAGGTAGCGGCATCAGCCATTTTTGGAAGTACGGTAGGTTTGGTAATGGCATGATTCAGGCTTACACTGATCCTGGCCTTCCCGATACTACCCCGTTTTGTTGTTACTAAAATAACGCCGTTTGCTGCCTCCGCTCCATAAATTGCTGCCGAAGCATCCTTAAGAACCGTTACGCTTTCTACGTCTGCGGGATCCAGACGCTGCATATTTCTATTAGCTATCCCGTCAATCACTATCAAGGGAGAATTATCTCCAAGGGTATTGGAACCCCTTATCCTCAAAACCGCGTCGTCATTTCCAGGCTCTCCTGATGGGGTGGTTGCAACCAGGCCGGGCAATCTGCCAATCAGATCATTGGAGAAATTGACGGAAGGAGCTGTTTGTAATTTATCGCCGGAGACCGTACTAATTGAACCTGTAACGGTTGCTCTTTTTGAAGTTCCATATCCTACTACTACTACTTCGCCAAGAGATTTTGCATCTGCTGTCATAACCACATTAATCGTATTGCGCCCTCCCACTTCAATATTTTCGGTTTTAAAACCGACGAATGAAAAGACCAGCGTGGCATTGGGGGCAGCGCTGATGCTAAATTTTCCCTGGCTATCTGTATTCACACCGGTTAAATCACCTTTTACTACAACCGAAACATTTTGCAGGGGGCCATTTGCATCTGAAACTACTCCTTTAATTAATTGCGTTTGGGCAAATAAGGGTAAAGTAATCAGCTGAAGTAAAGAAAATACCAATACAAGCGATACTTTATTTCCCAGGACACTAAAGGCTCGTGGAAGGGATGTAATTAGTTTTCTTTTCATGATAATTTGGTTTTAGTTAATTTTGAAGAGAAGAATAAGTTAGTTGTAATGCATACCAAAAATACACTGTCAAAAAACTTTTAAATAATACAAAAGTTACAAAACCTAATGCTATATTTTCCAAATTGAAACGTATTTTTAAAAAATAAAACAAAATTGATGAAACCAATACTAATGAGGCATATTGAAACCACGACAGAATCTTTCAAAGCGTGGGTAAATGTTGCCCCTTATCTTCATAATCCCTGGCACTATCATCCTGAATGCGAATTGACCACTATCGAAGAAGGCAAAGGGGTTTTGTTTGCAGGAGATAATGTTACCACCTACGAAAAAAATGACCTGATCCTTTTGGGGCCTAATCTTCCACACGAATACAGAAGCTCGGTAAAATCAGATCCGGACTATCATTCAAAAAGCATCTCGGTTCATTTCAGAAGTGATTTCCCGGGGAATGATTTTTATAAGATTCCTGAAGCGAAGGTGATCTATGAAATTCTTGAACAGTCTAAAAGGGGAATTAAACTAAATGATCTTTCGGTGCAGAAAAAAGTAAAAGAAAAAATGACGGATATTTTTGAGGCAAAAGGGATTGAAAGGATCAATATCCTGTTTTCCATACTTGAAACCATTGCTACTTCCAATAACCACGAATATCTTTCCAGCCAGAGTTTTATTGATTCAATTGATGAAGGACAGGATGAGAAGATGAATAAAATCTATAAATACATAATGGCCAACTTTAAAGAACAGATATCAATAGACCAGCTGGCTTCAGAAGTTAATATGACTAAAACTTCCTTTTGCCGGTTTTTTAAAAAAAGGACCAACAAATCCTTTGTGCAATATGTAAACGGGATCCGGATCGGGTATGCCTGCAAATTATTATATACGGAGGCTTATAACATATCAGAAGCAGCTTACGAAAGCGGGTTTGAAAATATTTCGAACTTCAATAAACAGTTCATGAAAATTAAAAAACAAACCCCCAGCCAGATCCTTGCGAAGTTTGCAAAGAAAAAATAAGGTTCAATACTTCCCTTGCAAATCATTTGAATATTCTTCAACTCTTACCTGGTAAAATCTTACACGATCAGCATGTTGATTGATTTCTCAATTATATTTTGCATCACAATCCTCAAAGACCTCCTGCAGGTGAAAACTTTTAATCTCCTCCATGTTGCCAACACAAGCCGTTCGGGCTTTTCGTCATGCGTTTACAGCGGGTACCGGATTTTGTTTTAGCAGAACATTGAACTGATATAGCACGCCTGGGAGGCACGGTCATGCGGGAAGCTTTACTTTCAGAATTGGTTGACGTTGCTTTTACAGGAGGGTCGCAAATGCTGCAAGGCGTGTAACCTGCAGCACGTGCATCAGCAAGGCTAATAGGGATCGAACTCCTGTTTAAATAGCGGCAGGTTTGCACATGATATTTTTTGCCTGTTTTGGTAATATAAACTGTTTGTGAAAATGCCTGGCCGGCTCCCACGATAAAAAACATCAACAGAAGTAAAAAATCCTTTTTCATTCTTGTTATTTAAGCTTCAAACAAATATTACGCTTCGCCTGCACGCATTTGGCCTGTGCTCTTATATCGTTTCATCTAATGGGTTGTTGCATACTGGAGTAATTAGTATAAATCACTATACGAATATTGATCATATACAGAAATAAGGGGGCTACAACTTTGGAAAAATAGTACAAGCAAAATGGTGGGGAAATATAATTCCGGAACTTGCTTTATTTTTTTCATAATTCAATATTGGTTTCAAGATTTAGCGAACGCATTGTGAAAATTATCTTATTATCTCTTTCCGATACATCCGATTAAAAAAGTACTTAGAAGTAAAAAGGTAAATTATCCTCTAGCCTCTATACAAATCTTCACTTTTAAATCGAAAGGTTTCCAAAATGGATCAGTAACCTTTTCTTTAAAGTTTAGCCATTATTCCTGGGTCGGATTATTTTTTTCTAAATGTCTTTACATCTTGACCAACTTCAAGAGAAACAACCAGCAATCTTCTTTTTTAATTCTTCTAATGTCATATTTCTCATTTTTTCTTAGTCTTTCATAAAGCTTTCTTTTTTAATTATAAATATTACAATTGGTTTATTCTTTCTTGACCTCAAAAACATAAGCGACCTCTTAAAAAACAGCAATAGTTTTTGTGTTTAATTACTGTGAAAATTATCACCTTTTTATCCGCAATTCCTCCAATGATCCGGATTTCCTTTGTCGGTAACTCGAACTCTCGCACATAAAATGGGATTATATCCCTGTCTTTTCGCTGATTCATAGGCTTCCTTTTGAGTTGGGTATCGCCTGTTGTCAACCGAACCTCCTCCATCCTTTTCAATTTCATAGTGGGTGATCGGCTCCGTTTCAATTCTGGCTTTTGGTTTTGGCTCAATGTAAACTTTCATAAAATTGATATTAACAGTTAAAAGATTTATAATACATATTTATTAAAAATATGTACAAAAATTAATTGAATATAACTAACGACAAAACATCTTCGGTGATTGGAACAAAAAACTCGATATTAGAGAGGAATCGACCGATATCTGGAGTCAGGTAAACACAAATTATAATAATAAAGGTGTTCATTGCTGGATATAAAGCCGCCAAAAGAATCGACCTTTCTTTATGCAGGGCAGTTGCTGGCATCTTCCTTTAATAGCTTTGGTTGAAAATTAAAAAGTCGGAATATAAAAAATGACCGTAAAATACGGCCATTTTTTACTTAAACATTATACACACCATCTTTATTCCTTAATGATTTTTACACTATTCCAGTTTTTGCCGTCAAATGCCTGGATTGTGTACATACCTTTACATGCATAAAAGTAAAATGCTTGAAAAAAGTAAGTAGTTTTTTCTCATAAGATTTGTTTTTAAAAATTTATTGTCATTGTTATTTAGTGAATCTCATATCGAATCTGCCATCTGTAACTTTAATAGTATCCCCGTTTGTATTTATAGTGGTAAACCAAAATGTGCCTGCAACAATTTGATTCGCTTCATCAAATTTTGTAATGGTTAATTGGCCAGGAAGACTACTTTGTGTATAAAGATTTTCATTCTCCTGGCTATTTATAATTATATACAAACCATAAGCGCTCCCTTTTTTGTTGTCGTCTAAATTATAATTACCGGTGGTTATTGCTAAACTATCTGTATATATGCCGACACCGGTTATATCATTGGAATTGCTCAGATCTCCTGCAGACAGTTGAAAAAAATAGCCTTTGCTATAATCAGTATTCAGGAATTGGTAGGCGCATTTTAACTTTGGTGTTAAGGAATTACCTTTAGGTAAAAAAACTTTCCCATTAACAAGGCACCCAAAAGTATTGGCGCCGGTTTCTGTTATGGCAGGTAATTGATCAACTGGGTTGGTGCGTTTGTCTTTTTTACAATTACTGGCAGTAAGGGTAATAAAAAAAAGAGAAGTAAGGATGAGAAATGGTTTGTATTTCATGGAGAAGAATTAATGTATAAGAGCCTAAATAATTATTCAAAATGAATCATGTTTCATTAGTATCGATTATTAGCCAAAATTCATTTTATTAACTTCATCACAAAACATTTTCGGCCGTTGGTCTTAAATGCCGGATATTTGAAAGTAATCGAACGATACCTGGAATCAGATTAGAAGTAAATTATAAGAATACAGATCTCTTTCCCCGAAATAAAGTCCACAAAAGAGCTTTCCGCTATTCTGTCCTGGCTACTATCTCCTTTCATACTCTGATTGAAAATTGAAAAGACAGGGGCACATAAAAATGACCGTAAAATACGGCCATTTTTAATTAAACATTCTACACACCTTCTTTAGTCTTATTTTATAGATTTTTTAAACTTCGACAGATTCTGCGAGTTAACGTCAGGAAAACTGAGCTTGTAAAATCAATCATAAAACAGTTTCGATCATCATTGATTATACATGGTATCTAAAGGATTTGAATTGATCCTGGAAGCCTGAATAGGATTATACATCAGCCAATTTTCTTCTTAATAATAAATCTTCAGCTCTACTCTCCTGTTCATTGCCCTTCCTTCGGCTGTTTTGTTGCTTGCAACAGGTTTTGAAAATCCAAAGCCTTTTACTGATAACCTGTCTTTACTTATACCTCCTTTCTCTACCAGGTAGTCCATGACCGACTTTGCCCGGTTCTCACTGAGCAATTGATTTTCTTCCTCTGACCCCACATTATCGGTGTGGCCTTCAATTAAAAGCTGCACCGAAGGATTCGTTTTAAGAACGGTAACTACCTCATCCAGTGCCTTAAAAGACTGCTGCAATAACTCGTAACTACCTGTTTTGAAATATATTTTTTGGGCAGCAAGTTCAACTTTCTTTACAATGGTGTCACTCAAAACAGGGCATCCGTGATTACCTTTAGGCCCGGGTTCCAACGGGCATTTATCTTCTTCATCATTTATGCCGTCGCCATCGCTGTCTGGAATTGGGCAGCCATGGTATTTTACCACTCCGGGAACTGTTACACAGCTATCATTTTCATCATTTATGCCATCGCCATCAGTATCAGGCACAGGGCAACCATCATACTTAAGTGTACCGGCAACATTCGGACATTTATCCTTATTATCCGGAATGCCATCCCCGTCCTTGTCAGGACAACCATTGAATGGTTTTAATCCCGGCACATCGCGGCATGCATCCAAAGTATCAGCTATCCCGTCCTTATCGCGGTCGTAAGACTGCTGTACAGCCACCGGCATAATTTTACCGGATGTTTTTTTTCTTTTTTTCTTTAGGATATTTCCTTCAAGCCCGATGCTATAATAAAAATGATTGTTTACTTTGTTGGTAGCGGCAACCCTATACTGTGCATTAAGCATCAAATAGACTTCATTAGAAAAATTGGCCTGCAATCCAAGTCCAACAGGAATAAAACCGCCATAATAATTAATGTATTTGGAGGCTCCCATTCCTGCTACAAGGTAAGGAGATACCCAATGCCTGTCAGTGAATAATTTTGCTATCAGCGATGCATCTGTCTCTAATAACAGGCTGCCATTTCCGAGTGTGGTTCCATTATGAAGCATATAATCAAGATACGAGCCCGCAAGCGTAACTGAAAAATCAAAGTGATTGGAAACTCCCCGCAAATAGTTAATAGACAAGCCTGCCTTCATATTTTTTGAATTGACAAATTGCTTGTTCCTGAAGGCATCAGATAAAGAATTACTTCGGATATAATCTGCGCCTTTAAAATCATTCTCAATAAAATGAATTCCTATAGCGGGATTCTTTATATAATTATTTGTCTGCGCTACAGATATATCAGTAAATTGAAAAAAAAATAAAGCCGATGAAAATAATATTTTAAACATGTACAATCACAGTTAAATAACCTAAGCTATCGATTTAACAATTAAAAGCTTATCTGATTCTAACAGCAGTTATGGATGTTGTTTTTCCTGAGGTCCCGGTATTATTGTCAGCGGTAGCAGCTTTCAATGCGCAACTGGTAATAGTAGACGCATAACTGGCCTTAATACTGGTGGTGGAAGAAATAGTTACCAGACTATTCATACTGATGTTTACATATCCTTTTACCCCTCCCCCCAACGACCCTACAGAACCTTCGCCAGCCTCATAAACTGTTGTTCCGTCCCAGATTTTCCCTGTTATTTTCATCGCACTATTATTACTTGATTCTATTGTTGCAGTAGCAGTAATCAGCCAGGTACCCGCACCGAGGGAAATGGTACCGCCATCATAAAAAGTGCTGCCTGACGGCATTGAAACATCCGTTGTCAAAGCATTTGATTCAGTTGACAGGTTTACATCTACCGACGTTGATGATGAGGCACTGTTATCTGTTGCGGTTACTCCATAATTAAAGTTCAAAGTAGGCCTCGAAGTAATGCCAGCTCCATCTTCCTGGATGGTAGTTATGCCTGCAGATCCTGTTGAAGGTAACTGGTATACATGCCAAAAACCACTGGCATCCTTACCTATAACATTTTGGGCATTTCCGGAAATACTATCAAGATGGAATTTCATGTGAACGGTGCTATCTGAAACAAATAAAGTAGAATCACCAACTGCATTCTGGCCCGCCCTGTTACCTAGTCCTATATTATAATTTCCATAATTATCAGCCAAAGCCGCAAAACCGATAGCAGTATTATACGAATGATTATGTACTCCTGATCCAACCTGGCCCATTGATTCTTCACCAACAGAAGTGTTATTAATGCCGCTTTGATTCCAGTCATCGGCAAGGTTACCTATAGAAGTATTGTAATAACCTGTAGTAAACGAGCCGCCAGCGGAATTACCAACAGCAGTGTTATATGAACCGGAAGTAACCATTGCAAGTGCTCCGCTACCAAAAGCGGTGTTTGGACTTCCTGTAAGGGTTCCGGTACTGTAGGTATTGAGGGCGGTATTACCAAAAGCGGTGGACGAAAAATTTGGTGAAGTGGTTATTAATCCGCTGAAAATATTGTTAACCTTAAAAATCATAGGATGGTTATCTGTAGTTCCCAGGAAATTTGATGACGTAGTTCCCGCATTACCTGTAGAACTCCAGGCGTTCAGGGATGTAAGATAACCTTTCGGATTACTATTATAAGGATAATAGATGGTACTATCTTCAAAACTCACAAACTTTTGATGTAAAACAGCTGTATCCACAGCTATTGATCCAGTAGTAGTTATAGGTCCTCCCAACAGACCAAAGCCGGTTGCAACGTCGGTAACAGTGCCTCCGCCATTTATCCCTGCCGGAATCTGGTACAAATGCCAGAATCCATTTGCATCTTTTCCGACAATATTAGGAGCTGCATTGGCAGAACTGTCTAATTTAAAATACATATGGTAAGCACTATCAGACACAAATAACGTATTATTACCAGTTAACCCACTACCTGCGTTATATCCCAGCCCTATGTTTGCCCTGTAAACCCCATGTTTATTTAATGCAAACGCACCAAGTGCTGTATTAAATCCGCCTCCCGGAATTTTTGTCAGGGAAGTATGATTCAAGGCCTCTGTTCCAAGAACAGCATTATAAGAAGAAGAAGTATCCCATAAATTTGCACCTTCACCAACACGCGTGTTAAAGTTTCCTGTCAGATTATTATAGCCAGCTTCGTATCCAATATCCGTATTTTTACCACCGGAACGCAAATTAGCGGATGCCAACGACCCAAAAGCAGCATTAAAATCTCCTGTACCTGTAATAGGCTGGGATTGAGCCCCGAAAGATGTATTGCTAAATGAACCTTTTCCGGTTCTGCCTGCAAGGATATTATTAACCTTAAACATTAATTCGACATTATCTATAGTTCCTATAAAATTGGTACCGGCCACCATTCCGGTATTCCCGGTAATATTCCATCCATTTATTGACTGTGAACTGTTGGCATTACTGGCAATGTGTAGGGTATCCACTCCTATAAGATAGGTGGAATCATCGATCTTCATAAGTGCATGCCGGAATTCGGTACGTCCGGCTCCTTTGTTATATAGAAAACCATTGACAGAATCTGTACTGTTTTGCAGGATCAGTTCACTTTTACCTGTATTGCTGTGCATAAACACACTGTCACCGATTACCTCGGTTTGCACCTGTGCAGTTGCACAAAGGAAAATAAAAGTGGTGACGGTAAAGAAGATTCCTTTAAGCATAAGTATAGTTTTTATACGTTAATATTAGTTTGTATTCGCCAATCCTCATTAAATTGAGTACGCGAAAGCAGCTTTTGCAAACATCCCAGAAGTACGGGCTGCTTATATCTTCTATGCTAATAGAAGTCGCTTTTATTGTGGAATTAAAAAAAAGAATCAATAATATGGTTAATAGTCTTTTCATTAGTTAGCTATTATCCAGTCAGATGATGATGAATTGCCACCTGCAAAGTAGAGTTTTCTATTAGTCAGATCTATATATATATCCCCTGCCTTGGCTGGTGTCGATGTTGGAGCCGTTGTGCCAGTGCTTATAATTGGAGTTGTAGATGAAATAGCATAAGTACTGGAAGACACTTTTTGCAATATACCCTGATGTGAAGTAACTAATGAATCACCGGTATTTCCACTATTAATAACTGACATAAGCCTACCGTTAATATTTAAATCACCCGTAGATGAGTTAAATGTACCTGTTATCGTGCCTCCCGGAGATCCAAAGGTGACAGCATTACCAAATAAGCCTACATTATTTGGAGATTTGATATTATAACCAAATACAGTCGCAAAAGCATTAGAAAAAGACCCTAGATTATTTGTAAAATTTACGCCGGGAACAATATCACCTGTAATTGTACCCCCCGTACTTTTCAGGTAATTTTGATTTTTCACAAAAGCTGTTGTAGCAACATTGGAGCTATTATCACTTGTAGACGGAGTTACTGAAATAACTCTTCCGCTTGCGGGACTGAAAACGATATTACCATCAGTAGTATTGTTTGTGGTTAATCTGAGATTATGTTCGTTTCCAAATATTGCAACACTGCCTATAATATTATTGGCGGTATCAAATCCTGCTGACAAATACAAGTAACTGGCCTCCCTTGTTCTCTTCATTGTTATGCCGCCGCTTAAATCCAAAACATTACCATATCCACCATAAGAATTGAATGTCTTACCCATACTTACAGTTCCGGAAAGCATGCCACCGGTTAAGGGTAGATATCCGGCCGTATAGCTTTTAGAAGCTATTACCGTAGTATCAACCTTTGCATTGTAATTGGGTGTAGTAGAAGCATTGGTTACTGATGAAATAATACCATAACCATCAGTTTTCGAAAAGCTGCTGACTGTACCCGTGCCGTTCACAGGCAGCGTGAGTTGTGGCACAAAAACTCCGTTTTTACGCATTTCAAGCACGCCTCCGTTATTTCTTAATGAATCACTTACTATTGGAAAAGAAATGTTATAACAACTTGGATCCACATGAATCGTATCTGAATTAATGTGCCAATAGGTATTAGCTGAATAAGTCCAGTTAAAAGAACTGTCTGTAACATAAATTCCATACCTTGCTTTATTCCACGAAGCTATTTGCCCTGCGCCATACTCTAACCAACTGGCAATAGTATTACTACTGATACTTCCTAATGCTGAACTGTCAATAGAAATTACATTTACTAAATTTTTCATAGAGTTGTCTGGGTAGGATACTATCCAGTTTCCGGCGATTTCTACACCTGCTACCCCGTTAATTCTTATAGCTGGCTGAAATGAAGGAGTATTTTCAATCTTATTATTATTCATATATACACCCAAAATCCATTTATTGGCCATGCTTCCATTCATATCAATAACAGCTGATGTAGAATCCATTTGGCTTTTGTAAAGTCCATTATTGGAAATAAAAAATCTTCGGATATCTGTTTCAGCGGTTACACCTGTTGGTGTCATCCTGATGCAAGAGCCGCCAATAAATTCAACAACACTGTTGTTTAAGTGTAGTTGCCACCCATTAGTGATATTAATGGCGTCATTGCCCCAATGGTTAATTAATAAATTATCCCAATATACATCAGAAGTTCTGTGGCCATTAGTAACTATACCAAAAGCTGTAGCTTTTTGATCTGCACCGTATATTTGAAGTCCTCTGATAAAACAATAGCCTGTATTCCCTATCAATGAGTTTTGGAACATATTACCTGTTGAATTGGATGCTAATTTTAAAACAGAACCCCACGTACCTTCGAGATTTACCTCAAAACCTAAATAAACCGTTGGCGATACAATCCAGGTTCCGGCAGGAATATAAACAGTACCACCTCTCCCTCCTTTGTTTGTATCAAAATAATCAATAGCTTCCTGAATTGCTGCCCTGTTATCGGTGATACCATCAGGTATGGCACCAAACCATGTTATTGGTGCTCTCATGTAATCCCAGCTCCGTTTCCAATAACCACCGCTTGCCGAAGGGAAAACGGTACCGGAATCTGGTTTTGCTGTATTTACCCAATGAAATATTCCACCGCGTAGAGTATCTCCAACAACCACCACTTTTCTAAACAAATTATAATTTTCTAAATCCTGGATGGTAGCAACTGTATCTAGTGTTCCTTTTGCATATTTATCTGCATAATTTTTTGCTGCCCAATCAGTAATCAGCTTACTGCTGTCACCCGCGGGATCAGGATCATTGGAAACATTTACATTCAATGTTTTTGTGGAATCAAAATAAAGATATGGCCCCGCAGGTGCGCTAGCATCAGTGGTTGAGGAGGGATTGCTTTTTATAACCAGGGTATCGTTGCCAACCAGGTAAGAAGAATCAGAAATCCTGGTAAGTGCGTGCCTGAATTCTGTGCGTCCGGCTCCCCTGTTAAACAGAAAACCGTTAACTGTATCTGTACTGTTTTGCAGGATTAATTCACCGGTACTGTTGTTACTATGAATATATATACTATCACCGATTACTTGTGTTTGTACCTGGGCTATTGCAGGAAGCAAAGCAAATGTAAGGATAGTAAGTAAGAAAATTTTAAGCATGTTTTTAGCTTATTCTGACTGAATTAATATTTATTTTTATAGCTCCCTTTATGTGAACAGTTAATTTCTTTTATCTTCGTACTTGTCGGTTATTTCTTTGTTTTATTTTTCTTTTAATGTTCTTCATACGCCTCTTTTTACTTATAATACCTAATTACATATTCTAAATAGGAAAACCGCGTATCATTAAAGAACGCTTTGTATTTTACCAGGCGATTTTTGCTGTCGTATTCAGGAGTTGAACTAAAATTAATAAGATAAACTCCTCCCCCTGCTTCATAATCACCGCCTGCAGGCCTGTTGATTTTAGTTGAAAGCGCAGGATATTTAGTATATTGATATTGAAATTCATCAGCCACCCCAAAACTGGTTTCTGCAGGAAAATTACTGATGCCATTGTACATGATCCGGTTTAAATTATACAACTGATCGCCTTTGGTATCACGGCTTACAAAATCATAAAGCGGGTAGGTATCTGAACCGGTCAAACTATAGGGCGTGAGATAGTCGGTCTGTATAATTTTGCTGATGCTTCCCTCCACATCATATATTATGGAATCGGAATGACCGTCGAAATACGAAGAAGTTGCCCGGCTGGCATTATCAAAATTCACCGTGTAATAGGCGGTATCGGGAGCATTGAGCAAATCGAACCAGCTTAGCGAGTATCCACCACCGGCAAGTGGTTTTTTATTCATGCTATATACCAATGTAGTTCCATCAAATGATCTATCGGTTACAGTCTTTACAACATTGTCTGCATCATAAAGAATATCTTCAGTTTGCAAATCTTCGCTTGTAGTAGATGAAGACTTGTTTTCAATATGAATGAGAAGACCTTCACTATTATAACTATATTCAAAACTGTCCCTGGTTGCCTGGTCAGGATCCGCGAAATCCATTAATCTAATCAATATTTTCCTGTTGATCGTATCGTAATGAAAATAGGTAATGGTAGAATCGGTAATAGCGTTTGTAGCGCTGTCGTAAGATATTTCCCTGATGCTTTTTATCAATTGAGTGGAATCTTTAAAACCCATTATGGTTGCTGAATCGTTTGATGAAAGACGTGGTGCTGGCACATCATTTTTATTACAGGAAGTAGTATATATGATGACTATTAAAAAGCAAAGAAGAATGCCCAAAGATTGATTCATAATGTCGTTTTTAAAAATAATTATTGGTCTTGTGAAAGCCATGATATATTTACTTGGATTGTTTTATTACTGAATTAAAAAAAGGAACAAAACCCTGCCATCCATAATTGTTATATTTCTTTGTAACCGGGTATTCTTTACCGGTAGCCCTGTCAAGGAAATGCCCGCTATAGTCAATAGTTGGAGAAGAGAAATTCGTGGTACTACCTCCTCCTGAAAATGAAGTATAAGAGGTGCCCCCAATTGTTCCCCATAAGGCTGCATACTTGTAAACTTTTGTGTCACTATATTTTCCGTTAATTGCTAAGATGTCTTCCTTATTTACGATTTCGTAGTTACCCGGATATTTTTTATCAAGGAAATTTTTCATTGATGTGTTCCATTTTTCCTTACCCGGGTAATGTTCAACCAAAAGTGCTGATTTTGAGGGTGCAAAATCTGAAGGCACCCATTTGGCTGCATCAGAGTAAGAACGATTACTTATGTTACAAGAACTAAGTGCGATCAATAGTAAAAGAAGAGATTGTTTCATATTTTTTATATTTATATAGTTTGCTTATTTAAGTCTTTTATAAATCGTTTGAAAAGTTGATGTATAACTTATCATTGCAGTAAACAAACTTTTATTCAACATTTTTATTTTTTAATAAGCCTGACGATTACGTCTATCTATATTTATTTTTACCACTCTACCATTTTATTTCGTACTTTCTTCAGCTTTATTCAAGTACTATTTTCTCTTTTCAACTCAGGCACAAGCGGAGACGCTTGCGCCCATGGTGGGTACGGTTGACACTTGCGCGGTTACACTGGAGTATTGCGTCAACACCACAAGCATTAGTAGTTATGTTTAAATTTTTTAAACCACTTTTCATACACTATTTCAAATGATATTTGTTCTTCATCTTTATCTAATATTCTACGAGCTATACTTTCCACAACCCTTCTTGGATTGACTGGAACTTTACCGCCTTTTTCGCCTATCAAGGGCTGTGCATAGTCAATATAATTTTTTGAGTTTAATTTTTGTAACCATTTTACTTTAGGTAGCTTATTAATTAACACTTCTCCAATATAAATTGCTGAATCAAAACAAACGGATACAGTTTCATCTGTAAAAGTAAATTGTGGTATCGGGATAATTCCTGTAAAAAGAGGTGTTTTACTAATCTGATTTTCAATTTCTTTTTTTTCTTCTTCAATTACTTTCCTATATGCTACTTGCTTTTCAAACCATTTATATAAATCTATAAGAGATTCTTCCGAATAATTTGCTTGCCATTCAGGATAAGCCTTTTTTACATAAAATTCTAACACTATCAGCCTTTCGTCTTTGATACTTAAAAACCATTGCAAATATTCCTTTGCTTCATCTTTAGTAAAGTCAAAAAAAGTTTTGTTCGCAAATAATGGCGGTTTGATTAATGTATACATTTCTTTTATCGTATTATTTGTGTTTGTATTCCTGCCTTCTTTAAAGCCTGTTGCAAAGGTTTACTGGCACCTGCTTTACCGGTAACAGGACTTTCAAAAAACGTCCATACAACTTTATTAACTCCTGTTTCTGCTTTGTTTGCAAGTAAAGCTGCATCCTTTGCAATTTGAGCCTGTATATCTCCTGTCAGTGTTGTGTATCCGACTTTTGATTCATATGCAGTGCCATTTACAAATTGGTCAATAAAGCGCCTTCCTAACCCTTCTATAATAAAAAACTTTTGAGATTCACCGCCCAAGGTTTTCAGAAATGTTTCGCCTAATTTACCCGTCCATCCTACACGCTTTGTTGTTTGCTTTACGACCTGTTCTGATACCTGACTTTCTATGCGCATTAAGGTGTTATCAGCTGCTTTATTAAACAAAGTAACGCCTTCCGCTTCTGCTCCCGCCCCAGGCATAACAGTGGAAGCAAAATCTGCAAAATTATTTAATCTTTGCCTTTCATCTTGTAAACCATGTGCATGATATGCATTACCTCCAATATTATATACAAAATCAGAGCCCCTCAAGGTAGCAGTCATTTGTTGAGGAAAGGTATACACCCCATTTGCCATACTATAAGTAACTCTTGCAAATATATTTTTTGAGTCTCTCCATTTTTGTGTAAAGCTTCTATCTGCTGGATTGTATGCTCGAATCGTTGGCTGGTTTTCTATAGAAGATCTCAACGTTATTTGTGCTTGCCGTTTTAGTGCAAATTCCTGAGCTTTCATCCATTCTTCTAATCCGTCTAAGTCAGCTGCAATAATTGGTTTATTTCCTGCAAACTGATATGGTGTATAGAACGCATAATCACTTGCAATTGGGTCCATTGATAAAAACCGGCCTGTCCTTCCATCATAAATTCTCATTCCATAATCCTGAGCACCAATCTCAATATCATTATCATTCTCTTTTCCATTAAATCCATACCTATAATTCGTATTAGCAATAGAATACTTTCTTCCCGGCATTCCCATCCCAAAAGGATAATAATCATTGGCGCTTATAACGTCAGCGGTATAATAATCAGCGCTGCCATCACTGTTGTTATCTACACCTGTTTTTTTATCAGAGAGGGTCGCCAGTACATTGCCAAGGTGGTTGGATAGTTCGTAGGCTTTATTGCCTCTTGTAAAAAAGCCGGTAAAATAATTTCCAATTAAATTAGCGGAAGTACCTGCAGGGAGAGATGCATCGGCATCTATATCACGGTTAAATATGCCGAGCCTGCTGCTGCCATATAAATCCTGCTCGCTTTGAGAAAGAGTTCCGCTACTGCTGGTAGTGTAAACAGCCATAGAGTTTCCCCTGGCATCTCTCACATACCACGTTGTCGTTGGCTGGCCGAAACCCGGTGTTACAGTTTTACTAATACGGTTCCCTGCTGCATCATAGGAATAGGCAACTGTGGTGCCATCGGTTTTTGTAATAGTAGCAATTTTCCCATATACAGTCCAGCTAATATTTTGAATATTCCCTGATACGTCACCTGTCATGTTACCAATGGCATCGTATGAATAATTATCGGCTACCTGGTTGTCAATATCATCAGTATAATTACCTGTCGCAACAGCATCATTTACACTCGAAAGTTTATTGTTCTGCAATTTCCCGTTAGCGTCATAAGTATAATTGTAAGCAAGATTATCCATCGCAAGCGGTGTACCTCCATCTGTGGTTCCATTACGTACATAGGTCTTTATATTGCCGTTGGCATCATAACTTGCATTCTCATGATAATCGCTAAGGGCATTGATAATACTCCATGAGTTGGTAGACTGGTTCAGCCCGCTCATAGCATCCATTTGGATGAGCCGGTTCAATTGATCGTACTGGTAATTGTACAACAGGGGTTTGTCAAACTTTCCAATATTGACCATCATAACACTTATGTTGCCATTATAGAGGGGCTTATAATAGCCAGAGGGCATTAACCCGCTAAAGCCTGGGAATGGGCTAACGCCAGGATTAATAGGTGCATAATCACCGGTAAAATAATTGAGGCTATAGCTATATGCATCCTGTCCCACATACTTGTTTGAGCTTCCATTTACACCATCTGATCCCATATCGGTTAATACACCACTTCCTGCAGAAGATTGCAAACTGGTACTATTCACCCCCTTCAGCCATCCCTCTAAAGTGTATGCATAATCAAGCCCCTGTATCTGCTGCTGTCCAATCACAGCACGTGCAAGCGGCCCATGCTTATAATATTCGTAAAAGGCTTCGTGCTCTTCAAGGTTCTTATGGCCTACGTAAGCTTTGTTGTCGCTGGTGTAAACATCCGTTATACGGTTCTCTGCATCGTATTCATACCTGTGATAAAACTGGTCAATGTTACCGGGGTTATAATCTACTTCGTTTACTTTACCACTGATGAGATCGTAGTTGTAAGTAATTTCCTTGAAACGGTTGTAGCCGTGGCTGGCCATTGCTCCTACCCGGTAGTCCTGCAGCAGGGTATCTAAGTTTCCGTGAATATCATACGTATAATAAGTGCCGGTAGTATAATTGCCATAAACAGGGGTATAGATGGTTTCACCATTGACGACAGAACTGTTGTTTTGCAACACGTCATAATACTGGGTATAGCTCACCCGGTTGCGCAGGGTATAAGGCTGCTGGGTAAAGGTAACAGGGTTGAGGGGTACTACTGGCGCCATAAGCTGTGTCACCGTTGAAGGAATATCATACACTGTGCTGGTTACCTGTACAGGATTGTAATCAAAGGTGCCGTTATTAAAGCTCAGCCACGAAGCGAGTGAGACAGGATCGCGGCTGATGGCATTGCTCATCGCATTAGGCTGAAGCTTTTGTCCCACTTCTGTGATCCTTCCGATATAGTCATACAAGGTATAGCTGTAATTGTTCAGAGGATTTTGTTTGGCATTCTGGCTGATCACCAGCCTGCCCAGCCTGTCGTACCAGAAAGAACTGATACCCGCATCCGGTGTATTCTGGCTTACTACCTGGTTCAGGCTGTTGTAGCGGTAAATGGTAGGCATGGTATGATCGGGAACCAGCACGGTGCCGGCAGCTTTGGCTGCTTCCACCTGTGCCAGCCAGAGCGGATCACGGTTGGGATGTACTCCCTCAGGCGGGATGGTCTTCACCAGATTGCCAGCCTGGTCATAATAATAAAGGGTATAATGATACTCACTTACAGCATGGGTTACGGTAAAGCTTTCTAAATTAATGGCATCAAGACATTTGGCAGTATAGGCTTCATTAAAATAATCAGATAAAGAATCTGTATAGGAATCATAGATCTGTGTGGCCGTGGAAACCGCAAATGCGGTGGTATCAACGCAAGGGCTGGTTTGCACATCAGTAATTGCAGAATCAATTGGTGTTTTACCGCAAAGCATCGTGCCCGTTAAATTACAATCGCCCGAAGCCAGGAAATCATCAAAGAATACAACTGAGGATGTATCCTCGCCGGTGATCTTCACCCAATCGGTAAGCATTCCGTAGCTGGCAGATTGAAGGCCGGGGCCTTTTAATAATCCATCAATCACCTTTATCCTGGTAGTGCCGATAAGCCATGTGGTATCATTGGGATCTTTAGACCATTGGGCTCCAATATAAGTATTACTGCCTGTTTGTATTACCGGGTTTACCATGTCGGCATTGGAAGCCGGTTTCACACGCCATTTCATAATTACCACACTGTCAGTGGTAGTAATGCTATCCACTTTATCAGTCAGCACATATCCCGGTGCCTGAGTAACGGTTGGAGCTGTAAAGATGCTGTTGGTATTGAAGAACTGGCTCACCGGCAAAATATTGTCGCTAGCACCATCATACAGATCGTTGTTGATCGTAAGATTGGGGCCTGGATTAAATACCATCCAGACGAGAGAAGAACAGTTGGTCGTATCCGGCGACGCTCCTGAACAATTTGCGAGGAAAGTGAGATAGTCCTGGGCGCTATAGCTAAATCCTGAAACGTAGTTCATGAAGCTGGCAAAAACCTGGTTGGTATTGCGTTGAACCGTATCGGACTCAACCATAGCAGGGGTTGCACCCGGAAATTTAGCAAGATAGGCGGCATACCATTGCTGCACAGCTGTGCAGGAAGCGCATGCCGCATTTACACTACATTGAAAGGCCGGAGGCAGGTTTATTGGCTTTGTAAAATAACCACAGCCAGATGTGTTATTGCAGGCGCTGCGAAGTGTATCCAACTGGCCTTCAGACATCGAAATCCCAAACTTTTTACTTACATAATCACTGAAACTGCCAAACAATGAAGACACCCGCCTGTAAGAATTATAGTAATTGTTGATAGAACTGCACTGGCAACTGTCCGGTTTGCTCCACACCGGTAAATTTACCAGGGGAGCCGACTGATCGTAAGGAAGCGGTTTCGTGATCAGAAATGAGTTGCAGACGTTCGTGTTTTTTTGTCCTCCATAAGCAGAATCGTTATATTGGGTGATCACATCTTCAAAGCTGCTGAAGCGATAAGAGCTGTCAGGACTGATAGAAGAAGATCCTAAAAAATGAGTTGGATCGCTTCCCAATTCACAAACCTTAATAAGACGTGGAACGATAATAGCAGAATCTGCAGAAGTGTAATTGCAGGGAGCCATTTGCTCCCACCATTGGGTTGCATAGCCGGTACAATTATCCTGGTAAAAATTTCCCATTTTTTGAAGGCCGTTCAGGCTGTCGCTTGCTTCATTGCTTCCATCGGCGCTATAACCCTGGTTAGCCATTAAAGAGCCGGCCTGCTGAAAAACCGCTATGTAAGGAGGAGCAACCGTAACACTTCCATTCTGACTGCGTATATATTGATCTATCCAGCTGCTTTTGGCGCTCTGATAAAACCCTCTGAATTGCCGCCAGGCCATATCGAGGTCTCCTGTACAGAGGGAATCGGTATTAAAGGCATCAGCAGGATCATTGTATGAATAAAAACAGGCATTGTTGTTAGGGTCCTGGCACTTTGCCAGGACGGTAGCAAGGTTCCATTTGGTTATGGTGGAAGCTCCTGCCCCTTGCGGCAGTGAATAGTTGAAAAGGGAGTCCTGGATGGCAGCCAAAGCTTCGGCACCCACTGAAGAGCCGGTATATGGATCTGTTGCTGATATGCTGTAAAGCGGGTCAACATTTTTGGGCGTGTACCTGCTTGCCGGCAAATCAGCAGTATTGCCCGTCGGGTTTAAATATCCTTTTTCAATTGCATCAGCATACGTATCGGTTTTCTGGAAGTCCTCATCCCATGTGAGGCTTGCAGCAAGAGATTCATAAGTTTGTAGAAGTCCATACTCCGGATGCTTGTCCAGCAGCGAACTGGCCCAGCTATCTTTAAAATCCGCAATAAATTCATCCTCGGATAAATCCTCAGGGGGAACGAGCTCCCCGTTTGAATTTACTACAGAATCGGCATTTCCCACTTCATTAACGTATGGCGTGGAAGGATGCTGATAGGTATAAGTTCCATCATCGTATTTATTAAAAATGGAAAATCCATTATTCGGATATGATTGATTTTGATACAAAAGCGTGGAAGAGGTATCGGCATATTGTCCTGACGGAGGTGTTAAATCCTGCAGCATTTGCTCTTTATAATCTGTATATGAAGCAGTACTATCCAAAGATTGCTGGCAATCAAATCGGCTTTTGATACTATCCATTTGCTGCCTGAGTATTTGCTCATAGCTCCTGCAGCTATTATGGGGTACGAATACACTGTCATGGTAATACTGCATGGCATATCTGCTGATGGATAACGTTTTGGTAATGTTATATTCTCCCTCGGGCAATGTATAAGTAAAACTGGTATCCATAGGCAGCACCATTCCACAGCTGGTATCAACTTTAAATAGCTGGAAATTCTGTTTATTGATCACAATTGGATTTCCTCCAAGTAGCTGGTTGTTACAATTGTCTGTAATCGTTATGTTCAGGTCATAGAGGCAGTCATAGCAAATATTCATACTGTCGCAATCCTTAATGGTAAGAGCCTGCGCCGCCATCCTGTAGGTAAAGGTTTGAGGGCCTGCAACTGTTACAAGCAAAGATTTTGAAGATTGGATAGAAGTTCCGTTAATAATATTATTATGGGAGTCAATCAAATTATCGGTCTGGGTCTCATTCCTGAAACTACTCAGTTGCTGCAAATTGTCCGGGGAAACACCGGCGAGCGCTGTAGCTATTGTTTTCCCGTTCATGTCAACGTAGGAAACACTATATTGCCCGTTAGCATCGCGCACCATATTTTTTTGATAATGGGAAGCTTCTCCCGCTTCTGTTCCGAAAAGGGCGTCAAGATCGCTTTGTTCGGGCGATCCATAATAGTATTTGGTGGCATGCCCGTTGCCAATCTGAAAGGTATTATCAACACCTCCCTGTCTGTAAATGCGGCCTGTATTATCCTGCGTATATTGTGTTTGAGCAAAAGGATAGCCATGAGCATCAGGGATAAACTGGTTGTATCCTTCATTTACCAGTGGATTGGCCCCTGAATAATATTGAGAAGCCCCGCTTAATGTGTCCATTGAGGGAATAACTGCTGAGCAATAATCACTGCTGCTCAAAATGGTATCATATATTCCCTTATCATATTCGGCGCCATTAATACCCACATTAAACATGGGTGTATAATTAATTATAGTGCTTAGAGTCGGTGAGGGCAGAACCTGGATGGCAGGGCGGCCCTGTTTATCATAAAAAGTTTCAGCAACTACCGTAGTGTTAGTCGTATTATCCTTGGTAACTGTTTGCCGCGATCTCAGGCTTCCATCGAAATATTGAACCACTGACTTTCGTTTTCCCTCTTCAGCAAAGGAAGTGGAAGCCTGCCAGTTCAAATTTTTGTCATGGCCTGTAAAATCATACCGGCCAAGTCCTCCAGAAGAGGCAAAATCAGAGCTCCATTCGGTGGTAGCAGTCTCACCTGAATTTTGAAGCTGTGTTCCCCTGACACGGAAGAATAATGTGCCGTCCCCATCATAAAGAAGAGGGATGGAATATTCATTACCCCTGATAGTTACTCTTGTGGCATTATTTTTAAAGATTAATGCCGGGTCCGGCTGGCCATTGGTATTATAGGTTCCTGCATCCAGGGCGCTCTTATCAATCCATGCCCATTCAAGGTCATATTGCTCGGCCGCTCTGTCAGGTGACCAATAAACTTTCAATTCACCATTCGTTCCTACCGTTGAAACACTGTCACTAATGGTTTGTATGGCATCATTGGTACAATCCATTGAATAGTACCTGTCAACATTGATATCGTTCTCCAACTGTAAAGCAGGCAGGATAGTAGCAAGGGTAGCATACTCAGCGCTTATTTCATTGATCCTGACATATACGGAATAAGCATTTTGAAAACTGAGAATGGCCTTGCTGTTGTAGGTATTGGCTTTATTATAGTTGATCGTTAAAACTTTAGAACTGATAGAATCGGTCGCATTATTTTTATCAATATAAATAATGGAAATATTTAGATCCACCTTAAAAGAGTCAGGAAGAAGAATATTGGAGAATTCGTTCAGGCTAAAAGATATAATATCGTTTACACTATTGGTATAGGCAATTGTGGGTTTCAATACAGGATTAAAAAATACCGTGTCCTGGGTAAGTAAAGTTTTACCATATTTTAAACTGTCTCCCTGGAGGCCATTAGTAAACGATTCATTTTGTCCCTGTGCTTTTACGCAAATGGCTATCAATAGAACCAAGGTAAGCAACCTGTATCTGCTTCGCTTGTTCAAAAGATTCGATATTATTTTCAATAAGATCATCATTAATTGGATGTGTTAACCATTAATTGAAAACCTGAATACTGTGGTTGCACGAAAAATTGTCCATTTTGCGTGTATATATATTTGCTGTCCATGAAATAGCTGCCATCTATCACCTGGTTGGAATAATTACTGAATTTGATGGTAAATACACTTGCAGCTGTTGCCGGCACAAACACCTGATATGGATCACCACCTGGATCCCCCGGACCATTCGACCCATAATAAGGTCCCCTGGTGCGATAGATCACAGAATCCATCATATAAGAGTTCTGATCATAATCAACCATATAACTACTGAATTTGCTGGTTGTATCAAAATACATTTGAAGCCTTCTTGTGGTATCGTTTAGTTGCAGCACTGTCATAGAATCTATATTTGCTTTACGAAATAAACTGTCTAAAAAAGGAAGCTGAAGGATATTCGAATATTGATGAGGGCTTGAAATGGTTATCACACTATCATAATTAAAAACAGCAATATTATATTTAGATCCCTGCACCAATTCAGTGCTGTCGATCATTGAATAGTATCTGCCATTGCTGATTTTGTAACTACCGGATAATTCGTCAATTATGCTATCCGAACTGGCACTGTCAGCGTAAGTAAAATCCGCATCGAAACTCAGATTAGGTGCTTGCCGGTAAGCCTCAGCTATATTAATAATTTCACCTGCTTCAAATCCCTTTATTACGCCCTGGCCTTTTATTAAACTTCCAAAGCAACAAAAAGCAATGATCAAAAAGCAGTATTTCTTTGTTCGCATGATTGTATGTTTAATAGTATATAAATTTTTCATATTTAAAAGCTTCAATTATCCTTGATCAAAGCACTCCTCGTTTCCTGGATCGTTTTGATTCCCTGTTCTGTTTCTTTTTTTACCCTCACCAGGGTGCCATCATCGTCATATTCATAAAACGTAGCATAATTGTTTTCATCCAATTCTGCCATTAACCTGAGATTCACCGGATCATATACAAATCCTTTCATGCTACTGTTAAACGGCTGCACCCTTATGTCATCCAGAAAAATGTTGTTGGTGGACGGTGCTGTTATAGAAATGGTCATCGTAGTTGCGTTTACCGGAACCGTTACTTCCCCTTCATACCGCTGCCAGCCTTCGATCCTGGTACCTGTTCTTTGTAAGGTAACAGGATTACTACCACCGGCATCAAAGCTTGCATTGATCACATCGTCAATAGCTGGAATACTATTGCAATCGGTTGCATCTATTCTTGCCCATCCGCTTACAATAAGATGATCGCCCTGAACCGGAGAAAAAGTCGGCCGGATCATATTGCTTTGTTTTACGTTATTGGCATTGATGCAATATTTAAGTATGGTACTCGAATAGGAGCCCACAGTATCAGCAGGTGTCATATTTTCGTTATAAAGGAATTGCTTGGGGACAATAGATATTGGCATTATATTACTTGACCAGTAAAGATGTACTGAGGAGGTTGGATGAAACCATATAGAACTATAGGTATACTGAACTGTCAAAGGATAGATGTTTCCGGCAACAAGAGGGATACTTCCTTGTCCTGACCTCCCCACAAAAAGCGTTTGATTATTGATCTTTGCAGAAATCATGTAATCCGAACTTCCATAAAAAGTAAAAACACCGGTACTTGGGGCCTGGATATACCCCTGCCAGGTGACAGTATAATGGTTGGGACACATTGCGGGAAATGGTGCAGTCAAACCCCACATAAAATCAATGGTAGTATCAATTCTTGTAAAGGTGAGGTCGGTACCACATGGTGTTTTCCCTCCGAGATATCCGTAGTAGCTTGCAGACAACCCCGTTCCTTTCCCGGTTACATAAGTTTTATAAATAGCAGAAGAATCTATTTTAAAAGACAATGCCGGCAACAGCGTATCAGGACTGACAGGAATGGTTAACGATGAATTGAAACCTGCATTAATTTTAAGACTATACAAGCCGGTATGGCTTTGTTGGTTGCTGATGGAGACATTGCTGTTACCTGTGGTAAAATCGAACTCTCTTGAAGAAGGGCAAATAACACAGTTCTCTGCCTTATAATTATAATCTTCAAATCCGTCAAAAAGAAGCTCACGGTATTTGCTGTTTTGTGAAACAGCAACCGGAAGTGTCTCATTATAGCCGTAAAGACCGGAATTATATCTGTCCAGTGGATCATAATTTTCAATTTCAAAGCCCTTCCTATTGTATTTTGACATGGAACTATTCCAGACCCATTTGCTGGTATCAGGATTGGCCGATAAAGTGCTGTCTGTAAATTGCCAGAATGGTGTGAAATCTTTCAATACTCCTTCTTTTCGAACGTTGGTTGCTGTTATGGATGCATCATTTTCTTTCCTGTCGCCATAGTAACTATAAGCTTTGTCTGCCCGCCAGTTGCCCAATATGCCCCAACGGTAGGGGTTGGTTGCAGTATCGGAAATATTTGCGCGACAAACTTTTATCGTTGTATCAACAGGTATGCGATAGGTAATAGTTAATACTGGTGCCTGGCAGGTACAAGGCAGGGTGCCACCTTTATCTGAGCAACCGGAGCCGGGTATATTGTTAATATTCGGCTGATAACCTGAACAAAAATCAAGAAAGTTGATACCCGCATACGTTGCAGGGATTTCAAACATCAACCCATACTTTGTATCATAATTCACCATTTCCTGCATTAATGAAGTTATATTTAAATTACTGTAATTATACCAGATAACACCAATTCTACTGTTTGAAGAAGTTTGAATAGAATTATACGAAGTATAAATATTCCACGGAGTAGTTATCCTGCCTAAAGCAGCATAACCCTGTCCCGCATAATAATTAGTTGCTTTAGACCAGTCATAGGTGTTACTGTAGCCGCATAAAACCCTGCTTTTCCCGCGTTTCAGTTTTTTTCTAAACCAAAGATCAAATGGTATTCTTGGAGTCAGGTTTAGTGTGGCTGACAATATAGTGGAACCGGGTGGTATTGCAGAAGTATCGAAAGTAATAGCACTTTTCGTAAGCATGCCATAAGACCAACCGCAGGAGAGCCCGTTGGATGCTGCTCTCATATCAGTACTGGCAGCGATATTGGGTGAGTGAACTGTTACTGCTTCTCCGGTCGATGTTAAATCCACTAATGATGCATGTACGGTTTCCTCTCTAAAGGTAGTGACATCAATAGATGGTTGCACAGTAATAGTATCATATACCGTAACTACCGTATCCTTTTGGAACAACGTATTTTCGACCTGCCACAGATCCTTATAGGAAGTAGCAGTAGTATGAATTACGCTGGTAGCTGAATCAATAACAATTTTAAAATTACCAGGTGTTATTTCACGAACAGGATCAGCAAGAGAGACAATGCTACCAGCACTCTCGGCAGACATATTTCGTTTCCCTGAGCGGATAATTTTAAGAGAATCAATCACGCCTGTATAAGGAACACCGTCCTTATCAATCAGAAATAAACCCTCTGCTTTTTCCTTTCCCTTTGAGGCATCTACTACCCATAGCTTTTGAGGCGTGGCTGACAGATCAGGATGTAAAACAGAACAAAGCGGATCATAAGGTACTTGATTTGCAGATCGTACCCACAGCTCATCTCCGCTTTCAAAAAACTTTTTTGTATTGAAGTCACTTCCATCCTGGGCATTGAATAATTTGCCATTGACACACATGATATTTTTGTTATAAAACACCGTTCCGCTATTTTGGTAGGCAGGAGCCATGCCGCTATAGGCCCAATAAGCAGGATAATTAAAATTATAAACAGGATCGTTGAATTCATTATTGGTTCGCGATACGATTACATCACCGGTCTCTCCATCATAAACCAGGTTTTTTGTTGACACGACGCTCCCTTTATCAATTACTACCACACTATCCAAAATCCCATACCTGTGAATTATTTTTACTGTTGCAGCAGATCTGAACATTGTTTGTTCTTTTTGCGGCAATCCCCACTTGGAAGGCACTGGAAGTGGAAACCAAAAAAAAGGAATAACATCAACGTTAGGCGAATAAGCGGTCGTTATACTTTTAGTGCTTTGCTCGCGCATGTCGACCATTACCTCAATGTCTTTACCAATCGTGCCATTTTCATCAATATGTCCATTTAACGAATCGAGTACCGGAACCGAATTGTTCAAATGTTTTTGAAATGCGCCCGGATTATCTTCTTTATAAAAGTAATAACTGGCTTTGACTGGATGAAGTGAATCGGTTTCGGCATAGCTTGCCTCCGATTTCATTTTTCCGTTCATGTCATTCAATTCTATTTTAAACCCCTGCGAAAGCGTTATAAAGTTTTTCGCATTTATTTTAAGAATCGAAGACAAAATCGGGTTATAGCGCTTTTTTGAATAGTCATCCAAAACAGTGTAATCAACAAGTGTCGGAAAATCTTTTGTAGTATAAAATGTGGTTTCCTGCCAGCCGTTAGCTGATTTGGCCTTTCGGTTAATGGTACGGACAATAACCCTGCTATACCCAACAGAGGCGGAGGGATAAAAAGCTTCTCCAATTGGTTTTTCAACATACGTATAATTAACCGGCGCAAGGGGCGCCAGTTGCTCTGCAAAAGGTATGGGTTCGCGGAAAGGATTCTCTTCATTTCCTATATTAGGCTCATAACTTGCCACCCCGCTGCTGATGGTAAGTGATTCACCATTTATTTTTTCAGTTGTGGTATAATCATATTCCTGCCCGTAAGAAGCCTCCTTTTGGCCGGTCATTTTATTCCAATTGTCAAAAAGTTCAACGCGCTTTACCCTGTATCCTCCTCCATATTTCTTATAAATCGGGCTCGTAAGCCTTATAAAAGATTTTGACAGATCCGCATATTTACACAGTTCTTTTATTTTTGCTTCTTTGTCAAAACCATTGATCGTATTGGCAATTTCCTTAAAACTGGAAGCAAGCATTGAAACTGCTGATGAGAAACTAAGATCATTTCCTGTCTCGCTGCCGGGATATGCTTTTGATGGAAGGTTTAGCCGCAGAAATTGCAAAGCATTCTTTGAAATAGGGCTCTCGTTATCAATAGGTTTCAGTTTTAGCCAAAATTGATGAGTATTACTACCTGAAAATCCTATTGCTGCAACCACTCCATAACCTGGCACAAATTCGTAACCGCTTCCCCACATATCCGAAGGCATTTGAACAGCAATTTTGAAATAGATTGTATCATTGTTACCAAGAAATGCTCTTCTTAATGACGCAGTATCAGGGATAGATAAATCTGTATTTACAAATACATAATTATTTGCAATGGAAGATGAGGTATAAAGCTGATTGGTAGGCGTAAATGCAGGGTCACTGGCAAAACCGGCTATTTGAAACAGCTCACAGGCTCTTTTATTCTGTACATATGCATAATCGTCAGATTCATATGTGATTTTTAATCTTCCCGATGAAGGCAATTGAATATCCGTCATTTCCCATGCTGAAGCATTTTGGGCAGCCGAAACACTATCCTGAACGCTATAAGGGTAATCTACATTGCTTAGACCTCCGGGATTGCTTTTCGGATCTTTGAAATTTCCCCATCTGTCATAATTCTTGGGATTATATGATGGATTGTATTCAGCCTGGGGAGTGCCGCTACTGCCGGGACTATAATGAAAAACATAAGGGTTGATCCGCCCTTTGTAATTGGCATTATACGAAAACCAAATTGAGTCAAGGGTAAGTTTTGCAACTGATGGATCATCGGGATCAATTCCGGGGCATAATGTATAACTATACACAAAATGAACAGTTTTGATTGGCCTGGCCTTTGTGCCATTTGCAACAAGGTCTGCTTTTGCATAAAGGTCGATCTCATCCAGCCTACGCAATTGTTTCAGATCATCAAGACCTCCATTTTCTCCTTTTTCCGCTTCAGCGTCTTTCCGGTTATTACTTATTTTAAAAATGGCAATCATCGTTTTCGATTCTATTGAATTCAAATACCAAACTTCCTTTTTCCCATATAAATAAGTTCCTTTATCGTCGCGGCTATAAGTTTTAAGGCCTTCATTATAATTTGCTTTATTTTCCTGGGTGGGTGTTCTCCAGTCAAAAAAGTTATTGTCTGCCCCATATACCCGGGTATAATTAAATTTTACTCCATCTCCAATATCATCAGGTGTAATTCCATCCCCGGTAATATCAACATAATCAGGAGAAAGAACGCCTGTCAATAAGAAGTCGTGGGCATAGGCAGGAATGCTATCCTGTGTATAATAATTTTCTTTCCCTTTATTATTGCCAGGGGAATTATCGCCCTGGTAATAGTTGCCATTATATACTCCTGCAGGGCTATAACTTACAAGTCCGTTATTAAAATTATTGGAATCTATTTCCTTGTCTACTGAAAAGGTTACTTCTTTTTGCTCCACATTATAAGCGGGCAATCCATAAATATATCGTCTGCCATCTGAGTTGGTGACATCTATTTCAGAAAGATGATGTTTTTTTCGGATCACATTATCGACCCTTGATATTACAGTAAAAGAATCGCTGCAATTACCGGTTGGAATTGTATTTTCTTTATAGGATCTGATAGTTTTATCCAAACCATATTGAGAGGCCTCATCTGCGGTTAAATAGGATATTAACTGGGTTCTTTTATCACGATTGATTTTTACAGGAGGAGCAGTTACAGGAATTTCACCTGTTTGCTGTCCGCCTTTTAATAAGGTAAAAGTATTCAAAGCGGTAATATTTGACTTATCACCGCCTAATTTGATACGCATAAGAGCGTCATCACCGATTGAATGGTAATAGGCGTCGGTATTGCTTGTTTTTTCGCCCGGATTTCTAAAATAGACACTTTGAAAAGTCGTATCATTTTTTTGGAAACGGATATAATTATTCATTGAATTGGCACCCTGGTTTTGCCAACCCTTGCTTTCTGTAATTGCCTTTATTGGTATAAAATCAGTTCCCACATGAAAATAAGCGCCAAAGCCAAGATCAACAGACCCGTTATAGGTGGCACTTTTCGTGCGCATAGAAGCATCCCTGGCAAACCCAATATCTCCCCTATACGGCCTGAACATTCCCCCGGTGCCCTCTCCGGAGATAGAATATAAGTCGTAAGTATATTGAGGAATTGCAATAACCGGAGAAGATTTTACATTAAATTGGGTTTCCTTTTCCCTGTTAACATCCAATAATGCATTTGGCTGATTGTTTCCTTCTGTATAGTATAAATAGCCAATCGCCGGAATTGCCTGTCTTTGGTCTTCAGGCTTTATTTCCTGCTGGCTTACATATCCATCTGCATACACATTTGGATGGAGAGTCCATTTTTCAAGTCCAAGTTTGACGGTTAAGGCATATTGGGTGCTTGTATATGGCATATTAATAGTCGGGATATACGAAGGAACCGCAAATGACAGTGAGGCGGTATTGGGGATACTACCACTGAAATTTTTCGATGCATTACTGAGCTTCTTATTATCATCATCCTCCCCCCTTACCTCAGTGTGAAGCTGCAATGCAGAAATCCCTGTCCTGGAATTGTAGTTCGTCGAAAGTGTGGAATTTCCATGTAATTCCTGATCGTCTTGTCCAAGACCTATAGAAATACTCGGTGAGATGGAAAGCCCGGTTTGGGAATTATTAGTAAGCGATAAACCTTCTGTTAATGATCCGCTACTTTTATCTGAAGAATTTATAGCCGCATTTATACCGGTTTCAATTCCCCATCCATTATAATTATTTTTAAATATTCCAAGGCTGGCACCGACATTTAAAGGAAGACCAACCAATTCAACATCACCACCAACAGTAACACCTGCAGTTTTATTTGGCTTTACATGCTGAGTTCTCACAATACTATCCTGCCCGTCAAAATCGTCAGGAATCCCCCGCATGTTCCTGCTGATGGTACCAGGATTAATATTCCAGCCTAATCCAACCCAACTTGCTTCCTGGTCCATCGAAATACCCCCGGTATAATGAATATTTACAGGGTAGCCGCCCACATCAAGCAATGGAATATTATAGGAAAAATCCCCGGTAAACAGGTCCACCATATTAGAAGTGTTCACACTCTGAAAAGTTTGCATTTCAGGCTGGCCGGGGCCAGGACCGGTTGTTTTCATATTTCCCCTTATTTGTTGTAACCCTGCTTCTTTTTTTATTGAAAAATCATGTTTAGTATCAGTAGAGATGGGAGGCCCAGAAGGGATAGGATTTTTTGCGGCAGAAAAATATGGATAATTATAGGTTGGCTTTTGAACACCCGGCATTGGATAGGCAATTACCGGAAGGATCATCTGGAAGGAAAAAATGACAAATACGAACCACGCTGCCGGCTTTTGATATTTTATGGATAGTTCATTGATCATATAAAAACTTTTGTTTAAAGTGCTCCTTCTATACGTGATTCAATTTTTATTATTACATTAAGTTTGATCAACCCTTTGGTTTTAAATATTCAAATTTCATTCTCCATACTTCATTCCTTGAATTATGCAACTCCAGTGAATAAATATGTCCATCAATAAAGCTGGGATTGTTTGTCAAATTAATATTGATAAGATTTAAACCACTCTTCATAGAAAGTGTGTCAAATGGGTCGGGAATTGGAATGGATTGGTTATTGTTAATATCAAAAATGATTACATTCCAGGCTGAATCAGTGGTTTCATTGATATATGCAAATTTTAATTTACCTGCGCATATTGCATAGCCGCTTTCATTGTTTTTTTGTAACCTTGTATACGGTAATTCACTCCCCCTGATATTATCTTCAGAATAGCTTTTTAATGAAAAAGACCATACTTCACTATTGCTTACCGGTGTTTCATTATTTTTTGCAACTACTTTCCATGCATATTGAACTCCGTCTTGCAATGCGGGTGCAGAAGAAGGATACAAGAATGAGTTACCTGCAATGTCTTGCTGAATTAAAACCGGGATATTCGTTTGAATTGCGTCAGAGGCAGTCTGCCCTGAATCCATCTGCACCAGGTATAAATCATATTGAAGATTCGTAAATAAAGTAAGAGGAGCAGGAGGAAGCCATGAAAATTGAGGTAAAGCACTGGTGTCTATATCCGTTTCATTCTCCGGTAACAGTAACTGGGGAGGACTGAGTGGCTCAATATTTACTGTATTACATTCCCGTGCAATTGAAGCTTTTTGTACCGTTGCTAAATTAAAATCATAACAAATAGTAAAACTTCCGGCCGGCAGGAATCCTTCAGGTGATCCATCCATGGTATTGTTAGCTGAGACAATATTGTACTGAATGGGCAGTAAGGCTGTAGGGTTAAGCATGGTATTTCCGGGAATAAATGAAACTATTCCTGTTGATGCAGTTAAAACGTGTTCCCCTGTCTCATTATTAATCATTGTCATGTTTATGGTTACACTAACATTATTCAGGCTGGTATTGGTAACCTGAATATTCCATAATTGGCTTTTTTGTATTACGCCAGAGGGTGGCAACTGAACATTAACGACCAGTTGCGCCTGGGCGTAAAAGAAATGCATGAGTACTATCAACAGAATGAGTTTTTTCATTATTTCTTTCTAATTAAAGTATCGGGTAAAGCCAATATTTATAAATTCATTTTTTACCAATATATTTCCCCACCCAGGTATATAACTTCTTTCACCCCAAACATTGAAACCCCATCTTCCTATAGAAGAGGCGGCGCTTATATAATAACCGATCTCATTTTCTAAATTATTTAAGTGAGCCAGTTTAATTCCGGCAGTTACAATACCAGCCCTTTTTACTGATTTGCTCAGGCCTGCCTGCATGATATCAAGAATGTATTGAGGATTTTGAGTATGTGATATTCCGGCAATAGCCGAAAATTTAGCAAATACTACATTTTGGCTTATATAAATATTCTTAGCGTTGTAATATATAAACCCACTGTCTTTGCTGCTGTTAAAGAACCGGTTGTACATTGCAGTGGTCAAACCTTTGACCAGGCCAATTTTATAGCTGTGATTGGCATTTACAGTAAACGCCTGGTAACGGCTCTCATAAATTTGATTATTAATAATACTGTATTGTGAGGAGGGGATATAACCAACAGATATAACAGGCCAGTAACGTTTTTGCAGGGTAGCTGTGAGGGTAGTAAAAACAGAATTACTGCTATAGTTTTGTTGGACAAAAGGGTTCGCATAATCATTATTTTTAACACCGGCAGTAAGATGAAGGGCACCGCCAAATAAAAGCTGATCCGCTTTTAAATTCCATGTGTCGGTTTGGGCATTTATTTTATACAGATTGAAGCTCTGAAAGTTAATACCCTGATGTTCATACAAACCATCCAACCTGGTTCGTGTGAGGGGAAAATAAGAATGTAGCTCTATTGACCACGCTTTAGAGCTATTATCCTCAAAGAATGGCTTTTTTAGTGACGAATCCCTGAAAACATAAGGTTCCTGTAATATTTTTGACTGAGCAATTTCTCCGACAACACGAATATTCTTTGAAAGTAAAAATTGCGATTCAACACTTAAGCCATATACAGACACGGTATTATTTTGACTTAGGGTTGAAAAAAGTTGCTTCCGTCCTGTGTATCCGGTAAAGATAATATGATTCCCGTTTTTGGTTCCCCACCCAATCCTTCCGGCAGTTACATATTGTTTAAGAGGACGTTGATTATTAAATACAAAATCCCTTGCATTAAAATTGATAAAACCTGTTGTAATAGCAGTATATAAATTGTTTTTATTCACTTCTATATTTAGGCCGTTGATCTCTATATTTTTAACTGTAAGATTTGTATAATCAGGCATCGTTTTACCAATAGAAAGCTTTTGCAGCGCATATAAATTACGCATGGATTTTTCAAAATGTTCATCATTCAATCCGTTCTCTTTTAATGATTCTGCTATAGCCTGCGTACCATGTGGAGAATTAATATTCCTCTTGAATAGATACTTTAGCTGCTCAATTTTTTTTCCAATAGCTTCGTATTTATTCTTTAGAGAATCAAGACTTTTTTCAGCTTTCAATGCATCATTTTGTTGTTTTTCAAAAGAGGCTATAAATGCGGAATCATGCATAATAACAGAGTCTCTATATTGCGCTGACCCGGTTAATTCTTTTTTGTTAATGATAGTTTCTTTGCTCTGCAGGTATTTTTTTATGGTTTCGGGTTGATTTAGATACCCATTCAGCTCTTTAAGTATTAATTGTTGTATTTGGATCTTTGGTTTCAAATCCGGTTCCCTTAACTTATTGATAATGTCATCAAAAGATCTACTTAACTTTTGGGATTGTAACCGGTGAAATTCAGATTCATCAAAATCAATGCGCACATCTGTGTAATTCCTGAAATAATCAGAATTCGATCTTCTTTCATAAACAGAAACCCTTAAAGGAAACTTTTGTGCGACTAAAATATTTGCAGATAAATTGGCAAAATGCTGTTGAATATTATCGCCAATAAATGGAGTATCTAAATTGGAACGATAAGAATAATTATAATTAGCGACTCCGTTCTTAAAAATAATAAAAGGACTGCTTGCTTTGAGCGATTTAATTATTCGGGGCGGCAAGGTATCATAATCCGTTTTTTGACTTTTATTAAATACAGGTTTTCTAACCGGCAGAGCATTGATCTTACTTTGCAATAATTTGGTTACATGGCTGGCTGTATTTTTATTAAGGCTATCTTTTGAGAACCGTGGCAATTTTATTAAAAAAGAATCGTGCAAGCTCATAATAAGCACAGACCCTTTCACCTGCGCTGCTACCTGAAAATGGAATAACAGGAAGAAAAGAAGGAAGTATAGCAATAAAGAAAATAATTTAAAATAAAAGCTATTCACGGCAGTTAAATTCATATTGTTATTTGAAATGATCCGCACCTGAACAATTATTTAGTAGAAATCAAAGTCTCATTGGGTAATCAATTACTTATCAAAAATTCATTTTATAGAATTAGCCACAAAACATTTTCGGTAATTAGCATTAGTTACACGATATATGAAAGGAGTTGCACGGTATCCGGAGTTGTCAGGTATCAAACAAAAGTTAAAAATGCACTTCGTATTACATTCCGATCGGCTGTGAATCCCGGAAATTCAATCGTTCATGCTTAAACTCAATACGGGTTGCTACTTATGATACCCGTGGGATACGTAATAGAAGTGGTTGTTTCAGTATTCCTGTTACCGCTTCCTCCTTTCTTATAGCTATTTGTTGGACTAAATTTTACAATAATATTTTTTCTCAGGAATAATTGTGGTTTCTTAAACTGAGAAGTTAAAGCAGTTGGTTGCATAAAGATTATTTTATTTGGTAAATGATTTCCAAACAAAATTTTATTTTATAGAATCAACTAAAAAACATATTCGGTGCCTGGTACAAAACAGCTGGTAATTAGGATGGATTCAACAATAGACGGGAATACGCTGCGATTAAAAATCCGGAACAAATCGCATCAGATTTAAAAAAGCATGTCATTTTTTGGTTCTTTTTGTTTTCTTTTTTACTCCTTCCGTAAAATTGAAGAGCTTAAAATCGGATTGAAGTTTAAAGTGATTTAGGTTGGAGTTATCTCCTGTATACAATTATTAAAAATGCTCCCTTATCAATTTTTACAGCAGCAATTGATGATAAATGATACTGGCATAACCATGACAGTGTCTGCATAAGTAATTCTTGGATAGTTTTACAGAGCAAGTTAAAGCAGCTAGTTTTGGTGGAGAATTCGTACACTACAAAATTTTATTATTTGGAATCAATAAAAAAACTTTCCCGGCAATTGGTTCAAAATCGCCGGTAATTAGAAGATATTTCACGGTATGCGGGATTATGGAGTAATTAAAATTGCTATCCTGCACTGAGAAAACGTATCACTTTTTCATCTTCGTTTGTACCTCTCTCCTTTAAAAGAAGAAGGTTTAAATGAACGGACAGTTGTCATCGATTAATGTTCAGGGCATTTAGCAGTTCTGCCTTATGGCGTTTGGAAATCTCTAATTGATCTCCGTTAGTCAATACAAGCATATTTCCCTTTATCATTTTTATTGCAGGGATTGAAACTAAATGTGAATTATGTATGCGGATAAAAGAATCAGCCGGTAGTTTTTCCTGGATTGCTTTTATAGTAGAATAAGTTTGAATTTTAGCAGTGGCTGTGTATATATCCAAATAGTCATTTTTGGCTTTAATATACAGTATGTCGCTGTACTTAATTTTAATGAGATTGTCTTTTTTGCTCTCATTATCACTCACTTTAAAAAAAATGCAATCGCTGCTTTTATTTTTAGGGCCCGGCATTTCAAGCTTGCTTTTTTCAATTTGCAACCGCGCTTTATCTACTGCCTTTAAAAATCTGTCAAACCGAACAGGCTTTAGTAAATAATCCACTACACCCAATTCAAAGCTGTTAACTGCAAAATTTTCGTGACCTGTAATAAAAATAATCAACGGCGGGGAAGGTAAAGATCGCACCAGTTCCAATCCATTAACCTGTGGCATCTGAATGTCAGAAATCAATAAATCCACCTCGTTATTTTCAATAGTTTTTAATGCCTGAAATGGATCTTCACATACTGCTACCAACTCAAGATAATTGACATTTTTGATAAAGTTTTCAATGATCTCGCATGCTATCGGCTCGTCATCTACAATGACACATTTAATAGTATTCATATTGATTATTGCAGGTTTATTATCATCGATACATGAAAGCGGTCGCCGAGGTCTTCTATTTTCAATTCATGGTTATCAGGATATATGAGATCGAGCCTTTTTCTGATGTTTGAGAGCCCTATCCCTCCAAAATCATTTGCTATCCTCTTCTCTTCTTTATCATTCACCATATAAAAATAAAAAGTATTATTCTTAACAGAAATAGTAATCTTTAAAAATTTTTCTTTTTTTGATTTTAATCCATATTTAAACCCGTTCTCAACAAATGTAAAGGTAAGCAACGGCGCAATTGTCTGACCATCTAATTGCACATCGTCTATATTAAAAATGATTTTAGTACCTGCTTTATATCGTCTTTTTTCAAGCATTACATAATTCTTTAAATAGGACAGTTCTTTTTCTAACGGAACTTTATCCGCATTGGATTCATATAATGAATAACGCATCATTTCGGCAAGTTGATTGATCATTTCCGGCGTCTGGCTATCGGCACGCAAGGCCAGGCCATATAAATTATTTAAAGTGTTGAACAAAAAATGCGGGTTCAGCTGCGCTTTGAGGAAATCCCTTTCCAGGTTCAATTTCTCTATCTGTAGCTCAATTGTTTTTCTTTCAGATTTAAACCATTTGGAATAAAAACGGATAATATCAAAAAGGATCTTAGTGAAAAAGTAGGGAGATAATGCATAAAAAATAGGCGTTAATCCCACTATTATATTTTTAGGGGATACTACATACCAAAAGTTTTCATGAAGATTGGCTTCTACCCCCCGTTTATAATAAGCTCCTTCCACTTTAAAGTGGCGGCCAATAAATACAAGACAATAATGATTTAGTACAAGCCATAAAATGACACAAAATGGCAAGGAAAGAATCGCAGAAATTATCCTGTTTTTTAAAACAGTACGAGGAACGAGAACATAGAAAAACAAATAAAAAACCGTCATATTACAGATCAGGCTTCTTGATGCAAAAGCGATTGTATTATCCAACGGAAGCCCTGAATCAAAAAACAGTGTTATCTGCAGGAGAAAAGTAAAGAACATCCACATGAATAAATGGCATAAAAAACGAATTCCGGGAGTGTAATATTTATCAAGATCAAAAAGTGCTAACCTTTCAAGAAAAGTTAGTTTTGGATGATGATTCTCTTTTTTTGTCATTATAAAACAGTTATGCTGTTATTGGTGCAATAGTTGCTGATAATATTTACTGCAAAATGAATAGCACATGTATTCCATCAGCCTTTGGCGGTTTACAAACCATCGGTTCAGGCTCATATGAATATAACTGGCAACGTTTTCCTTGCTCAAAATTTGCTGAATTTTTTCATCTCTTGTTCTGAATTCCTTATCAAACTTATCTGAAATAAAAAAATCAGACAAAAGATTTTTAAATTCCCTGTATTTGAGATCTGTTTGTAGTTTTATACCCGATTTATATTCATTGGAAAGGCAATCCACCATTTTTTTACAATAGTGCGCTTTTTCCTCAATACTCATTTCAAAACGCGTAAGCCATTTGTCGATATTTTTAAGGCCGGCCAGGAATCTTATTTGGTGGTCTCCTGCAAATTCCTCATACTGCATGCAATTCAAAAATAAAAGGGTATCCTCGAAAAATATAACTTCAGTCTCTGATATTTCAGATTCTCCGTAACGCTCTATTTCTCTTTCATACGTGTCCAACTGAATTTTCCAAACCAAACCGTTTTCAGAAAAAGGACGAAGCAGGTCATAAACACATTTTAGTACAGCAGCGAGAGGTTCTGTATCACCTCTGTCTTTGAGGTGTAGCCGGAAGCGTATATGATAATGAGGATCGGTATAGCGTATAAAGAAAGCCTTTTTTATCATGCATTTCTCTAAAAGCCAATCAATTGCTGGTTTTACCACATTCATTACTATTTTATCCGAAACAGTGGAACCACAATAGATCTTAAAGTAAACCCATTCGCTACCCGGGACAAAGCATCGTCGTATATTGATAGGTGCTTGTAATTTGTTCAATTGCTTAAAAACACCTTTTTTTCTTTGTGATAAAGGCAAAATAAATTGCTGAACAGGCGTATCAAACTCTGTATCGTAAAGCCATTCGACAAGCTTTACACTGTTGCGGCATTTTATTTCTTCTAACAAGAGTTCCAGGTAGCTTTCGTTATGGGTATCAATGAATAGTTCATTATCGCCGTCTGCCAGGCATACAAACCGCGTTACGCTCCAACGTAAAAGGTAAGCACGCAGTTCCGTTAACGGATCACCAGATGCCACAATTGCTTTTATATCACTTTTATATAAAAACCAGCAGGCTCGATGAAAAATAAAGTTTTTATAAACAATACGGCGTTGGAATCTCTTTTTAGAGGATAAGTCCTCGGGAATAATACCGAATCTACATTTACCCTGCTGCTGTATCGCACACAAAAACTGGTAAGCTGGCACCACGCTCCGGGTATAATTATGCGCATTGGAAAGCCGTGGAATAATCCGTTGATCCAGCTTTTTAGAACGCAGAATGACTTCATCATCCTGTATGGATACCATAAGGTCATTAACCTGTATTTGTTTTTCTCCTGTTGCTGCACCGGCAAGTAAAGGGATCTCATAATCACTAAGCACCGGCCTGCGAGCAATATTGCCGATCCTTCCTTCCGGAATAAATATAATTTCGGCAAAAATAGCCTGCTGGTCAGTTTCCTTTTCTGTGCCAGATACCTCTTTACAAACATTCATCATTTCGGCGTCTAAATAAGCAAATCTGCCCAATAAAGAATTGGCATGGGTTCCGCCTATCGATTCCAGTAAGATCTTGCCGCCCGGCAATAAGCTGCCCATTACCGAAAAAGTGAATGGGAGATCGCCACTTTTATCTGCAAAATCTTTCAGATCCGCCTCTTTAATTTCGATAGTTTCATTAAAAAGGGCGGGAGTTGAAGCTTCCCTTTTATCCCGAAGCCAGTTTTCGCAATTTTCAGTATCGCTTTTTTGATAGTTTTCATTCTCCACATCAAGGTTTTCTATCAACGGGTTAAATCCAGCATTCCCTATACTATCTTTTGCAGGAAATCCAATCCCGAATTCAGGGTCCAGGGCTTCAGATAAGGGGAGTTCCCGTGTTTCATATTTTTGGGTAAGAATCTTTTTAAAGCGTTCTATTTCTACCTCCTGTGGGGAGGGATGGCTACTCAATTTACCTAAGGCAATAACCGCCTGGCCAATCTCTTTCAGCTTCTCTTTTGAAAAAACAATACCAGGAATGGATTGTTTTAAATCTGCATGAAAGAGATGATCAGCATGCTCAATTCCACATTCTTCCAGTAATGATCTCAAATCGTTGATTTGTTCCAAAGGCAAATGGCCTATCGTTAATTTGTCAAATTGTATTAAAATCGCTTGAATTGACGAAAAAAGCTGTAAATATTTTTCTGCCTGCTTTACTCCTTTTTCCATTAATCGCTTTAATACACCTACAAACCTTTCTACTTCGTCGCCCCGGGTTAATCCTATTTGGAGTTCACTTACCAGGAACTGGCTTTTGATCAGTTCATTGATAAAATAGTCCAACTCTTCTTTTGATGTATCTTTTTCTGCCAGTGTCCCAACATCATCAACAGATATCATTTTGTTTTTTGATAGTTGCACTATTTCTTCCAGGAAGCCGGAATGTTCCAGCGAACTTAGCTGATAGTGGCATGCACCCTTATCAATAATGGTTTCCATAAAACGGTACTGCCCCGGAATAGGATATAATGAATTATTGAGCGTATAAAATAAATGAGGATACACACCCGAATCCGATTCTATAGCAGATTTCAGGCTTTGCATAAATCCCATATCTATGCGTACTTTCCGCTCCATTGCTGGCTTTTGATCCTCCTGCTCAATTCCTATATCAGCAATGCCGGTACCTGCATAGATACCATAAGGGGTACATCTTGTACTGGCCCGGATGAGGTATTTCTTCAAAGTCTGCATTAGCTTTTTTTCTTTGGCTCCTTTGATGCCACCTTCCTTAAATTTTGAAACTGCTTCCAGCAGCTGTGGAGAGCTCCAGTATAAAGCCTCCAAAAAAACAGGATCGTTAATACGCAAACGCACAAGATCATCCACGTTTTTTGTCTCCTTATCTTCATTAAAAAGGCTTGCATAGGAATAGAAAGGTGTACGAATAAAAACTTTTCCGAAGTTTTTAAATAAGTGCTCCATTTTTAAAATTATATTTTGTCTTATTAGCTTCCCTGGGTAAGGGTTGAAAAGAAAAGTAAGCAGTACTTTTACCTACACAAGATAAAATATTAATCAGGTAAAATATTCAATTCACAGCGTTATTTTCAGGCGTATTAAAAAATTAAATAATTGTAATTTACAACACATTGAGTTGCTTCATCAGAACAAAAGAAGGCGTCAGAAGGAAAGATAAATTTGCCGAATATTAATTTACTTTTTAACTCACCTGTATAGCTATTTCAGGACGAAACAACGTCCATTCCTTCGATACCCCTTCGATACCTCTTCGATACCCGGTTGATTCTATGCATCGAAGAACATACGCAATAGATTCGAAGAAATTACGTTTCATAATAGAGGCAAACATCTTTGCAACAACATTATTAACCGTTAATTGAATCACTTATGGCAATACTTTCACAGGGGATTTTAGGGCCGGTAACCGGCAGAACAGGACCGGTCGTCAGCTATATCAGGTTTGGACAAAATATTACCAGGAGTCTTAGCAATACAGATAAGAACAAAATAGAAACGCCTGCACGAAAAAAACAACGGGATAAAATAAAAGTATGCAATGACTTTACCAAAGCTTTTACCGGTACGGGATTTTTTGAGAAAACATTTCCTGAGCCGGGACATACCGGATCAGGCTATAACAGGGCCACCAGCGCTATTATGAATCTTGCGGTGATCAGTAATCCTGAACCCACTCTTGTCTGGTCAAAAGTGTTGGTTTCAAAAGGACAGGTTGCATCGGCTGAAGAGGCGGTCTCTGCAGTTGACGGAGAAGGCAACCTTGTTTTTAACTGGGCTGATAATTCCGGAACGGGAACAGCAAAGGGGAATGACAAAGCGATTTTGGTCGCCTGGTTTCCTGAAACCAAAGAAGCGGTTTTTCAATTCAGTGAGACTACAAGAAGCGATGGCTATGCCACTCTAACGTTGAATTCAAAAAAAGGCATTGCAGAAACATGGCTGGGATTTTTGAGCGCTGATGGAAAGAATGCGGCTAATAGCGTTTATACCGGAAAAGTGAATGTATAAAAACACTGGACAGAATAAAGCGATTATTGCCCTTCCCGGTTTTCTTTTTCTCCCATCGAACGAAGCTCCTCATACGCTTCATAAAACTTCTCACAATCACTTTTCTTTCGTGTATGAATTTTGGAAGCAGGAGGCAGATCAAAAAAATGAATGATGTTTTGCCGAAGCAGACCGTCTGTATTTCTAAAATCATTCTCTTTCAGTTGCAGCACCCATATTGTATAAGTTTCATTAGCAAGTGAATACTCACAATTGGCAGTGAGGTTTCCTGTGTCATAATCCTTGTCTTTTAGATGCAATTCATGCGCTTTCAATTGCTGCAGGTGAACGGAATAATGACGCAGTACCGTGTCAATGGATTGTTCCAAATATTTTTCTGACTGTGGCGTAGGGGCTTTAAATCTTAATGCCCTTAAAGGTCCTACTTTTGGTAAAACACGGATTAAATAAGACAGCAGCGCCGCCTTGAAGCCCGGCCTTTGGTAACCTTTTCCAAATTGCTTGTCATATTGCTTCTGACGCATTTTATAAGAAAAATGTTTTGTTGCTTTGGTGGTATCGTTTTTCTTTATGGTCTTTTTTTTCGCTACCCATCCGGCTTTTGTAAGCGTCGGAAAAATATTGGCCACGATCCACCGGAATGTTTCAACAGATAATTGAAAATGATTTTTGAAAACACGGTTAATATCCAATTGGTAGGTTTCCCTGAAGGCCTTTGCCAGTACCGTGGTATCTACTTTGAATCCAATGAAATTGTGATAATCCTGGGAGGCATAATTTCCTTTTGCAATTTCCAAAACGTCAAAACCAAATTCCATTCTCATGTGTGCAATTTTGTCTTCGGCATAAGTGATCACACGCCCGTATTTTTTTTCAAGCTTCGGGTAAACCAGCGGAACGCTGCGGTTGGTAGCCATCGGGTGTCCATAATTATCAGCAACATAATGCGACAAAAAGCCAAGCGCGAAGGCATACTCATTGAGTGTATTCGCATCCCTTAATAAGGCATCCACAAAATCGCCGCTTCTTACATAATGAACCAGGTTGGTAAATAATTTACTCCCGAAAGGATAAAATCCCATGTCGGGGGAAACGGCTCCTCCGTAAGCATAGGCGTGGGCTTCCTGCAGCGCAGAATCGGTTGCACCCGGAAATTTTTCTTTTAATAAAGGCACCATAGACTTGTCCCATGAGGCATCCACAATTGCTTCGTGGGTAAGCACGCCATAGGCCGGCACTGTAAAAGGAAGAATGCAAAAAAAGATAGCCAGCAAATATTTATGACCGGGTGACATTCGTTTTTGATTTTCAGATGCAAAAATGTTTCCATTTATTGATGCGGGATCAAAGGAACGCGAAAAAAGAAAATCAAATTATTGGTTTGCCTACTGTTTATCTCACTTCTTTCCGTTAAACTGATCATCCAGCATTTTCATAAAATAGCCCCCCACAACGCTCCTTGCCTGGAAGCCGACATGCTTTCCGGAAATGGTTTCGTGCCAGTCGCTCAAAGGAACTCTATCAGGTGTTTGTGTTGCATATTTATAAACAGGATCTATAAATTCTTCAAATTGCTTTTTGTTCGAAGATAAAGTGGCTGTCCACATGATCCAGTCTGATTTAGTATAAGTTTTCCGGCTGTCTAATGGAAGACCAAACTTATTCTGTTTGGTAAGATAAAATGCTACTTCTTTTTTGGCAACGCTTTCAGGAAAAATATGAAGGTCCAGCACTTTATCCCAAACGAGATTGTATTTCTGGCTCCAGGTATTTTTATCATTAAAAGTAAGCGCGTAATGATCGCCTGCATCAGCGAGCTTCATCCATTCCTTCGCCATATTTTTTGACATTGAAGAATATTTCTGAGCGATATCATTTTTGCCCAACATTTTTGCAGCCATTGCATAAGAACCAATGGCAACAATGGCTTTCACAGATAGATTGGCGTTTCTTGCCAAATGGCCTGCAAAATCATCGGTGCACAATTGATTGGCCGGATCCAATCCTTCTTTCGATAAATATTCTACCCAACCGGTTAGTTCTTTCCAATGCTTTTGTGCATATTTCGCATTGCCTTCGGCTTTGGCAATGGCAGAAGCAAGGATCACCATATTTCCGGCTTCTTCTACCGGCATATCTTCTCCATAAGTTTGGCCGTTCGCCAGAGGATAAGTGCCTAAATCATGCGCCGGAAAAGGCTTTTGCCATTTGCCGCTTTCGGAATAATAAAAAATTCCGTTCAGCATTCCTTCCAGCAAACGCGGATTGTATAACAAATAAAGCGGCGATGACGGATAGGTAACGTCCACGGTATTGATAGAACCATTACTGAAATTTTCCTTGGATAAAAATAAAATTTCTCCTTTTGGGCTTTCTACCAAGGCATGTGCGGCGATACTTTGCCGGTAAGCCAGCTCACAAAGTTTTGCATATTCTTTGTCGCCGGAAATGGTTGCTTTTGTATCCAGTTCTTTATCAAAAGCATCGCATTTTTTTTCCACTGAATTATAATTGCTGTAAGCCAGTTCCAGTTGCTGCTGAATGGTGCTGTTTCCATTGCGGTTCCACCACGGTTTCAGATTGGTATGAAAAAACTGAACGGCTTCAATTTCATCATACGCCAGTTCAATAAAATTTTCTTTCACCATATTGGAAACAGTTCCAAAGTTGATGATCGTATTCAACATCACGCTTTTGCCGGAAAGTTGTTTTTCTTCATTACTTTTTTCTCCCAGAAAAGAAGAGATTCCTTCCTGGTCACTTGCAGAAATAAATTGTTTGGTGTTTGCATTATCTTTTGCACCTACATAAAAATATCCCCAATCGATTCTCAGATCATCACCTTTCTTTTTCAAAATCGGTTGGGTTGTTGTTCCTACTTTTAAGAGCTGCAGGTCTTTTGTTTTTAAAGAGTTTGCCTGCACCTCCTGGCTCGGAATGTTGACTGCCACATCAGAAGAAGCACCGAAATATATCTGCACCTGGTGTGATTTATTATCCAAAGATTTCACTTCATAAGTGATGTAAGAAACAGGCCTGGAAAGGATTTCAAGATCTTTCAGAAGCAAAGGAGAAATAAATTTTACTTTCAGATTTACCGGGCCACAGGCAAAATCATAAACAGTTTGTGTGGCATGTACTTCCACATTTTGCTGATTAGCTTTTTCGATTTTTTCTTCGTTTACTGGTGGGAGCTTTTTAACAATTCCTGCATCGAGAAAAGCAGCGCCACCGGTGTTTACACAATGCATCGCCAATACATTTTTTCCTGCTTTCAGATTGCTTTTGATGGCATCATTCAGATCCACCAACCTATATTTTCCGTTCGCGCCTTTTTCAGAAAAGATGTTTTTCCCGTTTAAAAAAACATCCACGTCATCGTCATGATCAATTTTCAAAAACAGGTCATTATTGTTTTCGCCATTTGCTTCAAATTCACGGCGCACCCAGAGGTCGTCAGAATTCCATTGAGTATTTACACCCGAACGATCTTTTCCAAAAGGAGCCGCGGCGGTTTTCCAATTGTTGTCATTAAAATCCGGCTGCATCCAGTCGTCAGCCGGTTTTTCTTCCGTATATTTTTCGGAATAACTGGTTTCATCAGCAGTGGGCAAAATGCTTTTGTATTTGGTTTGCGGGCTTCCCAGAAAACGAAAATAATTGCCATCCACTTTGATGATGCCAATCAAAGACTGATCTGCTCCTGTCCAGTGTTTGGTGGTAGAAGCATTTAATTCGTCGCTGGTTGACCAAATGCTGAAATAGGTGTTATGCGTTATCAGCGGATAGGCCGACGCAACTTGTTTTTGAGAAAATCCAATAGAAATAATGAAGAAAGAGCATAGCAATACAAGCGAAAATCGGATCGTTTTCATGTGCGATTATTTTTTTACAGAAAATACATAAGTTGATTTGGAATGGTATTTTTCACCGGGTTTTAAAACTGTTGTCGGAAAGGAAGGCTCGTTAGGAGAATCCGGAAAATGCTGCGTCTCCATTGCAAAGGCAGTGCGGTATTCATCTTTGGAACCGTTATTAAATGTATTTTTTCCAAACATAAAATTACCACTGTAGAATTGCAATCCCGGCTGATCGGTATAAACCGTCATTTCAATTCCTGATTTGTCGCCAATCACTTTTGCTGCCAGGTGTGGATTTTTTGCAGCGCTGTCAAGTACGTAATTGATATCATAGCCTTTCCCGTTTTTCAGTTGCTCGTTGTCTTCGTTGATGCGCGATCCGATGGTATGAAAATCCCTGAAATCAAACGGCGTATTGGCAAGAGGTTCAATTTTTCCTGTTGGAATTAATGTAGAATCGATTGGTGTATATTTATCGGCAAAGATTTGAACTTCATGATTTAAAATCGTTCCTGAACCTTCGCCATTCAGATTAAAAAACGCATGATTCGTTAAATTCACAACAGTATTTTTATCGGTTGTTGCTTCATATTCCATTTCGACGGAATTATCATTCGTTAATGTATAAGTAACTTTCACTTTTAGATTTCCCGGGTAACCTTCTTCCATATCAGGAGAAGTTCTGGTAAAAACAACAGAATTGCTATCAGGCTGAACCACATCAAAAACCTGGTATTGAAATCCTTTTTTTCCGCCATGTAAACTATTCGGAGGATTATTGATGAAGAGAGAATATTGTTTTCCATCCAAAGAAAATTTTCCTTTGGCAATGCGGTTGCCATATCTTCCTATTGTGGCGCCAAAGTAGGGCTCCGTCGACTTTTCATAATCTTCAATGCTTTTAAAACCACAAACCACATTCACGAGACTGTCGTTTTTATCAGGCACCTGCAGGCTTACCAGTCTTCCGCCATAATTGGTAAACGTAGCGATGGCGCCATTTTTATTTTTTAAAATATACAGATCGGTTTTTTTGCCATCAATCGTTCTTTCAAAGCCCGATTTGTCTAAAAGATAAGAGGCGGCAGAATCATTCATCGTACTTTTTGTTTTTTGGGTTGAAGTTCCATTGTTGCAGGAAAGTGCTATCGCAGAAAGAAGCAAGCCTGCAGAAAGGTTTTTGTAGAATGGATGCATTTTTATTGGTTTCAAAAATTAAAATATTTGGTAAAGTAACTGAATTCTGAATATTGCGCGTCAATTTTTCGGAAAGGTTTTTGACGCAGAAAAAATGTTCTTTTGGGTTTTGAAAATAAAGCTGATACCCTTACTTTTGCACACCTTTGTCCCATAGTATAAAGGTAGTACAACAGATTTTGATTCTGTCTGTCGAGGTTCGAATCCTCGTGGGACAACATAATAAAACGTAAAAGCCTTTTAAACAGTGAGTTTGAGAGGCTTTTTTATTTTTTGGTGTCAATTGAATGGTCAATTTAAAACATTCACACCTTCTCAATCATTATAAGTTTCCCTTTTTTAGTTCCTCCACTGCATGATTCGCTGCCCTTGCTGTTAATGCCATAAAAGTTATGGATGGGTTTTGGGTGCCGGTAGAAACCATACAGGCACCATCAGTTACAAATACATTAGGACATTGGTGCATTTGGTTCCATTTATTCAGAAGCGAAGTTTTTGGATCTTTTCCCATTCTGACGCCGCCCACTTCATGAATGTCGAGGCCAGGCGCTTGTTTACTGTCATTTGTAGAAATGTTTTTACAGCCTGCTTTGCTCAGCATTTCAGAACCTTCATTTAAAAAATCTTTTAGTGATTTTTCATCATTTTCATCATAGTCAACTGAAACTGATAATAAGGGCATTCCCCATTCATCTTTCTTTTCTTTACTCAACCATACCCTGTTCGTTTCTTTTGGAATCGTTTCACCCTGCATCATCATTGAAATGCCCCAGTTGCCGGGTTCTGTCTTACCTGTTTTAAATGCTTCGCCCATCTGTTCTCCATTTACGGCGTGCCCCCAATTTCCGCGGTAAGCACTGAAGAAAACCATATAACCACGCAAGAAGTCCGCTTCCTGTTTGTAAACATTTCTAAAGTTAGGCATCATCACAGCACAGGGACGGCGGCCATAATAGTAGGAATCTGTAAAACCGTCCACATCCGCTGAAAGTGTACCACGATAATTTTGGAAAGCGATGTATTTACCTAAAAGACCATTATCATTTCCAAGACCGCCAGGAAATCTTGAAGAAATTGAATTAAGCAAAATCAGGTTGGAATTAAGTGTAGCAGCATTTACAAAAATGAGCTTTGCGAAAAATTCGGTCGCCTGTTTTGTATTTGCATCTATTACCCTGACACCTGTTGCTTTATCTTTTGAAGTATCATAAATAATGGAGTGAACAACAGAATCAGGGCGAATGATGAGATTGCCGGTTTTGGCGGCCCAGGGAAGCGTGGAAGAATTGGAACTAAAATAACCTCCAAAAGGACATCCTCTCTGGCATAAATTCCTTGATTCACATTGACCGCGTCCTTGCTGAAGATGAATATCCCTGGGCTTCGTTAAATGAGCACAACGTCCTATGATCACATTGCGGTCTTTATAATGATTCATGATACTTTTCTGAATATCTTTTTCAACGGCATTCATTTCCCAGGGCGGAAGGAATTCGCCATCAGGCAAAGTTTCCAGCCCATCTTTATTTCCGCTGATTCCTACAAATCTTTCCACGTGGCTGTACCACGGAGCCAGATCAGGATAGCGAATAGGCCAGTCTACTGCAAATCCATCTCTTGCGGGTCCTTCAAAATCAAATTTACTCCAGCGCTGGGTTTGCCTTGCCCAGATCAACGATTTGCCTCCTACCTGGTAGCCGCGTATCCAATCGAAAGGCTTTTCCTGTATGTATGGATGTTCCTTATCCTTCACAAAAAAATGCATCGCATCTTCCCTGAATGCATAACATTTCGAGACAACTGGATTTTCTTCCTTTATCTTTTGAGTGAGATTATTGCGATGTGGAAAATCCCACGGATCCTTCATCATTGTTGGATAATCAACTAAATGTTGCACATTGCGGCCACGTTCCAGCACCAATGTTTTGATCCCGTGATCGCATAACTCCTTGGCAGCCCAGCCTCCGCTGATTCCGGAGCCGATCACAATGGCATCAAAAGTATTTTGTTGAATTCCTTTACCCATAATTGATTCATTTGGATTTGAAATATGCAATGGTTCACGTTGCCCACGCTTTTTCTCCTTTTTTATAGGGAATATCTCCCTTGTAAGAACCAGGAGTTTGTATATATCTTAACGCTTCTGTAGCTCCGGGTTTAGAAGTAAAATATCCAAAAACAGTAAGATGTTGGACCATTGGAAAGAATTGTGCAGTATTTGCAGCCTCTTTATTTTCCGCTCCTTTGCCGGTTTGAATGGCATCACCATTCGCCTGCTTTTGGTTTGCTGCATTCACAGATTCAGTTTCAAAGCTTTTAAGAACGGCTTGTTTTTGAGTAAGGGTAAGTTCGGCAAAATCTTTACGATATTTCTTCTTCGTGACATCCTTCAATTTCCTGAGGCCAGTCCAAAAAATATATTGCTGTTCCGGAGTATAACAATCTGTTACATATACTTTCATAAACTCTCCGATTTTTGCTGCTCTGGCACCAGCGGAACCGGAAGTTGCGGGAATGATTGTTTCGCCGATCTCATCCAGTAATTGGATATTTGCATCTGTAAACTCTTCTTTTTCAACATCCGGATTGCACGACAAGACGAGAACATCTATGCTTACAAAAGCCGTTGGAAGAATTACTCCCATTACAGAAAGAAACCCTCTTCGTTTCATGTCAGAGTTTAACCGGTTAAGATTGTGTTTCTATTTGATCTCACATCGCCTTCAATAAAAAATAATTCTTTTTCCCTTTTTGGATCAATACATATTTTCCATGCAAAAGCTGATCAGGATTTATTTTTCCGTCAATAGAATTCGCTTTTTCTTTGTTGATAAAAATACCGCCACCGGCGATCATCTTTTTTGCTTCGCCTTTGCTGAGCAGGATTTTCGTTTCTGCCAATAAACTGATCAGGTCCAGGTTATTTAATTGATCTTTTTCTATTTCTACTGTCGGAACGCCTTCCATTACCTGCAACAATTGTTCTTCGTTCAGTTCTTTTAAAATTTCAGCAGTGTCATTATTAAATAAGATGGAAGAAGCTTTTACCGCGAATTCATAATCCTTTCTTGAATGCACAAAACAGGTTAATTCTTCCGCTAATTTTTTCTGTAGAATGCGGAGATGTTCGTTCCCTTTTTGCTGTTGAACCAGGTCATTGATTTCGGGCTCAGACAAAAAAGTAAAAACTTTTAAAAACCTTTCTGTATCAGCATCGGCGGTATTTAGCCAGAATTGATAAAAAGTATAAGGAGAAGTTTTTGAAGGATCCAACCAGATATTTCCTTTTTCAGTTTTTCCAAATTTACTTCCGTCAGCTTTGGTTAGTAGTGGACAGGTAAAAGCAAATGCTTCGCCCCCGGTTTTTCTGCGGATCAGTTCTGTTCCGGTTACAATATTTCCCCATTGATCGCTGCCGCCAAACTGAAGTTTGCAGTTTTTATTTTCATACAACCAATAAAAATCATATCCCTGAACCAGTTGGTAAGTAAATTCTGTAAAACTCATTCCGTTTTCACCTTCCAAACGCTTTTTCACGCTGTCTTTGGCCATCATATAATTTACAGAAATGTGCTTTCCGGCGTCGCGGATAAAATCAAGAAAGGAAATATTTTTAAACCAGTCGTAATTGTTCACCATTTCGGCTGAATTACTTTGGCCTGAACTGAAATTAAGAAACTTCGATAATTGTTCTCTTACTGCAGCCACATTTTTGTCCAACACTTCTTTGCTCAATAAATTTCTTTCAGCGCTTTTTCCTGAAGGATCGCCCACCATTCCTGTAGCGCCACCAACCAAAGCGATGGGTTTGTGTCCATACTTCTGCAAATGAACCAACACTATTATGGGAATCAGGCTTCCGATATGCAGACTATTTGCGGTAGGATCGAAACCCACATAAGCGCTGGTTGGCTCTTTCAAAAGCTGTTCTTCAGTGCCGGGAATCATATCCTGGATAAGTCCACGCCATTTTAATTCTGCAATTACATTTTCCATATTGCTGCAAAAATAAACAACAGAAGGTTTACAACCTTCATTTGCAAAGCTGACGTTTTAGAAGAATTTTTTGATCCAACTTGTAAACTGAAAACTAATATTCTTTCTAATAATTTGCGGAATGTAAAGAGAAAACCAATCTAATTTTAATATCTTTACTTAGATACAATTTACAGTTTGAAAATATTAATTTAAATTAATTAAAAATATGGATACAATGCTTATAGAATTAACGAATAAAAAAGCAGCTGCCCTTTTGCACGAACTGGAAGAACTGCATTTAATTAAGGTATTAAAAGAGAATAAAGTTGCTAATTCTTCAAATAAACTTTCTGAAAAATACAAAGGTATTATTAGTAAAAAACAAGGGCAGGATCTTAATCAACATATTCAGCAAATGCGAAGAGAATGGAACAATATCTAATGGATACTAATGTAATCTCAGACTATTTTTCTACTTCCTTTTCAGATAGAGGTATGGCCTTTATGGATGCAGCGATTGATGCAATTCCTAATCTTTCCGTAATTACTCAAATAGAATTGCTTTGCTGGAAGATTGAACCGGATACTGAACAAAAAATAAGAAGTTTTATTAATGATAGCATCATTCTAAATATTTCTTCTGAAGTCATTCTTCATTGTGTTAAATTAAGAAGAGATAAAAAAATTAAAACACCTGATGCAATCATCGCAGCAACTGCGATTGCTTATAATTTTACCCTGTTAACTAACAATACAAATGATTTTTCCAATATTCCAGGTTTAAAAATGATCAATCCAATGAAATTATAATGTCGTTAGCGGGCATTGTAAATTGTGACAAAATCATTTGCTGTTTCCTGTAAGATTTACTTACTTTTATTTCCAAATCAGGCGGAGATGCAATATAAATAATGCAAACTCCGTTTTAATTTGCCGGAATTAAACACTGAATCATTCAAATAACTGGTGCCCCCATATGAGAATTTGCCGTTCTGTAAAAATTTTATTCTTATTGTTATTACCCTCACTGGGGTTTTCGCAATTCAGAAAATATTCCAACGAATTTTTAAACATTGGCGCCGGGGCACGTGGACTGGGAATGGGAGCCGCACAAACTGCTTCAGTTACGGATGCAACAGCAGGTTATTGGAACCCGGCAGCGCTGGTTGGTGTCCAGGATTTTCCTTCTGTAAGTTTAATGCATGCCAGCTATTTTGACAATATCGGCAAATACGATTATGCAAGCGCTGCACTGCCTTTTGATAACAACAAACGGGTGATTGGCTTGTCGGTTTTGCGTTTTGCAGTGGATGATATTCCGAACACGCTTTTTTTGGTTGAGCCGGATGGAAGTATCAATTATGGAAACATCACTACATTTTCTTCTGCGGATTATGCCTTTCTTTTTTCTTTTGCACAAAAAATAAAAGATGCGGAGCATTTAAAAATGAGTTTTGGCGCGAATGCAAAAGTTATTTACCGGCAGGTTGGCCATTTTGCGAATGCCTGGGGATTTGGACTGGATGCAGGATTTAAAATGCAAAAAGACCGATGGAGTTTGGGAATCGTAGCCAAAGATATTACTACTACTTTCAACGCGTGGTCATTTCATTTTACTGAGAAAGAAAAAGAGGTTTTGTATCTCACAGAAAATGATATTCCGGTAAAATCAACCGAATTAACCGCACCAAGATTAACAGTTGGCAATTCCTACAATTTCCGCTTAGGCTCCGCTGTAAATCTTCTAGCAGAAGCAGATTTTGATTTTACTTTTGACGGAAGAAGAAATACGATCATTAGCAGCAATTCGCTTAATGTTGATCCTCATGCCGGCCTGGAAGCTTCTATTAAAAACGTATTTTTTGTTCGTGCAGGAATTTCCAATTTTCAAAAAGCTTTGGCCGATGGAGATACTACCAATCAAAAAAGAGTTTGGATCTTTCAACCAAGCCTGGGCGCTGGTTTTAAAATCAATAACATCAGCATTGATTATGCATTTACCAACCTTGCCAACCAATCAAATCCTTTATACACTCATATTTTTTCATTAAAAATTGACTTAGGAAAAAAGGAAACAGAATAGCATCCACATTATGAAGAAATTAATTGCAGTATTTTTTATTTTCATTGTTGGCATCGCAAATGCTCAAACGTATCCGAATAGTTGGATTGACTATAACAAGACGTACTATAAATTTAGAGTCGGTTCCAACGGGCTTTATCATATCACGCAACCTACATTGAATTCTTTGGGCCTTGCTAATATTCCGGCAGAACAATTTCAACTTTGGAGAAATGGTGCCGAAGTTCCTTTATACACCAGCGTTACGACAGGAGCTTTGCCGGCAAACGGTTTTATTGAGTTTTGGGGACAGATGAACGATGGAAAGATGGATGCCAAATTATACATCAATCCTGATTACCAGCTTTCTGATCATTATAGTTTGGAAACAGATACCGCTGCTTATTTTCTTACTGTTAATCCGGCGGGAAATAATTTAAGATCTACTGATGCTGCTAATAATGTTTCGGGCACTACCCTTTCACCTGAGCCTTATTTCATGAATACAAAGGGAAATTATTTTAAAAACCAAATCAATCCGGGCTACGCACAAAGTGCCGGTGAATATCTATACTCTTCATCCTATGATATTGGAGAAGGATGGTCTACTGCAGATATTTATCCCGCACAACCATTATTTGCGGGTTTTAGCAACCTAAACCTATATACAGGAGGGCCAGGATTTTCTTTAAAATTCGGTGTTGCAGGTAATGCGTTTAATGACAGAAATGTAAGGGTAAAAGTTTTTAATTCTGTGGTAGATGATGAATCAATGCCTTATTTCAATTATCTGAAAAAAACCCTTACCAATCTTCCTATCAGTTTGCTCAGTGACCCAAATAATGTTTCTATTTTCTTTGAAAATACATCTTCAGTTACGACAGACAGAATGATTGTTTCATTTGATGAAATCACTTATCCAAGCAAATTTATTTTCAATAATCAAAGCGATTTTTATTTTCAGTTGCCTGCAACCACCCCGGGGAATTACCTGGTAATCGATCAGTTCAATTATGGAAATACTGCTCCTGTGTTATTCGATCTTACCAGCAATAAAAGATACATTGGAGATATCAGCACACCGGGAAAAGTAAAATTTGTTCTTCCTCCTTCCACCGCCACTGTCAGAAAATTTCAATTAGCAAGCGAAGATCCTTCCTATGTTCAAACTGTTACCAATTTTCAGAAAAGAAATTTTGTCAACTATTCTTTGGCTGCCAACCAGGGAAATTACCTGATCATCAGCAATCCGATTCTTTACACCAATTCCAGTAGTACCAATAGTGTTGATCTTTATAGACAATACCGTAGTTCTGCTGCCGGCGGTAGTTATAACGTGAAAGTGATTGATATTGATCAGCTGGAAGACCAGTTCGCTTATGGAATAAAAAAACATCCTTCCTCGATCAAAGATTTTATTCAATTTGCTGTTAATACTTTTTCAGTTCAGCCTAAATATGTTTTTCTCATTGGGAAAGGAGTTGATTATAGTGATTATGCCGTAAACCAAAGCAGTCAATATGCTGATAAATTAAACCTGGTTCCCACTTTTGGAAATCCTGCTTCGGATGTGTACCTGTCTTCGCCTTACGGAAGCATCGTTCCCAGTGTTCCTATTGGCCGGTTGTCAGCGGTTTCAGGTGATGAGGTAGCGAATTACCTGGAGAAATTAAAAGAATACGAACAAACAGAAAAATCAACCACACAAACCATCGCGAACAAATTGTGGATGAAAAAAGTAGTGAATATTATTGGAGGAAAAGATAGTTCCGATAATGATTTATTTGGTTATTACATGAACATTTATAAAGACATTATTGAAGATACCCTTTATGGTGCGAATGTTGAAACATTTTCAAAATCTTCGAGCGCAGCGGTTCAATTAATTGCCGGTCAGCGAATCAGCCAGTTATTTAATTCAGGGATCAGTTTACTCGCTTATTTCGGTCATTCTTCAGCAAATGTTCTTGAATTTAACCTAAGTGATCCGAGTGACTATAATAATGACGGCCATTATCCATTTTTCCTTGTCAGCGGATGCACGGCTGGCAATAATTATATTTATGATACACTGCGCATCCTTCAAAATGTAAAATCCATTTCGGAGAACTTTGTGTTGTCCAAACAGCGTGGAAGCATTGGATTTCTCGCTAGTTCCCATTTAGGAATTCCTCCTTACCTAAACAATTATGATACACAACTATTTCACCAGATCAGTGATGTGAATTATGGAGCTCCAATTGGCAATGACATGAAAAATTCCATTCAAAACCAGGGAGGAAACAATCCATTAATTTATACTCCGGCTTATTTTTTCACCAGAATTCATTTGGAAGAATTTGCGCTTCACGGCGATCCGGCGCTTACGATCAATCCGCATCCGAAACCGGATTACGTTTTGGAAGATCAAAATGTAATCTTAAATCCCCAGTTTATTTCTGTTTCAGAAAATAATTTTAGCCTGAAGGCAATTGCGTATAATATCGGAAGGGCCATCAATGATTCTATCACCTGGCAGGTAAAAAGAACTTACCCAAATGGAACTTCAGAAATCATTTTCACTAAAAAGATCAAAGCAATTTATTATTCAGATTCCATCAGCATCAATATTCCGATCATCTCTACAAGAGACAAAGGAGAAAATAAAATAACGGTAACCATCGATGCCGGAAATGAAGTAGATGAAATGTCGGAAAGCAATAATAGCATTATCAAAGATTTTTTTATTTATGAAGAAGAAGCCAAGCCAGTTTATCCTGCCAACTTCGCTATCATAAATATTCCCAATCAAAAATTATATGCTTCCACATCTAATCCTGTCAGCCCTGCAAAAGATTATGTAATGGAAATTGATACCACCAATCTTTTCAATTCGCCTTTTAAAATCACAAAAACGGTAAACCAGGTTGGTGGAGTTATTCAATTTGATCCGGGTTTTACTTATACTGACAGCACGGTTTATTATTGGCGTGTGGCACAAAAGCCTGCTTCCAATGCTCCATCAGATTACCACTGGAACTATTCTTCGTTTATTTATTTGTCCAATGGTTCTGAAGGCTCTAATCAATCGCATTATTACCAGCATCTTGCTTCTGATACGATTGATATCAAATTAGACAGCGCTTCACGGTTATGGAAATATTCTTCTGTTCAAAATTATATTGAAGTAAGAAATGCAGTTTATCCAACAGGAGGCTCGACAGCTTCTGACAGCTATTCAGGAGTAAACGGATTTGAATTCGCAAAAGGAATTTGCAGTGCCTCTAACAATATTATTTTTAATGTAGTAGATCCCGTAACACTCAAACCATGGTATAATATCCCAGGTGCGCCACTTAGCGGAAGCATGCCCCTTTGCTCTTCAGATCGATATGCAAATTTTGCTTACAGCACTGCCGACCAGGATAGCCGCAGAGCTGCAGTTCGTTTCCTTGATTCCATTCCGGACAATTATTTTGTAACAGTTCGAAATGTTTCCAGCCCTGATGATTCACAAAATATTTATGCCAGTACCTGGCAGGCAGATAGTACCGCTTTTGGAGCCGGCAATACTTTGTATGATAAATTAAAATCATTTGGATTTGTTTTAATTGATTCTTTCGACCGTCCGCGTGCTTTTAGTTTTGTTTTTCAAAAAAACAATCCTGATTTTACTCCACTTTTTAATTTCACAAAAGGGATATCTGATCAGGTTGTGATTGATCAAAACTTTTTTAGCACCGATACACTTGGCTACATTACCTCACCGGTTTTTGGCCCTGCCGTAACGTGGAAAGAAATGCACTGGAGAGGAAAAAGTTTGGAAACGAATTCTGCCGATAATCCAACAGTCCAGATCATTGGAATTGACTCGTCGGGAAATAGCACCACACTTTTTAATGTAAATAAAAAACAGCAGGACGTTGATATTTCATCAGTAAATGCTAAACGCTATCCTTATATTCAATTGAAAATGAGAAATGTTGATAGCGTAACATATACTCCTTATCAACTTTCTTACTGGCGGTTAAATTATACTGCTCCACCAGAAGGCGCACTTGCACCGGCAATATATTTCACTTCAAAAGATACGCTGGAGCAAGGAGAAATTTTACATTTTGGTATTGCTTTCAAAAATATCAGTATTGCTGCTTTTGATAGTATGAAAGTAAAATTAACGGTGATCGACAATAACAATGTCACCCATGTTTTATCAGTTCCACGGCAAAAGCCTTTGATCAGCGGAGATACTATTCTGTTGAAATATGACATTGACACAAAAAATTATTCAGGATTGAATACCATCTTTGTCAACTTCAATCCAGATAATGATCAGCCGGAACAATATCTTTTTAATAACTTCCTTTATAAGAACTTTTATGTAAAGCCGGATAACTACAATCCTACGATGGATGTAACTTTTGACGGAGTGCATATTTTGAATAAAGACATTGTTTCTGCAAGGCCGCATATTCTGATCAAATTAAAAGATGACAATAAATCTCTTGCGCTGAATGATACTTCGCTGATAAAAGTACAGATTCAATTCCCTGATGGCTCTTTGCGAACTTACCATTTCGACAATGACACGATGAGATTTAATCCTGCTAATCTTGCAACAGGCGATAATACTGCCTCTATTGATCTGACTCCCGTTTTGCCAGGAGAAGATGATGAGTATGAATTGATCGTTTCAGGAAAAGACGTTGCCGGAAACACTGCCGGGAAGATGGATTATCATGTTGATTTCAGGGTTATTAACAAACCAATGATCTCTAACTTGATGAACTACCCAAATCCGTTTACCACATCTACTGCCTTCGTATTCACAGTTACAGGATCGCAGGTTCCAAACATCCGGATCCAGATTTTGACAATAACCGGAAAAGTGATCAGGGAAATTACCAAAGACGAATTAGGGCCGTTGCACATCGGAAGAAATATTACCGATTTCAAATGGGATGGCACAGACATGTATGGCCAAAAAGTTGGTAATGGCGTCTATTTATACAGGGTTCTTACTGAGCTGAATGGAAAATCAGTTGATAAATTTAAAGACGAAGGCGATAACACCGATAAATATTTCACGAAAGGATATGGAAAAATGTATTTGATGAGATAATCCAAATGGTTGATCGTAAAATTATAAATCGTCAAAATTTGTTTGTTTACTGTTAGATAATTCTAACTTCGTCGTAAATGAAGCAAGAAAACATTTATGATCTGATCATCATTGGCGGCGGTCCGATTGGCCTTGCATGCGGGATTCAGGCAAAAAAAGCGAAATTAAAATATTTAATTCTTGAAAAAGGAGCACTCGTAAATTCATTGTACAATTATCCGGTGAACATGAAGTTTTTCAGCACGAGTGAGCGGCTTGAAATCGGCGATGTGCCTTTTGTTTCCAATAATCCAAAGCCAACCAGAGCAGAAGCTTTGGAATATTACAGAAGAATTGTTTCTTCTTTTGATCTGAAAATTCATTTGTTTGAAAAAGTAACTGACATCAAAAAATCAGGAAAGATTTTTAAAATAACCAGTACCAAATCCGAATACAAAACTTCGAATATTGTAATCTCAACAGGCTTTTATGACGTTCCTTATCTGTTGAATGTAAAAGGCGAAGATTTAAAAAAAGTAAAGCATTATTATGATGATCCGCATTATTATGCTTTTCAAAATGTGCTGGTTGTTGGTGCTGCCAACTCAGCGATTGATGCGGCTTTGGAAACGTGGAGAAAAGGTGCCAACGTAACGATGGTAATTCGCGGCGATAAAATTAGTGATCGGGTAAAATATTGGGTAAAACCGGATATTGACAATCGGATCAAAGAAGGATCTATCAAAGCTTATTTTAATTCAGAAATAAAAGAAATCAGGGAAAAAGAAGTTGATATTAAGACGCCGGATGGAATAGTAACGATTCCCAATGATTGGGTTTTGGCGATGACGGGTTATCAGCCAAACCTTCAATTTTTAAAAGATGCGGGAATCAAAATTTCTAATGATAAGGTTTGCAAGCCAGATTATAGCGAAACGAATTATGAAACGAATGTAAAAGGAATTTATCTTGCCGGCGTTATCTGCGGCGGGATGAATACTCACCGGCTTTTTATTGAAAATTCAAGAGAACATGCCAAAAAGATCGTTGGTGATATTGTAAAAAGATCTAAAAAAGAAAAGCCGGCCTAATTCAATTCCTTCTTTTCTTTTTCCATAATACTTTTATATCGTTTCTCATTGTTTACATAAGAAATATGAGTTGAAGCAATACCGCTAACGATTGAAACGGCAATTAAAATATAGATAAGATTTGCACCACCTGTTTCCCACAGTTGAGTGAATAATTTAGTAAGAAAAAAAATCACGAGGAAAGAAACGACAGACCATGCAAGCGAAAAAAGCAAATAGTATTTCCATAGCGGGCCGCTTTTTTGTTCGCGCCATTGTTCCACAAAACGTCTTTCCGAATTTGTCATTATTATTTTGATTAGAGCTTTTTTAAAATTATTTTAGTAAGCGAAGAATAATTCGATTTTTTTGTTTTATTCTGCCATCATTTCTTTGGCAATTCTGATCACATCTTCCGAATTGGGTTTGCTGAAATAATCGCCATCGCTTCCATAAGAAGGCCTGTGATCCTTTGCTGTCAACGTTCTTGGCGCAACATCGAGCCAGCGGTAACCACCTTGTTCTTCCATTACTTTATTGAACATAAAAGCCGCTGCTCCGCCTGGAACATCTTCATCAATAAATAAAATCCGGTTTGTTTTTTTCAAAGAATTTAAAATTGAATGGTCGATATCAAACGGCAATAATGTCTGAACATCAACTATTTCGCAACTGATATTGAGTTTGTCCAATGTTTCAGCTGCTTCCTGAATAATTCTAAGCATTGAGCCGTAAGAAACAATGGTGATATCACTTCCTTCTTTTATTATCTCGGGAACACCAAGTGCCACTTTAAAGTCAATCAAATTGGAAGGTAATTTTTCTTTCAACCGGTAACCATTCAAACATTCAACCATCAAAGCAGGATCGTTGCTTTCTAATAAAGTATTATACATTCCAACCGCCTGCGTCATGTTTCTTGGAACACAAACATACATTCCGCGAAGGGAGTTAATAATCATTCCCATCGGCGATCCGCTATGCCAGATTCCTTCGAGCCTGTGTCCCCTTGTGCGCACAATGAGTGGCACACTTTGTTGTCCTTTTGTACGAAAATGAGTGGTAGCCACATCATCACTCAACGGTTCAAGACCGAAGAGTAAATAATCGAGGTATTGAATTTCAGCAATAGGACGGAGGCCGCGCAACGCACATCCGATCCCTTGTCCCATTATCGTATTCTCCCGGATGCCGGTATCAAAAATTCTTTCTTCACCATATTTATCCTGTAATCCACTGAAGCCCTGGTTTACATCACCAATATGTCCAAGGTCTTCTCCAAAAGCAATCACTTTTTTATTATGCGCAAATAATTCATCAAAATACTTATTGAGAATTTCAAAGCCATTCACGAGTTCAGCATCTTCATGAAAATGAGCAGGAACCGGTTTCACTTTTAAGGCAGATTTCGGACCTTCATTATAAAGATCAGTGTCAAATAATTCTTTATTTTCCTGCAATAATTCCTGGTAATAATTTTTTACTTCTTCAACGTTATCATCTGAAGAAGCAAAGTCAATGACAGAGGCCAATGTTTTCATTACATCTCTGCGAACCGGTTCGCGAAGCGAAGAAATATCTTTAATGCATTGTTGAATTTCATGATTATCATCAGCAATCTTCTTCAACAAAGTAATTGTTTTTTCAACCTGTTTTTTTATCGGGTTGATATATTTTTCCCACGCTTTTTGCTTGCTTTCTTTTACAAAATATTTGGCGTTGTCTTCAATATCATTCAATTCGTTTTCGCCAGCAAGAGAATTAGCCAAAATCCAATCACGCATTTGTCTTTTACAGTCCCACTCTTTTTCCCAAGCAAGCCTTGCAGGGCTTTTATAGCGTTCGTGGCTACCGGAAGTGGAATGTCCCTGTGGCTGTGTCATTTCTTCAACATGAAACAACGCAGGCGTATGAGTATCGCGAATGTTCTTAATGGCTTCATCAAGAATTTCGCACATTCCTGCGTAATCCCATCCTTTCAGCTTATAAATATTGATGCCGTTAGTTCCATCCTTTTTCTGTAAACCGCTCAAAGCTTTTGAAATCGAGCCTTTGGTAGTTTGATATTCTTTTGGAACTGAAATTCCATAGCCATCATCCCAGACGAAAACTGCCAGCGGAATTTGTAAAACCCCGGCGGCATTCATCGCTTCCCAAAAAGGCCCTTCTGATGTTGAAGCATCGCCGATAGTGCAAAAGCAAACCTCATTACCATTGCTACTTAAATTGTCAAATTCATGCAAAACCTCTACTTCTCTGAAAACTTTTGAAGCGAAAGCAAGTCCCAGGGCGCGTGGCATTTGTGCAGCCGTGGGCGCCATATCCGAAGAAATATTTTTTTTATGAGCCAAATCAAGCCAGTTTCCATTTTCATCCACAAATCTTGTAGCAAAATGCGCATTCATCTGGCGTCCGGCACTAAATGGCTCATTGTTCAAATCAGGATCAGCATAGAGCTGAGAAAAAAACTGCTCAACAGTAGCCATGCCACTTGCAAACATAAAAGTCTGATCCCGGTAATATCCCGCCCTGAAATCGCCGGGCATAAAAAATTTTGCCATTGCAACCTGAGCCACTTCTTTTCCATCACCAAAAATGCCAAATTTAGCCTTACCGGTCAGCACTTCTTTCCTGCTCAGCAAGCTAGTTTCACGGCTTTCGCAAACCACTTTATAATCTTTTAAAACCTCTTGCCTGAATTTTTCAAAGGAAAGATTTTCTAAAAGGTTTTCTTCACTGATTTGATTGGTCTCCATGCTGGCAAAAATATTTAATTCTGATGATGAATGTTAAAAATGACAAAACGGTTCCACAATTTGCAACCGTATATTGCGTTTTAGTATCTTTGAAATCGTTTAAACAGATAAAATGAAAAAATTATTTACAGTTATTTGTTGCTTTACTATTGCCTTTGCAGCCAATGCACAAACAACTGTGACTAAAGTAAACAAAAAGAATAAAATTTCCATAACTAAATCTGCCTTGCCCGAAGTTGCAACGAATACAAACAATGCAACTCCTTCAGAAAGTCTTAGTTTAAAAGAACTCGCATTTGATTTTGGAAAAATTCCACAAGGAAAACCTGTAACACACATTTTTGAATTTACCAACACAAGTGATAAACCTTTTGCATTGGAAAATGTGGTGGCAAGTTGTGGTTGCACTACTCCTGAATGGAGCAAAGATACAGTTGCTGCCGGTGCTACCGCTTCTATAAAAGTTGGCTACAATGCAGCCAATGAAGGACCTTTTACAAAACAGGTAAATATTTTTTATAACGGAAATCAAACAAAGCAAATCATTATAAAAGGCGAAGTTTGGAAAACGCCTGAAACTTCTGCCCCTGTGAACAGCACGTTAAACTCTTTAAAAAACGAACAATAAAAAATAAACAAACCCATCATGAAAAAGTTACTCTTTGCAGCCCTGCTTTTATCTTCCACTTCAATATTTGCTCAAAAAAAAGCGGATGACATTGCTAAATTAAGTACAGAAACATACGATTTCGGAAAAGTAAAACAGAACGTTCCTCCTACAGCTACTATCACGGTAACCAACATTGGAACTGAACCTTTGATTATTGACCAGGCAACTCCTTCGTGTGGCTGCACTGTTTCTGATTATACAAAATCTCCGATCGCTCCGGGAAAAACCGGAACCATTAAAGCTACCTACAATGCTGCAGCTGTTGGCCCGATCAATAAAACTCTGACAGTAAAATTTGCAGGTGCAGATGATGTAAAATTTGTGAAACTCACCGGAGAAGTTTTAACTCCTGCTGCTTACGACGCTTTAAAAACCACTAAAGAAAGTGTTAAGAAAACAGCCAAAAAAGAAAAGAAAGAAGTTACATCAAAATCCTAAATTTTAATTCAAATAATTTAAAAAACCCTTTGCAAACGTGAAGGGTTTTTTTGTTGAAATTTATTTGTAACTAAAATATGAATCAGGAATATTTGTTCTTTTACTGTTTGAATTGCAGATTAAATATTTTTCAATTCTGCCAGCAATTCCTGCAAGACTTTTTTTGCATCACCAAACAGCATAGAAGTTTTTGGTTGAAAAAATAATAGATTTTCAATTCCGGCATAGCCGGGTTTCATACTTCTTTTATTAACAATAACATTTTTTGCAAGTTCCACTTCCAGGATTGGCATTCCATAAATTGGCGATGAAGGATCATTTTTAGCAGCAGGATTTACTACATCATTGGCTCCCAAAATCAACACTACATCTGTTGATTTGAATCCTTCATTAGCATCTTCCATTTCCAACAATTTATCATAACTGACATCCGCTTCTGCAAGCAAAACATTCATGTGGCCGGGCATACGACCTGCAACAGGATGAATGGCATATTCCACTTCAACACCTTTTTCTTCCAAAGCTTTTTCCAGTTCATGAACAGAATGCTGTGCCTGTGCAACAGCCAATCCATAACCCGGAACGATCATTACTTTTTTTGCATAAGCCATCAGCATTGCCGCATCGCTGACAGAAATTTCTTTAATGTTTCCATGAATGCTTTTAGCGGCTGAAGATGCATTTGCATTACCGCCAAATGAACCGATCAAAACATTCATCAGGCTTCTGTTCATCGCACGACACATTAAAATAGTAAGCAACGTTCCAGCAGCACCAACCAAAATTCCGCCGGTTAACATCGCTTTGTTATCATACAAAAATCCGCCACACGCCGCAGCTACTCCGGTAAAAGAATTTAATAGAGAAATGACAACCGGCATATCAGCACCACCTATTGGCAATACAAAGAACAATCCATACAAAAGCGCTAAAGCAACAGTAATAAAGAACGGAACATTTACAGTTTGTGTGTTTGAAAAATAAGTAAATACGGCAGCGGCCAAAACAAGAATTAAAATAATGACATTAAAAAGATGTTGTCCTTTGAAAGAATAATCTTTTATTGTTCCGCTCAGTTTTCCCCAAGCGATCATACTTCCTATGAATGAAACGCTGCCAATAATTGTACCTGCAATGATTGCTAAAAAATGTCCTGAAGCAACAACATCGGAAAATAAATTTGAAGTGACCCGATGTTCGCGATACAAATAATCAAATTCAACAATTGAGATCAATGCTGCACAAGCTCCTCCCATTCCGTTGAAAAAGCTTACCAGTTCAGGCATTGCTGTCATCTTCACTTTTTTTGCAATCAAAAAACCAAGGATAAATCCAATTATCATTGCAGAAAATATCCACCCATAATTGCCCAATCTTTCACCATTATATTTATATAAAAAAATCGTCGCTGCAATGGCAAGGATCATTCCGGCAGCAGCAATAAGATTTCCTGCACGAGCGGTTGAGGGTTTGGATAACATTTTCAAACCTATGATATAAGTTACCGAAGCAATAAGATAACAAACTGATAAAATACTGATGCCCATTTATTTGGTTGAATAGTTAATTAGTTTATTGGTTTAATCGTGCAAATCCATGAAATCGGTGCCTCACTTCTTTTTCTTCTTAAACATTTCCAACATCCTGTCTGTAACCACAAAGCCTCCTACAACATTTAATGTTCCCAAAACCACTGCTAAAAATCCGAGAACCAGCGCCACATAATTTCCGCTTTCTGCCTTTCCCATTACGATGATCGCGCCGATAATTACGACTCCATGAATGGCATTGGCACCGCTCATCAACGGCGTGTGAAGCACGCTTGGTACTCTTCCTATAATTTCAATTCCTAAAAATATCATCAGGATCACGATGTAAACCATGTCGATATTTTGTTGTAAAAAATGAAGCACTTCTTTCATAATTTTCGATTTGCTGATTAGCTAATTAAAGTTCCCTTTACCAATTCATCTTCCAAATTCATATTCAGCTTCCCTTCTTTATCAATAATTAATTGTAAAAAGTTACAGATATTTTTCCCATACAATTTGCTTGCATCATAAGGCATCGTTGCAGGTAAGTTTGAATTTCCTACAATCGTTACCCCATTAAAAATCACGGTTTCATCATTTTTTGTAAGCTCTGTATTTCCTCCTGTGGCAGCGGCAATATCAATAATCACAGAACCATTTTTCATTTCAGCAATCATATTCTCTGTTATCAAAACCGGAGCTTTTTTTCCAAAGATTTGTGCTGTTGTAATTACAATATCAGATTTGGCAACGCTTGCGGCAATTTTTTCTTTCTGTCTTTGCAAAAATTCTGCAGATTGTTCTACAGCATAACCACCGGCTTTGCTGGCATCTGCAGCACCTTCCACTTCAATAAATTTTGCGCCAAGGCTCATCACTTCTTCTTTTACCGCAGGTCTTGTATCAAAAACTTCTACCACAGCGCCCAACCTTCTTGCAGTGGCAATTGCCTGCAAACCTGCAACACCAGCGCCAAGAATTAAAACTTTTGCCGGCGGAATACTTCCGGCAGCAGTCATAAACATGGGAAAATATTTTGGAAATAAATTGGCCGCAAGCAACACAGCTTTGTATCCCGCGATATTTGCCTGGCTGCTTAAAACGTCCATGCTTTGTGCACGCGTTGTTCTTGGAAGCATGTCGATACTAAAAACAGTGACTTTATTTTCAATGAATTTCTGAACCGATTCCTTGTTGTATAATGGTTGATAAAACCCTAAAATTATTTTTGATTGAAGCAGGTTAACTGCATTTTCAGAGGGAAGATGAATCGACAAAATAATTTCTGATTTATTCAATACTTCTTCTCTTAAAACCACGCTGGCACCCGCTTCTGCGTATTTTTCATCAGAAGCAAAAGCCTTTTCACCTGCATTTTTTTCTATTAAAACTTCTGTATTTAATTTTTTTAAAATCGCAATATGCTCTGGTAAAAGTGAGACTCTTGTTTCGGGCAGCGGTTCTTTTAAAACTCCAATCGTCATAGCTTGAAATATAGTTCTAAGGTATTGAAAATTTAAAACCTGATCGTAAAATGTTGCTTCACTTTAAAATCTGTGCTAAAAAAAGCGAGGCCGATAAAAAAAAGATCAATGCTCAAAGTTACCGAATTGTGCGCCTGTATTTGTTTCCAGGCTTCTTCCATTTCTTTGCTCCAATGAATATCGTCAAAAATAAAAATGGAATTATTTCTTGCTTTACTAAGAAAAAAATTAAAATATTCTAATGTTGGATCTTTCCGATGATTGCCATCCACAAAAAGAAGATCAACTTTTTCAATTCTATTTTCAATCAATGGAAGCGTTTTTTTAAAATCTCCTTCAATCAATTCAATGTTTTTTAATTGCAAACTTTCAAAATTTTCTTTGGCAATTTTCCCAATATTCTTTGCTCCTTCAAAAGTGAAAACCTGTGAATCAGAATTTGCAGAAGCCAAATAAGAAGTGGAAATTCCAAAAGAGGTTCCTAATTCAACAATTGTTTTTGCGTCATAATATTTTGCAACCCTGAAAAGCAATTGGGCATATTTTTTCTTTTTCAAAGAAGTAGCCGCAATGTCTTTCACAATTCTGTTTTTAAAAGGAATCACTGCTGATCCGGCGCCAAAATCTTCCACTTCAATTGTGTTATTATTTTTAAGAAGTTCTTTCCTAACCTGTTCAATTTTCGAATAACAGTCGTATTTTTTTTTATCATTCAACACATGAATAATAAAATCAAAAACAAAAGGCGAATGAATGCCATGGCCTTTTCCGTTTTGCGCAGTTAATAAATAATGAAGGTATTTTTTTGAAAGTTGAAACGCGGAATACATGTTGAAATTAAACTTTATTCACCTTTTCCCAAACTTCAAAAGTATAAGGATAATTATTTTTTTCATCGGCAGGAAAAGATTCTTCTTTTACCAATTTCCACCTTGATTTATCGACCGCAGGATAAGAAGTATCGCCTTCAACGGTAGTGTGGACACGTGTTAGATAAATTCTGTCAACAGCCTCCATTGTTTGTTTAAAAATTTCTCCACCTCCAATTATAAAGATCTCATTGGCATCGCCTTCTTTTGCTTTTTCAATCGCATCAGAAATATTATGCGCGATAAAAACATTTTTTGGATGCCAGTCTGTTTTTTTAGTAACCACAATATTGATCCTGCCGGGTAAATCTTTTTTCAATGATTCAAAAGTATTTCTGCCCATGATCACCGGCATGCTCCATGTTTTATTTTTGAAATATTTAAAATCATTGGGAAGACGCCAGGGTAAATTTCCTTGCCGGCCAATTATATTATTTTCAGAAGCGGCGACAATGTGAGAAAGCATAATCAGAAATTTTTTTAGATCATAAAGACACTAATTTTCAGCACGAATTACACGAATTAAAAAGTCGATTTTAAACAGCAACCGGAGCCTTTATTCCAGGATGACTTTGATAATTCACCAATTCAAAATCTTCATACTTAAAATCAAAAATACTTTTCACTTCAGGATTGATTTTCATTTGCGGAAGTGAAAATGGCTTTCTTGTTAGCTGTAATTCTGCCTGCTCAAAATGATTTTTATATAAATGAACATCACCAAAAGAATGAACAAATTCTCCCAATTCCATATCACAAACTTGCGCGATCATCATCGTTAACAAAGCATAGGATGCAATATTGAAAGGCACTCCAAGGAAAACATCTGCGCTTCGCTGATATAATTGGCAAGACAATTTTCTTTTTCCTGATTCTGTAGGAGCGGTATAAAACTGGAACAAACAATGACAAGGCATCAATTTCATTTCGGGAAGATCGGCCACATTCCATGCGCTGATAATTAATCTGCGGCTGTCCGGATTTTTTTCCAATTGTCCGATCAATTCAGAAACCTGGTCAACGGTTTTTGCATCTGCTCCATCCCAACTGCGCCATTGTTTTCCATAAACAGGTCCAAGGTTCCCATTTTCATCTGCCCATTCATCCCATATTCGTACGCCATGTTCCTGCAAATAAGCAACATTGGTATCGCCTTTCAAAAACCACAACAGTTCATAAATAATACTTTTTAAATGCAGTTTTTTTGTAGTAAGCAAGGGAAAACCATCCTGTAAATTGAATCGCATTTGATATCCAAAAAGGCTTCTCGTTCCGGTTCCGGTGCGGTCATTTTTGTCAACACCGGTATCGATTATTTTTTGTAAAAGCTGAAGATATTGTTCCATCTGCGCAAGTTAACGAATTCGCAAATCTGAAAGCTCAAACAGAGTTTCATATATTTGCAACTTTAAAAAAAGATTTCATGTCAGTATTAGTTAACAAAAATTCGAAGGTTTTAGTGCAGGGATTTACCGGAACAGAAGGTACTTTTCATGCAACGCAAATGATTGAATATGGAACAAATGTGGTAGGGGGAGTTACCCCGAATAAAGGAGGAACAACACATCTCGACAGGCCCGTTTTTAATACCGTAGAGCAAGCTGTGAAGGCTACCGGCGCTGATGTAAGTATCATTTTCGTTCCCCCGGCTTTTGCAGCTGATGCTATCATGGAAGCTGCTAATGCAGGAATAGCCTTGATTGTTTGTATCACCGAAGGAATTCCGGTTCAGGATATGGTAAAAGTGAAAAATTATTTAATGGATTCTACCTCAAGATTGATCGGACCAAATTGCCCGGGAATCATAACAGCAGATGAATGCAAAGTCGGAATAATGCCGGGATTTATTTTTAAAAAAGGAAAAATAGGAATCGTTTCAAAATCAGGAACATTAACTTATGAAGCGGCAGACCAGGTAGCAAAAGCAGGATTAGGAATTTCTACTGCAATTGGAATAGGCGGCGATCCGATTATTGGCACAACTACCAAAGAAGCGGTTGAACTTTTCATGAACGATCCGGAAACTGATGGTATCGTAATGATTGGTGAAATTGGTGGAGGAATGGAAGCTGAAGCTGCGCGCTGGATCAAAGAAAATAACCGCAAGCCGGTTGTCGGTTTTATCGCAGGACAAACTGCTCCCGCAGGAAGAAGGATGGGACATGCAGGTGCCATTGTGGGTGGAGCAGAAGATACCGCCGCAGCAAAAATGAAAATCCTTTCAGAATGTGGGGTTCATGTGGTTGCAAGTCCGGCTGATATTGGAAAAACTATGGCTGAAGTAATGAAAAAATAAGATTAAATTATTGAATTTTAAAGGATGATTTTTTTCAAAATCATCCTTTTTTATTTTGGAAAAAACAAAATCGATTTATTTATCTGCTTACTTATCTTACCTCAAATCAATTTGTAATCTTCGCAGAACAAAAATAAAAATTAAAGATATTTCTTCTTTCACTGCAAAGTCCAATTCAATTCGTTTTAATCGGTGTAATTCGTATAATCCGTGAATTCGTAATAAAAAAATCCTTTCCAAGTGAATGAAAAGGATTTTTAAAATTCGGTATTAAGAAGGATTAATAATCTTTGCTATAACCACCGCCGCCGCCTCTGCCGCCGCCGTAGCCACCACCACCGCTTCTGCCGCCGCCGTAGCCACCACCACTTCTGCCGCCGCCATATCCGCCGCCGCTTCTTCCACCACCGTAGCCACCGCCACCACTTTTCTTGTAGCCGCTGCCTTCAGGACGTGGTTGTGATTCGTTAACGATCAATTTACGACCCTGAACTTCGCTTTCATTTAATGTAGCGATTGCAGTTTTTGCAGCGTCTTCGTCTTGCATTTCAACAAAACCAAAACCTTTGCTGCGGCCTGTGTTTTTTTCTTTAAGAATTTTTGCACTTGAAACAGTACCATACTGACTGAATAAGTTGTTTAAATCATCATCGGTCATTGACCAACTAAGATTACCTACATAGATGTTCATTGTAAAAACTTTTTTTTAAATAAAATAATAACTATTAATGAATCAGTAGCTACAATGAACTGAAGAAACCTTGAAAAGAAACATCAGCCAAAAGAAAACCAAACTAACCATTAACAAAGAATAAAGATAGACTTTTATTTCAAATAACATTATTTTTTAAAAAATTTTTTTCGGTATTTTTTTTATCACAAAACAAGAAAAAAATAATTTGACTACGGAAAAATTTTACATTGGTACAGACGTTTAATTATCAACGACTTTTCAAAAATCTCTGTTGCTTTTATTTTTTATATTTGATCAAATAATTGTTTTGAAAAAACTTTTTCTAATCTGCTTTTTTTACTCCCTTTCGAATACCTCTTTTTGTCAAACCAACTATTTTCAGCAACAGGTAAACTATACTATTGATGTGACTCTGAATGATGTTGAAAATACTTTAGATGGATTTGAAATCATTCATTATACCAACAATTCACCTGATACACTTCATTTTATCTGGTTCCATCTTTGGCCTAATGCTTATAAAAATGACCGCACCGCTTTCAGCGAACAAATGCTGCAACTGGGAAAAACCGATTTTTATTTCAGTGATGAAAAAATGCGTGGCTATATCAACCGGCTGGATTTTAAAGTGAATGGAATTACTGCCAATCTTGAAGATCATCCGCAATACAATGATGTGGCAAAATTAATTTTACCTGCGCCGCTCCCTCCCGGTGGAACTATAAAAATTTCAACTCCGTTTCATGAAAAAATTCCTTTCAATTTTTCGCGTGGCGGGCATGTAGGTCATACTTATCAAATTACACAATGGTATCCAAAGCCTGCGGTTTTTGATAACAAAGGCTGGCATCCGATGCCTTACCTTGATCAGGGTGAATTTTACAGTGAATTTGGAAACTTCAATGTAAAAATAACCGTTCCTGAAAATTATGTAATTGCCGCCACTGGCGAACTTCAGAATAAAGATGAAATTGAATGGCTGAAGAAAAAAGCAAGTAAGAGGTTAGAAGTAAATAGTGTATCGGTTAGAAGTCACAAGCAATTGGCAATATCCAATGATCAGCCAACAGTGAAAGGACAAAAAACACTAAATTATATTCAGAACAATGTGCATGATTTTGCATGGTTTGCTGATAAAAATTTTTTAGTCCGATACGATACATTGCAACTATCTCCCGGAAGAATTATCGATGCGTATTCTTTCTTCACTCCTGAAGGTTTCCCTGTATGGAAAAACAGTATTCAATTTATAAAAGATGCGATCCGGACAAGGAGTAAATGGCTAGGCGAATATCCTTACAATGTTGTTACTGCTGTCGAAGCAAAAATGGGTTTTAGTGGAGGAATGGAATATCCTACAATTACCAGTATTTCTCCAACAGAAGATGAAAAAGATCTTGATATGACCATCGAACACGAAGCAGGCCACAACTGGCTTTACGGCGTTTTAGCAACAAATGAAAGGCAATATCCGTGGATGGATGAAGGCATGAATACTTACTATGATAACCGCTATGAAAAATTAAACTATTCGAAAAAAAATATTAAAGAAAATCAACCGGGTTTTCCGGAGAAAAAAATACCAGATGACTATGATGATCTTATCTACAGAATGCAATTGCAGTCGAAAACTGATCAGCCAATTGAAACACCTTCAGAAGATTTTTCAGCAGCAAATTATGAAGTGATTGCGTATTACAAAACCGGTTTGTGGATGAAAAAACTGGAAGATTTCCTGGGAAAAAATTTGTTCGACAGTTGCATGCACGAATATTATAATCGTTGGAAATTCAAACATCCGTATCCTGAAGATTTCAAAAAAGTAGTAGAAGAGGTGAGTCAAAAAAATGTTGATTCTATTTTCTCATTGTTGTCAAAAAAAGGAAGACTTGATCCCGCGCAAAAAAAAGATTTTAAACTTAATTTTTTATTCAATTTAAAAAACACGGATAAATTCAATTATCTTTTTTTATCTCCTGCTTTTGCATATAATTATTATGACAAAATCATGCTTGGTGGATTGATACATAATTACACTTTACCAGAATCAAAATTCCACTTTTTTGTTGCTCCACTGTATTCTCCGGTAAGTAAGAGCTTGAATGGAATAGGCAGGCTTGGCTTGGATTTCACCAGTTATGGCGCGATCAGAAAAACTGAAATTTCTTTAAGCGGCGAAAAATTTTCTATGGATGAATTTACAGATTCAACAGGTTCAAAAAACTACCTTGGATTTTCAAAAATCGTTCCTTCGATAAAACTTGTTTTCAGAAATAAAAACGCAACCAGTTCTGTAAAAAAATGGCTTCAGTGGAAGACCTATTTTATAAGCGAAACTGCTTTATCATTTTCGACAGATACAGTTCGCCATGAAGATATTATCAGCTATCCAAAAGTGAATCGGTATCTGAATCAAGTAACTTTTGCAGTTGAAAATAATCGCGCTCTTTATCCTTATTCTTCCAACATTATTGCCGAACAGGCGAAAGATTTTTTACGTTTTGCTTTTGAAGGAAAATATTTTTTCAATTATGCAAAAGGAGGCGGATTAAATGCAAGGTTGTTTGCAGGAAAATTTATTTATCTGGGTGATAAGACAATTTACAAACAGTTTGAAACCGATCGTTATCATTTAAACATGACCGGTGCAAATGGCTATGAAGACTACACTTACAGCAATTACTTCGTTGGAAGAAATGAATTCCAAGAAGCTCCTTCACAGCAAATTATGATAAGAGATGGAGGCTTTAAAGTTCGCTCAGATTTGTTGTCAAATAAAATCGGGAAGACAGATAATTGGCTGGCTGCATTGAATTTAAACACCGATTTTCCCAAAGCAATTAATCCTTTGCAAGTGCTTCCTTTTAAAGTTCCTTTAAAACTTTTTTTAGATGTCGGCACTTATGCAGAGGCATGGAAAGACAACGCCTCTACAGGAAAATTTCTTTATGATGCCGGCTTGCAAATTCCGTTGTACAAAAATCTGGTGAACATTTATGTACCGCTTCTTTACAGTAAAATTTATGCGGATTATTTTAAATCAACGATTCCGGAAAAGCGATTCTGGAAGAATATTTCTTTCAGCATTGACATTCAAAATTTTCGTCTGAATCAAATTTTAAATTTGCCTGATCTTTAATTTTGTTTCCTTAAAATTTTTCCCTTGAAAATTTCATATCTGCCTCATTCCAGGATTGACAAAATAAAATGGGATTGCTGCATAGACAGTGCCGGCAACGGTTTGATCTATGCTTACTCATTTTATCTTGATGCAATGAGCGAAAATTGGGATGCATTAATTCTGAATGATTATGAAATAGTGATGCCTTTAACGTGGAAAAAAAAATATACTTTTTATTATTTGTATCAACCTTTTTATACTGCGTCGCTTGGGGTTTTTGGAAATGATATTTCTGCAGAAATCGTAAATAATTTCCTTAAAAATATTCCTCAAAAGTTTAAATATTGGGACTTTTATTTGAACCGTGATAATTTATTTTCTCTTGCTGATTTTCCAATGTATGAACGAAGTAATTACATTCTTCCATTGAATGAAAATTATGAAACTTTAATGGGCAGATATGCATCCAGTCATGTAAGAAATATTAAAAGAGCCAAGCAGTTTGGAAATGTAGTGAAGAAAGAAATTCCGATAAAAGATGTGATCGCACTTGCCAAAGAGCAGGCAAAAAGCTTCTCTTCAATTGAAGAAGATAATTTTCTCGACTTTGCTAATTTGCATGAATTTTTAAAGAAAAGAAACCAGGCAATTACGTATGGAGTTTACTCTTCGCAAAATCAACTCGTTGCTTCATGTGCCTATTTTTTTTCACATCAAAGAGCTTATTATATTTTAGTTGGAAATCATCCAAATGGAAAAACTTCTGGCGCTTCTCATTTGATGATTGATTATTTTATAAAAGAACATGCAGGAGAAAATCTTGTGCTTGATTTCGAAGGGAGCAACATCAGCAGTCTCGCTTTTTTTTATAAAAGTTTTGGTGCTCAGCTCGAAAAATATCCGGGAATCAAACTGAATAAACTTCCGGCAATTGCAAAATTATTCAAGCAATAAGATCTTTGCAAGTTGAAGATCGATCGGTGTTGTGATCTTAATATTTCCAGGTTCTCCTTCGATCAGATTTACTTTTAATCCAAACGCTTCTACCACAGTTGCTTCATCAGTAAACCGATCTTTATAATCAATTGCAAAGGCCGGTAATAAAATTTTACTGTGAAAGGTTTGTGGAGTTTGAACCAGTTTTACTTTGTTTCTATCTAAAGCTTTATTTCCATTATTTGTCAATAATCTGATACTATCGTTACAATCTACAACCGGAACCGCAGTGCCGGCTTCAAAGGCAGCATAATAGCATCTTTTGATCAGATCCTTTGTAAGCAAGCATCTTACGCCATCATGAACAAAAATGATCGCTTCATCTTTAATTAAAGAAAGGCCGTTTTGCACAGAATGAAATCTGGTTCTTCCTCCTGCTGTGATCTTAAATTTTGATGCGTCAAAATATCCATCAATGATTTCCTGTCCTTTTCCAATATGTTCTTCAGGCAAAACCAAAATGATCTCAATGTCTTCATAAGCATCTAAAAATCTTTTGATCGTGTAATATAAAACCGGTTTATTTTTTAAAAGTAAAAACTGTTTGGGAGTTTCATGATTCATTCTTGAGCCGCTTCCGGCAGCTACAATCAATGCAATTTTCTTCATACCTCAATCCTTTAAAATATTTTTTTGAGAGAAAAGTTTTAAAAAAAACTTTTGGAATTAAACGTTTCCTCCTGCAATAATTTTTTGCAGTTCATCATGAATTTTTCCATTCGTTGCAATAATCCCCGGTTGGAAAGGAGAATAAGTTTCACCTTTTAAATTCGTTACTTTTCCACCAGCTTCTTCAATAATCAAAAAACCGGCGGCGCTGTCCCATGCATGCAATTCGTGTTCATAAAAACCATCAAATCTTCCTGCTGCTACCCAACAAAGATCAATTGCGGCGCTTCCTAATCTTCTTACTGGAATTCCTTTTTTGATCAGTTTTGAAAATACTTCCAACGGACCGTTTTCCTGATCCAGATAATTGTAAGGAAAGCCTGTAACAAGACAACTTGTGATCACTTCAGTTTTTTTACTCACAGAAATTTTTTCACCATTTAGCGTGGCTCCTTTGTCTTTTTCTGCAAAATAAAATTCATTCATATTTGGGTTGAAAACCGCGCCCATAAACATTTTGCCTTGATATTCCAATCCAATGCTTACACAACAAATCGGAATTCCATTTGCAAAATTTACAGTTCCGTCAATCGGATCAATGATCCATTTATAATCGCTTGTGGAAATTTTTTCATCGCTCTCTTCACTTACAATTCCATGGTCCGGGAATGCACTTTTGATCACAGAACGAATCGCTTTATCAGACGCATGATCTGCTTCTGTTACCAGGTTATTAATTCCTTCTTTATGGCTGATAGAAAACTTACCATGAAAATATCTTTTTAATTCGCTGGCACCGGCTTTTGTAGCCTCAATTAATGTTTCTTTATACATTCTGCAAAGATTAATTATTTTATCGAATTGCTAAATTCATAAATCGCTTAAGTGTCAGAATCACTAAATTGCCATCTTTAAAAACCAATCAACTAAATCATCATTGCTTCTCTCCGTAATCATAGTTAATTACAATGTCAAATATTTTTTAGAGCAATGCCTCTGCTCCGTGATCAAAGCAATGAAAAATATTGATGGAGAAATTTTAGTAATCGACAATGCTTCAACAGATGGAAGTTCTGATTTTTTAAAAACCAGGTTTGAAAAAGTAAATTTCATTTGGAATAAAACGAATGTTGGTTTTGCAAAAGCAAACAACCAGGCGTTGAAAATCGCGAAAGGTAAAAACATTTTATTTCTTAATCCTGACACCATTGTTCCCGAAGATTGTTTTGAAAAATGCATTGCTTTTCTTCATAAAAGAAACGGCGCTTTGGGAATTAAAATGATCGATGGTGCAGGCAATTTTTTAAGAGAAAGTAAACGATCCTTTCCTTCGCCAACTACTTCTTTATTCAAGCTTTCCGGTTTTTCGCAATTATTTCCACGATCAAAAACTTTTTCAAAATATCATTTGGGTTATCTGGATGAAAACGAAAATCATGAAGTAGATATTCTTGCAGGCGCCTTTATGATGATCCCGAAAAAAATTCTTGAGATCACCGGCGGATTTGATGAACAATTTTTTATGTATGGAGAGGATATTGATCTAAGCTTCCGGATACAAAAAGCAGGATTTAAAAATTACTATTTCGCCGAAAGCTGTATCATTCATTTCAAAGGCGAAAGCACCAAAAAAGGAAGTTTGAATTATGTAAAAATGTTTTACAGGGCCATGAGCATTTTTGTAAAAAAGCATTACGGCAGCAACAAAGCAGGAATGTTTCATTTTTTTATCCAAATTGCTATTTTTTCAAGAGCAGCGTTGGCAGCAGCTTTTCGGGTTTTTAATTTCAACATTTCCAGACAGAAAAAAAAATCAGAAAACAAACTGATTCTGATTGCGGGAACAGAAAATGAATTTATAAAGGCAACTAATATTTTGGAAACGTCAGAAAATACCAAATCGATTTATGAAAGATTAGAAACGGATTCAACAGGATCAGTGGAAGATTTTCAACGTAAAACCGGATCTCTTGCAGTTACTGATTTTGTTTTTTGCGAAGGAAAACTTTCTTTCAAAATAATCATTGAAATGATGCCAAAAATTCAGAAAGATATCAATATATATATCTTCAGCGAAGGATGCCATGCGATCATTGGGAGTAATAATAAAGACATCGCAGGAAATTTTATTAATTCAAGGAATAATTTTTAACCACAAAAGAAAATGGATTTATTTCTTTGTTTACTGTTTTTGATACTCAATAAACTTCATTAATTGTTAAGTTGATTTGATAAAAACTGATTTCCGCCAACAATTTCCGAAATTGCAGCCTAAATTTTTTCTGAATGGCATATAATAGTTACCGGCCCTCGCAATCTTCTACGCCGGTTGTTCTAAACCTGATCATCATCAATGCGATTGTTTTTGTAGCCCAAATGCTTCTTGATAAAACAGGCCTTGATGTTACAGGAGGCACAAGTTTTGGCTGGCTTACAAGCAGAATTGGTCTTTGGTCAATCGATACAGGGCTTTTCAAACCTTACCAGCTAGTAACTTATATGTTTGCACATGGAGGTTTTTTGCATATTCTTTTTAATATGTATGCTCTTTGGTTATTTGGATCGGCCTTGGAAAGATTATGGGGAGCACAGAAATTTTTGATCTTTTATATGATCTGCGGCCTCGCTTCCGGACTTACTGAAATGTTCCTGGTTCCGATTGGCTTTGCAGTAGGAGCATCGGGAGCTATCATGGGGCTGATGGGTGCATTTGCATATACATTTCCGAATATTCAGTTTTACATTTTACCCATTCCTTTTCCAATAAAAGCAAAATACCTGGCAATTATTTACGCAGCCATTGATTTGTTTGGGCAGTTTTCGGGTTTTGGTGGAAATGTCGCTCATTTTGCACATTTAGGTGGTTTGGCAATGGGTTTGATACTTTGTATTATCTGGAAGAAAACAGGCAGGCGGAATTATTAAATTTACATTTTCCTGCTTTCCAATTCAGGTCAATTTGGTAATTTTACATAGATTTTTATAAGTAAAGAAAATGGGTGAATCAGAAAGATATATGGACCGCCGGTTGAAAAAAATTACCCTTGGAGACGATAACAATGCGCTCATGGCTCTTGTTGCGATCAATGCACTGATTTTTGTTTCTTTCGGCCTCATACAAATTATTTATTATCTCACTCAATCTACCAGCACTGCGTTTCACTACGAAATTCTGAGATGGTTTATTCTTCCGGCGAAACTAACTTCGCTGGCTACTTTGCCATGGACCGTTTTTTCCTACATGTTTGTTCATATCGGAGTAATTTATACAGTTATTACGTTGGTTTGGCTTTGGGTATTTGGATCGATCTTGCAAGATCTATCCGGCAATTCAAAGATAATCCCTGTTTACATTTATGGAGGTCTTGCCGGTGCCGTAGTATTTATAGCAACCAGTTATGCATTTCCTGATCTGAGAAACCAGATAGAATATTCTTTTATGCTTGGAGGAAACGCCGGAGTGATGGCAATTGCTGTGGCTACAACAACGCTTTCTCCTGATTATCGTTTGTTCAGAATGCTGAACGGAGGAATTCCTTTATGGATCCTTACCATTCTTTATGTAGTGATTGATTTTGCCGGCAGCGGCGGACTGGCGCATCATCTTGCTCATCTGGGCGGCGGCCTTATTGGTTTTTTATTTGTTGTAAGTTTAAGAAAGGGATACGACTGGAGCTTATGGATGAACCAGGTTTACAATTGGTTTATCAATTTGTTTAATCCTGATAAACCGATCCAGCAGAATGAAAAAATAAAAGAGAAAGTTTTTTATAATACCGGCGGACAAAAGCCTTACATTAAAAGGCCTGTAATTACCCAGCAGCGCATTGATGAGATTTTGGATAAGATCAATCAGAAAGGATTCAACCACTTATCCGAAGAAGAAAAAAATATTCTGAAAAAAGCGCGCGAAACTGATTTTTAATTCTTTTTTTTACATATACATATTTACCAATTAAAAGGATTGCCTTCAATGGAAAAGCCGTTTCTGCGCTGGTTTACCAAAAAAATATTTATTGTTTCAAATATTGTTATTGCTGTCCTTTTTCTTGCCGGAGCTAATGTAAAATATTTCAATCCGGAACAATGGTGGTTTCTGAGCTTATTTACTTTGCTGTTGCCATACTTGCTGTTGGTCTTAATTTTGTTCGCATTATTTTGGTTGGTAATGAGATCCGGCTGGGTCATCATTTCTCTTGTTATCATTGCAGCTTCATGGCATGCAGTAAAAAATATTTTTCCTGTACATTTCTCATCGAGTTTTTCTCTTCAAAAAAAGCCGGGTGATATTCGTGTGATGAGCTGGAATGTAGAGTTGTTCAATATTCTGCATTATAAAGATCATCCGGGAAACAAAAAAACGATCATTGATCTGATCAACAAATATGATCCTGATATCGCATGCTTCCAGGAAATGGTAGCGGGCGAAAATAAAAAAGCAATTAATTATTTTCCTGCTATTCAAAAGGCTTTAAAATTTACTGACTATTTGTATTCTTACCAGGTAAAAGATGATTTTGACAAATACCATCATTTTGGAATTATTGTGTTCTCAAAATTCCCGATTGTCCGCAAACAAACGCTGGTGAACAATCCGAACAATTATAATTCTACTTTTCAGTTCATTGATATTTTAGTAGGAAAAGATACGATTCGCGTTTTTAATGTTCATCTGCAATCATTAAAATTTTCAAAAGTAAATCTCAACTATCTGGATAGCGGAAAAGTTCCCACGCAGGGAAACATTTCTGAATCTAAAAATATTATTTCAAAAATAAAAATGGGCGTTTTAAAAAGAGCTTCGCAAGCTAATTTTATCAAAGATGAATTGGACCACAGCCCTTATCCTGTCATTGTTTGCGGCGATTTTAATGATGTTCCCGTTTCTTATGCTTATGAAACAATCGGCAAAGGATTGCAAAATGCTTTTGTAGAAAAGGGTTCCGGAATTTCACGAACTTTTAGCTCCATCTCACCAACCCTTCGAATTGATAATATTTTTGCAGACGAACAATTCAAAATTGTTCAGTTTACCCGGATTAAGAAATTATTGAGCGATCATTTTCCTATTGTCGCTGATCTTAAATTTGAGCCAGCCAATCCTTAAATTTTTTATTAAAGAAGATTCTAAAAAAGGTAGAATATCTTTACCGCTTTACCTTTGCAAAGATTGAAGATTAAAATTGAATGTATGCCGCTTAAAGTTTATAATTCATTATCCAAACAAAAAGAAGAATTTATTCCGATCAATCCGCCGAACGTTGGAATGTATGTTTGCGGCCCGACTGTAAGCGGAGAAAGTCATCTCGGCCATGCAAGGCCTTATATCACTTTTGATGTTGTTTATCGATACCTTTTATTTCTTGGTTATAAAGTGCGTTATGTGCGCAACATCACTGATGCAGGGCATTTTGAAGAAGAAGGACGTGAGGCAGAAGATAAAATTTCCAAAAAAGCTTTGCTGGAAAAAGTAGAGCCGATGGAATTGGTTCATAAATACACCAATCTTTTTCATTGGGCTTTCAGACAATTTAATACACTTGATCCGAATATCGAGCCAACTGCAACAGGACATATTGTTGAACAGATTGGAATGATTGAAAAATTAATTGACGCCGGCTATGCATATGTTGTAAATGGTTCTGTTTATTTTGATGTAAAAAAATTTGCAGCAAATTATGATTATGGAAAATTAAGCGGACGAGTTGTAGACGATCTTTTGGAAACAACGCGGGAACTGGAAGGCCAGGAAGAAAAAAGAAATAAAGCAGATTTTGCATTATGGAAATCTGCGCCACCAAAACATATCATGCGATGGAAAAGCCCGTGGGGAGAAGGTTTTCCTGGATGGCATATTGAATGTTCTGCGATGGCGACCAAATATTTGGGACCGCGATTTGACATTCATGGAGGCGGAATGGATTTAATGTTTCCACATCATGAAAGCGAAATTGCACAAAGCACGATCTGCAATCATACTCCTCCGGCAAAATACTGGATGCATAACAATATGATCACAGTGAACGGAAAAAAAATGGGAAAAAGCTACAACAACCAGATCACACTTACCCAAATGTTTTCGGGAAATCATCCGTTGCTTTCGCAGCCTTTTGCTCCGATGGTAATTCGTTTTTTTATTTTGCAAACGCATTACCGAAGCACGCTTGATTTCAGCAGTGAAGCATTGGTTGCTGCAGAAAAAGGAATGAAAAGATTGTTTGAAGCTTTTGAAGTTTTAAAGAAATTGCCACAAACAGAAGGAGAGGAAGCAAAAGATAAAGAGCTGGAAGAACGTATCAACAGGCTTGTTGACGAATTTGAAGAATTTATTAATGACGATTTCAACACCGCAAAAGTGCTTGCAAATATGTTTGAAATTGTTCCTGTTATTAATTCAATGAAAGATGGGCTGATTGAAATCAATTCTATTTCTTCTGCAACGTTAGAAAAACTGAAAGTAAAATTTGCCATATTTCTTGAGCAGATTTTAGGTTTGAAAGATCCTTCAGAAAATTCTTCTCTTGTAAATGGAATCATAGATCTGCTGGTTGAAATCAGAAAAGAAGCAAAATCAAAAAAAGACTTTTTCACTTCTGATAAAATCAGGAAACAGCTTTCAGAACTTGGGATTGAAATGAAAGACGAAAAGGATGGAAAGATAAGTTGGAGCAGAATGTAATTTCTTTAAATCAATAAATGTAGTAATAACAATGTTTCCGGCATTCTTGAAAAAAGAACACTGTTAATGAACCACTATTATTACAAATCATCTTCGATTATTCTTTTATCTTATTCAGGTTGTTAGTAAATTGCCAACTTACTATTTTTTGATACTCTTATGAAAAAACAAATCTGCCTTTTATTTTTTATCACCTTCATTTCTTTCCAAAAAATTATTGCACAACCGAAGTATGAATTTCGTGGCGTGTGGGTAGCCACTGTCGATAATATTGATTTTCCTTCTTCCAGATTTTTGAGCAGCGATCAGCAAAAAGATGAATTCATTAAGCTACTGGATATGCATAAAAGAAATGGAATGAATGCGGTTGTAGTGCAGATCAGACCTGCTTCAGATGCGTTTTATCCATCAGAGTATGAACCCTGGAGCGAGTTCCTTACCGGCAAACAAGGAACTCCGCCTTCGCCTTATTATGATCCTTTAAAATTTATGATAACAGAAACACACAAGCGTGGAATGGAATTTCATGCATGGATGAATCCGTATCGTGCAGAATTTCGTGTTGGAAAATCTTCTATTTCTCCCACTCATATCACTAAACTTCATCCAGAATGGTTTATCACGTATGGAAACACAAAATATTTTGATCCTGGAAATAAAGAAGCACAAAATTTTGTGGTGAACGTAGTTCGTGATGTCGTAAAAAGATACGATGTAGATGCGATTCATTTTGATGATTATTTTTATCCTTATCATATTCCGGGAAAAGAATTTAATGACGCAGCTTCTTATAAAAAATATGGAAATGGAATAAGCCTCGCAGACTGGCGCAGAAGCAATGTTGATTCAATCATTTTTCATCTCAGCAAAGCGATCAAAGAAGAAAACAAATATTGTCAGTTTGGAATCAGTCCGTTTGGAGTTTGGCGGAACATTGATAAGGATCCTGAAGGAAGCGAAACGAAGGCCGGCGTTACCAATTATGATGATCTGTATGCTGATATTTTATTGTGGCTGAAAAATAAATGGATCGATTATGTAGTACCTCAATTGTATTGGGAAGTGAGTCAGAAAGTGGTAGGTTTTAAAGTACTCGCAGATTGGTGGGCGCGTCATGCTTATGGCAGACAATTGTACATCGGGCAGGGAATTTATCGTGCGCTGGAGCCACGATCTTATGCATGGAAAAATAAAAATGAACTTCCTGATCAGATCCAGTTTTTGAGAAAATATCCAGAGATCGAAGGGAGCGTTTTTTTCAGCAGCAGCACTTTTAAAAGCAATCCAAACGGATGGAGCGATACTTTGAGAAATAATTATTACAAATATCCTGCAATACCGCCGCCAATGCCGTGGATCGATTCATTGAAACCCGAAGCGCCGGTATTATCGTTCGATAGTTCTAAATCTCAATTCTTTACTAACTCCATTGACCTATATTTCAGAGAAAAAATAAAAAACGATCTGATCAACAGGCTGGTTATTTATCAATTTGACGATGAAAATGACATGGATCAAAATGATCCGAAAAACATCAAAGAAATTATCTTATCGGGAAATAATTTTTATCATTTTGTGTTTGATAATATTCCTGCCGATCAAAATAAAATTGTAATCGCTGCAACCACACTCACAAAAACAAATAATGAAAGCAATCTGAGTGATTCTATTTACCTGCAGCGAAAACAAAATGGCTGGGTCATTGTAAAATAATAGTTGGAATTCCAATTAAATTCTGTTTGAAAAACAGTGAACGAATAAATTACGCGATTTTTTATTCTCATTTTTATTTGATGAGTAAACGAATAAATAATTGCGATTCTTATTTTATTTTTAATAAAAAATTTCAGCAGAGAGAAAGTTTTTTTTCTATGAAAAATAAAAAAGTGCCAGCCAGAATAAAAAAAGAAAGTCCACGCGCAATCGGAAAGCAATACAGCTTTTTTGAAGATGTATATGCAGTCGTAAGACAAATTCCAAAGGGACGCGTTACTTCTTTTGGCGCCATTGCCAATTATCTGGGCACTAAACTTTCTGCACGGATGGTAGGCTGGGCAATGAACGGCGCTCATCATGCTTCTCCAAAAGTTCCTGCTCACAGGGTTTTAAACCGCAACGGAATGCTTTCAGGGAAAGCCCATTTCGCCACGCCAACTTTGATGGAAGAATTATTATTAAAGGAAAAAATAAAAGTGGAAAACGATACGGTGGTGGATTTTGAAAAATTATTTTGGGATCCCGCGAAAGAATTGGAAATATAATTTGCTAATTATAATAAGGACTAATCAACCAATAAACCACCACTCCGCTGATAGCAACATAAAGCCAAATTGGCCATGTAATTCTTGCCAATTTTTTATGTTTTAAATATTCACCACTTAAAGCGCGGTAAGCAGTAAATAAAATAAAAGGCAGGATGATTCCGGCAAGAGGAATATGAGTCATCAAAAGTGCATAATAAAAATAACGAAGCGAGCCGGCCTTGTTTTTTTCATCCAAACTCAAAATTCCATCGTGATTCAGATCGCCAAATTTGGTTTCGCCGCTGAATAAATGGTGACATACATACGAAATCAAAAAAAGCACTGAAAGAATAATCGCAGCGGTCATTATCTTTTTATGAAGAATATATTTTTTTGATTTTACCGCAACCAAAGCAGCGATCAATAAAATGGCAACACAAGAATTGATAATGGCATTGAATGTTGCAAAAAGATGTGGATTGAAATTTAATTGTGGATGAAGCTGAACTCCTGAAAGAAATGCAATTCCGATAAAAACGATAATGGAAACAAGCCAAATGAAAATACGTGCTGACTTATCATCTTTTTTTAAAACCGGTCGGGGAAAATTATTTAAATCCATTCTCTTTATTTATCCGGTTTTTAAAAGTCCTTTAAAAAAATCAGCAAATGATCTCTTCTTATCTTTTTCCAACATAAGCAACGGAATATCACGAACCAGTTTTGACTGAGCCACAGAATCTAATCCATCAAACCATCCTCGCACCACCCTTTCTTTATCTAAAAGGAAAAAATTTTGAGTATGAATAAAAGCGGTATCTACATTGGAATCCGCAACACTTGCTTTCATTTCATGAAGCGCAAAATTATAGATGCTATCCCGATCGCCTGTTAACAGCCACCAGCTGTCAGGATTTACATTGAATTTTGCAGCCCATTTTCTCAGTTGTGCAACAGAATCATGCTTGGGATCAATTGAAATGGAAACAAACTGAACAATGGAATCATTATTAGGAAATGAATTTTGCAATTTCTTCATTGACTTGGCCAACTGTGGGCAAATAGTAGGACAATGAGTAAAAAAGAAATCGAGAACAATTATTTTTCCTTTCAGATCATCAAAAGAAACCTGTTGTCCAAGCTGATTGGTAAAATGCATATTGCTTACGTGGTGCCAGGAAGTGTCGTAGGTCAATTTACCATTGTTATTGATCACATTCACGCTGTCGTAAAAATATCTTTGTGGCATTTGAACAGCGGCTTTGCTGTAATAACTTACCAATAAATAACCTGTTAGCGGCAAAAAAATAGCTACCAGTAAAGCAGTAAAAGATTTTTTATTCATGACGATTTGCTAATAGCAAAATTAGCCATTGCGAAGGGCAACAGCTAATTTAAAAATTGGTAATCTAAAGTTTTAACCTTGCTTTTAATCTAATTTCTTTTCTTTCTTTTCGGCAGGAGCTTCTAAAGGAACATTGTGAAAATCCTTTGGTTGAACATAAGTTCTGCTTCCAGCATCAGTGTTCCTCAAATTTCTAAAGGAAGCGCCATCAGCAATGAAGGCAGTAATAAACCAGATAAACAAAGTAGCCGGAAGGGCAAGCGTTAAGATAAATTGACGTACCTCATCACCAAGATGCATAAAAATTGAAATGATATAAAATGCTTTTCCCAGAGTGAGAATACAAATAACTCCCTTTATTATTAACACTAAAAGATTGCTATAATCAGGATTCATTTCTATATAATAAATTGTCAACCCCAACGCGAGCTCAATAATGGTAAGGATCAATAAAACCCAAAACGCTTTCCAGATCCTTTTTACATGGGCCACATCGGCTTCCGTTGCAGGTAAATGTGTTGTTATTTCAGCAGACATAATTTTTCTTTAAGTAACTATAAATAATTTGAATGAAGTTTTTAGAATCAGATAAGATAAAAGCAAAGGAATACGAATACCCAAACGAGATCTACAAAGTGCCAGTATAATCCTGCTTTTTCAATCATTTCATAGTGTCCACGTTTTGCGAAGTCACCTCTTTTTGTTTTGATCAGCATTACAACATTTACGATCACTCCGGTAAATACATGGAAACCATGAAAACCTGTAATTCCAAAGAAATATCCTCCAAAAGCAACAGGTCCAGGTGTAGCTACATAATGTCCATTATGCATCACCATTGGCCCCCACGGGTTGTGACTTACAGTAGTTCCCCAATGTTCGATCACACCATTTACCAAAACTTCGTGCTGGCCGGTTATTAATCCTGTCCACTCATACGCCTGGCAACCTAAAAATGCAAGACCGCCGAGGATAGTTAAAAATAACCATTTTTCGACACCTTTTTGATTCATTTTATGACCGTCATGAACTGCTAAAACCATTGTTACAGAACTGAAGATGAGAATAAAAGTCATCAAACTCACAAATGCCAAAGGCAGGTGAGCTTCAGTAAATGGAAATTCATTGAACACGTAATTGTGATCTACCCAATGGTTCAAACTAAAACGGATAGACCCATAGGAAATTAAAAAGGCACCAAATGTAAAGGAGTCACTCATGAGAAAGAACCACATCATCAGTTTTCCATAACTTACATTGAAAGGACTTCTTCCTCCCGCCCACATTTTAGTTTTTGTTTGTGCTATCGCCGTTTCCATTATTATTCTTTAAAAGGTTATTACAAAAATAAAATTAATTGCTTTATTGTTACTTCTTTCTGTTGTTTTTACTAATAATAAAAACGATTTATTTCTTCGTTTACTATTGATTAGCAAAACTTATTACCAAAACTTTTCTCTATTTGGTGAACATTAAAAAAAGCAAAAGATAGACCCACAAAAGATCTACAAAATGCCAGTAAACGTTCATCAAATCGATATAAACAGGATTGTAATTTTTTCTTCTCCTGCTAAAGGATTTTAAATACATAATTATCAGAGCCACTACTCCCCCTGCAACATGCAACGCGTGCAATCCAACAATAATGTATAAAAAAGAAAACGAAACATTACGGGTGAGCGTAATTCCACTATTCCAAAGGTGTTCAAAACCGATGTATTGTAAAATGACAAAAGTAATTCCCAATGCCATTGTTACAAAAAGCCAGCTTTTATATTGTCGCATCTGACGATTCATGAAAGCTTTCCGGCTAAGCATAATCGTAAGACTGCTTAATAAAATAACTGCTGTTGAATAATAAAAAATAATCGGAACATTATAATCCAGCCAATTTGCCTGGTTGCGTTTTACAATGTACGCACTACTCAGGCCCGCAAACATCATCACTATGCTTGCACATCCTGCCCACATAACAAATTTAAGTGGGTGTATTCTCTTTTTTTCCTGCTTCATCACTGCAATCATAATAATATTTTTTTCTAAACCTCTTTTTAAATTCCATTATATTTTATCAAACAACAATGCCAGAAAGACGATCATCAGATAAAAATAAGAACTGAACATTACTCTCCTTGCTGCTGCTGCATTCATTTTCACTACCAGCATAATACTTACATAAACCATCCAGAGATTACAAAACAGTAAAATGTAGAAAGATAATAATCCTGAAATATTAAAGTAATAAGGCAACATTCCAACAGGCACCATCAACATTGAATAAATGACAGTTTGAACTGCCGAGAATTTTGTTGGTCCTGCCTGGCTTGGTAATAATCTGAATCCTGCTTTTTCATAATCTTTATGGGCCAACCATGCAATTGCCCAGAAATGGGGAAACTGCCAGATAAACTGAATCGCAAATAAAATATACCCTCCATAATTCATAAAATGCCCAACTTCTCCATTCGCAAGTTGCCCCTGGAAGGTTGCAAAAGGGCTGATAAATCCGGTGCCGGCTACCCAACCAATCAGGCAAGGTAAAGCCCCGGGAAATGCGCCTACAATTACAGAAATTGAGTTTACTTTTTTTAAGGGAGTATAGATAAACGCATAAAGAAACAGACTAAACAATGCCAGCAATGCACTTGCGGCATTAAACCAATACCACATCAGGAGAACTCCGACTCCACCAACAATAATCGCAAAAGACCATCCTTCATTCACGCTCATTCTGCCAGCTGCTATCGGCCTGTTCGCTGTTCGTTTCATCAAAGCATCGGTGTCTTTTTCTACAGTTTGGTTGATGGCATTGGCAGCGCCAGTAACACACATTCCTGCAACAAACAATATAATAACTGAAAGTAAATTGTACTGAACATTTGGAGCAAGTAAATAGCAGATCACGCAACTAAATACTACCAAAAAGCTGAGAGTGAATTTTATTAAAATAAAATAATCTTTCACTTTGCTTGCCAGTGTATATGAAGCTGATTGAGGCATTATCGTTGCCGTTTTATTCATTCAAAAAAACCTTTTTTAAAAAAGCCCTGAATTAACAGGGCTATTGATTCAGAAAAATATAATTTTATAAACTACTATTTACCCTTAATGATTCGATTCCTGAGCACCAATTGGTTCTGTTTGTGGAATAAAATCTCTTCCGTCTTTTCCGTAATCATATGGCCAGCGATGTACTTCAGGAATTTCACTTACCCAGTTTCCATGAGGTGGATGAATTGGAGTTGTCCATTCCAAAGTAGTTGCATGCCATGGATTTTTATTTCTTTCAGTAACTTTTCTTCCTTTATACATTGAGTAAAAGAAATTAAAAATGAATAAAAATTGTGCTGCAAATACTACTATCGCTGAAATACTGATGAACTCATTTAAGCCTGAGAACATCTTAAATGATTCCCAGTTGCTGAAATCGTAATAACGACGAGGCATTCCGGCAAGTCCTTCATAATGCATTGGCCAGAAAATAAAGTAAGCGCCGATCATTGAAACCCAGAAATGAATATAAGCTAAAGTGTTATTCATAAATCTGCCAAACATTTTTGGATACCAGTGGTATACGCCGGCAAACATTCCGAACATGGAAGCAACACCCATTACCAAATGGAAATGCGCAATTACAAAATAAGTATCATGCAGATGAAAATCCAGTGCTGAATTTCCCAGCCAGATTCCGGTCAATCCACCGGAAATAAATAAACTCACAAAACCGATTGCAAAAAGCATTCCTGGCGTAAAATGTATATTTCCTTTCCACAATGTTGTAAGCCAGTTGAATACTTTAATTGCTGATGGAACCGCAATCAATAATGTAAACAATACGAAGAAAGATCCAAGGAATGGATTCATTCCTGAAACGAACATATGATGCGCCCAAACAAGGAATGATAGAGAAGCAATCGCGAAGAAAGATCCAACCATTGCCATATATCCAAAGATCGGCTTTCTTGAATTAGTTGAAATTACTTCAGAAGTAATACCCATGGCAGGAAGGGCGATGATATAAACTTCCGGATGTCCCAGGAACCAGAATAAATGCTGGAATAAGATCGGACTTCCGCCTTCATTCGGTAATATTTTTCCATTAATATAGATATCGCTCAAATAAAAACTGGTGCCTAAATGACGATCGAATAATAGCAAAACAACAGCAGATAATAATACAGGGAAAGTAAGAACTCCGAGGATAGCTGTGAAAAGGAATGACCAAACTGTAAGCGGCAATCTTGTCATAAACATTCCTTTGGTTCGAAGGTTTAAAACTGTCGTTATATAATTTAAACCGCCGAGCAAAACAGAAATAATAAAGAAAGCGATACTCGTTAGCCAGAAATCCATTCCCGCTTTCGACCCGTCCATTGCGTCACCTAAAGCACTCAAAGGCGGATAAATTGTCCAACCGCCACTTGCAGGGCCGGTTTGCAAAAACAAAGAAGAGAACATTACGATAGATGCAAGAAAGAAAAACCAGTAAGAAAGCATATTTAAGAAAGGGGATGCCATATCCCTTGCTCCCACCTGAAGCGGAATCAAGAAGTTAGAGAAAGTTCCGCTCAATCCTGCTGTCAAAACGAAAAACACCAGGATGGTTCCGTGCATGGTTACCAACGCATAATAAAATTCTGTATCAAGTCTTCCTCCTTTTGCCCAATGGCCAAAAATATCTTCGAGGAAAGGAAATGTCTGGTCAGGAAATCCTAATTGCAAGCGGAAAATAACCGAGAAAAATCCACCTATAACGGCCCAGATAATTCCGGTAAGCAGATATTGCTTGGAAATCATTTTATGATCCTGGCTGAAAATATATTTAGTGATGAAACTTTGGTGATGATGTTCATGAGAGCCATGGCCGGTTTCATGTACTACCAACGGCCTTTCATGCATTACTTCTTCGTTGCTGTTCATAATGATATTCTATTTAAAAACCTTTCGGCGATTATTATATTTAGTGGCTCTGCTGATTTGCAAGAGCAACTGTTTTTGTCGAATCTGAAGAGATGGAGTTAAGATAGGCTTTTGATTTATAATATTCAGGCCTTTGCTTGATCATCCATTCATTATATTCTTTTTGTGTTTCTACTACAATCACACCTCGCATGGTAAAGTGCCCTTTTCCGCACATCTGATCGCAACTGATTTCATAGACAAAATCAGGATTTCCCGTTTTTTTTGCCATTTCTTTTGTAGTAACTGTCGGCGTAAACCAAATAGTAGTTGGAGTTCCAGGAACGGCATCCATCTTCAAACGAAATTGAGGCAAACCAACGTCATGAATCACATCCATTGAATTAATAACCAACTTTACTGGTTTATTTACTACTACATGCATTGTTGTAGGAACATGAATATCATCGTGACTTGCTGCATCTGCCCAATCAACGCCTAATGAATTTCCGCCAGCAGGATCAATTAATTTATAATTTTTTCTTCCCAATATTCCGTCCTTTCCAGGATATCTAATTTCCCACGCAAACTGATGCCCGGTAATTTCTATTACCTGAGAATTTTTGGGTGCATCACCCGTAAATTTAAACCAGTATTTTAATCCAAAAACCACAAGAATAGTAAGCGTAATGGCAGGAACTCCTGTCCAAATTATTTCAAGTTTATTACTATGAGTAAAATACAAAGGTTTTCTTTTATCACTTTCCTGGTATTTGAAAGAAAACCAAAACAAAAGGATTTGTGTGATAAAAAATACAATACCTGTAATTACGATCGTGATCCACATCATCGTATCTATCTTCTCTCCTTCTGAAGAAGCAGCACCATGGGGCAATAATGTTTTTGGATACAATAAATCATTGCACCACCAAACCCCAATAAGCCCCAAAATCAAAAAAGCGATCATTAAAAAGCCGTTGATCTTATTGTTTTGCTTCCTCGATTTTTCTTCTCCTTTTAGAATACTTACATATTCACTGGCTTTTGAAATCTGAAAAATTACCAGGAAAATAAGTACAACAATCGCTATTAAAAAAAAGGTATTCATGTTTCTTTATTTTTTCCTCATCCGCGATACGGATCTTTTAAATTTTATAAATACTATCATTTATCTGTTCCAGAACTATACTTTTTCCTTTCTATTCTCCGTAAGCAACTGTCCGCAAAGGTAAGTTTTGATTCTCTCAACTTCCCGAGGTTTTCTTCAAAACCTTCCATTTTTATTTTTATACTACGTGAATAATACTTTCTTTGATGAAAGGATTATTTTTAGCTGTCATCGGAACTCTTAAAGCAAACTTGTTTACTCCCCACATAATTAATCCTACAAATCCTAGTGGAATTCCAAACTCAAACCAACTTAAATGTGGATGTAACTTTACAGTTCCGGGCATCACCATCTGGTAAAAATCGATCCAGTGACCGAAAATGATCAGGATACACATAAATGTTACAATGAAATAATTTCTCTTGGTAGCACGTTTCATAAATATTAAGATGGGCGCTGCAAAATTGAGAACAAGATTCAGATAAAATAATCCTTCATAAGGCCCTTGTAACCTGATTTTGAAATAAATTGTTTCTTCAGGAATATTTCCATACCACTGCAGCATAAATTGTGCAAACCACAAATAAGTCCAGAAGATTGAAAATGCAAACATGTATTTTCCCAGATCCTGGATATGTTCTTTGGTTACAAACTCAAGCTGGCCACGGTTTTTAAAATAAATTACAAAAAGAGTGATCAACGCAATTCCGGATACGAACTGGCTTCCAAAAGTGTACCAGCTAAACATAGTACTGAACCAATGAGCATCGATACTCATCAACCACAGCCATGGAATAAGGGAACCGATTGTAATTACATAAAACACTACAAAATACGCGGAAACACTGGATGTTTTTCTAAACCATCTTTTTGAAGTTTCATAATCCATTGTTCCACCTTCGTCAGTTTGAAGGCTAAGAGCTCTGAGTTTTTTGCCCCAGTAAGACCAAAGACCAATGGTTAATGCAGAATACAGTATATAAACCCATGGATTTAAAAATCCTTTTTTACCAAGAAGAACCGGATCGTGTGCTACAGCATTTTTATCAAGCCATGGATAAATATCACTTCTATGACCGAAAACAATACAAAGAAAAATAACCATTGTAATAACACCAATGATCGGAACCAAAGATGATATCGCTTCAGTAACACGACGAAAAGCCTCCTGCCAGCCACTCATTGCAAGAGTATTGATGACAATAAAAAAGGTAGCCACATTCACTAACATTAACCAAAAGATACTGTTCTGGAGCAACACTGCCCAAAAACGCGTACTGTTTACATTTTCCCCATGAGCGCCGGCGAATGGATTCAAAAAAATGACTCCAAGAATAAGGGTAAGCAAGCCGGCAATCATTAATCCAGCTGACCATTTCTTATATCCCGCCGGTGTTACATACTGATTGTTCATTAAAATTATTTTTTTGAATTAAACCATTATTTTGCTGCGGAGGAGTCGCTTCCAGCCGCGTTTGTTGATGTTGAATCACTTGCAGCTGCTGAACCTCCTCCGGCACCTGCCAACTGATGTTGTTTTACATATTGAATTACCATCCATCTCTGTTTCCTGCTTAGCTGAGAAGCATAGCTTCCCATATTTCCTTTTCCGTAAGTAATAGAGTGAAACATAGTTCCTACCGGCATTTTTACATATTGAGCTAAGGTTAAATTAGCTACCGCCGGAACTTTTCCCCCGGTTGCCAGAGGTCCTTGTGCATTCATTTCTGGTCCATGGCAAATAGCGCAATTGATATTGAATAACCGTTGAGCTTCCTTCATATCCTCTGCATTAAGCGGAGGCAAAGGATCTTTAATTTCAGCACTCATTCTATAACCGTTGGAATCATTTGCCAATGGGTAAGGAAACAAATCTCCTCTTCTGATAGTACCAGGAACAGGATATGGAACGTAATTAATATTTTCTTTTAAAAGGTTGTTAGGGGCATACGCTTCATATGCGCGGCTATAAGCCATATCCGGCATATAAACTCTTCCCGGATCACGTTTGCTACCACAGCTATTAATAAAAGTAGCCATAGCAACAATGATTACAAACGATAAAACAATTCTTATTTTTTTCATATCTAAAAATCCAATTTAGAGATCTTTTTTAAATAACATTTTCCAATGACGATTACAGTAAACGAAAAAAAAAGTTCAATTTCTATTTCTTAATCTCCCACTCCTATTTCTTCTGCCCTGTATAATTTTTGTTCTTTATCATATCTTCCAAACCACCATCCTTCTTCTGCTTCCTGGGTATTTACTTCGATTGCTCCATTTTCATTTAAAAAAGTTTCAATCTCAGTTGCATTGGAATTGGGAGTACATTCAATTACCATCGTCATTAAATCATCAGTAGATCTGAGACTGAAGTGATGTTTTTTAACTCCGGGCATCATTTTACAAAGCCAGCAAAAAGTCCAAACCATTCCTACTGCTGATAATAAAACGGTAAGTTCAAAAGCAATTGGAATAAAAGCCGGTAACGGAAAATGTGGCTTACCACCAATGTTCAGTGGCCAGTCTGTAGTAAAGATCCAACCCATTCCACCAATTGCGATCGTAGTTCCTGTGATTCCATAAATAAAACCCATTGTGTGCAAACTTGTTTCCCTTAATCCGATTGCCTTATCAAGTCCGTGGATAGGGAATGGAGTATAAACATCATGAATTTTATATCCTGCCCTTCGTACATTTTTTACGGCAGCGAATAAGTCTCTTTCTTCTTCGAAGGAACCAACAACAAATTTTTTAATCATATTCTATGCCCTGCGGCGATTTTAATTAGCAATAACTTTTTGTTTATTTAGCCATTAATCCTTTATTAATGAGCATGTTCCATTTCCTGTGTATAAAATTTATTTGTATCCATCGCCTCCATATCCGACATTTTATCTTTATAATTTTCTCCGCTCGTTTTCAAAATTGCTTTAATTTCTGCAGCAGCAATTACCGGGAAATATTTGGCAAAAAGAAAATAAAGGATAAAGAACAATCCAAACGTACCGAGATAAAATCCAATCTCCCAAATGCTGGGGCTATAATAAGTGGTCCATGAAGAAGGAAGATAATCACGATAAATAGAAGTTACAATGATCACGAAACGCTCAAACCACATTCCAACATTTACCAAAACAGCCATGAAGAAAGTGAACAAAGGATTTCTTCTTAATTTTCTTGACCAGAAAAGCTGAGGTGAAACAACATTACAGAAGATCATTCCATAATATGCCCAACCGTAAGGACTGAAAATGTTTACACGGTTTTCCCTGAAAGCCCACCACTCATAAGTATTCATGCTGTACCATGCAACAAATAATTCCGATAAATACGCACATCCTACAATGGAACCGGTAAGTACAATCACTTTATTCATCGCTTCAATGTGACCTATTGTTATGTAATCTTCAAGGTGTAATACTTTCCTGGTAATGATCAATAATGATTGCACCATTGCAAAACCTGAGAACACGGCACCGGCAACAAAGTAAGGAGGGAAAATGGTCGTATGCCAACCCGGAATTACTGATGTAGCGAAGTCGAAGGACACGATAGTGTGTACAGACAATACAAGCGGTGTAGCTAAACCAGCCAAAACCAATGCAAGGCTTTCCTGGCGTTGCCAGTGTTTGGTACTTCCCGTCCAGCCAAAAGAGGCAAGTCCATAAAACATTTTTCTGAACTTCGTTTTTGCCCTGTCACGAACAGTTGCCAGATCCGGCAAAAGTCCCGTGTACCAGAATAATAATGAAACGGTGAAATAAGTTGACACCGCGAATACGTCCCACAAAAGTGCGGAGTTAAAGTTAGGCCAAACAGGTCCACGGGAATTTGGATAAGGAAGTACGAAGAAGCCCATCCAAACACGTCCCATGTGAAAAATAGGAAATTGTCCCGCACACATAACTGCAAAAATCGTCATCGCTTCTGCTGCCCTGTTTACGCCAGTCCTCCACTTTTGTCCAAATAATAAAAGAATCGCTGAGATCAATGTACCAGCATGCCCGATACCAATCCACCAAACGAAGTTGGTAATATCCCAACCCCAACCAACAGTACGATTGATATTCCATTGACCAATACCATAAACTACTTCACGGTAAACAGAATATACACCGAAAAGTAAAAGCAAAATAGCTATAGAAAGACCGATCCACCAAAGCCTTGTTGGCTTTGTTTCTACCGGGCCAATAATATCTTCAGTAACCTGATGATAATTTTTAACTCCATCAATCAATGGCTCCCTTAGCTGCGATTCGTATTTTAATAATGACATACTGTACTATTAGCTTTTTGTTACAGATTACCTGTAAGCTTATTAATTTATGTTCCTAAACTTTTTCTTTTGTTGTTCCTACTTTCCTTTCTGTATTTCTAACCAAAGTAAGATAGTTCACATTTGGAAGTGTGTGTAATTGTTCCAACACATAAAACTTCCTGTTCTTTTGTTCATCAAATCTTAATTTGGTGATCTTGCTATCCTTGTCATTTACATTTCCAAACTCAATTGCATGAGTAGGACAAGCCTGCATACAAGCGGTTTTTACTTCCTGATCTTTCAACACACGATTTTCTTTTTTCGCATTCAGTTTACCTTGTTGAACACGCTGAATGCAGAAAGAACACTTTTCCATCACACCTCGTGAACGAACGGTTACGTCAGGATTAAGTACCATACGTGTAAGATCGTCTTCAAGGTTGGTAGTTACGTCAGAAATAATTCCGTGTTGGTTATCAGGGAAACTATCTGAACCATTCCAGTCGGCCCAGTTAAAGCGTCTAACTTTATAAGGACAGTTGTTAGCGCAATATTTTGTACCAATACAACGGTTATAAATCATCTGGTTAATTCCTTCACTGCTATGGTTAGTTGCTGAAACCGGGCATACGTTTTCGCATGGAGCGTTGTCACATTGCTGACAAGGCAATGGCTGGAAAACAATATCTGGCTTTTTAGGATCACCTGTAAAATACCGGTCAATCCTTATCCATTGCATATCGTGAAATCTTGAAACTTCATATTTTCCTACAGTTGAAATATTGTTTTCAGCAACGCAGGCGATGGTGCAAGCACTGCAGCCGATACAAGTATTCAAATCAATGCTCATTCCCCATTTTAATCCTGGTCTTTCAAAAGTTGGATAAAGAGTAGCATCACGAGCAAAGTTGTCACCATATTGGCTCAATTCTTCTTCCTCTTCTTTGTTCATCTGGTCAGGATGATCGATAAAATCTTTCAAGGTTATTTCTCTTACCACTGGGCGTCCTTCAGTAAGGCTATGCGTTTGAGAGGTGGCAATTGGATAAACTTTATCTGTCTTTTCTATTTGAACAGGAGTAGAATAAGTTATGTTTCTACCGTTGAAAACTGCAAACGGATATACATTTTTACCTGATCCATCGGCCGCAGGCCCGATAAATTCCTTTGTTTTGGTTGGATCGTTACTTTGACGGCCATAACCCACTGCGGCTGCAATTACGTCAGGATGCACACCGGGAGTAATTAGAACCGGAAGCTCCACCGTTTTGCCATTGGCAGAAACCTTAATTACAGGTTTATCGGGGTGAACCTCATATTTATCAGAATCATGTGGATTGAAAAGATCAATTCCAAATAATTTTTTTCCTAATTCGGGAGAAACCATTGCGTAATTATCCCAGGTAGCTTTTGAGATAGGATCGCTCGCTTCCTGGAGCCAGGCATTGCTAGCTCTTGATCCGGTGCCGATAGTTATTTTTTGATATAAAATCATTTCAGTATCGCCACCTTTTATTGCATTGATTTTTGCCGCAGCATCAGTTACATTTCCAGCAAAAGCAGCGGTTCCTAAGGGAGCCTGTGCACCTGTTGCTGTGGTAGTTGTAGAATCAGCGGTTGAAGTTGCTCCTTTAACAGCAGCCACTACCGATCCTGTAGTATCTGTTGAACCAGCAACTGATGAAGCAACAGCAGCGGCGGTAGCAGGAGTCAAATCTGAAACATTCACAAAAGTAGGCTGGGTTTTCAGCTTCATATTTTCCATTACCCCATCTTGCAAAAATCTTTCGTAATTGTCCAGACTTCCTAATTTTCCAGTCCAATAATTTCTGAAATAAGTTTCGTAATCATTTGGATTACCGGTTAATTTTAGAAGAGATTCTTCAAACTGCCTTGTCTTAAATAATGGATGAATGAGAGGTTGTATTACTGATACAAAATCTTTTTGCGGTTCAGAATCTCCCCAGCTTTCCAACCAGTGATGAGATGGAATTACATATTTACACAGCTCGGTTGTTTCATCCATTTTTTCACTGTATGAAAGAGTGAATGGACATTTTTTAACACCGTCAGCAAATCTTTTCGCATCAAAATAACTATAAACGGGATTAGCTCCATAAACAATTAAAGCACCTACATTTCCCGCATTCAAATCGTTGGTAAGGGTTACCATATCAGCGTCAATTCCCTGGCGGTAATTTACAGGATGATCCCAGTCAATTGTTTTTCCGGGTGCTCCAATAGCTTGGTTGATCGCATTTACCACAATTTGAATATTCGCATCATTGCTTCCACAAACTACAAGGGCAGCACCTTTATGTGCCATTAATTCAGCGGCAGTTGATTTAACTGCTGTTGCCAGATCAGATGGAAGATTTGCAGTAGTTCCTCCACCCAATGCTCCCAATAAAGCCAAAGCAATTGCACCTGTTTGAGATGGTTTATGAAGATATCTTTCATCAGCTTTTGCGCCGGTCATGCTATAATATCCTTCAAACTGAATATGGCGGCTCATAGAAGGATTTTTTTCATTGATCCTTCTACCAACAGCATATTGTTTTGCGAAAACTACAGGACTGATCCAGTTTCCTAAAAAGTCCGCATCGAGGCTTACAATTACTTTTGCATTATCAAAACGATAAGCAGGAATTGCTTTTTTGCCATAAGAAGCCAGATTCGCTTCTATCAATCCGCTGCAGGAAACAGCATCATATTGAACATGGCGGCTTCCTGGATATTTTGCCAAAACTTCACTAATGATCTGGCGGCCGGTAACAGATGTAATAGAAGGAGTTAAAAGTACCAAAGGCTTTCCGGCATTTGCAGCCAAACCTGAGGCTACCATATTGTCTATTGCTTCAAAAGTGGCTTCTTTTTTATTAGCCATTGGATAGCGAAGACGTGTTGTATCATACAAATCGAGAACAGATGACTGAACCTGGGCCGATGTTCCACCTTCTGTTATAGAAGCAAGATCATTTCCCTCAATTTTTATCGGACGGCCTTCTCTTTGTTTCACTACTACAGGAACAGCATCGCCATCATTAATATAGGTAGATGCGTAATAATTTGGTACGCCTGCTATCAGATCGTCTGGTTTATGCAGAAATGGAATGGCCTTACGAACCGGCATTTCACAGCTTGCAGCAATAGCGGCAGCAGCTGTACTAAATCCCATGTATTTTAGAAAATCACGTCTTGGCGTTTTAGCATTGAAAATATTTTCATTAGCTAATTCTTCAAAAGGAAGCTCTTCCCTGAATTCGTCTTTTAATGCTTTTTTATTGCTTTCGCTTTGGTTCAATTCTCCAAAGCTTTGCCAGTATTTTTTTTCACTCATATTTATCCAATCCGCCTGAGAGCGAATTATTACCTTAAATCCTCAAAAGATTTAAGAAATGAACAATTTTGTTTCTTTTGTTTTTCTCACCACTGAGAATCTGGAATATATTAATAATGACATTTTCCACAATCAGTTCCACCAATCATCTGAACCGTTACACTATCATATTTCTTTTCTTTTATATCCTGGTGGAATTTTTCGTAAAGACTATAAAATTTATTTCCGTGACCTTTATCGTCATTGAATTGAACATTGGTTGTTCTGTGGCAATTCACACACCAGCCCATACTGAGATCAGCAAATTGTTTTACCTCAGACATTTTTTGAATTTCACCATGACAAGTCTGGCAAGCAATGCGGCCTACTTTTACGTGCTGTGAATGATTGAAATAAACAAAATCAGGCAGGTTGTGAATTTTCACCCATTCAATCGGTTTGCCTGGCTTGTCATATTTTTTAGTATCGGGATTCCATCCTGCGTATTGATACAGTTTTTGAATCTCATCATTAGCGTTTACAGTGGTTCCATCATCCCGAATGATCGGTTCACCTGTATATTCTTTAACTGCCATGTGGCAATTCATACAAACATTTACAGAAGGGATCGTAGCATGTTTGCTATCCTGAGCACCACCGTGACAATATAAACAACTGATCTGGTTTACACCTGCATGCACCTTATGAGAATAATAAATCGGTTGTATTGGTTCATATCCCTGCTGTCGGCCTAATCCCATCGCCCCTTCTACCAGCCAATAACCTGCAAAAATGAAAAGAATAATTGTTAGTAATAAAAGATATGCTTTGTTCCGCCAGAAAGGAACCGGGTTTGGAGATTTGATTCCTTCTTTTTCATCAGTCAGTTTTTTAAGATTGCTGTTTATTTGTAATAATATTAAACCGACAATAGCAAGAATCAAAGTGAGAATGCCATATAATATGGTATTATCTGATTTCGGTGCGGTTTGCGCTGCTGTACCTGGAGCGCCGCCTTGTGGTGCTCCTGGAGCCTGGTATTTATCTGCCCAGTCAAGAATTGCATCAATATCAGCCTTAGACAAATCCGGGAAAGCTGTCATTACCACACCGCCCATTTCATCTTTTAGCTTCTTGGCATAAGGATCAGTATTTACCATTGAGGTAGTGTTGGCTACCCATTTATACACCCAACCTTTATACGGTTCTCTTTCCCTCGCTCCTTTTAATGGTGGCCCTACATATTTTTCGAGGGGTTTATGACAACTTGCACAGTTTGCTTTAAAAAGAGCTTCACCATCGGCTGCATACACTGACTTCTGGGAAGAAATGAGAGTAAAAAAAATGAAAACTGCGAATGTCTTAGTAAAAAGCCTTTTGACTTGGTTCATACACTTATTTACCTATCTTGAATTATGGAATAATTTCTTTCTTGGGCGCAAAAATAAGGAAGCGAGTTGACATACTCTTAACATTTTTTAAAAAAATTTTTAAGAACCTAAAAATGCTTTAAAAAGTTATTAGCTATTTAAGCATTGATATTCAATATATTAGCAAGCAAATAATCGAACAAATCTTATAAAATCTTCTCAACTTTTTCTGCAATTCATTGATTTATTATTTTGAAAAACTGCACCTTTGATCAATCTTTAGACAATTTGAATCTTTGTAAAAAATAAGGAAAAAGTAGCCACAAAAAGCAGGCAAAAAAAATTAAAAAGATTTTTAATCCCAAAAATGAAAGAAAAATTGAAAAAGCAATTGATCATTTTTGCATCCGGAGCAGGAAGCAATGCCCAAAAAATTATAGAGTATTTTAAAGAAAACCGGAAGGCAGAAATAGGTCTGATCGTTTGCAATAATCCAAATGCCGGCGTTCTTACAATTGCTGAAAAAGAAAAGATACCGGTTTTGCTGATCGAGAAAAATCAATTTAGAGAAACCGGGTATTTATCAAAGATTAAAAAAACTAATCCCGACCTTATTATTCTCGCCGGTTTCCTTTGGAAAATTCCTCTGGTTTTGATCAGCGCTTTTCCCAATAAAATAATCAACATTCATCCTGCTTTGCTTCCGGCTTATGGAGGAAAAGGAATGTATGGAAATGCTGTTCATGATGCCGTTGTAAATAATCGGGAAAAGGAAAGCGGGATAACTATTCATTTTGTAGATGAAAAATATGATCATGGCCAAATCATCTTTCAGGAAAAGTGCCAGTTAAGCGAAAATGAAACAGCTCAAAGTCTCGCGGCCAAAATTCATCAGTTGGAACATGCATTTTTCCCAAAAACTATTGAGAAATTGCTGAACGAAACCGGTTCCTGAATCAATCCAATTTTATAAAAAATAAAAAACCGCATATCTCCTCATTTACTATAAAGAAACGGATCTCAACCTGAAAAACGAACGTTAAAAAAAAGAAACCGGAAACTTTGCCAAAATCATTGTTCTAATATTGCATCTACATTTTGAATAAAAAACTGATTGTAAAATTTGTTCACCTGTTTATTTTATTACAGGTTTTTGCAACTGCCGAGGTAGCTGCTCAGATTTTAATTTCAGGAAATGTTTATGATTCTTCAAAATTGTATGCCATTCCTTACGTAAATGTTTACAGTACTTCCGGCTCATTTGCCGTTACAGATTCTCTTGGCGCTTATCATATTAATGTATCAAATAAAGACTCACTTACATTTTCTTACAATGGAAAATCGACCATGAAATTTCCGGTCGCCAGCATTAAAGATTACACTTCGTTTGATATTTCGCTGCGCGTAAAGACGAAAGAAAAATATAAGTTGCTGAATCCTGTAACAGTTTTTACCAAATCATATCAAAAAGATTCACTGGAAAACCGTGAAGCCTATTCAAATATTTTTGGCGGTGAAAAACCTGGAATTCATTCTACATATGATCCGGGAGGGGCAGCCGGTTTAGATTTAGATGCTCTGATTGGCATGTTTCAATTCCGGAAAAATAAACAACAACAAGCTTTCAGAAACCGGCTGATCGAGCAGGAACAGGAAAACTATGTCGATTACCGCTTTTCTGCAAAAACCATTTCAAGAGTTACCGGTTTGCAAGGAGATTCGCTGGAACTTTATCGAAAAATGTACAGGCCTAATTATTACTTTGTGGTAAATAGTACGCTGGCCGAATTTTATGAATATATTTTAACCACTTCTTACGCCTTTAGAAAAAAAGAGTAGCGCTTATTTTAATTCCTTCACTTCTACATTTTGAATTTCTTTTATCGCTTTCCAAAACTTCAGTCAGTTTATTTTTCGGTATTCCTGTTTCGATCCTGCAAAATAATTGTGTTTCATTTTTCAAAACCGTACAATTAAATTGTTTGAGAATTCGCATTACTGCATTCATCTCAGTATAATTAAATTGCAATTCATAATCCTTCTCAATCGCTTTCTGAACAATCGGTGTGCATTGCAAAACCAGTGATGACGCTGTTTTATAAGCATTGATCAACCCGGGAACGCCTAAAAGTGTTCCGCCAAAATAACGAACCACCACAATCAGAATATCGGTAAGTTCCTTCGAATCTATTTGACCTAAAATGGGTTTTCCTGCCGTTCCTGAAGGTTCGCCATCATCGCTCTGCCTGAAATGATTTCCATCCGTTCCAATACGATATGCAAAACAATGATGCACCGCTTTTGAATGTTCTTTTTTTAAATTTTGAAGATGCCTTTTAAAATCATTCACATTTTTCAAAGGAAATGAATACGCGAAAAACTTACTTCCGCGATCTTTAAACTCAGCAACTGCAGGAGTTTCAATGGTAAAATAATAATCTTTTTCTTTCATTTTCGCTTTTTGACTATTCAATTAATTTACTTCCAAAATTGAATTGACCTCGTGGCAAAGATTCAAAATTTATTGATCTTTTTTTAAAATTGAAAAGCAATAAAAACAATAAATCGTAAGGCAATTTGTAATATTGCTGTAATCGGTTTGAAGAAGGTTGAGACAAACGTTTTTTAAAAAAAAACAAAATCGATTTATTTACCCGTTTACTGAAAGGCAAAAGTTTTATTTACAAAATGCAGCGAGAATATTTAATTCAACAAATCAGAGAAAAAAAATCTTACTTGTGCGTAGGACTTGATACCGACATTGAAAAAATTCCTGCACATTTAAAATACGATCCAGATGCAGTTTTCGAATTCAATAAACAAATCATTGATGCTACTAAAGATTTGTGTGTGGCATATAAAATCAACACCGCTTTTTATGAAGCACAGGGAGTGAAAGGTTGGGAAGCAATGCAAAAAACGGTTGATTATATTCCTTCCACTCATTTTAAAATTGCCGATGCAAAACGCGGTGATATCGGAAACACTTCTCATCAATATGCAAAAGCATTTTTTGAAACGATTCCTTTTGATGCCGTAACAGTAGCGCCTTACATGGGAAGCGATAGTGTAAAACCTTTTTTAAATTATGATGAAAAATGGGCGATTGTTTTAGGTCTGACGAGCAATGAGGGAAGTAAAGATTTCGAGCAGTTGCGTTTAAACGAAAATTATTTATTTGAAGAGGTCATAAAAAAAACCGCGGAATGGGGAACAGAAAATAATTTGATGTTTGTCGTTGGCGCAACCAAGGCTCATGATATTTCTTCTATAAGAAAAATAATTCCCAATCATTTTTTACTAATCCCCGGTGTTGGTGCCCAGGGAGGCAGTCTTGCCGAAGTTTCTAAACATGGTCTCAACAAGGATTGTGGGTTGTTGGTAAATGCTTCACGCGCGGTTATTTATGCAGGCAACAAAGAAAATTTTGCAGAAGAGGCGAGAAAAATCGCGTTGCAGTATCAAACGGAAATGAAGAGTTATCTTCGTGTAAATAGTGAATCCTGAATAATCGACTAATAAATTAATTAACGAATAATAAGATGGCTCAAGATCTATTTCAATCTCCGGATTATTTTAATGTGGATGAATTGCTCACAGATGAACAAAAACTGATCAGGCAAACTGTTCGCAATTATGTCAAAAAAGAAATTTCCCCGATCATTGAAGATTATGCACAAAAGGCAGAATTTCCTCAGCAGATTGTGAAACAACTCGGAGAATTGGGATGTTTCGGCCCGACAATTCCTGTAGAATATGGCGGCGGCGGATTGGATTATATTTCTTACGGATTGATGATGCAGGAGCTGGAACGCGGTGATAGCGGTGTTCGCAGTACAGCAAGTGTGCAAGGTTCATTGGTCATGTTTCCGATCTTTCAATATGGAAGTGAAGAACAAAGAAAAAAATATTTACCAAAATTAGCGAGTGGCGAATGGCTTGGTTGTTTCGGGCTTACAGAACCAGATCATGGAAGCGATCCTGCTGGTATGTTGAGTAATTATAAAGATGCCGGTGATCATGTTATATTAAACGGAAGTAAAATGTGGATCAGCAATGCGCCTTATGCGCAGGTTGCAGTTGTGTGGGCAAAAAATGAATCAGGAGAAATTCATGGATTGATTTTGGAAAAAGGAATGGAAGGATTTACCACTCCCACAACTCATGGAAAGTGGAGCCTTCGTGCAAGTGCTACTGGTGAATTGGTTTTTGATCATGTAAAAGTTCCTAAAGAAAATATTTTACCGAATATAAAAGGATTGAAAGGTCCGCTCAGTTGTCTTACCAAAGCGCGTTATGGAATTGCCTGGGGCGCAGTTGGAGCAGCAATGGATTGCTACGACACAGCATTGAGATATTCTAAAGAAAGAATTCAATTTGATAAACCGATTGGAGGATTTCAATTGCAGCAAAAAAAACTTGCGGAAATGATCACTGAAATTACCAAAGCACAGTTGCTTAATTGGCGCTTGGGAACTTTGATGAATGAAGGAAAAGCAACACCACAACAGGTAAGTATGGCTAAAAGAAACGCATGCGAAATCGCTACAAACATTGCACGAGAAGCACGTCAAATGCTTGGCGGAATGGGCATTACAGGCGAATATCCAATCATGCGTCATTTGATGAACCTGGAAAGCGTGATCACTTATGAAGGAACACACGATGTTCATCTTTTAATAACCGGAATGGACGTAACAGGATTGAATGCGTTTAAATAAATTTCATTTTAAAATTCTAAAAATAAAATTGAACGAAAATATTTTTTTAATCGGTTTTATGGGAAGCGGAAAGTCGCACTGGGGACACATTTGGTCGCTGGAGCATGGATATACTTTCTTCGACCTGGATACAGAAATTGAAAAAGCATTTGAAATGACCGTTGAAGAAATTTTTGAACAACATGGTGAAGAAAAATTTAGGGAGATTGAAAGATATCATCTTCGCAAATTTGACACTAAAAGATCTTACCTACTTTCATGTGGCGGCGGCACTCCCTGTTTTTTTGACAACCTTGAATGGATGAAACGACATGGACAAATTGTTTATCTGAAAGCAACGCCAGAATATATTTTAGATCGTGTGATGGAAGAAACATCGAAAAGACCTTTATTAAAAAAAGTAAACCCATCTGAATTATTATTTTTTATAGAAAAAAAATTAAAAGAACGTGAGCCGGTTTATTTAAAAGCTGATCACGTTTTAAAGGCTGAAAATCTTACAAACGGTTCATTGAATTTTTTAAAAAATCAGGACGAAAAAATTTAGAAAAACGACAGCATGCATAAAGGATTTATTAAAACCTCTGCAATTTTAGGAGCACTTTCCGTCGCCCTCGGCGCTTTCGCTGCTCATACTTTAAAAGCTAATATTCCGGCAGATGCATTAGAAATTTTTGAAACGGCAGTTAGATATCAGTTTTATCACGTTTTTGCGTTGCTTGCAGTTGGAATAATTTATTCAAATTTTGCAGGAAAATTATTAAGCTGGTCAGGAAAATTATTCATTGCAGGAATTATTTTATTTTCAGGTTCACTGTATTTTCTTACTGCTGTGAAAGCTAATGGACTAACGGCTTACAACTGGATTGGAGCTATCACTCCCATTGGTGGATTGTGCTTTATACTTGGCTGGATTTTTTTATTTGTTGCATGCAGTAAACAAACAAAAAAGAACATTTTATAATTGAAAAAGAATAAAGAAATTGTGAACCAAAAACCTTTGCACACCGATAAAAAAACAATCTTCCATTCCTATCTTTGCTAACAATGGCTACCCAAAAAAAAGCAAAAAAAACAAAAGCTGCTGATCCTTCTAAAATGAATCCCGACAAAGTGGAAAAAATAGAAGTGAAAAAATTAATTCATGACGAGCGTTCTCATAAAATAGCTGGCGCAGTTTTTATTCTCATTTCTTTTTTATTATTCATTGCATTCACTTCCTATTTGTTTACATGGCAGCAAGATCAGTCCAAAGTTTTGCAAGGCGCAAAAATTTTATTGCCAAGCCATGACCAGGCAATGGGCAATGCTTTGGGAACAGCAGGCGCCTATTTTTCAGATTTATTTTTTCGCTCCGGATTTGGGATTGCTTCCTACTTATTTTGTCTTTTCTTTTTTGTAGTCGGAGTCAATTTATTTGCTCCGAAAAAAATATTTTCTCTTCGTCGTAATGTTCGTTATGTCATTGCCGGCCTTTTAGTGATCAGCGTTTGCGCTTCTTTTTTAATGCACACTCCGCATCCTGATAAAATTCATTCTTCTGAAGTTGAATTTTTTTGGGGTGGAAAAGTGGGCGATATGATCAACGAATGGATGCAGCAAGTGATTGGATATACAGGAACGGCGGCGGTTTTGTTTGTTGGAATTCTTAGTTACATTATCTGGCGCTTTAATCCTTCTTTTAATTTTGCGAACAAACTTCTTATCGCAAATTCTTTATTGAAGCCAAAAGAAGAACTCACCTTTTCTGATAAATTTAAGGATGAAGTTGATGAACCAACTCCGGTTTCAAAAGCAAATATTTTACCACTTCAAAAAAATCCTATAAAGGAAGAAAACCAATATCAACACGAGTTTGATGTGGTAGAAAAAAATGAAGAGCCAGCACCGGTTAATTTATTTAAAGAAGAAAAAAAATCTGTTGTAAGAGATAGTGCTCCGGATAGTGGACTGACATTGGAAGTAAAGAATGCAGATGTGTTAGATGAAGCAAAACCAGAAGAACCTGCAGCAAAACCAAAAATTCAACAACAGCCTTACGATCCGATTCTTGATCTGAGAAATTATAAATACCCTACGATTGATCTTTTAGAAAATCATGGGAGTGATAAGATCATTCAGGACGTGGATGAATTGGAAGAGAACAAAAATCAAATCCTCCACACGCTGAAAAATTATGATATAGAAATTCAGAAAATTTTTGCAACAGTCGGACCAACAGTTACGTTGTATGAAATTATTCCTGCTCCCGGCGTTCGCATTTCACGCATCAAAAATCTTGAAGACGATATCGCGCTAAGCCTTTCTGCGCTTGGCATTCGCATCATTGCTCCTATTCCAGGCAAAGGAACGATTGGTATTGAAGTTCCGAATTTTAAGAAGACGGTCGTGAGCATGAAAACGCTTTTGAATTCTGAAAAATTTCTCAACAATCATTTCACCTTGCCAATTGCAATTGGTAAAAAAATTGACAATGAAAACTTCATTGTTGATCTCACTTCTATGCCGCATTTGTTGATGGCGGGTGCAACAGGACAAGGAAAATCAGTTGGCTTAAATGCAATTCTTGTTTCTCTTTTGTATAAAAAACATCCTTCACAATTGAAGCTTGTTTTGATCGATCCGAAAAAAGTAGAACTGAGTATTTATAAAAGTATTGAAAAACATTTTTTGGCAAAATTGCCGGGCGAAGAAGATGCAATTATCACCGATACCAAAAAAGTAATTCATACGCTGAATGCTTTGTGTATCGAAATGGACAATCGCTACGATCTGTTGAAAGAAGCAGGAACCAGAAACATCAAAGAATACAATCAAAAATTTGTAAGCAGAAAATTAAATCCGGAAAAAGGCCATCAGTTTCTTCCGTTTATTGTTTTGGTAATTGATGAATTTGCTGATTTAATTATGACTGCAGGAAAAGAAGTGGAAATGCCAATTGCACGACTGGCGCAGCTTGCACGCGCTGTTGGCATTCATTTAATTATTGCCACACAACGTCCTTCTGTAAATATTATCACAGGAACTATCAAAGCAAATTTTCCTTGCCGTATTGCTTTTAAAGTAAGTAGCAAAATTGATAGCCGTACTATTTTGGACATCGGCGGCGCTGAACAATTGATCGGAAAAGGCGATATGCTGATCAGCTACAATGGTGAACTGACAAGGCTTCAATGCGCTTTTGTTGACACGCCTGAAGTGGATAAGATCACTGATTTTATCGGCGATCAGCAAGGGTATACCGAAGCATTTATGTTGCCTGAATATGTGGATGAAAAAGAATTTGAAAACAAATCCTTTGATGCTGCCGATCGCGATCCCCTTTTTGAAGATGCTGCGAAATTGATTGTTCAAAGCCAAAGTGGAAGTACATCTTTGCTGCAACGCAGAATGAAACTCGGTTACAACCGAGCCGGAAGATTAATGGATCAATTGGAAGCAGCAGGAATTGTTGGACCCAACCAGGGAAGTAAAGTGCGTGATGTAATTGTAAAAACTGACGCCGAATTACAGCAATATTTGAATGTTGATTAAAAAAATCTTTTCGGTTCCTATTTCACATTCTCAAAAAATATCTTCTCATAATCGCTGGAAATATAAAACATCTTTATTTCTTCGTTCACTGAAAAAAGTTCCGTAAAATTATTCGATTATTTGAAATGAATCTCCATCAAATAATCCTTTGTCACTCAATTTCAAATGAGGAATTACCAGTAGCGCCATGAATGACAAAGTCATAAGTGGGGCAGCGAGTTGTGAACCAAGTTCTTTCGCTGCAGAACCAATACCAGTGTACATTTCAGCAACCTTATAGCCATCTTCATTACTCATTAATCCTGCAACAGGCAAAGGTAAAACCTTATTAAAAGAAGGATTTTTATGATCTGCAACACTGACTCCACCTTTGTTTTTGATAACAAGATTTACTGCGTCGCAAAGACTTTCATCATCAACTCCAACCGCGATAATATTATGACTATCGTGAGCAACTGATGATGCAAGCGCACCTTTCTTTAATCCAAAGTTTTTAATGAATGCTTTTGCAACCGGCGCTTCGTGATAACGATTAACAACGGCAATTTTTAAAATATCTTTTTCAGGATCGCTCACATAAAATGCATCTTCTTCTTTTGGCTTAATCGAAATTTTATTGGTAATTAATTGCCCATCCAACGCTTCAATAATTTCACCATGAAACTCTGCAATTGGAATTTTAAAATCACCGGCATTTTTCTTTTCGCAGTTGAAATTATTGATGATCGGACATAGTGATGTTTTAATTTTTGTTTGCTGATTTTCTGCAACCTTTTCTCCATTGATATAAGTTGCATTTACTTTAAAATCTTCGAGATTTTCCACAACAATAAAATCAGCAGGATCACCTTCTTTCAACAATCCTACATTCATTTTATAATGATTTACCGGATTGATACACGCAGCTTTTAAAACTTTAAAAACGTCAATTCCCTTTGCCACAGCGCGTTTGCACAGTTCGTTTATATGCCCTTTCACAAGGCTGTCCGGATGTTTATCATCACTGCAAAACATCATCTCATCTTCATGATCATTTAATAAATCAATCAATGCTTCAAAATTTTTCGCAGCGCTTCCTTCCCGAATCAAAATTTTCATTCCATACTTTAATTTATCAAGCGCTTCTTCTTTTGTGAAACATTCATGATCTGTGGTGATACCCGCTTCAATGTATTTTTTTGCATCTTCACCACGCAAACCCGGAGCATGTCCATCAACAGGCTTATTCAATTTTTTCGCAGAATTTATTTTTGCAAACACTTCTTCATCTCCATTTAATACTCCCGGAAAATTCATCATTTCACTTAAATAATGAATTTCATTTTTGGATAAAAGTTCGTCCACTGCTTTTGCATCCAGGGTTGCACCTGCTGTTTCAAAAACCGTTGCAGGCACACAGCTTGGAGCGCCAAAATGGAATTTGAAAGGAACTGTTTTCCCATTTTCAATCATGAATTGCACTCCTTCAATTCCACAAACATTGGCAATTTCATGAGGGTCACTAATGGTTGCCACTGTTCCATGAACAACTGCTAATTTTGCGAACTCAGCAGGCACCAACATTGAGCTTTCAATGTGAACGTGCGCATCAATAAATCCAGGTATTATAAATGGAAATCCTTTTTGAGCTTCACCAGTTTTTTCAACAGATTTGATCAGCCCATTCTCAACTTTTATTTCTCCACAAAAAATCTTTTTTAATTCAATCTCAACAATATTTCCTTTGATACTAAAATTCATAACTACTTATTTGCAAAATATTTTTGTTCCAGATACCGGTCGTCATTATACACATCATTATAAAAAATAAGTTTATCATTTTTTACTTCGCATGTAAAATATTCAATAAAAAGTGGCACTCTTTTTTTAATCATAATCGTTTTCCGGTCTTTATTAGCAATCCATGTTTTTATGGAATCAGTATTATAAGAAAGTGGATGTCCTTCTTTGGTAGCAAGACTATCATTTCTCGCAATGAAGAAAGCCAACGCTTCCCAATTCTGCACACGAACACATCCATGACTCAAAGCACGGTTAGTATTTGCAAATAGATATCTCTGATTCGTATCATGTAGATAAACACTGTATGGATTATTGAAATTGAATTTAAAAATCCCAAGTGCATTATCATCACCACTTCCCTGAACTATTTTCCATGGAATAGCTTTCTTATATTTCGACCAGTTAACGGTGTAAGGATTGATCGTTTCACCTTTTGAATCAACAAGGCTAAAACCTTTGCTGGCAAGGTATCCCGGATTAACTTTCAAAGCAGGCAAAATATCTTTTTTAATGATGCTTTCAGGAATGGTCCAGTTTGGATAAGTTACCATATTTGAAATGGAGGAGTTTAGCAGCGGCGTTCTTGTTTCCGGTTTTCCAATAATAATTTTGGAATTTAGAACCACTGAATCAGAATCTACAACATGCAAATAGAATGAAGGCAAATTTACCCATATATATGCTTCAGGAAGTTCAGGAAGTTGTTTATAACGATCAAGCGTAACAGCAATTCTTCTAAACTTTTCATTATCATTTGAATTCAGGGAACGAACGGTTTCTTCTCCGGCTTTTCCATCAGCAGTAAGTTTATGTTTCGCCTGATATTTTTTTATTTCTTTACTCAGCGTTATTGAATCAAAATCTTCAGTGTTTTCGCCAATCCCGGATTGCAACAATCTTTTATGAAGAAGTTTATAAAATGCAACCGTGTCTTTGTAAGGAAAATTAATGTACAAATATTTTTTCCTATCCATGTTGTCGACAAAATCAGGAAGTTTTTCTTTTACCAAAACATATTCTTTGTTAGAAGGTTCAACACTTTCAAATATTGCCGAAACATTATTTGAATCAAGTGCTGCTTTCAGCTTTGGAACAAAAAAAGAATCTATATAATTATTTTTAGAAACAATTGAAACGCTGTCTGGCAGCATCCTTCCTTCTTTCAGGTCTTTAAGGATTTTCATGAATGCATCCGTCAACATCAGATCCGCTTTTGTCCAAGCAATAGCATCCATCAGTACTAATGAATCAGTTGCAATTTTTTTTCTTAAAGAATCGAGATCATGGTAATGATAGTCCTGCGGATACAATCCATAATATTTTGTATTCCTGATAAACTCAAACATTGAATCAGCAACGGGATTCCACGTTTCTTTTTTGCTCCATACTCCGTGAAAATTATTTTTCTCATAAAAAGAATTGACAAGATTGTAGTGGCTTAGTCGTATCGAATCATTAATCAATCCATTTGAAGATTTTGCAAAATCCAAGGCAGCTTTGATATTGTCAGTAATCTGATCATCCATTTTCTCAGGCACTTTTACAATTTCTTTTTCTTTGACCTGTGGATGATTTTTACAGGCAAACCAGAAAGATGTAATGAAAAGAAATAAAAATACTTTTATTAAATTCACTTTAGCAGGCATCAGTTGCTTTAAATTTAATCGTTTTAATTTTTAAAAATTATGAACCGGATTTACAAAATAAAATATTGGCAGCGCATTTCTCTTGTATTATTTATCTCTAATCTGGTAGCGTTCAATGTTGCGGCTCAATCAAAAATAGTTAATAAGTATGGATTGACTGTTATCAACAATATCAAAGTTTTGCAAAATGAAATCGCCAACGATCCTTCGATGCAAATGATCAGTTTGCGTGAATACATTCCTGATATTTATTTAGATTTAAAATATGCTACAACTGATAATTTTATGCATGAGAAATTATATGCTCCCATTTATACTACTTTTTTGCGAAAACCCGGTGCTGATGCATTAAGAAGCGTTGTGGCAGAATTAAAAAAACAAAATTTAACGGTGAAAATTTTTGACGCTTACCGGCCTTATTCTATAACAGAAAAAATGTGGGAAAAAGTGAAGGATGACCGTTATGCAGCAGATCCTTCAAAAGGAAGCGGACACAATCGTGGCGCCGCTGTCGACTTGACTTTGATTGATTTAAAAACCAAAAAAGAATTGCCAATGGGAACCGGATTTGATAATTTCACAGACACTGCCCATTCCGATTTCGCACAACTTCCTGAGTCAATTTTATCGAATAGAAATTTATTAAAATCAGTGATGGAAAAATATGGTTTTAAACAATTATCTACGGAATGGTGGCATTTTTATCTTCCCAATTCATCAACATTCGAACTGCTTGATATTCGATTTGCTGATTTGAAAAAGATGGATAAAAAAGCTTCTAAACATAATTAGCTTTTTATCGCTTCCTTTAGCTTTTCTACCAACAACATCGTCGCAGGACAATATTCAATATTTTGTTTGTGGATATACAAATAATCTGTTGCCGGCCGCCTGTGAAAATGAGGAAAATCAGCGCAATCGGCAGGCCTGACCTCATAAATGCTGCACATGTTTGTTGTTAGATCAAGAAACTGGCAAGGCTGCGACTTGTTCATCCAATCTCCAGTTTTATCCATGTACAACCATTTTTCTTTAAAAGCTTTCGGAGTTAATTTCAAATGCGCTGAAATTCTTTTTATGTCTTTAAAAGTATAAGTCGGGCTCATTACTTTACAACAATTTGCACAACTGAGACAGCTTACTTTTCCCCACACTTCTTTTTCAACTTTTTCTAAAGCCAGTTCAAGATTTTTAGGAGGATTATTTTCAAGTTTTGTGATAAAAAACCGGAATGATTTTCTGTTAAGATCGAATTTCTTTTTTAATTTTTTTAAATGAATAGGTTCCATGAAATGTATAAAAGACGGAGCTTTGAAGGGAATATTTTAAAAGTAAAAGTAGTGCATATTTTATTTTAATTTCACCAAATTATTTGCTTCGGCTAAAGAAAATTGCATTTGTTGTTGTACAATTTTTTTATCAGTAAACAAACCAATAATTCAATTTCTTATTTTCATGTGGGAGATTCATAAAAAAGGATTTAAAGCGTACCTGCAATTAGAAAAATCTTTATCAGAAAATTCTGTTGAAGCTTATGTCCATGATGTTGAGAAATTGACTCAATTTCTGCTATTGAACCATTTGGAAAAAAATCCGAAAGAAATCGAATTATCACACCTCGAAAGTTTTTTGAAATGGATCAATAAACTAGGAATGACATCTTCGTCGCAGGCAAGAATCATTTCAGGATTGAGAACTTTTTATAAATTCTGTTTGCAGGAACAAATTTCTCTCACTGACCCAACGGCATTATTGGAAGCACCAAAACTAGCGAAACATCTTCCTGACACTTTGAGTTTTCATGAAATTGAAGAAATACTTTCAGCGATAGATATGAGTTTACCGGAAGGAGTGAGAAACAAGGCAATCATTGAAACACTGTACAGTTGCGGATTACGCGTATCTGAACTGGTAAATTTAAAATTATCTTGTCTTTATTTTAATGATGGTTATGTTCGCATTACAGGCAAAGGCGATAAAGAAAGGTTAGTTCCCATCGGAGATTCAGCAATAAAATATATCGAAATTTATTTACAGAATGTTCGTGTGCATGTGTCCATTAAATCAGGAAATGAAGATGTTGTTTTTTTAAATAAAAAAGGAACGAAACTTTCGAGAGTGATGATTTTTATGATCATAAAAGATCTCGCGAAAAAAGCCGGAATCACTAAAAAAATTTCGCCACATACTTTTCGACATTCATTTGCAACACATTTAGTAGAAGGTGGTGCAGATCTTCGTGCAGTGCAGGAAATGCTGGGACATGAAAGCATTACCACGACAGAAATTTACACTCATTTAGACAGGGAATATTTAAGAGATACGCTACAGCAATTTCATCCTGCATTCAATTCAAAAAATTAAATTGAATGCGTTTTATTTTGTTCAACAGCGGTAAAGCGTTTGAAGGGACGATCGTAATTTTTTACGCGGTTGCGATAATTTTTAAACATGCTCATCCATTTTAATTTGAGCACTCCAAAAATTCCTTCTTTTACAATTCCTTTATTCATTTTTGAAACGCCGTACTGGCGATCAATAAAAGTGATTGGCACTTCTTTTATTTTAAATCCAAGTTTCCAGGCAGCAAATTTCATTTCAATCTGGAACGCGTATCCTACAAAACTGATCTTATCAAAATTGATCGCTTCCAAAACATAATTTCTGTAGCAAACAAAACCGGCTGTCGGATCTTTGACAGGCATAAAAGTTAATAGTCTTGTATAGATAGAAGCTCCTTTTGAAATGCTGACTCTTATTGCCGGCCAGTTTTCTACTTTTCCTCCTTTTATATACCTGGAGCCAACGGAAACATCAGCGCCACCAAACTTGCAAGCTTTATATAATTTATCAAGATCATTTGGATTATGAGAAAAATCACAATCCATTTCAAAAATAAAACGGTAGCCTTTATCTAAAGCCCATTTGAAACCATGAAGATAAGCCGTGCCCAATCCAAGTTTTCCAACACGCTCTTCCAAAAATAATTTTCCCGGATAAGTAACAAAAAGACTTTTTACAATATCAGCGGTCCCGTCAGGCGAACTGTCGTCAATGATCAGTACATGAAAATCCTGCTCTAGATCAAATACCGTTTTCAGCAAGAGAGTGACATTTTCCCTTTCATTATAAGTAGGTATAATCAGAAGTTTTTCCAAAAAAAGCGGATGATATTTTGACTGAAATTACAATTTTATTTGTTATAATTTTCTAAAGGGGATTATGATTTTATTTTGTGTAGCAGCGTGCGATTCAAAATTTCCGTTAATTTTTGTTTTGTATGAAGCGGAAAATCTCCTCTCATCATCCAATCATAATATTGAGGTTCAGCTTTCAAAACGTCTGCCACACTGCGTCCTTTATGTTTACCGAAATTAAAAACTTCTACATCATTTTCCATCACAAATCTCCGGGCAAAATCAACATATCTTTCTTCGCCGGTAAATTGCAAAACTGTATCAATTGTATTTCCCAAATGCTCATAACGTATTAACTGCGCTTCAAGAATTTCCCATGTTGCTGTTGCATCTGCTTCTGCCGAATGAGCTTCTGTTAACTCCTTTTCGCAATAAAATTTGTAGGCAGCTGCAAGCGTACGCTTTTCCATCATGTGAAATATTGTCTGCACATCTACCATTCGCCTGTTGTTCATATCGAAAGAAATTCCTGCCCTCAAAAATTCTTCCATTAATAATGGAATATCAAAACGATTTGAATTGTACCCGGAAAGATCCGCATTATCAATAAATTGTTTTAATTCATTTGCCACTTCCTTAAATGTGGGTGCATCTTTTACTTTCTCATCAGTAATTCCATGTATGTCGCTGCTGCTTTTAGAGATCGGCATCTGTGGATTAAGCAATTTGTGTTTTACATGCTTATTTCGGTCGGGCGTTATTTTGATGATTGCTATTTCTATGATTCTGTCAACCGCAATATTAACTCCTGTTGTTTCAAGATCAATAAAAACGATGGGCCGTGATAATTGTAATGGCATATTGGATTTTGATATTTAAAATTCTACATTTAAAGTGGCCAGGATGTCCATTCCGTCGTAGTTGCCACTGCTCATAAATAAGAAGTTAGTATTATTAAAATGATATTGTTTTAGTTTTTTCTCCAGAATTTTTCTTTCTGTAATTACTTCAAGATTTTGTTTTTCAAATCCATTTTTCACAACCTTCGGTTCTAAAAACTGCATTCTTTTCAGGTCCAATGCATGTTTGCTGTAAAAAACGATTGCCCCATCCGCCTGATCCATCGCACCTTTATATTGATTCATAAAATCTTTATTCAGGCTGCTGAATGTGTGCAATTCTAGAATCGCCACAAGTTTTTTTTCAGGGAATTGTTGCTTCACTGCATTAATACTCGCTTTCACCTTACTGGGTGCGTGCGCAAAATCCCTGTAAATATTTCCTCCGTTTTTTTCAGCAATTAATTCAAGTCTTTTTGCAGCGCCTTCAAATGTTGAAATATTTTTTGCAAATATTTGTTCGTCTACTCCAAGTTCTCTACACACCAACCACGCTGCCTGCAAATTTAAAAGATTATGATTACCAAAAACTTTCAGTTCTGTTTTTTCTTCCTCAATTAACACCGTAGTAATTCCATTTTCAATCGCATGTTGCGGAAGCTGATATCCAATGATTCGAATGTCTTTCCTGTAATTTTCCTGAACCAGCTTTTTCAAAATTTCATCGGTTTCGTTGTAAATCAAAAATCCATTCTTTTCAATTTTATTGATAAAAATAACAAACTGCTCGAGATAAAAATCAAATGTAGGAAATACGTTGATGTGATCCCATGCAATGCCAGTTATTACAGCAATATGAGGAAAAAGAAAATGAAATTTCGGTCGTTTTTCTATCGTACTTGCCGGATATTCATCTGCTTCGCAGACAATAACAGGCGCATCAGTAATTTTTACACTTTGTTCAAATCCCTCAAGCCTTGCTCCCACCAGGTAATCAAAATCAAAATCACTGTTTTGCAACACATGCATGATCATGGCAGTTGTAGTTGTTTTGCCATGGCTTCCGCCAATCGCGACTCTTTTTTTGTGTAAACTTTCGTGAAAAATATATTCGGGAAAAGAAAAGATTTTTAATCCAAGTTCCAACGCTTTTTCCAATTCGGGATTATCCTGCTTTGCATGCATTCCTAAAATAATTGCATCAAGATTTTCAGAAATATTTTCAACAAACCAACCGGTTTTTTCAGGTAGAATTCCATTTTCTTTCAGATTAGAAGCTGCGGGTTCAAAAATTTCATCATCACTTCCCGTCACCACATAACCTTTGCTTTTCAAGGCAATGGCCAGTTGGTGCATTACACTTCCGCCTATAGAAATAAAATGAATTCGCATAATATTTATATATAATTTCCGTTAATTAATCCGGAAGTTAGAAATATAACCGTTTTTTATAGAATTAGATTCAAACCTTGTTTTAACTTTGCAAAATAATACCTAATTAAACAATTATCTATGAAAAAATTATTGGTGTCTCTGGCGCTTATTTGCTTGCTCGCTTTCGCATTTTCTTCATGCAGCAGCACCCGCAAAACTGGCTGCCCAATGACAGAAGGTATTATTCATTAATATCATTTTTCTAAAATTTTAACTTCCAAATAATGAACTGGATTCCTTTAAGCAATGAATCACAATTGAATGAAATTGTTACTAACTCAAAAACAATTCCACAAGTAATTTTTAAACACAGTACCCGTTGTTCTATCAGCAGCATGGCCAAAAACAGGCTTGATCGAAAGGAGGCTCCTGACGGGATTAATTTTTATTTACTTGATCTGATAAGATACAGAAATATTTCCAATAAGATTGCTGAAGATTTCCAGGTTACACACCAATCCCCCCAAGTGTTAGTAATTGAAAATGGAAAATGCGTTTATAACGAAAGCCATAGCGGAATCAGTTTTGACGAGATTGAAGCGGTGACAATGCCGTCATAGTTTTTTCCTCTTAATGATCTTGATTTAAAAAAAGCAGATCGATTTTTGTTAAAGAAAATCTATTTCATTTCTTGTGCCCATTTATCCCTTTCATCAGGGCTGAATTTCCAAGGTGCAAAGTTATTTTCGATATTGCTAAACATCGCATTCCATTCTGCAGGCGCATTACTTTCTTCCATTATTACCGCGCGGCGAAGCTCAAAAATAATATCCAACGGACTGATGCTCACCGGACATTCTTCCACGCAGGCATTGCAGGATGTACAAGCTCTTAACTCTTCAACAGAAATGTAATCGTGTAAAAGCGTTTTTCCATCATCTTTAAAAGTTCCGTTCTCTTTAATATTCTCACGAATGTCTTCCATTCTGTCGCGCGTATCCATTACTATTTTTCGAGGGCTTAATAATTTTCCGGTAAGATTTGCCGGACATGCTGCAGTGCATCTTCCACATTCTGTGCAAGTATAAGCATCCAAAAGACTTTTCCAACTCAAATCAAAAACATCTTTTGCGCCAAAACGCGGGTTTTGATTTTGCGGTTGTGCATCAGCGTTAGCAGCCAGTTCGGGTTGAAACATATATTGAACTTCCCTTTCAACATTAGGCATATTTTTCATTTCGCCTTTTGGAACCAGCCGCTTATAATAAGTGTTTGGAAATGCGAGTAAAATATGAAAATGCTTGCTGTAAGGCAGATAATTTAAAAAAGCAAAAATGCCTGTAATATGCAGCCACCAACAACTTCGTTCAATTCCAATCAATGTTGAAGCGTCGAGATTTGACATGGAATACGCGATAATTCCTGACAGAATAAAACTCCCATGATCGGCATAATGAGGATTTCCCTGCAATTGTAAAGCGCGATCTGCAGAGTTCATTGTAAGAAACAAACTCATCAGAATAATTTCTGTTATCAATATCAGATTCGCATCCGTTCTCGGCCAGCCATCCAGATCGTGATTGATAAAACGTTTTAGTTTCAACACGTTTCTTCTGATTAGAAAAATCACACACGCTAATAAAACACCAATGGCGAGTATTTCAAAAAAGTCGATTACAAAAGTGTAAAATCCATCGAGCGGATTTGCAAAAATCCGATGAGTTCCGAGTAATCCGTCAATAACAATTTCTAAAACTTCAATATTAATAATGATAAAACCGGCGTAAATAACAAAGTGCATCACGCCCACCAGTGGATAACGAAACATCTTCTTTTGTCCGAAAGCAAACACCAGCACATTTTTCCAACGCTCTTTTTTATTATTAGAAAGATCCTCATCATGACCAAAATGAATATTTCCATTGATCTCTTTCACTTTTCGTGAAAACAGAAAAATGGCAAAGCCAACCAAAATGATAAATAATATTTGCTGAACAAGCTCCATAAAAAAAGATTAAATGCTAAGATAAACAAATGTAAACGATGCATACAACCGATGCAAAACTGAATTCGGTTTTTGCATTATAAGCTGTTAATTGTAATTTGCTTTTTCTTATCAATTTTCTATTATGGCTGCTCATTTAATTCTTTCGAAAGAAATTGCTTACGGGAAACTTCAGCGTATGGCTTATGAAATTGCGGAACAAAACATGAAAGAGCCAAAAATAATTCTTGCCGGCATTAAAGAAAACGGAACCATCATTGCAAAGATTTTACATTCTTACCTTACCAATATTTTCAAAGGAGGAATTGCAATTATTGAAATCTCGATCGATAAAAAGAATCCTAAAAATATTTCTCTTTCTGAAAAAATTGATTTCGACAACAAAATTATTATCATCACCGATGATGTTTCGAACAGCGGCAAAACATTGCTGTATGCAATCAAACCTTTTCTTGATTTTTATCCGAAAAAAATTCAAACACTTGTTTTGGTAGAAAGAAGTTATAAAGAATTTCCGGTTTCTCCGGATTATGTTGGCCTTTCTGTTTCTACAGCATTAACGGAAAAAATAATTGTTGAAACTTTGAATAATGAAATTGAAGGAGCGGAACTTTGTCATTCCTGAAAAAAATTAATGCAAATATTTTAATACAATAACAACTGCAATTATCATTAAAAGTATAATGAGAATGATCGTGAAATAAACCCAACTCATATCTTTTAATTTCCTCTTCTCTTTTACCGCTTTCTTTTTATGTAATTGTTTCTGAAGATTCCGGTTCAATTCTTCTGCGAATACCAAAGGATCCTTTTTATTTTTAAATGCATTAAGTCCATCCACTGCATCGCTTGCCAATTCTGAATCAATCATTGCTTTCTCCAATTCATGTTTCTCTTCAGCAGACAATTTATCCGCCAGGTAATCCATCAATTTCTGGTTGTCAATATCTTTATTGCTGTTGGATAATATGTTTAATAAATCATCGTTCATTTCGTTTGCTACTAAAGCATTTAAAAACATTTATTGATAAAACTACCAATTAATTTTTCATTAATAATTTCAAATTTCTTTTACCATTCTGAATATGGCTTTTAACCTGCAACATAGTGAAACCAGTGATTTCAGCTACTTCCGAATACGATTTTTTCTGAAGATAAAATAAATTCACACATTGCCTCTGCTCAGAATTCAATTGTTGAATTGCGTCTTCCATCTTTTGTAATAATGCATCTTTTTCCTGCAAATCATGTTTGTCAAATTCAACATTTTCAGTTGGTATTTTTTCATTCAGTTCAACGGGAAGATTTTTACTATCCCGCAATTTCATCAGGCAATGATTTTTCGCGATCATATAAATCCAGCTTTTAAAATAATCCACTTTGTATTTATGCAGTTCATTGATGGTCTTCAAAAAAATCTGTTGAACACAATCGCGTGCATCTTCTTCATTTTTCAGATATTTCATGCAAACACCAAGCAGCAGCAATGTATATCGCGGCAACAAAATTCCCAACCATTTATTATCATGGTCTCGATAAAAATTTTGCAGCAATTCTGCGTCTGTAAGCTTATGATCGTTTTCAGTTTGCAAAAATCTTTTCCTTTTCAGTAAGATGTAAACTTAATTAATTTCCATAATTTACCTTTGTCAAAAAACACTACTGAATGATGGAATATATGGTTTGTTGTGTGCCCGTAAGCCCAATGAGAGCAACAGCTTCGCACAAAGCAGAAATGGTATCGCAACAATTATTTGGAGAAAAATCGGTGATACTCGAAAGATTTGAAAACTGGGCTAAAATTCAATTAAAATATGATGGTTACCAGGGATGGGTTCAGCAAAGTCATCTGACAGAAATTGATGAATCACTTTATACCAAAACAGATAAAGACCTTACCAGCGATTGGATCAATGAGGTAGATTACAATGGTCATATTATGTATGTTCCGATGGGAAGTTCATTGAGCGCTTTCAAAAATGGCATTGCCTTTTGGAGAAAAAATTCGGTGCATTTCAAAGGCAATGTTTGGAACCCGGAAGAAATAAAATTTTCTGCAAAAATTTTAAAACAAATCGCTTTTAAATTTTTAAATACTTCCTATTTATGGGGAGGAAAATCTGTTTTTGGAATTGATTGTAGTGGATATGCACAAATGACCTATAAATTTTTAAACAATCAATTACCACGCGACGCATGGCAACAGGCAGAACAAGGAACATTAGTGAATTTCTTACAGGAAGCGCAGTGCGGCGATCTTGCATTTTTTGATAACGAAGAAGGCAGAATTACTCACGTGGGCATTTTATTGAATGATCATGAGATCATTCATTCTTCCGGAAAAGTAAGAATTGATAAAATTGATACTGATGGAATTTTAAATCTTGAAACGAAGCAACGCACTCATAAACTGAGGATCATTAAAAGATATTTCTAAAAATTTTTACAGTAGACCAAGTAATAAAGCGATTTTATATTTTGCTGTTAAAGTGTACATTGCAATAGTATGAAATACTACATGATAGCCGGCGAAGCATCCGGCGATTTACATGGAAGCAATCTGATAAAAGAAATTCAGAAACTGGACGCAAACGCTGATATCCGCTGCTGGGGCGGCGATAAAATGAAAGCTGCAGGAGCTACTCTGGTAAAGCATTACAAGAATTTGGCTTTTATGGGATTTGCAGAAATTGCAAGAAACCTTCCCACGATTTTAAAAAATTTTACATTTTGCAAAAGTGATATTTCTGCATTCAAACCTGGCATAATTATTTTTATTGACTATCCTGGATTTAATTTAAGAATGGCAAAATGGGCAAAAGAAAATAATTACAAAACTGTTTTTTATATTTCTCCACAAGTGTGGGCGTGGAAAGAAAGCCGCGTAAAAAATATCAAACGAGACATTGATAAAATGATCGTGATTCTTCCGTTTGAAAAAGATTTTTTTCAAAAATGGAATTATGAAGTAGAATACGTTGGCCATCCTCTGGTAGAAGAAATCGAAAATTTTAAAAAAGATCATCCGGAAATTCAGCGCACCGAAAATATAATTGCTTTATTACCAGGAAGCAGAAAACAGGAAATAACCACTAAACTTCCATTGATGCTTGAAGCAACAAAAAATTTTCGTGACTATGATTTTGTTGTTGCAAAAGCGCCTTCGATGGAAGATGAATTTTATCAGCAGTTTATAAAAGATCACCCGAATGTAACTTCGATTTCGAATGAAACGTATTCGCTGTTAATGAAGTCTGTAGCGGCTTTGGTAACTTCGGGAACCGCAACTTTGGAGACTGCTTTGTTGAATGTGCCGGAAATTGTTTGTTACAAAGCCAGTAATATTTCTTACCAGATTGCAAAGCGATTGATAAAATTAAAATTCATTTCGCTGGTAAATCTGATCATGAAAAAAGAAGTAGTAAAGGAATTAATTCAACATGATCTTACTGCTGAAAATATCACTGTTGAATTAAAAAAGATTTTATTTGACAAGGATAAAAAAGAAAAAATCAAAGAAGATTATTTGCAATTGAAAAACATACTTTCTCAAAAAGGCAATGCTTCAAAAAACGCGGCAGAAATTATTTATGATTTCGTTTCTTCAAAAAAATAATTTTTAAAAGATTCATCCTCTTATCATTCTTATGATGAGAATGATCATCGCCAGCAAAAAAAGTAAAATCGAAAGACGATTGATAAAATGCATAGCCCCGATCCACTTACTCTTCAAAGCGTTCGGATCTTTTTTTACGATCCATAAATATTCTCCTATTTGACGCCAAACTCCCATAATTTTTTTTCAAAATTAACGATTTACAAAATCATAGATCATCTTTGAAACATCCGCCATTGCCTTAACGGCACCTTTTTCATCTTTCAGATCTTTTGACAATAAAACCAAAACATATTTTTTCCCGTTTGGCAAAAACACAATTCCTGAATCATGATGAACGCCGGTGATCCAACCGGTTTTGTGAGCCACTTTCACATCTTTTGGAAGTTCTGCCGGAATAATATCATGATCTTCCTGATCCAATAAAATCTTTATCATTGCGTCAGAAGATTTTTTATCAACAGCATCTCCATTTGCAATTTTTTCAAAGATCAACATCAGATCGTAAGCAGTTGTTGTATTGTTCAGTCCTTTTTCAAATGCTTTATTATCTTCCACTCCGCGCAAAATCATTATTTTTTTTGCACCCATTTGGCGCATTGTTTTCGTAACATTTTTTGCATTTACCAAATCAATGATCAGATTGGTTGATAAATTACTGCTTGCAATAATCATCTGATACATTAAATCATACAAACTTCTTTTTTCTCCGATGTGTCTGTAAATCTCTGTTTCGCTGTCATCTGTTGAATCCAGGTTGTAAAGACTACTGTCCACAATACTTTTAAATTCATTCTTAATTAAAAATGAATCGTTCAAAGAAAACTTTCCTTCTGCTATTTGTTTAAATACTTCGATCATCACGGGTGTTTTCATGGTGCTTGCCGCATGAAAATTTTCTTCTGCATTGATCAATAATTCTTTTCCTGTAGAAAGATCTTTGAAAGCGACGGCAAAAGTTCCATCTTGCTTTTTCAAAACATTTTGTATATTTTTCAGTAAGATTTTCATTGAATGTTTGGATTGAGAAAATACTTTCCCGGTTGTTGTAAAAGAAATCAGAATGACAATGGGGATAAAAAACTTCATTCACGAAAATAAAAAAACTTTCATGTAATAAAGCGGATGAAAAATTCATAAAATATTCTGAAATTTTCACGTGTTTTTTACACGATTTAAAATTATCTGTAGAAAAATCGCTTTATCATGAAATTATCATAATTATGGCACACTATATGAAGTTCACTTTTAAAGTTGCTAAACACCCGTATCTTATTTTTTAGTGATATAAAGAAGTTATTCATTAAAGGATTTATACTGTTTATAAAAAAGTTTATTGTAGCACTTTAAAATATTTATTTATTCTAAAGCATTAACTATGAACCGCGTTTTGATTGTTGACGATAATAATGATATTTTGTGGGTGGTTGAAATTATTTTGAAAAGATACGGCTTTAATGTAATGACAACATTGAAAGGCGAAGAAGTATTGAACAAAACAAAATCTTTTTCTCCCCAACTTATCCTGCTGGATGTTTTTCTTTCAGGCATTGATGGTATTGACGTGTGCAACACTTTGAAGTCAACTCCGGAAACAAAAGATATTCCGGTGATTATGATTTCTGCACACACTAACTTCAAAGAAATTAAAAAGTTTTGCAAGGCCGATGATTTTATGGCAAAACCTTTTGACGCGAACGAACTGGTAAGAAAAATCAATTATTTTATTGGCGATACAGTAAAAGAATAAACAGATAGTTTTTTTATTTTTAGTAAGCCACTTTTCTTCCGCGTAAATATTTTTCATGAATGATTTCATAGGTCTGTTTATCATTCAATTTGCTTTCGAGCCAGGAAATAATATCAAGGTACGCAAACGCTCTTGTTTCAAATTTGCTGGTTTCAAACTCGCGGATTGTATTCAACAGTTTTTCAAACTCTGGTTTCAATTTTCTTGCTGATAAGTAGAAAGATTTCCGCAAAAATCTAAAGATCTCTTCTTCCACCAAACTCAGGTTTTGCATTTTCGCCATGAAGCGATAAACCGTTTTAATGAGGTATTCCAATAACTGAAAATTTCCTAACTCATAATGTGCTATAAGATGCAGCAGACGAGCATAACACTGCAAATCGTTTCGAAGATTTACTTTCCAGTTAATGATTTTATTGAGATAATCAATCGCGTTGTCAAAATCTCCGGCACCAAAATAAAGTGAAGCAATTTTGTAGTAAAAAATCAACGTTCTGTGCTGATCAAGAAACAAATTATATTCCTCCAATCTTTGCATGATTTCAGGAACGATTTTCAATCCTTCTTTAAAAGTTCCCTGCAAAAAATGTTGATTGATTTTAGCAATGTATAAATAAACAAAAACCTGGATTTTGTTATTGTCATTTTGTTTTACAATATCTGAATTGCTAAACTCTTCGAAGAGAGAAAGTGTTTTATCAAAGCCGGCATAATTTCTTAAAGTAAAATGTGCATTTAATAAATTGTGCAACCCTTTGATATAATTTCCAGTTTCAATTTGAATCATGATTGGCTCATCCAAAAACAGGTTTACCCATTTTTGCGTATAGCGATAATACATCAGATAATCCTGGCGAATGAAAGCGTACCAGCAATAACTTTGGTTAAAATAAAGCTTTTCATAAAAACCCTCAGGATCTTTTATTTCATCGGTGAGGTGGCGTCGAAAATAATCTTCAATTTCATTTTCGTCGTCTCTGTTTCTTGCCAAACCATTTTTAATATACCAGCTATATAATTGCAAAGCAAGATTTGAAAGTTTTGATTGTTTTACGAGATGATCATTTGAAATATTTACATCTTTTGTCAATTCATCCGCGCGATCCTGCATGCTCCTGGTGATGTGAAGAGTTTCAATTTTTTTTTCAAGGATCAGCACTTCAATAACAAAATTGTTCTGGTTAGAAGATCGTGCGGATTCCTTTATTTTTTCAAGAATCCGCAGGCTTTGGTGATACAATCCTTTATTGTAAAGTATTCTGGCAAAATCCAATTGTTCATGAAGCTGTATATCAATGTTTTCGCTGCTTTCGAGCAATCGTAAACTGCTTAAAATCTGACGGTAAAGATGCGCTTTTATGTTAGGAAGTTGTTGCCTTTTTATAGAAGAAGTTTTACTGATCAAAGTGCTTTCATCATATACTGACATTTTATCAATGGCATCAAACAACTGGACCACTTTCAAATCATTATTGGAAGAATTCCTTTGAACATACAATTTGAAATTCCGTTTTTCTGATTTTTGAAGAGAATGAATCAATTGAAATAAAGAATCCGTTGATCGGTTAGGCATCTTAGTGAAATTAGTTCTGAAGCGTGTTTTAAAATTTTGAAATAAAAATTAAAAGCATCGATGAAATTAACGATAAATTTTATTTACTCATAATTCTGGCTCAAGTATTAAGAAAAATTTACAGCGAATTTTTCATATTTTTTCTGAATCAGTAAACCAACTTTTAAAGTTAATTCTTATTTTTTTTCTAATTAATTCGTTAAATCAGCAACTAGTTTACCGCTTGGGCATCGTAATTAATTTATAATGAAACTCAATGCAAACAAAGGTTTCAGAAAATGGCTAACGATTTCAGAAGCGTAAAATGCAATTAATTTGGATTAGATATACATCAGGTTAGTTTCTAATTTCGAAAGAACACGGATAGTTTCATGGTTATTGAAATTTATCTTTCTAAAAAAAATACAATGGATAAAATAATCATTTTTGATACCACATTGCGCGATGGCGAGCAAGTGCCGGGTTGTAAATTAAATACGAAAGAAAAAATTGACTTGGCTTTGGAACTCGAAGAGTTGGGAGTTGACGTGATCGAAGCAGGTTTTCCAATTTCAAGTCCCGGCGATTTTTCTTCGGTAGAAAAAATTTCAAAAGTAATCACTAATGCTACTGTTTGCGCACTTTCACGTGCGGTGCAAAAAGATATTGAAGTAGCTGCACAGGCATTGAAGTATGCAAAACGTCGGAGAATTCACACAGGAATCGGCACATCAGATTATCACATAAAAAGCAAATTCAATTCTACACGCGAAGAGATTTTAGAACGCGCAGTTCAATGTGTAAAATGGGCAAGAAATTTTACAGACGATATTGAGTTTTATGCAGAAGATGCCGGAAGAACTGATAATGAATATCTGGCAAAAGTGATTGAAGCAGTGATCAAAGCTGGCGCGACAACTGTAAATATTCCTGACACAACAGGATATTGTTTGCCTCATCAATATGGAGAAAAAATTGCTTTCCTGAAAAATAATGTGAGCAATATTGACAAAGCAGTTATTTCATGTCATTGCCATAATGATCTTGGATTAGCAACTGCAAATTCAATTTCTGGTGCAATCAATGGCGCACGGCAAATTGAATGTACGATCAATGGTTTGGGCGAAAGAGCCGGAAACACTTCACTGGAAGAAGTAGTGATGATCATTAAGCAGCACAAAGATCTACATTTTACAACCTCGATCAATACAACCAAATTGAACCCAATGAGCCGATTGGTTTCTGATACTATGCGAATGCCCGTGCAACCTAACAAGGCGATTGTTGGAAGCAATGCATTTTCGCATTCATCAGGAATTCATCAGGATGGATTTTTAAAAGACACGCTTACCTATGAAATCATAAACCCTGAAGAAGTGGGCGCTGACAGTTCCAAGATTGTTCTTACAGCAAGAAGCGGACGCAGCGCCCTGGCTTATCGCTTTCAAAAATTGGGGTATCAGTTTTACAGAAACGATGTTGATGTTTTATATGATCGCTTTTTACAAATCGCAGATCATAAAAAAGTAGTTGAAGATGAAGATCTTTCTGAAATGGCAAATATTTATCAGAAAGCGGAAGGCAAAATGCAGAAGGCTTAAAGCTGCAGGTCATCTTGATACTTGATACTCTAATCTTGATACTTAAATAAAAATGAACAAAACATTATTTGAAAAAATCTGGGCAAAGCATCTGGTAAAATCAATACCGGATGGGCCTGATGTAATTTATATTGACAAACATTTTATTCATGAAGTGACAAGTCCACAGGCGTTTGCAGGAATTGATAAAAGAGGGCTGAAGCTTTTCAGGCCGATGAAAACCGTTGCTACAGCAGATCACAACGTTCCTACCATTAATCAGCATCTCCCGATTGTTGAAGAATTGAGCAGGAAACAAGTTCAGAAATTAGTAGACAATTGCAAAAAACATGACGTTGAATTATATGGGTTGGGCCATCCTTTCCAAGGAATTGTTCATGTAATCGGCCCTGAATTAGGAATTACGCAACCGGGAATGACCATCGTTTGTGGCGATAGTCACACTTCCACTCACGGCGCTTTTGGATCTATCGCGTTTGGAATCGGAACCAGTGAAGTAGAAATGGTTTTTGCTTCGCAATGCATCATGCAAAACAAGCCAAAAGTGATGCGCATTAATGTGGAAGGCAAATTAAATAAAGGCGTTGTTGCAAAAGATATTATTCTTTATATCATTTCAAAAATCTCTGCAAGTGGCGCCACTGGTTACTTTGTAGAATATGCAGGCTCTGCAATCCGTTCTCTTTCTATGGAAGCAAGAATGACGATTTGCAACATGAGCATTGAAATGGGCGCAAGAGGCGGAATGATCGCTCCGGATCAAATCACTTTTGATTATATGAAGAACAGGCTCTTTGTTCCAAAAGATGATGCGTGGGATAAAAAAGTAAAAGAATGGAAAAAATTATATTCTGATAAAGATGCTGTGTTTGATAAAGAAATCAACATCAAAGCAGAAGATATTGAACCGATGATCACTTACGGAACCAATCCGGGATTAGGAATTACGATCAATTCTTCTGTGCCCACAGTAGAAAGTATTACAGACGAAGGTGAAAGAAAAAATCTGATAAAAGCATTGGATTATATGGGATTGAAAGCCGGCCAACAATTAAAAGGAATGCCGGTGCAAAATGTGTTTATCGGAAGCTGTACGAACTCAAGAATTGAGGATTTACGTTTAGTTGCTTCCGTTATAAAAGGAAAAAAGAAAAATGAAAATGTGAAAGTGATGATCGTTCCAGGTTCACAACAAGTAGCAGCGCAATTAGCAGCAGAAGGATTGGATGTCATTTTTAATGAAGCCGGATTTAAAATTCGCCAGGCAGGCTGCAGTGCGTGTTTGGGAATGAATGAAGATAAAATCCCGACGGGAGAATATTGTATTTCTACCAGCAACAGGAACTTTGAAGGAAGGCAGGGAGCGGGTTCCAGAACCTTGTTAGCAAGTCCGCTGACAGCAGCAGCTGCAGCAATTACAGGAGTTGTAACTGATGTAAGAGAATTATTAAATTAAAAAAATGAAGGCATTAAAAAATATAAAAAGCACTTTTATTCCTCTTGCAGAAGAGAATATTGATACGGACCAGATCATTCCCGCAAGATTTTTAAAAGCGACATCAAAAGAAGGATTTGGGAAAAATCTTTTTCGTGACTGGCGATATTTTAATAACGATGAAGCGCAACCGAAAACTGATTTTATTTTAAACAAACCGGAATACAAAGGTTCAATTTTGGTGGCAGGAAAAAATTTTGGTTGCGGTTCTTCCCGCGAGCATGCAGCATGGTCTTTGCTTGATTATGGTTTCAATGTTGTTGTTTCCAGTTTTTTTGCTGATATATTTAAAAACAATGCATTGAATAATGGCGTTCTTCCGGTGCAGGTAAGTGATGAATTTTTACAAAAAATATTTGCTCTTGAAAATGGCTCAACGCTTTCAGTTGATCTCGAAACTCAAACAATAACCATTGACGCAACCGGCGACCAGGAAAGGTTTGACATTAATAATTATAAGAAAACCTGTTTGATGAATGGATATGATGATATCGATTACCTGTTAAGTATAAAGCAGGACATTATGAACTTTGAAAAGACACTTGCTTAAAAAATAAATCATGCAAAAACCATCAATCATAGTACAGGATCTTGTGGTAAAAATGCAGGAAAAGACTGTGCTTGATGGAATATCATTTTCTCTTGAACCAAATCAACATCTGGCGATTGTTGGAAATGCAGAAAGCGGAAAAACAACTTTAGCAAAAGCATTTGCAGGAAAAATTCATTTTTCAGGAAAAGTAGAAACTGATTTTAGCAACACAACAGCCATGCCTACACGAATTATTTTTGTAGAGCAACGTTACTCATTTAAAAATTTATCAGGCATCTCTGAATTTTATTATCAGCAACGTTTTAATAGTTTTGATTCAACAGATGCGCCCAGCATTTTTGAAGAATTATCCAAAGACAGTAAACCAACAAATAACATCAATTCTGTTTTAGCAATTTTAGGAATTGATCATTTAAAAGACGCTCCTTTAATTCAACTATCCAGTGGAGAACATAAAAGATTTCAATTAGCGAAATCATTGGTAAACGCGCCACAGTTGTTGATTTTAGACAACCCTTATACAGGTCTCGATGTTTCAGCACGGAAAGAATTGGATAAAATTTTAAAAGAAATTTCTGAAAAAGGGACACAGATCATTTTAATTCCCGGAACTTTTTCAATTCCTGATTTTATCACTCATGTAGCTTTTCTTGAAAATAAAAAATTGAAATTTTTCGGAGAAAAAGAAAATTCTGGTTCGGTTGATGAAGACACGAACCAAGGTAACAACAAAATTAATTTTAACACCGACCTACTACCATTTTCAAATGAAGATTTTCAATTTGAAACGGTAGTGGAAATGAAAAACATTCAAATAAAATATGGCGAACATACCATTCTTCAAAGTCTTGACTGGAAAGTAAAGCAAGGAGAAAAATGGTTATTGAAAGGGCGCAACGGCGCAGGCAAATCTTCTTTATTAAGCATGATCACAGGTGATCATCCTCAGGCTTATTCCAATGAAATTTATTTGTTTGGAAAACGCAGGGGAAGCGGTGAAAGCATTTGGGACATCAAGCAGAAAACAGGATATATTTCTCCTGAATTGCATGCTTATTTTGACAAAAATGTGTCCTGTTTCAATGCAATTGGATCAGGGTATTTTGACACCATCGGGCTATTTAAAAAATTAAGTACGAAACAATACGACAACATACTTCAATGGTTGGATTTTTTACAGCTTTCTCATGTGTCAAATAAGCCTTTACATTCAATTTCGGCCAGTCTCCAACGAATGATCTTGCTTGCACGGGCTTTGGTAAAAAATCCGCCATTGTTAGTTTTGGATGAACCTTGCCAGGGATTGGATCAGCAACAAAGCGAACAGTTTATTTCATTGATCGATCATGTTTGCAGCAATTCCAATAAGACATTGATTTATGTTAGTCATGATATGAGCAACGTTCCAACGTCTGTCGAAAAAGTTTTGTTATTAGAAAAAGAAAGACAAAAAATTTATTCGGTGAATCAACACGTTGAACTTGCCGTAGCATAAAAAAATTTAAAAGAAATAAATCCGCACAGCGAAGAAAAGAATGAACAAGAAAATTACCGTAATTCCGGGCGATGGCATCGGACCAGAAGTTACCCGCGAAACATTAAAAGTATTAAATGCAGTCGCTTTAAAATTTCATCATGAATTTAATTTTACTCATTGCCTGATGGGTGGAATAGCGATTGAAAAAACAGGCGATCCATTGCCACAGGAAACAATTGATAGTTGCCATAAAAGCGATGCAGTTTTACTTGGTGCAATCGGCCTTCCAAAATATGATAACAATCCAACGCTGAAAGTAAGGCCTGAACAAGGTTTGCTGAAGCTGAGAAAAGAATTGCAATTATTTGCCAACATTCGTCCTGTATCAACTTATAAATCATTACATCATCTTTCTCCCTTGAAAGAAAAGCAATTGAATAGTGTGGATTTTGTGATCTATCGCGAGCTGACAGGAGGAATTTATTTTGGCAAAAAAGAATTGAATGAAGAAGGAACTGAAGCATCGGATTTGTGCATTTACAACAACCAGGAAATCAGCAGAATTGCGCTCCTCGCTTTTGATGCTGCACAAAAAAGAAAGAAAAAATTAACGCTGGTTGATAAAGCCAACGTGTTGGAAACATCGAGGTTATGGAGAAGAAATGTGCAGGAAATTTCTGCAAAATATCCTGATGTAAAAGTAGATTATATGTATGTTGATAATGCTTCCATGCAGATCATTATCAATCCAAAGCAATTTGATGTAATTCTTACTGAGAACATGTTTGGAGACATTATCAGTGATGAGGCAAGTGTGATCAGCGGCTCTCTTGGATTGTTACCTTCGTCATCCATCGGCGAAGTAAATGCATTGTTTGAACCAATTCATGGATCGTATCCGCAGGCTGCTGGAAAAGATATTGCGAACCCGATTGGTTCTATTTTGTCAGCCGCTTTGATGATGGAATATTTTGGATTAACAGAAGAAGCAAAAGCAATCAGAGATGCGGTGGACTGGACTTTGAACAATGGTTTTGTAACAAAAGATATTGATCCTGTCAATTCATATTTTACATCAACCATTGGCGAGTTGGTGAGCAATTATATTTCCAATGATATTCCTCAGCATTCGAACATCAGGAATATGGCTTTGGGACAGGCGACAATTATTTAAATAAGGTTTCCAACCTTTGGAAGGTTGGCAACCTTGAAAAAAGTTCTTTGTTTTAAAAAAAGGGTTTGTAAGTTTGCTGCTCAATTCTTCAAATGTTGAAAGGCAAATTTTATAATGACGTTCAAAATATTTCAATGATAATTATTGCTGTCATTGTCATTATTATCCCTTTAACTTTTGGAGGAGGAATTACGATTTAAAAAAATTAAAATCAACATAGCCCCGCCTCCAAAAGAAGCGGGGTTTTTTATTTTAAACCCTTTCAAACAAAAAATTATGTATTACAACGAACAAACAAAAATTTATCTCAACGGAGAATTTGTAAAAGCATCAGAAGCGAAAATGGATTTTTATTCTGAAACGCTTCATTATGGATATGGAGTTTTTGAAGGTATTCGTTCTTACCAAACTTTTGATGGCCGGACTAAAATTTTCAAAGAAGAAGAACATTTTGATCGTTTAAGAAATTCCGCAAACGCATTAAACCTTCCTTATAAATGGACCCATAAAGAATTGATAAAAGCAACGTACAAAATTCTTGAATTAAATAATTTACAAAACGCGTATATCCGGCCACTGGTTTATGCTCCGGCTAATATGAGTTTCAGTTTGAATGATGAATCTTTTATTGTAATTGAGGCCTGGGAAATGCAACCTTTTTTGGGAGAAAAATTATTGAACGTAATGACTTCTTCTTTTCAAAGGCCCAATCCAAAAGGTTTTAAAATTGAAGCAAAAGCAACGGGGCATTATGTAAATTCTATTCTTGCATCGCAGGAAGCAAAGTCAAAAGGTTTTGACGAAGCGCTTTTATTAGATATAAATAATCATGTGGCAGAAGCGCCCGGTGCGAACTTTTTTTTCGAAAATAATGGCACGCTGTTTACTCCTGAAACCGGAAACATTTTACCTGGAATTACGAGATCAACTGTAATAGAACTATGCGAAGAATTTGGTATCCCGGTTGTTGAGAAAAAAATTACAATTGATGAAGTGCATGGTGCTGACAGCGCGTTTTTTTGCGGCACTGCTGCAGAAATAATCGGCATCGCTTCACTTGATAAAGTTGCTTTCAAAAAAGAATGGGAAAATACTTTAGGACGGAAAATTCAAAAAGCATATAAAGATCTCGTAGCAGAAAAACATGAAAAAGAAATATTGGAAACAGTGAACGAACAATTAAACTGAATTTCTATTTTAAAGATAAACAACTAAACAGTAAACGAAGAAAAAACGATAATTTCTATTTAAGATGAGCGATAATTCACAACAAAAAGAACTGAATAAATACAGCAAGACACTGACGCAGGACGAAACACAACCGGGCGCACAAGCTATGTATTATGGCATTGGATTGACAGATGACGATTTGAAAAAAGCGCAGGTCGGAATCGTAAGCATGGGATATGATGGAAACACCTGCAATATGCATTTGAATGGTCTTGCACAAATAGTGAAAAAAGGTGTGTGGAAAAATAATTTAGTCGGTTTGATTTTTAATACCATCGGAGTCAGTGATGGAATGGCTAACGGAACTGATGGAATGAGATTTTCTCTTGTAAGCCGCGATGTGATTGCGGATTCTATTGAAACCGTTTGTGGCGCTCAATATTATGATGGGTTGATTGCAATTCCGGGTTGTGATAAAAATATGCCAGGATCTGTGATGGCAATGGGAAGATTGAATCGTCCTTCGATTATGGTATATGGCGGAACGATAGCGCCAGGCCATTACAAAGGTGAAGATCTGAATATTGTTTCTGCATTTGAAGCTTTGGGGCACAAAATCGCCGGAGATATTACTCCTGAAGATTTTAAACAGGTTGTCCGTCATGCTTGTCCCGGAGCGGGCGCTTGCGGAGGAATGTACACTGCAAACACGATGGCTGCGGCGATCGAAGCGTTGGGAATGAGTTTGCCTTTTTCTTCTTCCAATCCTGCATTGAGCGAAGAGAAAAAGAAAGAATGTGAGGAAGCCGGAAAAGCGATCTTGAATTTGTTGGAAAAAGATATTAAGCCAACAGACATCATGACCAGAAAAGCATTTGAAAATGCGATTACTGTCGTGATGGTTTTAGGAGGTTCTACCAATGCAGTTCTGCATTTGATAGCGATGGCAAAAAGTGTAAATGTTGATTTGACAATTGATGATTTTCAAAAGATCAGCGACAAGATTCCAATGCTTGCTGATTTTAAACCAAGTGGAAAATTTTTGATGCAGGATCTGCATGAACATGGCGGTGTTCCGGCAGTAATGAAATATTTATTAAATAAAAATTTATTGCACGGCGAATGTCTTACTGTAACAGGAAAAAGTATTGCAGAAAATCTAGAAGATGTTCCTGAAATCGATTTTTCAAAACAAAATATTATTCGGTGTGTAGAAGATCCGATCAAAAAGACAGGTCATTTGCAAATTTTATATGGCAATCTGGCGGAAGGCGGAAGCGTTGCAAAGATCACCGGAAAAGAAGGCGAAAGATTTTCAGGACCTGCAAGAGTTTTTGAAGGCGAACATCATTTGATAGAAGGAATTAATTCAGGAAAAATAAAGCATGGGGATGTAGTGGTTATAAAATATGTTGGACCACGCGGCGCACCTGGAATGCCGGAAATGCTCAAACCAACTTCCGCACTAATCGGTGCCGGGCTTGGGAAAAGCGTTGCTTTAATAACCGATGGGAGATTTAGTGGCGGTACCCATGGATTTGTTGTCGGACATATCACACCCGAAGCTTTTGACGGGGGATTGCTGGCATTGGTAGAAGACGATGATGAAATTGAAATTGATGCAGTAGAAAACAAAATCAATTTGAAAGTAAGTGATGAGGTTATTGCTATAAGAAAAAAGAACTGGAAACAACCTGCTTTAAAAGCAACAAAAGGAGTTTTATATAAATATGCTCATTGCGTGAGCAGCGCTTCAGAAGGGTGTGTGACAGATGAGTTCAAATTAAATAGTAAGGTAGAAGAATTATCAAAAGAAGAAAATGTGATTGCAGGAACTAATAATTAATTTTAAAAATATTTTAAAATTAACTGTATGCAATTGCAATTTATTCAAGAAAAGATATTTGAAATAAGGGGACAAAAAGTGATGCTTGATTTTGATTTGGCTGCTTTGTATGAAGTAGAAACAAGAGTATTTAATCAAGCAGTAAAAAGAAATAAGGAAAACTTTCCTGAGGATTTTATGTTCAGACTTACGAGAGAAGAATGGCGCAATTTAAGATCACAATTTGTGATGATCAACGAACAAGATGTTGAAAATCAAAAAAGTAACTCATCACAAATTGTGATGAGTTCAAAAAAACACCGTGGAGAATCATATCTGCCTTATGCATTTACTGAACATGGTGTCACAATGCTTGCAAGTATTTTAAAAAGTCCTATTGCAAGGAAAATGAATATTGCAATTGTTCGCGCTTTTATTGCTCTGAGAAAATTTGCCATTCAGTATAAAGATATTTTGGAACAATTGGATGGTTTAAAAGAAAAGATTGGCAGTCATGATGCGCAGCTAAATCAGATCTATGAAGCTTTGGAAAATATGCTGGATAAAAAAGCAGAGGAAGAAAATAAGCTGGAAGCCTGGAATAACAGGAAACGCATAGGTTTTAAAAATTAATTATGTCAAAAAAATATTTTATAGAATTATCAGAATTTAATATTTGGGCTAATGACCGCGTGTGTAATTGGCTTGATAAAATTTCTGATGAGCAATGGGAACAGCCATTGGTGAGCAGCTTCAATAGTATTTATGAAACCATATTGCATGTGGCTGGAGCGGAAAAAGTATGGGTAGAACGCTTGCAAAAAAAATCAAATCCTGAAATGCTTTTGGCAACTTTCATAGGTTCAAAAGCAGAATTGCTAGAAACTTGGAAAGATCTGTCACTGGATTTTAAAAAATTAATTGAAGAGATGTCGGAGGATCAATTTCAACAAAAGTTATTATACAAAAACACTAAAGGAATTGAATACAATCAATCTTATTATCAATTGCTGACTCATGTTTTCAATCATTCAACTTATCATCGGGGACAAGTCGTCACCATGCTAAGACAGGTTGGTTTTACGGATGTAAACTCAACTGATATGACAACTTATTTTAGAATAAAAAATGAATTTCCCACTCAAGTGTTTAGTAACTAAACACAGTAAATAAAAAATTTCAAATTATGAATACGCTTGAATTAGAAGAAGAAAAAAAAGTAAAATCGACTGCTACAAAATCAGAAAATATCAGCGGTAGTGAAGCAGTCTTAAAAATTCTTCTTGCTGAAAATGTAACAACTGTTTTCGGTTATCCCGGTGGCGCTATCATGCCGATTTATGATGCCTTATATGATTACCAGGATAAATTAAACCACATTCTCGTTCGCCACGAACAAGGCTCTATTCACGCTGCTCAAGGTTTTGCAAGAACTTCAGGTGAAGTAGGTGTTGTGTTTGCCACAAGCGGCCCTGGCGCTACCAATTTGGTAACCGGACTTGCAGATGCAATGATCGACAGCACTCCGGTTGTTTGTATCACCGGGCAGGTTTTTGCGCATCTGCTCGGCACCGATGCTTTCCAGGAAACTGACGTGGTAAATATTACAACTCCCGTTACCAAATGGAATTACCAGGTGACGGATGCAAACGAAATTCCTTCTGTTTTAGCCAAAGCTTTTTACATCGCAAAAAGTGGCAGGCCCGGACCGGTTTTGATTGACATTACCAAAAATGCACAAATCCAAAAATTCGATTTTCCCGGTTATAAAAGCTGTAACCATGTTCGCAGTTATCGCCCAAAACCGATTGTTAGAAAAGAGTACATTCAACAGGCTGCTGAACTGATCAATGATGCAAAAAAACCATTTGTGATTTTTGGGCAAGGCGTCATTCTTGGGCATGCAGAAAAAGAGTTTAAAGAATTTATTGAAAAAGGTGGAATTCCTGCAGCATGGACCATCCTCGGTTTGAGCGCATTGCCAACAGATCATCCATTAAATGTCGGAATGTTGGGAATGCATGGAAATTATGGGCCTAATGTTTTGACAAATGATTGTGATGTTTTGATTGCCGTAGGAATGCGTTTCGATGATCGCGTTACAGGCCGTCTTGATAAATATGCAAAGCAGGCAAAAATTATTCATCTCGATATTGATCCATCAGAAATTGATAAAAATGTCAAAGTAACCGTTCCTGTTTGGGGCGATTGTAAAGAGACTTTGCCGATTCTGACAGACTTAATTGAAAAGAAATCGCACAAAGAATGGCTTGAAAAGTTTGCAGAATATACTGAAAAAGAAAAGGAGCAATGTTTTGATAAAGATCTTCGTCCCACAACAGAAGCTCTTTCTATGGGTGAAGTAATGAATCTTTTAAATGAATTAACTGATGGAAATGCTGTAATCGTTTCTGATGTAGGCCAGCACCAGATGGTAGCCTGCCGTTATGCAAAATTTAATCAATCAAGAAGCAATGTTACTTCAGGCGGATTGGGCACGATGGGTTTTGGATTGCCTGCGGCTATGGGCGCTAAATTAGGCGCTCCTGAAAGAACTGTCATTTGTGTTTCCGGCGATGGAGGTTTTCAAATGACTTTACAGGAATTAGGAACCATTATGCAAAATGATATCGATGTAAAAATGATCATTTTGAACAATCATTTTCTTGGCATGGTAAGACAATGGCAGGAATTATTTAATAAAAGAAGATATTCTTTTACTGATATTGAAAGCCCCGATTTTGTTGCCTTAGCGAAATCATATCACATCGAAGGACAAAAAGTTTCTGAAAGAAATCAATTAAAAAATGCATTGAAGGAAATGCTGGATCACAAGGGCGCGTACTTGCTTGAAGTGATGGTAGGAAAGGAATTGAATGTTTTCCCGATGGTGCCACAGGGCTGCAGCGTTGCTGAAATCCGTTTATCTTAAAATCTTTTTTGAATTTAAAACAAAAAATCAATGAACACTGAAGAAATAAAAAAAAGTAATAATTCTTTGTTTACACCAGGAAAGCAAGAGTATACTATAACGGTTTATACAGAAGATCAAATCGGCATACTCAATCGTGTCTCAATTATTTTTTCACGAAGAAAAATTAATATTCAAAGCCTTAACACTTCTCCTTCTGAGGTTCCGGGTATTCACCGGTTTAATATTGTAATTGAGGAAACAGAAGAAGTAATCAAGAAATTAGTTCGTCAAATAGAAAAACAAGTAGATGTTTTGAAAGCTTATTACAATACGAATGATGAAATTATCTGGCAGGAAATGGCTTTATATAAGGTGCCTACTGATGTGATCGTTGAAAAAGCAAAAGTGGAAAGATTGCTGCATCAGTTCGGTGCAAGAGTGGTTGCGATCAGAAAAGATTATACAGTTTTTGAAACAACTGGTCACCGCGAAGAAACCGACAAATTAATTGCGGCGCTGGAACCTTATGAATTGATAGAATTTGTAAGAAGTGCCAGAGTTGCGATCATTAAAGAAAGCAGCGGTTTCCATGAAAAAGTAAAAGAATTTGAGCAAAGAGAACCAAGTGAAGAAGTAATTGAAAACGAATATCTGAACAAACAAAGCGAAGTATTTACGATGTAATTTTTCTATTGAAATAAAATAAAAAATCACAGTAAACAAACAAATAAATCAAATTTTAAAATTAAAACATGGCGACATTAAATTTTGCAGGAACACAGGAAAATGTAGTAACAAGAGAAGAATTTCCTTTATCAAAAGCACAGGAAATATTGAAAGATGAAGTAGTAGCAGTAATTGGCTACGGCGTTCAAGGGCCTGGCCAGGCTTTGAATCAGAGAGACAACGGCATCAACGTGATCGTTGGACAAAGAAAAAATTCAAAGAGCTGGGACAAAGCTGTTCAGGACGGATTTGTAGAAGGAAAAACTTTATTTGAAATTGAAGAAGCTTTGGAAAAAGGAACTATCATTTGTTATTTGTTGAGTGATGCTGCTCAAATAGCGATGTGGCCAACTGTAAAAAAACATTTAACGCCTGGAAAAGCTTTGTACTTCTCTCACGGATTCGGAATTACATATAATGATCAGACAGGAATTATTCCTCCAAAAGATGTGGATGTATTTTTAGTGGCACCAAAAGGTTCGGGTACTTCATTACGCAGAATGTTTTTGCAGGGACGCGGATTAAACAGCAGTTATGCAATCTACCAGGATGCAACAGGAAAAGCATTTGACAGAGTGATTTCTCTTGGTATTGCAATTGGTTCAGGCTATTTATTTGAAACCACTTTCAAGAAAGAAGTATTCAGCGATCTGACCGGCGAACGTGGAACTTTGATGGGTGCAATCCAGGGAATTTTTGCTGCGCAATTTGAAGTGCTTCGCAAAAACGGCCACTCTCCTTCTGAAGCTTTTAATGAAACTGTTGAAGAATTAACGCAATCACTGATGCCGCTCGTTGCAGAAAACGGAATGGATTGGATGTATGCGAATTGCTCTACCACAGCGCAACGTGGCGCATTGGACTGGTGGAAAAAATTCCGTGATGCCACCTTGCCGGTGTTCTCAGATTTGTATAATTCTGTTGCGGCAGGGAAAGAAGCACAACTTTCAATCAATTCCAATTCACAATCGGATTATCGTGAAAAACTGAATGAAGAATTGAAAGAATTACGCGAAAGCGAAATGTGGCAGGCAGGAAAAACCGTTAGAAGTTTGCGACCAGAAAACCAGGAACCTGCTTAATTGAAAGATCAATTTTAAGGTTGCCGGCTTTTAGAAAGTTGGCAACTTTTTTAAAATATTTTTTATGAATCACAAGATCCATTTAAATGGCCATGAAACTAATTACCACCCTGTGTTTGATGGTTTAGGTGTTGCAGACGCATCTGTAAGGTTAAAAAATATTATAAACCGTACTCCACTTATTTTAAACAGGAATTTATCCAGAAAATTTCAGTGCAATGTTTTTTTAAAAAGAGAAGATTTGCAAGTGGTTCGGTCTTATAAACTTCGGGGCGCTTACAACATGCTTAGCACATTGCCTCCAGAACAATTAAAGAATGGTGTCGTTTGTGCCAGTGCAGGCAATCATGCACAGGGATTTGCTTACTCTTGTAAAAAATTAGAATGTCATGGCGTTGTGTTTATGCCCGTGATCACACCAAAACAAAAAGTGAAACAGACAAAAATGTTTGGAGAAAATTTTGTTGAAGTGCAATTGGTTGGAGATTCTTTTGAAGAATGCGCGGAAGCTGCTTTGAAATTTACCAGGGAAAATAAAATGACTTTTATTCCTCCTTATGACAATTATAAAATCATTGAAGGGCAGGCTACTGTCGGATTAGAGATTTTGGAAGATCTTACGCATGTTGATTATTTATTTGTTCCTGTTGGCGGCGGCGGATTGGCTTCTGGTGTTGGTTCTTATTTTAAAACATTTTCTCCTTTAACAAAAATAATTGGTGTAGAACCTGAGGGAGCGCCTTCTATGTCAGAAGCTTTTAAAGAAGGTCATCCGGTAACATTGAATGATATAGATCATTTTGTAGATGGTGCATCCGTAAGCCGTGCAGGAGATATTACCTATTCCGTTTGCAAAGATGTTTTAAATGAAATGCATTTGGTTCCGGAAGGGAAGGTTTGTTCTACAATATTGCAATTGTACAATGAAGATGCAATAGTAGTAGAACCGGCGGGAGCCTTATCTATAGCAGCTTTGGACGATTATAAAAAAGAAATAAAAGGTAAAAATATTGTTTGTATTGTAAGCGGCGGCAATAATGACATAGACAGAATGCAGGAAATAAAAGAAAGATCCTTGCTATATGAAGGATTAAAACATTATTTCCTGATCAGCTTTGCACAGCGGCCCGGTGCGCTAAAAGAATTTGTAAATGAAGTGCTGGGCCCCAATGATGATATTACCAGATTTGAATACATTAAAAAGAATAATAAAGAAGCCGGGCCAGCCTTAGTCGGCATTGAATTAGGCGACAGGAAAGATTATAAAGAATTGAAGAAAAATCTGGATTTCTATAAAATAAATTATACCGAATTAAAGAAGGGCGATAATGCTTTTGGGTATCTCGTCTGATTTTTTTACAAAATAGAAAAAGGAATTATTGATTCGTTTACTCCCGGCACATTGAAATTTTTATTTCTGCGAATGCGGCGTCCTTCCTTACTTGCACGCTTTTCATTTCGAAAATGAAAATATTAAAATATCTTAAGCTTTTATTAATTTTATAGCGCAGGTGATGTGTTTAATAGCACAAAATGCTTTCAAAAAATATTTAGCAAAGTTTTTGTTTATTATAATAAGTTTTTTACCTGATAAATATGCTTACACCACAGTTGAAAAAAAATATTGATCAGAAATGGGATAACTGTTGGCCGGTCAGTTCGTTGAGACCATTGGCAGTCCTTGATCTGATCGCGTATATCTTTTTTATAAAAAAATTGGATGATCATGGATTGATCAAAAAAAAGCTTCCTGTCGCTTCCGCCGATCAGTTTATTTATACAAGAGAAATCGAAGAATTTACCTGGAGCAAATTAAAAGGTGCTGACGCACAAACCATTCATGAACTTTTTACAAAGAAATCAGGATTGCTGGAGTTGATGAAACTTTATGGTACTTCTGATTGTTTATACAGCAAATATTTCAAAATTCCTTCACTGGTTCCTCCTACTTCCAAATTATTAATAAACGTTATTGAAATTATCAATGAAATTGAATCAAGCGACGCAGAAACAAAAGCTGCTTTAGTTGAATATCTTTTTAGAAAAACGGAAGTAGCGACACAAAGCGGGCATGAAATAATTTCTGATTTTGTTTCACGATTGATGGTTTCTCTAGCAGAGCCAACAGCGCAGGATTTGATCTGGGATCCCGCAACAGGAAATGGAAGCTTGCTGATAAGCGCCGCTAATTTTATTGAAAACAGTTATTCAATCTCTTTGCAGGCGGAAAAGTTGAAAGGTATAGAGTCAAATGTGGTGCAGTTGCGTCTTGCCGGAATGAGAATGATGTTGCATGGAATTAAAGATCCGAATATAGATTTCTCATCAACAGAAGAAATTAAATTAATTCAAAAGCCTTCCTTGGTCCTTTCAAATTTGTTGTTTGCGAACATTGAAAGTAATATGGCAATTGAAGGTGAAATACCGGTTCCATCCAATCTAAAAAAAGAGATTTTTTTATTGGAACAAATTCTTCAAAACTTACAATCCGGCGCAAGAGCCGTAATTCTTGTTCCTGAAATTTTATTAAAAAGTAAAAGCCCTGAAATGATAAAAGTGCGTCAAAATATTGTTGACGATTATCATTTGGAAGGCGTTATAAACTTACCACAAATCAGCAATTCCTTATTTTCTGCCGCTGGAATTCTGATCTTTAATAAATCAACTGAAACAGATAAGGTTTGGTTTTGCAAAATGGAAAGAAGCAGAAAAACGCGTACGGTAAATGAAAGTTTCGCAGGTAATGATAAAAGTGATTGGCTTGCTTCTGTTCAATTAAGCGAGGTCAACGATATTTTAAATAAATGGAAACACAGATCGTCTTCATCAGCTAATAAAACAGACAATAATTTTTATATAACAGCATATGATATTAAAGAGAATCATTACAATTTAAATATTAATGATTACAAACTGATCAATGCGTTAGCAGAAACTGTCTCTGAAAAAGAAAGCATTTCAATTGATAAAAAACCCCCATTAATTGCTACACGCAGAGAAAACCTTCATGAGTTTTTTGAAACCAGTACACCACTTGTTGAAAAAAAGAAAAAAAGAAAAGTGCTTCCTGCAGCGATCCTTCTCGTCGTTTTGCTTGGAGGTGCCTTCTTTTATTTTTATAATTTGAGAGGAAACAATCTTGTAAAAAATATTACAGAAGGATTTATCAGTCAGCACAATGCTTTGGATACACTTTCAAAAAAGCAACGAACTGATTCTGCAAACGTCACAAAAGTGAATACATTAAAAACTTCCTCAGCAGCTATTGAAAGTGATTCAAATAAAAACAAAAAAACTGCCATCAGTTCAGTAAGTCAACCTGCAGTTGCAAAGGTGGAAGAAACAAAATCACAGGCCGATTCTACGCAATCTCATGGATATACAGTTATAAATAAAACATGGTTTTACAGAACGCCGGATACAACTAATCAAAAAAATCTTTTCCTTGAACCACGCCCAAACCTTGTGGTAAATGCCACTAATGAAGAAAATGGTTTTGTATACGTAATTTATATCAATAAAAAAGGCGAGTCAACAAGAGGCTGGTTAAATAAAAAAGATCTGGAGCCGGTTCAATAATCATTTCATTGAATCATTCATTTGCATTTGATCCGACATCATTTTTCCATTGGCATCAATCATATGTCCTTCATTGTCGATCATTTCGCCTTCTTTAAGTGTCATCTTTTGCCCATTTTTCATCAGCACTTGTCCGTTTGTTAATACCTGGCATTGATCTTTACACGTAATGGGCTGAGACATTAATTCCCATTTTCCACCTGTCATTACATGCATTTTTCCACTCTGCATCGCCATCGTTCCATCCGAAATGTGCGACATTGATGACGTAGAATCAATAGCGGAACTATCCATTTTCATGTGAGAAGAATCTGAACCGGATTGAGAGCTTGAAGAACTATTGTTGCATGATGCTATAAAAATTACAAGAACAATAATTGAAAATAATTTTTTCATGTTTTCAGTTTAAGAGCTTAATGAAATTATTGTGTCCGTTGAACTTTTTTAAAATCATTGGAAATAGTAGCAATCATCAGGCCTGTTGTGTCTTTATTTTCATATTTCATGTGAACATGAAACTGGCACACAAATGCTTTTTCAGTTTGTTCAGGAAAATAATTTACATCCTCGACCGTAAACTGCACCCCGGGTCTTAAAGTTTTGTGTAAATAATCAGTCATGGTTTCTTTCAATTTGTTTTGCAACGCAGTTCCGGAAAGTAATTTCTGTTTGCAACCCGCAGCTATTGCAAAAAAGAGCAAGAGAGTCAAAAAAAATTTCATTGGAATTTTTATTAAACGTGAAGAAAAATGAAAATTTTTATTACTGATAAATGTAAAGAAATTTAGTTTATTAAGAATAAAATAAAATCCGGTCTACAAAATTTATAGGTACATATTTTGTATTTGTGTTTTAAATACTGATCAGCAAAATTTCAATTATGCCAAATGTAAAAAGATCACCAGGAAAAAAGCTATCCTCATGCCCAGGCATGGAAAACACCACAAAAGTGAGCAAAATTCTTAACTCGTTCTATTGAAAAGAGTCGTAGAAGCTTTTTTAAAATACAATAAAAGAGAAAATCATTTTATTTATTTGTCTACTGCGTCAAATATCAAAAAGCTTCTATAACTTCATATTATATTATGACAGTTTGCCAAATGTGACATTGAAAAGCCAATAACAGCATTTGAAAATTGAAAACGAAATATAATGAAAACTCAAAAGTTGCTGCTTTTTGGTAGTTTCTTATTTCTTGTTTTCAGCGGCTGCCAAAAAGAATACTCTAATGAACTTTCTGATCAGATATTTTCTGACTCCCTTCGTGCTGACACCTTGCCGGCAAATTATCCGTTTGCCACCGGTTATTGTTCTGAGGGCAGTTCATCTTTAGGAGTTACAATTCCTGACACCAGCAATTTTGTTCCTTCCGATACTACCTCATTGCCAGACTCAATTCTGTTAGAAATGCCTGTTCCGGGAAACCAGGGAAGTCAGGGTTCATGCACATCATGGGCCGTTGTTTATGGAGCAGCAAATTATTATTTACACATTACACGGCAAAAAGCTTATAGTGACACCGGAAATTTAAGTCCAAAGTTTACGTACAATCAAATCAGTAAAGGCAACTGTGGTTGTACTTCTTTTTTAGACAATCTGTATTTGCTAAAAACAGAAGGAGCATGTCCTTTAAGTGCGCTTCCTTATAATGCAGACGAATGTTCACTACAGCCGGATAATTTGCAAAAAATGTTGGCCGAAAGCAATAAAATTAAAGGTTGGCAAAAAGTAAATCTTCATGATCTGACATTAATAAAAATGGCTATTGAAGAAAAGAAGCCTGTTTTATTCTCAATCACGGTAGATGAAGGTTTTAACAAACTTCATGCGCCATTTATTTGGAAGCAAAGGAAAGGGGAATTAACAGATGGCCACGCAATGATCATTTCGGGGTATGATGATCAAAAAAATGCATTTAGAATCATGAATTCGTGGGGCACCGCCTGGGCCGATAAAGGTTTTGCATGGATCGATTACCAGTTCTTTTTACAAAATGTGATTGAAGGAGGATATGTACTTCTATAAGTATAAAGACCTATACGACTTTTTGAGCCTTATAGGTCTTTTATTATTCTGAAAATCCTTAATGTGTCCCTGTAGAATCAGCTGCACCTTTTCCAATCAAATCCATAAACTGGTTCAGTTTAGGAGTGATGATAATCTCAGTACGCCTGTTTCTTGATTTACCGTCAGGTGTATCGTTTGTTGTTACAGGATTGTACTCACCACGTCCTCCTGCTGTAAGGCGTTTTGGATCCACACCAAAATTGTTTTGAAGCGCCTGTACTACAGAACTTGCTCTTAATGCGCTCAAATCCCAGTTATTACGAATATTAGGTTTTGAGATAGGCACATTGTCTGTATTACCTTCTACCAATACGTCATAGTCTTTATAATCGGTAATAATCTTTGCGATTTTTGATAAAGTTGATTCTGCTTTGTCTGAAATTTCATAGCTGCCTGATTTATACAGCATGTTATCAGACAAAGAAATATAAACAACTCCTTTTAGCACTTTTACATCAACATCCTGCATTTCGTCTTTGCTGAGTGAGCGGGTAAGATTGTTGGTCAATACCATATTCAAAGAATCACTCTTGCTTTTTGAAGCGATCAGTTCCTGAATATATTTGTTCGATGCATTGATCTCATCCACCAGTTTTGAAATATTTACATTTCCCTGGCTCGAAGAGGTCAGGCATTTATCCAACGCAGACTGCAGTGATCTGACGTGGTCACGCTCAGCGTTTATTTGATCTTGTAGGCTTTTCACCTGGAGGGTTGTCCGGTCAAGGTTGCTTTTGCACTCTTCATTTTGCCTGGTCAAATCGCTATTCGTTGAGTATAAACTGTTATATTTTGCCTGTAAAGAATTAAACTTTTTGGTGCTTACACACCCTGTAACACATAGCATTGCTATTGCAATCGCTATTAAACTTAGATGAATTTTCACGTTTTATAGATTTAGAGTTATTAAAATATATAGCTATTATGCAAAATTTCAGCCAAGGTATAAATTTTTTATAATAAATAGCTCTTTAATCAATTTGATAGTTCTAATTCGTCGTTCACTTTTATAATTACTGTAATAAATACTTCTTACTTTTAATAAATGAAAATCAAAAACCAGTTGATCAGTTTGCTTTGCTTCAGTTTCATCTTTCAAACAACTGTTGCACAAAAATCTTCCGTTAGCGATATTTTTCCGGCCGGAACTGTTATTTATGCAAATATTCCTTATGCCAACGATACACTGCATAAACATTTACTTGACATTTATTTACCTGAAAATGCAGGGAAAAATCTTCGTCTCGTCGTTTGGATTCATGGCGGTGCATGGATGATGAATGACAAGTATGCTGACATGGGCTATATGAAAAAAACGGTTAAAGGATTTATTGACAGCGGTTATGCGCTTGCTTCTATTGATTACCGTTTCAGTACCGACAGTGTTTTCCCAGCTCAAATCAGAGATTGCAATGAGGCTATTGAATTTCTTTATACAAATGCATCCAAATATCATCTTGATAAAAACCGAATTGCAGTCATTGGTTTTTCAGCGGGAGGCCATCTTGCCTCTTTAATGGCATTGAGCAATAACAACAATGTAAAAGAATTTTATGCAAAAGGAAAAAAGCCCGATTTTAAAATAAAATGTGCTTTGGATTTTTATGGTCCTTCTGATCTTATTATGTTAGCTACCAATCCTGACACTTCCGTCAATAACCCACAAAACCCTGTTTCTATTCTTCTGGGAGCAATGCCGGTCGATCGTCCTGATCTTGCAAAAATTGCCAGCCCTGTTACTTATATTGATAAAAATGATCCGCCGTTTCTTATTGTTCAGGGAGAAAAAGATCAGTCAGTTCCCAATACTGAATCCAAAATTTTAAGTTCATGGCTTACGCTTGCAGGTGTACCGAATCAACTGATCATTGTTCCAGGCGCTCCACATTATGGAGAAATGTTTGACGCAGATTATATTAGAAAAGCTGTTTTTGCTACTTTAAGGAAGTGGCTGAGATAACGATGTTGAAAGTTCAAGGTGAGAGAAAATAACCTTATTTGTTTGTTTACTAACCTCAATCAATTTACATAAGTTTTGATAGTATTTATCAGATTAGACAACTCAAAAGGCTTTGGAATGAAAGCTTGCGCTCTGCAATCTTTGATATAATTACCCATTTCTGCATTGGCTGAAAAGAGAATAACTGGTATATCAGCCGTTTCTTTTGTACTTCTCATATTCTTACAGATATCGCGACCATCTGCTCCTGCCAGCGACACATCAAGCAAAACAAGATCCGGTTTAAAATCTTCCATCCGATTATTGATATCTTCCCATCTCGAAATAGCTTCTACTTTAAAATTATTCATACTTAACATTATCTGCACCAATGATAATATGTCGAGGTCATCATCTACTACAAGAATTTTGTTCATAAAAATGTATTTGTAAGGTACTTTTAAATGTAAAAACGAACTAAACTGATGTTTGTTGTGTTGTTAAGGAATGTTTTAATGGTAATGAAAAAATAAATACCGACCCCTTTTCCGCCGTTTCTACCCAAATCTTTCCATAATGTCTTTGAATGATATCTCTGCAAATATAAAGTCCTA
>JBQCIM010000135.1:0-68502 GCA_051953735.1 Ginsengibacter sp.
TTTAAATATTTTCAGGTGCTTCAGTAACAATAAATTTTGAGAAATATTTTTTCCAAATCCGAATCCCGGATCAATGATCACATCGTTAATTCCGGCACGTTTGCATTCATCAATTTTTACAATAAAAAAATCAAGCACTTCTTTCGTTACATCTTCATAATGTGTTTCATGTTGCATCGTTTCCGGCACGCCTTTCATGTGCATGCAGATGTAAGGAACTTTTAATTGTGCCACAGTTGTGATCATACTTTTATCCATCTCTCCGCCACTGATGTCATTGATAATTGCTGCTCCTGCATTCACACATTTTTTTGCAACTTCCGAATGATACGTATCAATTGAAAGAATGATCCCGGGAAAATTTTTGATGAGCATTTCAATCGCAGGTAACAATTTTTCCAATTCATCATGCGGCGAAATACGTGTGCTTGCAGGCCTCGTGCTTTGTGCACCGAGATCTAAAATATCCGCGCCTTCATGCAACATCTGCAGAGCTTTACTTTTTATTGAGTCAATGTTTGCCATCCTGCTTCCGGCATAAAATGAATCCTCTGTAAGATTTAAAATGCCCATGATCAAAGGCTTTTCGGTAAAAAGCATTTTCCCTTTGCAATTCAGTGAAAACATTATGATTTAAAGTTTAAATTTGGCAATAATTATGTCGCAAGTTAATACCGATCTGCAATTTGATGATGCAGTAAAAAAATGCAGGGAAATTTTTCTAAAAAAAACCAAAGATTACGGCACTTCATGGCGGGTATACCGACCAATTTCTGTTGCCGATCAGATTTATATAAAAGCAAAACGCATTCGCAACATCCAGGAAAAAGGAACTCAAAAAATTGATGATGACGCTAAGGGAGAATTTCGCGGAATTTTAAATTATGCAGTCATTGGTTTGATACAACTCGATATTCATGATGATGAGATAGAAGAATTATCTGTTGAAGAAACGCTAAAGTTTTATGATGAAAAAATTCTGAACGCCAAAACTTTAATGCAAAATAAGAATCACGATTATGGAGAAGCATGGCGCGACATGAGCATGGAAAGCTTTGTTGATCTGATTCTTGCCAAGATACTGAGGATAAAACAGATCATCAGAAACGAAGGAAAAACTTTGATGAGCGAAGGCATCGATGCCAATTTTTATGACATTTTAAATTATGCAGCTTTTGCTTTAATATTATCGGATTAGCTTAATTTCATTCTTCTTTTAAAAAAACCAAAATGAAACTATTAGTAAATATTTGCCGCGTAATTGTTGGCGTGCTCTTTATTTTTTCAGGACTGGTAAAAGCAATGGATCCGCAGGGACTTGCTTATAAAATGCAGGAGTTTTTTGAAGTGTGGGCCGCCAATACTTCGCTTGCAAATCTGATGCATTGGCTTACTGATTATGCGTTTCCATTTGCTGTCATTATGATTACGTTAGAGATAATGGTAGGCGTTGGAATTCTTTTAGGAATTTGGCGAAACTTTTTTACATGGCTTATTTTATTACTCATCATCTTCTTTGGTTTTCTTACCGGCTATGCGGCATTGTCCGGTAAAATATCGACTTGTGGCTGCTTTGGCGATTGTATTCCCTTAACTTCCATGCAATCTTTTATCAAGGATTTGATTTTGTTTGTGCTGGTGCTGATACTTTTTTTTGGAAGAAGATACATTATTCCGGTGTTCACTCCGGCGATCAACGTTTTGCTGTTGATCATTTCATGTACACTTGTTTTATTTTATCAATGGTATGTGTTGCGCCATTTACCAACTGTGGATTGTCTTCCCTACAAAAAAGGCGGCAATATTTTAAAGCTTCGTAAAATGCCTGCTGACGCAGTTCCTGACAAAAAAGAATACCGGTTTGTTTATGAAAAAAATGGAAAGAAAGAAAACTTTACGATCAATAACCTTCCGGATTCCACGTGGAGTTTTGTAAGCCGTGAAGATTTTATTATTCAGAAAGGAAAAAATAATGAGCCGCCGATCAAGGATTTTAATCTGACCACGCTCTCCGGAAATGACACAACGCAAGCGGTATTGACGCTCGATGCTACTTATTATTTGTTCTTTGTAAAAGGTTTTTCCAATACAGATTATTGGTTGGATTCGTTTACGAAGGTCTATGATTACGCAAAACAAAACAATAGCCTGATCTATATTGTAACACCTGAAATGACTGAAGCAGATAATTTTTTCAATAAACGAAATAATTATAATCTCCCCATTTTCAGCCTTGATGCAACGGCGTTTAAGACGGCTGCAAGAACGAATCCTGAATTGTATTTAATGAAAGGCCCTGTAATTCAAAACAAATGGGGATGGGCTGACATGAAGAGCGCAACCAAACAATAACAGAAAGTTCTGTTGCAGTAAACGAACCAATAAGTTGAGTTTCTATTTTAGTTTGAATTAATGCAGATGGCTTGCAGGAATTCTTTTCGCTAGCCAGCTATCTTTCACCGGAATGATCCAGTTGTTTAATAATTCTTTCTTGGTTAGAATCGTATTATTGAAATACAAAGTATCGGGAGTGATAAAATCATTTTCGATAGAATAATTGACCTGTTGTAAAGGAATCAACTGAACTTTTTCTTTGATAATAAATGCCAGCAATTGGCGGTCGAGAAGATGAACGTGATAATCCTGTTCAATATTTTTTATAAACCTGAAAATAGAATCAGTGCTGCATCCGCCCACTTCCACGTGTGACTCGTCAGCCATAACAATAATGAACTGGCCAAAAAATAAATTCGCATAACCTTTGACAGGGTTTCCGTGGCTGTTCCATTCTTTGCTAAAATTTTCCAGCAATTCTTCGAGTTGCAACGCTTCGTTGATCGTAAACATGCGGTTAGACTGATAAACCCAAACGCGTGAGTTCATATTAAAGTCTTCAGGAATGAGATCTTGAAAATGAATGTTCATGTGGTAAAGTTAAAAAGGAAATCTTAAAGACGGAAGTAACAAAATCATTTTGTTTTTCTTTCTAAAAAAATACAAATATTTATTGCTGATTTTTTTTACAATTTCCCTGCCAGTTTTAGATATTATTCATAAAAAAATCCTTACGTTTTTTATGTAAGGATTTTTTGGTAAAAATTATACTTTAAGCTATTTGTCCAAGCCTTTTCAGATAATGAACATGGGAAACAATCGCTTGTGTCATTTTTGGAAATTCAATGTAATTGATCCCGTATTCACCGCAGGTCTTTTTGATTATTTTGCTGATTGCGGGATAATGAACATGCGAAATTCTCGGAAACAGATGATGCTCGATCTGGAAGTTCAATCCACCCAATAACCATGAAATGGTTTTGTTTTTGGTAGCAAAATTGGCAGTGGTATGAATCTGGTGTATCGCCCATTCATTTTCAATTTTTCCTGAATCGCCTGGTAACGGAAAATCAGTGTGTTCAACAGTATGAGCCAGTTGAAAAACGATACTGATGGCAAAACCTGTAACCATCGTGATCAAAAGAAACCCAATAAGCCAGGTTGTAAAACCTAAAAGCAATATTGGTAAAACGATCAGCATGAAAGCATAGATGAGTTTGGCAGTCCAAAAGGAAATGTGTTCATACAGTGTCATTTTTCTTAAAGGAATTGGCCCGATCTTACGCTTGAAATACTTTTGATAATCACTCATAAAAATCCACATCAAATGTAATAACGCGTATAAAAACCAGAAATAATATTGCTGGAATTTATGCAATTTCATTTTCTTTTGAGTGGTGGCAAACCTAAGCCAGGGGCGGGCTTCGATGTCATCATCGATTCCGTCAATGTTGGTATAAGTATGATGAATGATATTATGTTTCATGTTCCACATAATGGCGCTGCCGCCGAGAAAATTAAGAGAAGAGCCGGCGATTTTGTTTAGAAACGGATATTTGCTAAAACTTCCGTGCGCGCCGTCGTGCATCACATTAAACCCAATCGCGGCCGTTAATAATCCGAAGAAAATACATTCCGGAATCGCGATCCAGACAGAAGGTGTAAAAAATACTAAATGCACATATACTAAAAGATAGCAAACGCTGAATAAACAAGCTTTGAACAGCAATGAAAAATTGCCCGTCATCGGGCGCTGGTGCTCGGTAAAGTATTGATTGACGCGGTTTTTCAAAACCGTATGAAAATCTCCTCTGCCTTGCATGAACTTTGGTGTTGACATTATTGTTTTTGATTTTGAATTTTAAATTTTTCTGATAAGCGTTAAGTAATATTCTGGATTAAAGCATCAAATGAATTGAAACCGACCATTTTTTTTGAGATAAATCCTTCGGCGTGTTTTACACCGATCATTTTGCCAAACATTTTGGAACGATTGATCACGCTTTCTAAAAACTCCGGAGTTGAAATATAAGTTTGCGGTTCGTTGTTATTTTCAGAACCTGTAAAAAATTGTGTTTTAAAGGCTTTGATCGCGTTTACTTTTATTTCAATAACTTCTGAAATATCTATTACAAATGATGGAGTAAAATATTGATCCTGGATATAATTAAAAACGTATGATGGCTTCCACACTTCCTGTTTATTTTGTCCGTCAAACGTTTCAATCTTCCTTAAACCGGATAAAAAACATGCATCAGCAACTAATTTTGCAGAACGGCCATGATCAGGATGACGATCGTCCGGCGCATTACACAAAACAACTTCCGGCTGGTATTTTCTAAGAACTGTTATTATTTTCCGCTGATTTTCTTCATCATTTTTAAAAAAAGCGTCAGCCATATCCAGATTTTCTCTCACATCAACTCCTAAAATTTTTGCCGAATTTTCTGCTTCTTCTTCTCTTGTCTCGGCTGTGCCACGCGTTCCGAGTTCGCCTCTTGTCAGATCAATAATCCCTGTCTTTTTGCCTTTGTTTTTTTCTACCAGTAATGTGCCCGCACAACTCAACTCTATATCATCAGGATGAACCCCAAACGCTAAAAGGTTTAATTTCATTTTAATGCTTAATTATAAAAAACACAAAGTTTTAGATAAATAATAAGTTGCGAAGGTACATTAAATGAAAAGCTTTTTTACAGTTTTATGATTTTCTAAAATAGAAAATTTTATAAAAATAATGCCTGAATTGATTGTTACGTTTTTGGCCGCACTTTTCATGAGTTTTTTTATATGCTTTTGATTTTGAGAAAATAATTAAACAAAAAAAGTGACAGAAATTCCATCACTTTGCGGGTTTACTTAATAGGTTTTTCAGTCTTAAAACGATTGAATATTGGATTTTTTATGAATCGTCCTATCTGAGATATGCGATGCAAAAGTAGTGTGCCGGATAATGTCCGGTTGTAGTAAGCGAAGGAATATCTTGTAGAAAAAAATTGACAAGAGGAGCCTAACCGCTTGAGTGCCTTCTATTTCTTAATGATCCGATAAAGATCTCCGTTATCAGAAATAGCATAAAGCACATTGTTCATATAGGCTACGTCCCGAAAGCGCTGATCTTTGTCAGTAAGCAATCTTTCTTCACCCACCACTTTGTTATCTTTAATTACAAGCCTGTCAACGTGCTGGCCACTGAGTGCAGCAACAAATAAATTGTTTTTCCATTCCGGTATCGCATCACCTTTGTAAAAACAAATGCCGCTGGGAGAAATAACCGGGTCCCAATAATAAACCGGCTGTTCCATACCTTCTTTTTGCTGAATGCCATCGCCCACTTTTTCGCCGCTATATTCTATACCATAAGAAATTACAGGCCAGCCATAATTTTTGCCGGGTTTTATCAAATTTATTTCATCGCCACCGCGTGGGCCAAATTCAGATTCCCATAATGCACCTGTGGCATCAATATCCAGTCCCTCCGGATTGCGGTGGCCGTAAGAATAAATATCAGGAAGCGCACCGGCTGTGTTGAGAAATGGATTTCCCTGTGCAGGCTTGCCGTCGGTGGTTATTTTGATTATTTTACCGAGATAGGAACCCAGTTGCTGAGCCTGCACTCTTGCAGATGTAATTGACTTTTCTCCGATACTTACAAAAAGGTCTCCGTCTTTATCAAATACCAATCGTGAACCATATTGTAAGGTGCTGTTGGTAGCCGGTGTCGCTCTGAATATTACAGAAACATTTTCAACTCTTCCCGCAGCTTCATCCAGATTTCCTTTTGCAACAGTTGTCAAACTTCCATCCTGGTATTTTTCTGAATAGCTCCAATACATCATTTTGTTGGTAGGAAAATTGGCATCAAATGCCACATCGAGCAAACCGCCCTGTCCGGAAAAAACTACTTCAGGAAAACCCGTAATTTTTTTGACAAGATTTCCATTGGCATCATAAATTTCCATATAACCGGATTTTACCGTTACCATCAATCTGCCATCAGGCATTGGCACAATGCCAAACACAGCTCCAATGTCACTGGCTATTTTTTCAACAGTGTAAGGTGTGGTTGTTTTTACTCCGTCAATTCTTGTCTGACCGGGGAATGCGGGTTTATAATCGCTGTTGGGAGATTTGGATTCAACAGGAGGTAAATGAGAAGTATCTGTGTTATTGTTTGCCGACGACGACTTTGAACTTTTTTCGGTGCAGCTTGTGATGCTGGTGAACATCAGCGTCGCAGACAGGAAGATCAATTTTGCTTTCATAATTAACTTTTTTAAAAATGAATAGATGGTAGCAGTCTAAAAACGTAATCTTTTTTAAATTGCCTGAAGCATTCAACACAGTTTTCGGCCTTACTTTTATTTACACCGCAAAGGTCTTGCCTTTTATTTGTGATGCATGAAAGAATCAAAAATAAAAATCGAATTATTTGTTGATTTGCTGTAATTTAATCATCCAATTATTAGCAACAGAATAATGCAAAATGCACCATTAAAACTCAGACCAAGTGAACAATCTGACCTCGAATTTTTCTTTCAGTTTCAACTTGATAAAGAGGGAATTTACTTAGCTGCTTTTACTCCAAAAGATCCTTCAGATAAAGACGCGTATTTTCAAAAATTTACAAAAATCCTGGCTGACCCTGCAATAAATAACCAGACCATTTTAGTTGATGAAAGGATCGTAGGCAGTATTGCAAAATTTGAAATAGAAGGCGATGCTGAAATTACATATTGGATAGACAGAAGCTTTTGGGGAAAAGGAATTGCAACAACCGCACTGAAAAACTTTTTGACCATCGAGAACACAAGACCGATTTTTGCACGCGTTGCCTTTGATAATTTTGGTTCGCAGAAAGTTTTAGAAAAAAACGGTTTTTTAAAAATCGGCGCAGACAGAGGTTTTGCGAATGCACGGCAAGCGGAGATAGAGGAGTTTATTTATAAGCTGGTATAGGAATTGATTGTATCAGTAAACTAACTTTTTATTCAACTTTTTCGTCTTTAAAAGAAGAAGACTTCATTTTTCTTCTACAGAAAACTTCCTCTTTTTCATTCTTTATAAGTACTTTCATTTGTCAAAATATTTTTCAAGCAAAATCATTTCCAATGAAGTATTTACAGATGGCTGCGTTTATGGGATTTCTTTTATTTTTAGCTCCTTCAATTAAAGCTCAAAAAGATACTGTGAAAGATCAATTAAATGAAACCAACGACTGGCCTAATCTTCGCCGCTACAGACCTGAAAATGCAAAGCTTTCTGCGCCTTCCGCAAATGAAAACCGCGTCGTGTTTATGGGTAATTCTATTACCGATGGATGGATCAATGCAAGCCCTGATTTTTTTGCAAAAAATAATTACCTCGATCGCGGCATCAGCGGACAAACCACTCCTCAAATGCTGATCAGATTTCGCCAGGATGTTATTGATTTGAAACCGAAAGTGGTAGTGATCCTTGCAGGCATCAATGACATCGCCGGAAACACAGGTCCCTCAAGTGTTGAAATGATTGAAGATAACCTGGCTTCTATGGCACAACTGGCAAAAGCAAACGGAATCAAAGTGGTGATGTGTTCTATTCTTCCCGCTTATTCTTTTCCATGGCGCCCTGGAATTGATCCGGTTCAAAAAATAATTCAAGTAAATGAATGGATGAAAAAATTTGCTGCTAAAAATAATTTCGTTTATTGCGATTATTACGACGCAATGGTGGATGAAAGAAAAGGATTACCGGCCAATCTTTCCAAAGACGGTGTGCATCCAACAGAAGAAGGTTATAAGATCATGGAGCCGCTTGTTCAAAAAGCAATTGCCAAAGCGCTTAAGAAGTGAACTGAGAAAGTTATTGGTACTGATAACTCAATTACTAATAACTATATTACCGTTTGTAAAAAAATAACTGTTTGATGCAACAAAAATTATCTTTGGCTTGTCCTAATGCAAACTATCTGTTTAATTTTTTTCAAAATGAAATAACTGGCTGATGAAGATTTTATTACTACTCCTTCCCATTTTATTTTTTCAATTTCAATCGTTTTCCCAAAATGCAACAAAAGATTCAGTTTCAGATCTGCAGATTAAAAATGCTGTTGCGATGTACAATCAATTTACCGGCCCTGAGAAACCGGTATATAATGGAACGCAATACATTTATTACACTTTTAAAATGGAAGGCGATCCCTATTTTATCAGTGGAGATTTTTCAAATGGCTGGGTAGATTATAAAGGAAGAAAATACGATTCGCTTTCAGTGATGTATGATGTTAACAGGAATAAAGTGGTTATTCATGGAGCAGATCACACTTCACCAATTGTTTTGGAAAATGATTTTATTGATAGCTTCAATGTTTGGGAACACACATTTATCAAACTTTATGAAGATCATAAGGAAAACCTGTATAATACAGGATATTATGATCTGCTCTACAACGGCCGTATCCAGTTTTTGGCAAGAAGAATCAAAGTGAGAGATCCACAGATCAAAGGAAATCTGCTGGTCTATAATTTTTATACAAAAGACCGCTACTATATTCATAAAGACGGCCTTTATTACCTGGTAAGCAACAAAAAAGATGTTTACCATTTATTCAAAAACAATCTTCATGATCTGAAGAAGATGATGAGGAAAAACCATTTGAAATTCCGTCGTAAAAATTTTGAAGAAACCATGAAAAAAGTTTCGGCATTCTATGATCAACTAACTCATTAATATGAAATGGAACTCAAAAAAAATACAACGGCGTATTCGACTGTTTTCGTCAATCGTCTTATTGTTTTTTTCGCTGAATACTTTTGCGCAGCAAAATGATAATTTAATCACAGGAACTTTCAACGAAGTAAACTTTAATGATTTTGTGAAAAAAGTGGAAGCACAAACGAACTTCCATTTTTATTATGATCCTTCTCAGTTTGACAGTACAGCCATCACCATTTCTGTTACCAATGCGCATTTGCCTTCTGTGTTGGACAGAGTTTTTTCTAATACGAACTGGCATTATATTATCGATAAAGACAATAATGTCTTTATAACCAAAGGTTTTTCGCTTTCAGCAAATCTTCCTTATGGATTTTTTAATGGCGAGCAGGACACTGCTTCTATAGTTGCAAAAAATGAAGAAAACATTTCTTCGCTTGTGAATCAGCCTAAAAAAGCAAAACAGGAAATTTCGGTTGAAAATAAATTGTTCAATATTGGAATAAAAAGAAATGAAATTCCGACAGGAAAAGTAAATGTTGCGGGATATATTCGTGATGCTCAAACCGGAGAATCTATTTCCGGCGCTGTCATTTACCTCGATCATCCACGTGTACAAGTAAGCAGCGACCAGTTTGGCTATTATTCCCTCATTCTTCCGGCAGGACGTCATACGTTAAATATTATTGCTCCCGGAATGTTTGACACCAAACGCCAGATAATGTTGTATTCTGACGGTAAATTCAATATCGACATGGACGAAAAAGTGACCAGGCTGAAAGAAGTGTTGGTAGAAGCAGGTAAAGAAAGAAACGTAAGAAGCACCACGATGGGAATGGACAAACTAACGATGGCAGCCATCAAACAAATTCCTGCGGTGATGGGAGAAGTGGACGTTTTGAGAGCTGTGCTTACTTTGCCGGGAGTGAAGTCAGTAGGAGAGGCAAGCACCGGTCTGAATGTAAGAGGCGGAGCCACTGATCAAAACCTGATCTTGTTTAACGGTGCCAACATTTACAATCCTTCTCATCTTTTTGGTTTCTTCTCTGCTTTCGATCCTGATGTGATAAAAGATGTAACGCTTTATAAAAGCAGCATTCCTGCAAAATATGGAGGGAGAATTTCTTCTGTTCTGGATATCACTTCTTTGGATGGAAACGATAAAAAGATTTCCGGCTCTGCAGGCATTGGACCTCTTACGAGCAAAGTAACTTTGGAAGGGCCGATCGTTAACAGCAAAACAACTTTTGTTGCAGGGGTACGAACCACTTACTCCAACTGGTTGTTTAAAGTGTTACCAAAAGATTATGCAAGAAGCCGCGCGAATTTTGAAGATGGAACGATCCATATCAACCGGAAGATCAACAACAAAAACAATATTTATGTAAACGGTTATATCAGTGGTGATAAGTTCAATCTGAACAGCGACACTACCTATCAGTATCATAATAAAAATGCCAATATCAACTGGAAGCATAATTTTAATAACCGCTTTTATGGAGTGTTGAGCGCCGGCATTGATCATTACGATTACCAGGTTGCTTTCAATGCTGATTCTGTAAATGCCTACGATCTTAAATTCTCTATCAATCAATACAAAGCCAATCTTGATTTCAGTTATTTTTTAAGTAATAAACACACGATTACTTTTGGCGCCAGCAGCCTGATGTATAATGTTCATTCAGGTTCATTAAGTCCACTTGGGAAAACTTCTCTCATTATTCCTGATACGTTGGAAGCAGAACACGCTTTGGAAAGTGCCCTCTATTTATCAGATCATTATAATGTTTCTTCCAAATTATCTTTCGACGGAGGAATTCGTTATTCGATGTTCAATTACATGGGCGCAAAACATGTAAATTATTATGCACCGGGTTTGCCAAAAGATCTGAACAATGTAGTAAGCACTAACTATTATCCTTCAGGGAAAATCATTAAAACCTACATGGGACCTGAGTTCCGCCTTTCAGGAAGATATACTTTATCGGATAATACTTCCATAAAAGCATCTGCGAATAGTTTGCGTCAATACATTCATATGCTCACCAACACTACCACCATTTCACCAACTGATGTTTGGAAATTAAGTGATCCGAATTTACAACCGCAATTAGGAACACAGGTAGCTTTGGGACTTTATAAGAATTTCAAAAACAATACTATTGAAACTTCTGTGGAATTGTATTACAAATGGTTTAATCATTACCTGGATTATCGTAGTGGAGCGGTTTTGATCATGAATCATCACATTGAAACAGATGTGATCAACACAAAAGGGAAAGCTTATGGAGTAGAATTTTTGGTGAAAAAATCTACCGGGAAAATCAATGGATGGCTAAGCTATACTTATTCACGATCTTTCCTGAAGCAGGATGATCCAACTGCTGCCGAAAAAATAAATAATGGTGCTGAATATCCAAGCAATTTTGATCAGCCGCACAATTTTACTTTCATCGGTAATTATCGGTTTACTCATCGCTTTAGTGTTTCGCTGAATACTACTTACAGTACAGGACGACCGATTACTTTGCCAATTGCTGAATATGATTATGCAGGCTCTGTAAGAGTTTTATATTCGGACAGAAATGCTTATCGCATTCCTGATTATTTCCGCACTGATCTTTCGATGAACCTTGAAGGCAATCATAAGATTCACCAGCTTACTCATAATTCATGGACGTTGGGAGTGTATAATCTGACTGGAAGAAAGAATGCGTATTCCGTTTATTTCATTTCTGAAAATGGGCAGATACACGGTTACAAATTATCCATTTTTGGAAGCGCCATTCCATTTATCACTTATAATATCAGGTTTTAATGGAAAGACTGATAGTAAAACAACAAATAATTTGATTTTTTTAAATGAGTAAAAAGATTTTTTCGCGGATATGGATAATTGCTTTTAGCAGCATTTTGTTTTTTGCACAATGCAAGGTTCCTTATGATCCGCAGATAAAATCTTCAAAAGATCATTTTCTTGTTGTGGAAGGTTATATAAATCCGGAAGGCATTACCAACATTAAACTGAGCCGTACCAGGAATATTACATGGGGCGATACTGCCGCTTATATTAATGAACTAAATGCAAAAGTTTTTATTGAAGATGAAAGCAGTAATACTTATGGATTGTACGAAACGGGAGACGGAAATTATTCGGGCAATTTTTATTTAGATACGAATGCTAAATACCGGCTGCATATCATTACTGCAGACAACACAGAATATCGTTCAGATTTTGTTCAATGCAAAATCTCTCCGCCCATTCAGCAAATTGGGTGGAAACTTAATGATAATGGCGACGTTCAGATTTACGTCAATACTGAGGATCCTAATAATAATACTCATTTTTATCGCTGGGATTATACCGAAACATGGGAGTTTCATTCTGAATATTTTTCAAAATATATTTATGATCCCACCTTCAACGCTGTATACCCGCGAACAGTGCCGGTATTTGTCTGCTATCGTACCCGCAATGCTTCCAGTATCATTTTAGGTTCTTCGTTAAAACTAAAAGAAGATGTTATTCATGAAGCACCTGTTACTGTAATTCCTGATCATGATAGAAGAATAAGTGTTTTGTATAGTACTGTTGTAACGCAATATGCTCTTGATTCTGCCGGATATAATTATTGGAATGCCATGAAAGGAAATAGCGAAAACGTGGGTTCTATTTTTGATCCTCAACCTAATCAAATAAAAGGGAATATTCATTGTATTACTGACAGCACAGAAACTGTAATCGGTTATGTAGGTGCAGGAACTACTGATGGGCAAAGAATATTTATTCGTAATTCCTCATTGCCAGCCGACTGGAATCTTGCACCTAATTGCACAGAATATAGTGTTCCCGTTGACAGCATAAAATTCTATTTCGGTCCGGGTACCTACGTTCCCTATGATGAATACCCTCCAAATGCGTTTGTTCCAAGCGGGTATCTGTCTGCATCAGCAACCTGTGTAGATTGCACATTGACCGGAAGCCCGGTTAAACCATCGTTCTGGCCGTAAATAAAAAATTGATAGCGAACCAATAAATAAATGGATTTTTTAAAATGAGTAAAAAGATTTTTTCGTGGAAATGGATGATTGCTTTTATAAGCGTTTTGTTTTTTGCACAATGTAGAGTTCCTTATGATCCTCCGGTTAAAAATGCAAAAGCGCATTTTCTGGTAGTGGAAGGGTATATCAATGCCAATGGCGAAACTTCTGTCAACCTGAGCCGCACCAGGAATATTGCCTGGGGTGATACTGCTGCCTACAAATATGAATTGAATGCAAAAGTGGTGATCGAAAGTAATTTCAATGATGTCTTCCCTTTAATGGAAAATGGTGCTGGAAACTATTCGGCTTATTATTTTTTAGATCCCAATGCGAAATATCGTCTGCATATTACCACCTCCGACAACAGAGAATATATTTCAGATTTTGTAGCCATCAAAAATTCTCCTTCAGAAGATTTGGGTTGGAAATTTGATAACGGCAATGTTCAGGTTTACGTGAATGCAAACGATCCGAATAACAACACTCATTTTTATCGCTGGAGTTACACAGAAACATGGGAATTTCATTCACAATATTATTCAAACATTAAATACAATAGTGATGATTCCACTGTAATTCCAAGAACGGTTCCGGTTTTTGTTTGTTACCGCACCAGGAATTCTTCAACCATCATTCTCGGTTCCTCTGCAAAATTGAAACAGGATGTAATTCATGAAGGACCAGTCGTTTTAATTCCCAATCACGACAGGAGGATCAGTGTTTTGTACAGCGTTTTAGTTACACAATACGCGTTAGATTCTTCGGGTTATAATTACTGGAACGCAATGAAAAGCAATACTGAAAATGTCGGCTCGCTTTTCGATCCGCAACCTAATCAAACAAGAGGAAATATTCATTCTGTTTCTGATTCTCCAGAATTAGTGATCGGCTATATCGGAGCCGGAACTATCCAACAAAGAAGAATATTTATCAGTCATTCTTCCATGCCTCCCGATTGGGATCTTCCTGACAATTGCACAGAATATGATGTTCCCAATTTGAAAGACAGTATCGGATTTTATTTTGGATCCGGCGCTTTCATTCCATATTTAAAAGATTCTACTCCGGCAGGAGCAGTTCTCGGTTATTTTTCTGCGTCAGCCACATGCGTTGATTGCACACTCACCGGTAGCCCTGTCAAACCTGATTTCTGGCCTTAAAAAAATAATAAATGAATCGTAAGATGTTACATAAAACTACTTGCTGCGTCGCTTTCTTTTTAAGCGCAATCATTTCTGTCCCTGCTTTTGCACAAATGAATATTGACAAAATGGTTGGCAATTTTTCTGATTATACCAGCAATCACTTACAGGAAAAAGTGTATGTGCACACCGACCGTTCTTATTACTTATGTGGTGATATTTTATGGTTCAAAGCTTATGTGGAAAATGCAGACAATAACAAGCCGCTTTCCGTAAGCAAAGTGGTTTATGTGGAAGTATTGAACAATCAGCATCAGCCTGTTTTGCAGGGAAAAATTGCGGTGAAAAATGGAAGTGGCAGCGGCTCTTTTGAACTTCCGCTTTCTCTTACATCAGGCAATTATGAATTGAGAGCTTATACGAACTGGATGAAAAATGATTCGGCTAATTATTTTTTCAAAAAGTTTATTACGATCGTAAACACTACAGAAAATCTGGATCCTTCTATCCGCAATTACAGTATAAAATATTTGGCTCACTTTTTTCCGGAAGGAGGAAACCTGGTAAATGGAATCAACAGTTTGGTTGCTTTTAAAATTAATGACAACACCGGAAAAAGCGCCGATGCAAATGGTGTGATTGTTGATGGTTCGCAGGATACTATTGCTCATTTTCAAACACAAAAATTCGGAATGGGAAGTTTTTTTTTCGCTCCCCAAAGCGGAAAACATTATACTGCCATCACTACTTTGAACGATAGTTCTGTTATCAAAACCAATTTGCCTGATGCTTATGAAAGCGGCTTTGTAATGCATTTAACTGATGAAGGAAATCAGTTGAAACTCAATGTGAGCGCAGTAAATCCATCTTCACAAAATATTTATGTAGTTGCCGAAACCAATCGCAATATTGATTATTCACGAACCGCTTCGCTGCAAAATAACCAGGCAGCTTTTACCATTAATAAAGCAGATCTGAAAGAAGGAATTGCGCAAATAACTTTGTTTACTGCAAACGGTCAACCCGTTTGTGAAAGACTCTATTTCAAAAGGCCGGATCATAAAATGGTGATCACTACAAAAACAGAAAAAACAAATTTTAATAAAAGAGACAAAGTTGATATTGATCTTTCCACAACAGATGAATCAGGAAAATCTTTGGCAGGAAATTTATCAGCTTCTGTTTTTCGTTTGGATAGTTTACAACAAACACCTGAAAATATTGACACTTATTTGTGGCTTACTTCCAACCTGAAAGGTTATATTGAAAATCCTGACTTTTATTTTAAAAATGATAATGCAGAAACGAATGCTGCACTCGACAATTTGTTGCTGACACAAGGCTGGAGAAGATTTGACTGGAAAAATATTTCCGAAGATAATCGCGCGGTTTTCAATTATGTTCCCGAAAATTATGGGCATATTGTTACAGGAAAAGTTACGAATGAAATCACAGGAAAGCCTGCCGCAAACGTTTTGGTTTATCTTTCTGTTCCTGGAAAACGTGTTCAGCTTTATGGCTGCACAAGTAATGAAGAAGGTTTTATTCATTTTGATTTAAAAAATTTTTATGGACCAAGCCAGATCGTTTTGCAAACCAACACAACCAAAGACAGCATTTACCATCTTGAAATTTTCAGTCCTTTTTCAGAGGAATATTCAGGCCAGGATTTTCCGTCTTTGAAAGTTTCTGAAAACAAAAGAGATGAGTTGGAAGCTTCCAATCTTCACATGGAAATTTTAAATGCCTATCATGCAAATGATCTCCAAAAAATGGCTCCATTGAATATTGACACATTACCGTTTTATTATAAACCAACCAAGACTTACCTGCTTGATAATTATACTCGTTTTACAACGATTGAAGAAGTGATGAGGGAATATGTAGCGGAAGTAAACGTGGCCGTCAGAAAAAAACAATATCATTTCAGTACCTTAAATGTAGAAGGGAATGAACTTAGCAGCATTCAACCAGCCGAAAGAGTTTTTTCAAAAGATCCTTTGATATTATTAGATGGTGTTCCTGTTTTTGATGTCAATAAAATGATCGCTTATGATCCTTTAAAAGTACAGAAACTGGATGTTGTTGCAGCAAAATATTATTGGGGGCCAATCGTTGCTGAAGGAATTGTAAGTTATACTACTTATAAAGGAAATCTTCCGGATTATACTTTAAATCCTCATGATGTGATCCTCGATTATGATGGTTTGCAGCAACGAAGGATTTTTTATTCACCTGATTATTCTTCTGAAAACGCACGGCAGAACCGCCTTCCGGATTTCAGAGATGTTTTATATTGGTCGCCAGATGTTAGTACCAACGAAAAAGGAAATGGACATATTTCTTTCTTTACAGGAGATATTTCCGGAAAATATTTGGTCGTTTTACAAGGCATTTCTGCTAACGGAAATGCAGGAAGCAAAAGTTTTATTTTGAATGTGGAAAAATAATCAGCTTCATTTTGCATAACAATTTTGTTTATTTTTAATAAACAGATTCTTCTTGTTTTTTCTTTGAAAAAAATTGAGTTGAAATGCATTTGCAAAATTATTTTTTGGAAGTAAATGCCATCATTCCAGTTTGGGGATGGTATTTTTTTATTGGTGCAGCGTCAGCTCTATTTTATGTTTTTTTCAAAGTAATGAAGCTGCGGGAAAAAAGAATTTTAGAAATAGAAGCTACAAAAATTGAGTTAGAAAAACTTCGTACAGAAAATTACAAAGCCCGGCTGGAACGCGAGCAGATCAATAATTTTTTCTCCGCTTCAATGTTGATGAAAAATAATGTGGATGAAATTCTATGGGATGTTACCAAAAAACTGATTGCCAAACTTGATTTTGAAGATTGTCTTATCTATATGTGGAACCAGGACAAAACCAAAATGGTACAACGTGCGGGATTCGGGGTGAAAAATTCAAAAGAAATTTTTACTCAATTTCCATATGACCTTGCTCCGGGCCAGGGGATTGTTGGAACAGTGGCACAGACAGGAAAAGCAATTATAGTGAACGATACCAGAAAGGATCCTAGATATCTGGCAGAAGGCTACACCGGATTAAGTGAAATTTCAGTTCCTATAAAATATGAAGATGAAGTAATGGGCGTAATAGATTCTGAACATTCTCAGCTTGGCTTTTTTAATGAAAATCATCTTCACACGATGACAACGATTGCAACATTAATGGCCAACAAAATAAAGTCTATCGAAGCAGAAAAGCAACTGCGAAAACAAAAAGCGGAGCTGGATAATATTTCAAAACAACTGGCAGAAATGCAACTGGCGGCGCTTCGCAGCCAGATGAATCCTCATTTTATTTTTAATGCATTGAACTCCATCAAAAAGTTTATGCTTACAAACGAAGCAGAAAATGCTGACAAATACCTGGGAAAATTTTCCCGGCTTATCCGGTCGATTTTAAACACAAGCCGCGAGGCTAACATTTCCCTGGAAAAAGAAATTGATATGCTCTCACTTTATCTTGAATTGGAAAAGCTGCGTTTTGGAAAAAAATTAAATTACCGCATTGAAGTAGATGAGCCATTGGCGGAAGGAAGTGTTTTTATTCCAACAATGTTGGTGCAGCCATTCATTGAAAATGCCATCCTGCATGGAATTATGCATAAGGAAAGTGACGGCGAAATTGTAATTTCATTTAAGGATTTTGAAGAATATCTTGAAATTAATGTAAGAGATAACGGAGTAGGAAGAAAAGTGGCTTCACAAATTCTTTCAGACAAAAAAGACGGACACTCTTCATTAGGAATTGAAGTGACTACCAAACGTTTACAGGCTTTGAAAACAGATCATCAAATTCCTGCAGGTATTGAAATTATTGATCTTGAAGAGAATGGAAATGCCGCCGGAACACTTGTGAAAATCTTTGTCCCAAAATAAATTCAATAAAATTTTTCTGAAAAAAAAATTTGTAACAATGATCAGAACAATAATAGTTGAAGACGAACAACAAAGCCGCGAAGTATTGCAATTAATGCTTCAACAATTCAATGATGTCATTGAGTTGGTAGATACTTGCAGCACACCTGCAAAAGCGATTGAAAGTATTGAAAACAATGCACCTGATCTTGTTTTTTTGGATATACAGATGCCGAGGATGAATGGTTTTGAAATGTTGAAAAGATTAAGTCCCGTAAATTTTAATATCATCTTTACCACAGCTTTTAATAAGTATGCTATTAATGCAATCAAAATAAGTGCGTTGGATTATTTACTGAAACCAATTGATAAAGATGAACTGGCCACAGCAATAAAAAAATGTTTGCAAAACCTCGAATTGAAAAACACTTCTTATAAAATGGAAATGTTGTTAAGAAATTTAACCCAACATACTGCTCTTGAAAAAACGCTCACGCTTACCTCATCGGATGGAATTCGTTTTATAAAAATGAAAGATATTGTCCGACTTGAAGCTAATGGCCGTTACACAAAATTTTATCTTCTCAATAAAGAAGTAATCCTTTCCAGCAGAACGCTTGGTGATTTTGAAGAAACGCTTTCATCCAATGAATTTTTCAGAATTCATGAAACCCATATAGTGAACCTGTTGTACATCGACCGGTTTCATAAAGGAAATAATTATGTCTTACTTACTGATAAAACGGAACTTCCGGTTGCACGAAGAAGGAAGGAAGATTTTCTGAAAATAATTCCTAAGATTTAATTCATCTTTACCACTCACGCGAAATTTGTCCATTCAAAATTTGCATGATAAAAAGATGTTTGTTTTCATAATAATCAACCGGAGAATATTTACTGTGACTTACCGGACGAAAATTAAAATCATGAAACGGCGCGTATAAAGTGTCATTGATATTTTGCATCAATGCGCCAGGATGATTGATTAAAATAGATGTAAAATAATAAGTGATCTCAAAACCTTTTTCAGCTATATCGCTTGGTTTGATGCGATACAAATCGAAGTATTTGTTTTGAAGATAATTACTAAATGCATTATTTTTTACATTATAATGAGGACTGGTGTATCGTATTGAGAAATCAGGATAAACATCTTTTTTATACCAACACGAAAAGCCATCCCAGTTTGGCATTCCGATAAAAACCATCGGATTCGTTTTTGAGATCGGGTAGCAGGCGTCGGCCAGTTTTTTAGAAAAAGTTTCATCAAGGCTTGCGCCAATAATTATGATAGGTTTCGTAGTATCTAACAAATATTTTAATCCCGTTGATGAAATAGAACTATCCAACATGATACTTTTAATTTTTAAAAGCGGTTTTCCATCCGTATAATTTATTTCCCTGAAATAATTGTCAATGCGATTATCGTTTTTCTTTTTTACCAAGTAAATATTATCTGTTCCATGCTTTTGCATGATGTAACTGAAAATTCCTTCACAATTGGCTTTTAAAGTAGAATTGACAATTAATAAATTTGGATTCTGCCTGATGTTTCCATCATTAGGATAAGTAGCAGAAACAAATGGGATGTTTTTTTGTAAAGCAAATTGTGCAAGCTGGCTGTATTCCGGCTCTTTCACAGAACCAATGATGAGATCAATGTTATCTAATTTATTGTTTTTAATAAGCAACGAAACCGGCTCTGAGAAAGACTTTGAGTCATAAATATAAGCCTGAACGTGTTTCCCGTTTAAGTCGATGGTATCCAAAGCAATCTGTGCCCCCTGAACAAAATCAGCACCAGCAATCGTAAATTTTGGAATAGATGTTTCTGATCTTAATTGATAACCTCTAAAAGCAGAATCTAAATAAAGAGGAGCAAAAATCGCAACACGATAAGTTTTATTTACGGTCGAATAATTTTGTGCGAATAAATTTCGTTTTCCAAAAACAAAAAAAGCAAGAAGAGGAAAAAAGTACTTCATTATTTTAAAAAACCTTGTTGATTATAGAATATTGAATATTCAGCATTAATACGAAAATTGATTATTGACATCAAGCAGTGTACATCAAGAATTCCACATCTATTCCCACTCAATAGTAGCCGGCGGTTTGCTGCTGATATCATAAACGACGCGATTAATTCCTTTGATGTTATTAATAATCTCATTGGAAACGTAAGCAAGAAAATCGTATGGAAGATGCGCCCAATCAGCGGTCATCCCATCTACTGAAGTTACGGCGCGCAAGGCAACCGTAAATTCATAGGTTCTTTCATCGCCCATCACACCGACACTTTTTACAGGAAGTAAGATAGCTCCTGCCTGCCAAACCGTTGCATACAAATCAAACTTTTTCAAAGCTTTAATAAAAATATCATCGGCCTTTTGCAGAAGCTGAACTTTTTCCTGGGTTACTTCTCCCAAAATTCGTATTGCCAATCCCGGCCCCGGAAACGGGTGACGATTGAGAAGGGGAGAAGGAAGTCCCAATTCTGTGCCCACTTTTCTAACTTCATCTTTAAACAAGGAGCGAAGTGGCTCTATCAATTGAAGTCTCATTCTCTCGGGAAGCCCGCCAACATTATGGTGCGACTTAATAGTAACTGATGGCCCATGAACAGAAACCGATTCAATTACATCAGGATAAATAGTTCCTTGTCCCAAAAATTCAATGTCTTTTATTTTATGTGCTTCTTCATCAAAAATTTCTATAAAACTTTTTCCAATGGCTTTTCTTTTTTCTTCAGGATCGGTTTTTCCTGCCAGTTGCGTATAAAAATAATCTTTTGCGTTAACGCCTTTGATATTTAGTCCAATGTTTTGGCATGATTCAATGACTTGTTCAAATTCATCTTTTCGCAACACGCCGTTATCAACAAAAATTCCATACAAATTTTTTCCAATTGCTTTATGAATTAGAGTAGCAGCAACGGTAGAATCTACGCCTCCGCTCAAAGCCATGATCACTTTTTTGTCCCCAATCTTTTCCTGAATCGCGGCAACTGTATCATTGATAAAATGTACCGGAGTCCAGTCCTGGCTGCATTTACAGATATTAACTAAAAAGTTCTTAATAATTTTTTTGCCTTCGGCAGAATGATAAACTTCGGGATGAAACTGTAAACCAAAAATCGGATTATTTGTTTGTTTACTGCTGAAAGCTGCAACAGGGATATTATAAGTGCATGCAGTGACCAAAAAATCTTCAGGAAGTTTTTTGATCGTATCGCTGTGGCTCATCCAGACATCGGAATCATTTTTTACGTCTTTCAATAATTCATCTTCAATCTTAATTTGCAATTTCGATCTTCCAAATTCGCGCTTATCGCTTTTTTCTACAACGCCTCCTGAAAGTTTTGCGATCATTTGCGCACCGTAACAAATTCCCAAAACAGGAACCTGATCTGTGATATTTTTTACATCGATCAATAAAGCATTTTCATCATTTACTGAAAAAGGAGAGCCGGAAAGAATAACGCCTTTGAGGTTTTCAGAAAATTCGATTTTTTTATTGAAAGGAATAATTTCGCAATAAACATTGGCTTCTCTTACAGACCTCGCAATAAGTTGGGTGTATTGAGAACCAAAATCAAGAATCAGGATTTTTTCAGTCATGCGTGCGAAGGTAAATAGATTAATGTTTGAATAAATTCTTTATTGATTCATCAAATTTATTTTAAAAAATAATCTAACTTGTTATTCCATTTCACAAATAAAAACAAAATACTGGTATGAAAAATTTGCTTCTGTTTCTGATTGCGTCGATCACTTTTGCATCCTGCGCTTCCGTTTCCGGAAATGGAAATGTACGCGACGAAAAAAGAGATCTTTCCAATATTGAATCAGTGAAAACTTCCGGCTCAATTGATGTTGAAATCAAAAGTGGTGATTATTCACTGGTAGTTCAGGACGATGAAAATCTGCTTCGTTACGTGGTAACTGATATCGATAATGGTGTTTTGAACATTCATTACAAAAATGGCTACATGATTATGAATGATCATGCAAAAGTTATTGTAACTGTTCCCTCTTTAAGCAAATTAGCCACTTCTGGTTCAGGTGATATTTCCAGCGATGATGTTATAAAAAATAACAATCAAATTGAAATCAATACTTCCGGTTCCGGCGACATAAATATTTCTGTCGATGCACCTTCTGTAAAAGCAACAGGCTCAGGTTCAGGTAATATTTCCATCGCCGGCAGAACCAAGGATTTTCAATGCAAAGTAAGTGGCAGCGGTGATATCAATTGTTCAAATTTAAAATCTGAGAATGCTGATATCCGTGTTTCCGGAAGTTCTGATGTTCATGTTTTTGCAAGTGTAAGTTTAAAAGTAAATGTGAGTGGCAGCGGCGATGTTTATTATGGAGGAAATCCAACTTCTCCTCAAATTCATATCACAGGAAGCGGAACTGTTCAGGCGCAGAAGTAGTTGTTGAAAGTTTAAGGTTCAACCTTGAACCTCAAACCTTTTTCCTTATCTTCGCGGCCCTTTAAAACAAAGTTCTTACAAGATGCTAAGCAGAAGAAATATCCGGGTGAAAGTGATGCAAACGCTTTACAGTATTGAATCTATGAATAAAGAAACTCGGCCTGGAGAACCTTTACAAATCCTGAAAAAAAACCTGGAAAATTCACAGCAGCTTTTTACTTTTCTTGTTTATCATTTGCTTGAAGTGGCACGTTATGCAGAAAAAGATGCGTTACAAAAATCACAAAAATATTTGCCCACTGAAAGCGATCTGAAAGTAAATACCAAAATCGTGGGCAATGAAATTCTTTGGGCCATTGCAGAAAATGTTTCCTTTCAAAAATCAGCAGAAAAATTCAAAACGAAATATCTGATCAATGATGAGTTGATAAAAAAATCATATCACGCTCTGGTGAATTCTCCTGAATATAAAAAATACATTACCGCACAATCAAGAGATAAAAAATCGGAAAGAGAAATTTTGGAAATCATTTTTTCGGATCTGATGATACCGGATGAATATTTTCTGAGTGATGTGGAAGAAAAATTTATTCACTGGGATGATGATGCAGAGATGATGATTCTTTTAATGAATAAATTTTTGCAGAAACCTTCTTCATTTAATTTTGAACAAATGATTGGTGAAGAGAAAATGAAATTTGCCGTAGATCTTTTGCAGGCGGTAATTGATAAAGATGAATACTGTTTAGAATTGATCAAGCCTAAATTAAAAAACTGGGATTCTGAAAGAATTGCCTTGCTTGATATGATCTTAATAAAAATGGGCGTTTGCGAATTACTGTATTTTGAAACTATTCCTACAAAAGTTACGATCAACGAATATATTGACCTTGCAAAGGAATATAGTACAGAACAAAGCGGACATTTTGTAAATGGTATTCTGGACAATATTCATAAGGAATTGACAGCTCAAAATAAAATCCATAAGACCAATTATAAAAACAGCACTTTGTAATACATTTGCACGAAATAAAAAAACGTTATGAAAAAATGGCTGCTCTTGTTTTGCTTTGCGGGCATATTAGCTTCCTGCGACATCAGAAACAACCATAAATACGGAGGTCTTCAGCCTCAGCCTGCACAAAAATTTTCTGATTCTACAAAAGTTCAAATAATCGATTCATTGTATGATTTCGGAAAAGTGACCGACGGCGAAAAAGTTACTTACAACTATCGTTTTAAAAATGTTGGCACAAAACCTTTAATCATTTCTTCAGCAATGGCCAGCTGTGGCTGCACCGTTCCTGAAAAGCCTGAAGAGCCGATCAAACCAGGAGAAACCGGTTATATAAAAGTAGTATTCAACAGCCAGGGAAGGGTAGGACCTGCTCACAAAACGATCACAGTTGTTTCCAATGCTTATCCCGCATTTCCGGTTTTGGAACTGACCGGCCAGGTAGTAAACAAACAATAATTTCAATTTTTCAATTTATTAACCGCTGTAAAGCAGCAAACAAATCAAACCAGTATGAATTTAGCAACAGTATTTTTAATGTTAGGACAAGGACAAAGTGGCGGAGGATTTCAATTTGTATTTTTAGGATTAATGATCCTTGTTTTTTGGTTGTTTATGATCAGACCACAGGCAAAAAAAGCCAAACAACAAAAAACATTTATGTCCGGTCTGCAAAAAGGTGATAAAATTGTAACGATAGCAGGAATTCACGGAACCATCAATAAAATCAATGACGACGGCACTTTCATGCTTGAAGTAAATCCCGGCTCTTATATCAAAATGGAAAAAAGCGCTGTGAGCATGGAAATGACTGCAAATTTGAATAAGACCCCGGCGCCAATTAAATAATGTTCGATGTTGATGTGAAATGTTTGATGTGGGAGTCTCTACATTATACTTCAAACATCTCACATCAAACATCCGACATCTCATATCCACAATCATGCTTCAAATAGGACTTACGGGTGGAATTGGCAGTGGCAAAAGCACTGTTGCACAGATTTTTAATGTGTTCGGAATTCCTGTTTATAATTCTGATGATGCAGCCAAGAGATTGATGAACGAAGATGAGGATTTGAAAAAAAAGATCGTTGCATCTTTTGGGAAAGAATCTTATCAAAATGAAGAATTGAATCGAAAATACTTATCTAATGAGGTTTTCGGTGATCGGAAGAAAATTCAGTTATTAAATTCTTTGGTTCATCCGGTGGTGATAAAAGATGCATCAGTTTGGATGGGAAAACAAACTACTCCTTATGCTATTAAGGAAGCCGCGCTTATCTTTGAAAGTGGTTCCAATCAATTTCTTGATTTTGTAATTGGTGTAAAATCACCGCTTAATTTAAGGATTGAAAGAACGATGAAGCGAAACAATGTCACCGCCGCCGAAGTAGAAGCGCGAATGAAATTACAGATGGATGAGAATGAAAAAATGGACCGCTGTGATTTTATTATCGTAAATGATGAAAAAGAAATGCTGATTCCACAAGTGCTTTCGCTGCATCAGAAATTTTTGGAAAGTTCAAGCCTACAAGTTTAGCGTTGAAAGTTGTAGTAAACAAACAAATAACATCAATTATTTTTCCTTACTTCTTGCTTCGCTTTTCCTTCTTTTAACCAGAATTTCTGCTAAAAAATTATCTCTTCTGCCAATTTTGCACATTTATTCGCTTGGCACAAACCTTGTCGTAAAAATGTTAAATTATTAAAAATAAATTATAAGTTATGGCAAAGATTATAGGTATTGACCTCGGAACCACAAACAGTTGCGTGGCAGTAATGGAAGGAAATGAACCGGTAGTTATTCCAAACGACGAGGGCCGCCGCACGACACCTTCAGTGGTTGCATTCCTGAAAAACGGTGAACGCAAGGTTGGTGATCCGGCAAAAAGACAAGCGATTACCAATCCTAAAAATACTATAATGAGTGTGAAGCGTTTTATGGGGCATAAATGGGATGAAGTGACGACCGAAGCGTCGCACCAGAGTTACAAATTAGAAAAAGGGCCAAACGATACGATCAGAATTGACATAGAAGGCAGATTATATACTCCACAGGAAATTTCAGCAATGATCCTTCAGAAAATGAAAAAGATCGCTGAAGATTATCTGGGAGGGGAAGTCTCAGAAGCAGTAATTACTGTTCCGGCATATTTTAATGACAGCCAGAGACAAGCTACAAAAGAAGCAGGCGAAATCGCTGGTTTGAAAGTTCGTCGTATCATCAACGAGCCTACAGCAGCAGCTTTGGCTTATGGATTGGATAAGAAAAGTGTTGATCAGAAAGTAGCTGTGTTTGATTTAGGCGGTGGTACTTTTGATATTTCGATCCTTGAATTAGGCGATGGCGTTTTTGAAGTGAAATCCACTAATGGAGATACTCATTTAGGTGGTGATGATTTTGATAAAGTGATCATGGATTGGCTGGCTGATGAATTCAAAAAAGATGAAGGAATTGATCTTCACAAAGATCCGATGAGCTGGCAACGTTTGAAAGAAGCGGCTGAAAAAGCCAAGATCGAATTGTCTTCTTCAACAGAAACAGAAATCAATCTTCCTTATATCACTGCTGTAGATGGTGTTCCAAAACATTTGGTGAAAAAATTAACCCGTGCCCAATTTGAAAAATTGGCTGACTCTCTTTTCGCACGATGTTTAAAACCTTGCGAAGCAGCTTTAAAAGATGCAGGATTAAGCAAAAACGATATTAATGAAGTGATCCTGGTAGGTGGTTCTACCCGTATCCCAAAAGTGCAGGAGATCGTTGAAAATTTCTTTGGCAAAAAACCTCACAAAGGTGTAAATCCGGATGAAGTTGTTGCGATTGGTGCTGCCATTCAGGGGGGTGTATTGACAGGTGAAGTGAAAGATGTATTGTTGCTCGACGTTACTCCGCTTTCTCTTGGTATTGAAACAATGGGCGGTGTGATGACAAAATTGATTGAAGCAAATACAACTATTCCAACTAAGAAAACCGAAGTGTTTTCTACAGCAAGCGACAATCAGCCCGGAGTACAAATTCATGTAGTACAAGGTGAACGTCCATTAGCTTCTCAAAATAAAAGTTTAGGAACATTTAACCTCGATGGTATTCCACCGGCTCCGCGTGGTGTTCCTCAGATTGAAGTAACTTTTGATATTGATGCCAATGGTATTTTAAATGTTTCTGCAAAAGACAAAGGAACCGGAAAATCGCACAATATCAGAATCGAAGCTGGCAGCGGCTTAACAAAAGAAGAAATTGAAAAGATGAAGAATGAAGCGAAAGCGAATGAAGCAGCTGATAAAGCTGAACGTGAAAAAATTGACAAACTGAACCAGGCAGATAGTCTCATTTTCCAGACAGAAAAACAATTGAAAGAATATGGCGATAAGATTTCTCCGGATAAAAAAGCCCCGATTGAAACAGCCTTGCAAAAATTAAAGGATGCACATAAAACACAAAATTTAAGTGATGTTGATTCTTCAATTGCAGCATTAAACGCAGCTTGGACAACAGCGAGCGAAGAAATGTATAAGGCTTCACAAGGCGGTGCACAGGGAAATGATGGACAGGCAAATGGACAAGGCCAGCAGCAGGAACATGCAGAATCAAATGCAGGCGGCGACAATGTTACAGATGCAGAATTTGAAGAAGTGAAATAAATTTTACTTGAGTTTTATCATTGAAAAGGCCATCTGAAAAGATGGCTTTTTTAATTTTTGCTTTTTGAAAGGACTTTTGTTTCTGAAGATCGGACTGATTGAAGTTTTACAAAGGCAACGAAAAATAAAAAGTGCTTCCTTTGCCTTCAATACTCTCAACCCACATCTTTCCTCCATGTTGTTTTATAATTTCTTTTGAAACATATAATCCGATTCCAAAACCACTGAATTTTGAAGATTGATCTACTCTGTAAAAACGTTTGAAAAGCTTATTAATATTATCTGCGGCAATTCCAATTCCGAAATCAGTAAACGAACAAATAAGTTGATTTTTTTCTTTATAAGAACGGACAACAATCCGGTCTTTGCCGGGAGAATATTTTGCAGAATTACTTACAAGATTGGTGATCACTTGTTCTAATCTTATCGGATCAGCAGTTACAATTGCCTGTGCATTCTCTTCCAGAATTATCTTGTGTTTTATAATTTGCTGGATAGCATTAAGCGTTTCAGGCAAAAAAGTATGAAAATCAATGTCTGATTTTGTGAGATTTAATTTGCCCAAATTAATTTTTGAAACGTCAAGCAGTTCATTTAAAAGAACATTCAGTTTATCTGTGTAGTGGTCAATCTTGGTTAAGTTATTTTGCAAATCTTGTGGCAAATCATGAAACATTTCGAGCGTTAATTGCGTGTAAGCTTTTATCGTAGTAATCGGGGTTCTCAATTCATGACTTGCAATAGAAATAAACTGATTTTTTTCTTCTTCTAAAATTTTAGATTGCATCAGTTCCGCTTCTTTTTTTATCAGTGCTTCTTCTGTTTTTTTTCTTTCAGAAATGTCAGAAAGAAATGCAATAAAAAGCCAACCTTCGTCAACCTTTACATTTGAGATGCTTAAGCTGATATAAAACTCTTTTCCGTTTTTATGCAGAGCTGTTATTTCAACAGTTTTATTAAGAATCGGTCCGTTGCCGCTTTTTAAAAAACGCTGCATTCCCCTCAAATGAGCTTCGCGGTATTGAGGAGGAATGATTGTTTCGGTTAAAGTTTTGCCTGAAATTTCTTCCGGTGAGAATCCAAAGATTTCTTCTGCTTTCGGATTCCATTCCAATATTTCCTGGTATTCATTGATCACAATAACTGCGTCCGGACCGCGTGTCAAAAAAGCTTTCAATCGTTTTTCACTTTCGCGAACCATTTTCTCTGACCGTTGATTTTCTGTTGTATTTTTAAAAACACAACGCGTATATTGAGGTTTGCCATCTATATATGAACAACCAACCTGGCCATCTCCGATCACGACCTCATTTTCACTGGTTACAAAAGCAACTTCAATAGATTTAACTTTATTATTCTCAATTACATAAGCGCGGTTTTTGCGATATTTTTCTTTGTAATCAGGATGAATAAAATCATAGATATTTCTGCCAACAACATCCGCCAATTGATACTTTAAAGTGTGTAACCATGCAGGATTTACCAATTCTATTTCTCCGTCAATCTTTAAAAAATAAATCAGGTCATGTGTGTTTTCAAAAAGATCGCGGAAATGATTATCAAAATTTAAATCAGGCATAATTGGCTTTTCGAAAGAATAGTAAAAGTAGAAAAGAAAGAATAAGAAATGAAAATGTTTTAAGAAAAACAGGCATTGATACTTTATTTATAAAAAGAAATTCAGCGATATTTGTTGCTTTACTGGTTAATGCAATCATTGCTTCGTGTAATTTTTACATTTTAAATCAAACAGATTAAATTGTGGCTTTTTAATGCGTTGAACAAATGAAGATCAACTTTTACATCAGGTATCATACAGTTTTTGGAGAAGAATTATTTATAACAGGAAACAATAAATTTTTAGGCGACAATGATCCTGCTAACGCTGTTCGGCTTCAATGGTTCAATGAAGATTTTTGGCATGTGGCCCTTGATTTTCCTGAAGATTTCGATGATACGATTCATTATAAATATATTTTGAAAGATGTAAAAGGCGTTGAGATTTTTGATGGAGAAGAAAATCGTTTTATAGATCTTTCTGTAAAAAAAATCAGATCTTATTCAGTATTCGATACATGGAATCCGGCAGGAAATGTTTGGAATGTTTTTTTTACAAGAGCTTTCAGTAAAATTTTATTACCTCCTGTTACAAAACTAAAAACATCAAAACCAAGAAACGCCAATCATATTTTCAGGGTAAAAGCGCCGTTATTAAATCCTGGTGAAACCATTTGTTTATGCGGTTCTACAAAGAATTTAAAGAACTGGAATATCAAAGAACCCATTTTGCTTTCTCCTCATAATAACTGGTACACAACGAGCATTTTTTTAGAAGAAAATGAATGGCCTGCAAGTTATAAATATGGCATTTATAATATTGAAGAAAAAAGATTCGTAAGTTTTGAAGAAGGAGAGAACAGGATCATCCGAAAATTTGAAGAAGAAGAAAAAGGACTTACCATTTTCAATGATGGTTTTGTAAATTATCACCCGGGACTTTGGAAAGGTGCCGGAGTTTCTATTCCGGTCTTTAGTTTGAGATCGCAGAAAAGCTTTGGAGTCGGAGAATTTTCTGACATTAAATTATTAATTGACTGGGCAAAAAAAACTGGTTTGAATATGATCCAGCTTTTGCCAATAAACGATACCTCTGCTCATAAAAATTGGCATGATTCGTATCCTTACGCAGCCATCTCTGCTTTTGCACTTCATCCGATTTATATCAATCTTGAGAAGGTGGCGGGAAAAGAATTTGCAGCGCTCATTAAGCCATTAAAAAGAAAGCAAAAGCAGCTGAATGATCTGAGAGAATTTGACTATGAGCAGGTGATGAAATTTAAATTATCTGCATTAAAAGAATTATTTGACGCAAAGAAAAACGATTTAAAAAATGACCTCGATTATTTTGAATTTTTTGATTTAAATCGTCATTGGCTGGTGCCTTATGCGGCCTTTTGTTTTTTGCGCGATAAATATAAAACACCTGATTTTTTAAAATGGAAAAGTAATAAAAATTATAATGAGGAGGCGGTTCAAAAGCTGGTTGCTCCTTCACAAAAGCATTATGACAATATTTTATTTTTCTATTTTGTTCAATATCATTTGCATTCGCAAATGAAAGAAGTTGCTGATTATGCACACAATCAAAAGATCGTTCTAAAAGGTGATATCCCGATTGGTGTTTATCGTTTTGGTTGTGATGCGTGGGTAAATCCTTCTTTATTTAACATGGATGAACAATCTGGCGCACCACCTGACGATTTCGCTATAAAGGGCCAGAACTGGGGCTTCCCGACGTATAACTGGGAGGAAATGAGTAAGGATAATTATAATTGGTGGCGTCGTCGTTTTGATCAGATGAGTAATTATTTCGATGCGTTCAGAATTGATCATATCCTTGGCTTTTTCAGAATATGGAGTATTCCGATGGATTCTGTTGAAGGAATTATGGGAAGATTTGTTCCTGCAATTCCGGTTGACATTTCTGAATTCTATCAAAGAAGTATTTCGTTTAACCATGACCGTTATTGCAAGCCTTACATCACTGAAAGTATTATTGAAAATATTTTTAAAGAAAGAGCAGTTGAAGTAAAAGAAAAATTTTTAAATAAAGATGCCAATAGTTACAAGCTAAAAGATTTTGTAAACACACAGGCAAAAGTTGTTGAATATTTTGGAGATAAACCAGATGAATTTATAAAAAAAGGTCTTTTCAATCTGATCAGTAATGTGATACTTTTTGAAGAAGAAAATTCTAACGGACAAAAATATCATTTCAGAATTGCGATTGATAAGACCTCATCTTACCAGCAGCTTGATGATTACACGAAAAGTATTTTATGGCCTCTTTACATCAATTACTTTTATGAAAGGCAAAATGATTTTTGGAAAAAAGAAGCAATGAAAAAATTGCCGTCTTTAAAACGAAATACCAATATGCTTGTTTGTGGTGAGGATTTGGGAATGGTTCCCGCGTGTGTGCCTGACGTAATGACTCAATTGGGAATTTTAGGACTTGAGATTGAACGCATGCCGAAAACCCACGGAACAGAATTTTTTCATCCAAATGATGCGCCCTATTTATCCGTAGTAACTCCTTCAACTCATGATATGAGTACTATTCGTGGGTGGTGGGAGGAAAATCCGCAACAAACACAAAGATTTTATAATTACATGCTCGGCCAATATGGAAGTGCTCCCGCAAAATGCGAAGCCTGGATCGATAAAAAAATAATTTTGCAACATTTATATTCTCCGGCAATGTGGAGCATCTTTCAACTGGCTGATTTATTAGGAATGGATGATAATCTTCGCTGGCCGAACCCGGATGAAGAAAGAATAAACATTCCATCAGATCCGAACCATTACTGGCATTACAGAATGCATTTGAATCTTGAAACATTATTGAAAGAAAATGATTTCAATGACATGCTGAATAAATTTATAAATGAAAGTGGAAGGTAAAAGCCGAGCCATTACAATCGTATGAACTTAAAATATAAAAAATCCGATCTTCCTTTTAAACATCCATTTACTATTTCAAAAGGAACCAAAACACATCAGCCGGCTTTGTTGGTAGAGCTGGAATTCTTTGGAATCAAGGGCTATGGCGAAGCGCCTGCTATTACTTATTACAATATTCCGGTTGAAAAAATGATTGCCGACATTGAAGCAAAAAGGACGCTGATTGAAAAATTTTCTTTTACCGAACCTGAAAGATACTGGCATTATTTGCATCATTTAATCCCTGATAATTCTTTTTTGATTTGTGCATTAGACATTGCTGCATGGGACATTTATGGAAAAATGAAAAAGAAACAATTGCATGATCTATGGAATTTGGATATTTCAAAAAATCCGCTGACCGACATAACTATTGGAATTGATACCATTGAAAATATGGTTGCCAAAATGAAAGAAACTCCGTGGCCGGTTTATAAAATTAAATTAGGAACGCAGGAAGATATTCATATCATGCAGGAGTTAAGAAAACACACTGATGCTGTCTTTCGCATTGATGCAAACGCTGCATGGAAAGCTGAAGAAGCGCTGGAAAAAATAAAAATTTTCAAAGATCTGAATGTGGAATTTATTGAGCAGCCTTTGGCAAAAGATGATTGGGCGGGAATGAAATTTTTGTATGAACACTCTCCTTTACCTCTGATTGCTGACGAAAGCTGCGTCTCCGAACATGATGTCATAAAATGTAAAGGTCATTTTCATGGCATTAATATTAAACTTACCAAATGCAGTGGGATCACTCCTGCATTACGGATGATAAAAGAAGCGCGTGAATTAGAAATGAAAGTAATGGTAGGCTGTATGAATGAAAGTTCTATCGGCACTGCTGCCATCGCGCAACTATTGCCATTGTTGGATTACGTAGATATGGACGGCCCTTTACTCCTTGCAGAAGATGTAGCAAAAGGAGTAACTTTCGATTATGGAAAAATTATTTATTCTGACGGGTATGGACTCGGAGTAAAGGTTGATCCGTTCTAAGTTCAACTAGAACTAACTTATAAACAGTGCTTTCAATTCTGAAGCATCTCCCGGTTTCATTTTTCCACCAAGAATCAGTCTTAATTGCCTGCGTCTTAAAGCGCCGTTATAAAGCTCTGTTTCATGAGGAGTTTCAGGTTCTATTTTAGGAACAGGTCTTGGTTTCCCGTGAGGATCTAAAGCTACGAATGTGTAATAAGCTTCGTTGCTATCGTAACTATACTGCTGAATAATATCTTCGCCCCAAACTTTCAAATAAATTTCCATGCTTGTGTTGAAAGCGCGGGTAACCTTTGCTTCAATATGAACTACATTTCCCAGTTTGATGGGATTGGTAAATGAAATATTATCTACGGAAGCGGTAACTACTGGTGCACTACAATGCTTGCTTCCGGCCAAAGCTGCGGCTATGTCCATCCAGTACATTAATCTTCCACCCATTAAATTTTCAAATAAATTGGTATCATTGGGTAACACCAGTTCTGTCATAATTACTAAACTGTCCGACGGTTTCTTTACTATCATTAAAAAAATTTTCGCAAAGATACTTTTCTAATCAGCAAATTAACTAATGACAATCAGGCAACTTTATTTGGAGATTCCTTGTCAATTAAAGAATTTTGACTTTTTTAATAGTAGTTATGAATTTATCTTTTGAAGATACCAAAACAGCCTTTGCTTATAAAACAAATGCGGAATTGAAACGTGCGAAATTGCTTTTTCTGGCAATGGGAAAACAATGGATTGTAAGGCCTGGGTTGAGACTTACGCCGCTTGCTCTTAAAATAGGTTTACCGGTTAAAGGACTTATCAGGAAAACAATTTTCAGCCAGTTTGTTGGTGGCGAAACTTTGCAGGAAACGGCGGCGGTTGCTAAAAAACTAGGAGAATTTCATGTTCAGGTGATTTTGGATTATGGCGTTGAAGGAAAGGAAGGTGAAGAAAATTTCGATAAGGCCACTGAAGAATTTATCAAAGTAATTCGTTACGCGGCTACTCAGTCGAACATCCCGTTTATAAGTGTAAAACTGACTGGTTTTTCAAGATTTGAGTTGTTAGAAAAAATTCATTCTAATGCGGTTTACAATGACATTGTTCGAGGAAAAATCCCTTTTGAAAAATTAAATGCGGATGAAAAAATAGAGTGGGAGAGAGTTGCAGCGCGGCTATATAAAATTTGTAAAGTAGCTGCTGAAAGTAATATCGGCGTTTTGATCGATGCTGAACAAAGCTGGATTCAAGACCCCATCGATGCTGTTACAACGCAGATGATGCAGCAGTTTAATATTGATAAAGCTATTATTTATAATACCGCTCAGCTTTACAGAAAAGACAGATTGCAATATTTGAAAGACAGCGCTGCATTTGCAAAAGAGAATCAATTTATTTTAGGAATGAAATTAGTACGCGGCGCGTACATGGAAAAAGAAAGAGAACGTGCCGCAGAATTGGATTACCCTTCGCCTATCAATGAAACCAAGCAGGATACAGATAATGAGTACAATGCCGGTTTGGAATTTTCGATAAACCCTGAAAATAAAATCAGTATTGTTATAGGTTCTCATAATGAATATAGCAACTTATTCGCCGTTCAACTGATGGAGAAATACGGCTTGCCATTGAACGATCCACGAATACATTTCTCACAATTATTTGGAATGAGCGATAACATTACATTCAACCTTGCAAAAGCCGGTTGTCATGTAAGTAAATATCTTCCTTTTGGGCCAATAAAAGACGTGATTCCTTACCTGATGCGTCGTGCCCAGGAAAATTCTTCGGTAAGCGGACAAACAGGAAGAGAGCTAGGATTGATTAAAAAAGAACTAAAAAGAAGGTCTGTTTCTTAATCGTCCTTGTTCCAAAATAAAAAATTATTTTATTTATTAGTTTACTGTTTTTTCTTCTATTTCAAGAATAACTTTTTGTTGCATAGTATTTTATATAATTGATCAAGGAACTGTTAACATTTCATTAACAAAAATAATTGTCAGAAAATTGTCTGATAAAAATGAACCTATAACTTTAGGAAGCGTTCAAAATCAGTTCAAATATTTTTCACTCAGCATCTCCTGTTAAAAATTAAAAATTAATTTATGAGAAAATCAACTTTCTTGTTGTGGATAATCATTTTGTTTTCTATTCCTGCTTTTTCGCAAACCCGCACTATTACGGGAAAAGTGACAAATGAAAATGGATTGCCGGTTCCGCTGGCAACGATAGAGCAGAAAGGCACCACAAACGCTGTCAGCGCTACAGAAAATGGCAGTTTTACTATCCAGGTTACAGGATCAAATCCAATTTTGGTGATTTCATCTGTAAATTATGAGACACAAACCATCAATGTTGCAAACCGTACCTCATTAAATGTTGTAATGAAAAATTCAGGACAACTTTCTGAGGTTGTGGTTACCGCTTTAGGAATTAAGCGACAAAAAAGATCTTTAGGCTATTCTGCTCAAAGTGTTGATGCCGCACAGATCACAGAATCGCATCAACCGAATCTGCTGAATGCTTTGCAGGGAAAAGTTGCAGGTGTTACTATCACAAGTTCTGGTGGAGGACCTGGTCAGGGAGCAAGCATTATAATAAGAGGAATTAACACCATCAATCCTGATCCGAATGGGTTAGGTATTCAACCGCTTTTTGTAATTGATGGAATTCCGATGGATAATTCTTCTTCTGCACTTGGTACTGGCGGTGGCCTTCCGGCGTCAATGGGAAATATGGCTGGTAATATCAATCCAGATGATATTGAAAGTGTCAATATTCTCAGAGGCGGCGCTGCTACTGCTTTGTATGGCTTACGCGGTGCAAATGGAGTGGTAGTAATCACTACTAAATCGGCTAAAACGGGTGTTTTAAAAATTAATTTTAACACAACTTACGGTGTTGACCAGGTTGATAAATTTCCTGCCGTTCAAAATAAATTTACTCAGGGTTATAAAGGTGAATACGATCCTGCTTCTTTCTGGCCTGAATGGGGACCAACAGTTGCGGAGGCAAAATCAACAGATCCGACTCATCCGGCCCAATTGCACAATCAATATGCAAGAGCTTATGTAAATGGAAATCAGTTTAGAAGTAATCTGACCTTGTCAGGAGGAACAGATAAAGCATCTATGTCATCCTCTTTATCTTATTTCAAACAAAATGGAACGATTCCATTCACATGGTACCAGGATATCACTGCCAGGATAAATGGAAAACTCAAATTCAGTGATAAACTTTCGATGGGAACATCATTATATTACATCAATACGGATGGAAATTTTTATGATGCTAACCGTTTTAATGAAAACCTCTCTTACTGGTCACCGCGTTGGGACGTAAGAGATTATTTAAAACCTGATGGAACTCAGAAAACTTATGGAAATAATAATCCCTGGTATTCTGCAGCTACCAGCAAGTTCCGTTCAAACGTAAACCGTTTGATTGGTAGTGTTGATTTTGATTATAATCCTTTCAAATGGATGACAGCTACGTACCGGTTGGGAATGGACTATTATTCTGATGCAAGAACAGCAACTGCCCCGGGTCCTAAAGGTGTTCCCGGTGAAATTGTAGGCGCAGATGATAATGGAACCGGCTTTGTTGGTGAATACCGAAGGGATTATCGCCAAATCAATTCTAACCTGATGCTTTCTTTTGATCATTCCTGGACTTCTAAATTTAAGACTACTCTTCGGTTGGGAAATGATGTTCTGGATAGATCATGGGATAACGTTAGTGCAGAAGGAAGTGATTTAGCTGTTTGGAATTTGTACAGTTTAAGCAATGCAAGTACAGTTTCAATTTCACAACAAAAACTGCAATATCGAATTATTGGTGTGTACGGTGAATTTACTGCTGCTTACAATGATTTCCTTTATTTGACTTTAACCGGGCGTAATGACTGGACTTCCTCTCTTGAGAAAGAAAACCGTTCGTTTTTCTATCCATCTGCAAGTTTGAGTTATATTTTCACAGATCAGGTTAAATTGCCTAGCTGGTTCTCAAGCGGAAAATTGCGTGCTTCCTTGGCTCAAATCGGAAAGGACGCCCCACCGTACAGCACAAGTGTTGTTTATGTTCCTTCCGGTGCTCCTATCAACGGAGTTAGTTTGTGGACAAGGAATAATGCAGCCGGAATCAGTAATTTAAAACCAGAAATGACAACGGCTTTTGAAGTGGGTACTGATCTTTCTTTCTTAAATAACCGTTTGGGAGTGAATTTCACCTGGTATAATTCGAAGAGTAAAGATTTGATCCTGCCAGTGGCAACTGCGCCTGGAACCGGATTTACACAAATTACCTTGAACGCCGGTGAAATTCAAAATAAAGGTGTTGAATTAACAGTAAATGGCACACCGGTAAAAACAACAAACTTCTCATGGAATTTAACTTTGAATTATTCGGCAAACCGCAATAAAGTAATAGATATTTATCCTGGCTTAAAACAAATTGTAGCCGGTTCTACCTTTGGTTATGCTGGCTCCAGTCCTTCATTTATTTATGCTCCGGGAGAATCTGTCGGCGATATTTATGGAACGCATTGGGAAAGATATTATGGCAATAAAACGCCTGATCCATTGCATATTGATAAAAGTCTTCCCATTATTATTGGAGATGACGGTTTCCCTGTTCGTGCTCCCGGTGCTGATCAGAAAGTTGTTGGAAATTCTTTACCAAAATGGATTGGAAGTCTTAATAACACCTTTTCTTACAAAAACTGGTCTTTGTCTTTCTTAATTGATACACGGCAGGGATTACAAAAATTTAATCAGTTAGATAATTTCATGGCGGCATTTGGTATCGCAAAATATACCGAAAACCGTGATCAGACAGTAGTATTCCCTGGTGTTCATGCTGATGGAACTCCAAATACCACCGCTGTTTATTTAGGTCAGGGAATTGGTCCTGACGGGGTAAATTATGGAGACGGTTATTATAGAAGATTTTACAGAGGTGTAACAGAAGCATTTGTTGAAGATGCATCCTGGATAAGGCTTCGTACTATTAGCCTCGCTTATTCAATTCCCCAAAAATGGATAAAAGGAAGTGTGATAAAAGGCGCTACAGTAAGTTTCACAGGAAACAATTTGTGGCTTTCAACTCCGTATAATGGATTTGATCCTGAATCCAGTGATGCAATATCTTCTGATCCAACAGCAAGCTCACAATCAGGATTTACCTATCCACAACTTCGCAATTATTTATTTACTCTAAACGTATCCTTCTAAAATTGACAATTATGAAAAAATATTCGATCATTCCATATATTTTAGTACTGCTTGTTATTTTAACGGGTAGTTGTAAAAAATATCTCGACATCAATAAAAATCCGAATGCAGCATCGGAGCCACCGATTCAGGGATTGCTCGCTAATACGACCAATCTCACGGCTTACAATGTGTTCAACATTAGCAATTATACCTCTTATTATGTTCAGTATTTGGCTTCTCCAAGTGTGAGCAGTGCTACAGATACTTATCAGCAAATAGATCCTACCGGCACGTGGGGAGGAATTTATAATGTACTTTCAGACTTGTACGATATGCGCAAATTTGCGCAGGAAAAAGGTTTGAACGCTTATATAGGCGTTTCAAATATTCTCACGGCTCTCAATCTTAGTATGGGTAGTAATTTATGGGGCGATATGCCATACTCAGAAGCATTTATTGGTGTAAAAAATTTATTGCCAAAATACGATGATCAAAAAGCGATTTATGATACCTGTCTCGCCTTGATCGATCGTGGAATTGCCAACTTGCAACAACCGGATGCCGCCGGAGAATTAGATAAAGCAAGTGATTTTATTCATGGAGGAAGCGCTGATGCATGGATTAAAACAGCAAATGCTTTAAAAGCAAGATTGTTGAACCAGGTTTCAAAAACCGATCAGTATAGCGCCAGCAGTGTTTTATCTGCCATAGACAATGCTTACACAAGCAATGATGATGATGCACAAATAACTCAATTTGCAGTTCGTAATCCATGGGCGCAGGCCGCCCGCAATAATAAAAATTTATTGCTCGATGCATGGTTGGGTAAATATTTCGTAGATGCTACCAATGGTGCTATTTATGGAGTTTTCGATCCAAGGCTGCCGCAAATAACTGATACAACCATGTATCATGATTATCGTGGAACTCCAAATGGTGCCGGTTACCAGGGAGCCAAAAATACCGATCATGCCCAAAGCTATCTAGATGTAGGCAAATGGTATTCAAGTGATAATTCGCCTCTTGAGATTATTACCAATGCTGAAATGCGTTTTACAGAAGCAGAAGCAGCTTTCAGAAACAACGATCTTTCCAGGGCTTATAATGCTTACATAGCGGGAATAACAGCGAGCATGCAAAAGCTGAATGTTCCTGCAGATTCAATTGCCAATTATTTGGCAAATCCTGCAGTTTCGGTTGGTGAATCAAACCTGACATTGAAACTGATCATGAAAGAAAAATATGTAGCTTGTTTCCTGATGCCGGTTACCTGGGTAGATATGCGCCGTTTTGATTATGATTATAAAGATTTCGTATTACCCGAAAATGTTACTTTAAATACTTTCATCAGAAGAATGGATTATCCAAGTTCTGAAATTTCGGCCAATGGTGGTAATGTTCCAAATGTGGAACGCACTGATCACCTTTGGTGGGATAAATAAGTATCTTAACTCTCAATTGAAAAGGTTGCCCCAGTTGGCAACCTTTTTATATTGCTAACTCTTTTTAATAAATAACTCAACCTCTTTAAAAATCTCCTTCGTTATTCTGTTATCATAAATTTTTTCACCAATATTCTTCACCCATCTTATTGGGTGAATTGAATTAGTTAAAAAAAGCTCATCTGCTCCAAAAAGATCATCAACTGAAAGCATTTTTTCTGAAACAAAATATTCTTTTGAAGAAAAATTTTCCAGCATCCATCGTCTCAAAGTACCGGCAATACAGCCTTCTGATAATGGAGGTGTAAAAAGCTTTTCATTTTTTACAATAAATACATTCGCAATGGAAGATTCGCAAACTCTGTTATAACAATTCAAAATTATTGCTTCATCAAGATTGTTCCGTTTTGCAAATAAGCGCGCCATTACTGATGTCAATGCATTATTTGATTTTAAATTAGAAAACGCATCACAGTTTTTTTTTGCATCAGTAAAAATATCAACAACCAATCCGTTGTCATTTAATTCTATTGTATCATTAACTTCAAAAGTTTCGATGATAATATTTGCATCATTATTTTCAAGGTCATAAGCATTTCCGTCACCACGAAAAATCATCATGCGGATCCTCGCATTTTTAAAAATAGAATTCTTCAATAAAACTTCGTTTATTGCATTTACAAAGTAATCCTTTGAAAAATATTCCGGAATGTCAAATTGCAACATTTTCATTCCATGAAACAATCTTTCAAAATGAAAATCTGCATTTAAAATTCTTCCTTCATATATCCGCATCGTTTCAAACAATCCGTCTCCAAAGCGAAAGCCGTGGTTACAAACATGGATAACCGGTTCGGAAGAAAGAAAATATTGATTGTTGTAAAAAAAATAATGCTCATTCATATTTTAAAAATGAATGAGCAAAAATAGAAGTATGATTGGAGTAATCGCTATTAATTTTGCTGATCGAGCAGGTTATTTTTTACGGCAAACATAATCAGGCCGGCAGTACTTTTGGTTCCGGTTTTCACTTTCAGTTTATCGCGGATCGCTTCTATGGTTCTTGGGCTAAGATCAACAGCTTCTGCAATTTCACGTGTGCTTTTCTCTTCACACATCAATCTTAAAATGGTAATTTCTTTTTCGGTAAGAACTGCATCGTCATGAGAAGTTTTAAACGGAGAAACAATATTTTTTTGGCGAAGATTATTTAAAAGCGCTTTATTGGTTAAAGAATTAAAATAAAATTCCTGCTGATGACACGTCTTTATCGCTTCATAAATTACTTCCGCATCTGATGTTTTTACGAGGTAACTATTGGCACCTAATTCCATCAATCTCGTAACAACACTTTGGTCATCAAGTAAAGTAAGCATAATAATTTTGATTCCCGGATATAGTTTTTTTACTTCCGGCAAAGCAGTAATTCCATCCATGATCGGCATTTGAATATCCAACAGGATCACATCCGGCTGAATGCCTTTCAACATATTCAGAAGGTGCGCGCCATTATCAGCTTCCGCAATTATTTTAATATCTTTTTTTGAGGAAAGTGCAGTTTTTACGCCAGCCCGGTAAAGTACATGATCATCCACAATCATCACATTGATCATATCACTTGTTTCTTCTTTCATAGTCTAAATGAATTTTAAATGATAAATAACACAGCAAAAATCTATTTTATTAACGGAAAAACATACAGAATAACTACCAAATTTAAGATGTCGTAATAATACGCATAATTTGCGTAAAAAAACTTACAATATTTTTAAAAGTAGGTTTCTTAAGAAAAAATAAACTTTTGCAAAACTTAAAAAGCATCGCTTCCACGATGCCTTTTTTTAAAGCTATATTTTTCAGCTATTTTTTCTTTTGGCTTTTTGGTGCAAAGATGGCAAACATTCTTTTGCCTTCCAGTTTTGGCATGCTTTCTAATGTGCCAACATCTACCAGTCTTTCAGCAAATTTCAATAGTAATAATTCGCCTCTTTCTTTAAACATGATAGCGCGGCCTTTAAACTGAACGTAGGCTTTTACTTTATTGCCATCTTTCAAAAAGTTTTCAGCATGTTTTGATTTAAAATCAAAATCGTGATCATCAGTGTTTGGTGTAAAGCGAATTTCTTTTACTTCAGAAACTTTGCTTTTTGCCTTCATATCTTTTTCACGTTTCTTCTTTTCATAAAGAAACTTGTTGTAGTCAATTATTTTGCAAACAGGAGGATCTGCCTGCGGAGATATTTCTACCAGGTCAAGTCCTTGTTCATTTGCAATTTTTAATGCTTCTGAAGTCGGGTAAATTCCTACTTCTATGTTTTCGCCAACCAATCGTACCTGTGGTACTCTGATCATATGATTGGTGCGGTGTTCATGTTGTTGTTCTTTTTTAAAACGGGGGTTAAATGCGCCTCTTGGAGGTCTTGGTGGAAATGCCATTAATTGATTTTAGGTTAAAAATGTATTTTATTTTAAAATTGTTCAGTAAAATTTATTCTACCGGTTTTTTATTCTTCACTTCTTGTTTAATATTTTCAATTACTTCGTTCAAAGTTTTTGAGCCTTCATCGCCTTTTCCTTGTCTTCGTACAGAAACTTTTTCTTCATTCACTTCTTTCTCTCCAATAATAAGCATTATCGGGATTTTTGCCAACTCTGTATCGCGGATTTTTTTGCCAATTTTTTCACTTCTGTCATCAATTTCAGCACGAATATCATTATTTTTTAATTGACTTAAAACATTTTCTGCATAAGGTAAAAATTTATCACTGATAGGCAAAATCTTCACCTGAACTGGTACCAACCACATCGGAAATTTCCCGGCACAATGTTCTGTCAAGACAGCAATGAATCTTTCCAAACTACCAAACGGCGCACGATGAATCATTACAGGACGATGTTTGGTATTGTCTTCGCCAATGTAAGTCAGATCAAATCTTTCAGGCAAATTATAATCCACCTGGATGGTTCCCAATTGCCATTTTCTTCCAATCGCATCACGAACCATGAAATCTAACTTCGGTCCATAAAATGCCGCTTCTCCATATTCGATTACGGTATTCAGATTTTTTTCAGCGGCCGCTTCAATGATTGCTTTTTCAGCAAGATCCCAGTTCTCATCACTACCAATATATTTGGTTCTGTCTTCCTGATCGCGCAATGAAATCTGAGCAGTATAATCTTTAAACCCAAGTGATGCAAATACATGCAGAACCAGGTCGATCACTTTTTTAAATTCTTCTTTTACCTGCTCAGGCATTACAAACAAATGTGCATCGTCCTGAGTAAATCCACGAACTCTGGTAAGTCCGTGCAACTCACCTGATTGTTCATAACGATAAACGGTTCCAAACTCTGCAAGCCTTAATGGCAGGTCTTTGTAGCTTCGTGGAACGGCTTTATAAATTTCACAATGATGCGGACAATTCATTGGTTTTAGAAAAAACTCTTCGCCTTCAACCGGAGTTTTTATAGGCTGAAAACTGTCCTTTCCATATTTTTCGTAATGACCACTGGTAACATATAAATTCTTGGAACCGATATGTGGTGTAACGACTGGAAGATAACCGGATTCTAATTGTGCTTGTTGCATAAAATCCTGCAACCTTTGCCGAAGCATCGTTCCTTTTGGCAACCACAAAGGCAAGCCTTGTCCCACCTTGTCAGAAAAAGTAAATAACTCTAACTCTTTTCCAATCTTCCGGTGGTCCCTTTTTTTTGCTTCTTCCAAAAACACAAGATATTCATCCAGCTCTTTTTGATTGGGAAATGTAACACCATAAATACGTGTAAGCATTTTATTTTTTTCGTCGCCTTTCCAGTATGCGCCGGCAATGTTGGTTAATTTAATTCCTTTGATAAATCCTGTTGAAGGAATGTGTGGGCCACGACAGAGATCAGTAAAATTTCCCTGTGTATAAAAAGTGATATTTCCATCTTGCAAATTCGAAAGCAAATCCAATTTGTATTCATCGCCTTTTTCTTCAAAATAGTTGATCGCATCGGCTTTTGAAATTTCTTTCCTTACGAAAGGATTATTTTGTTTCGCAAGTTCATTCATCTTTTTTTCAAGTTTTTGAAGATCCGTTTCTGTAATCACATTTTCTCCAAGATCCATGTCATAATAAAAACCTTTTTCAACAGGAGGCCCAACCCAAAATTTTACTCCCGGAAAAGTATCTTCAACTGCCTCTGCCATCAAATGTGCAGATGAATGCCAGAAAGTTGCTTTTGCTTTGTCATCTTCCCACGTTAAAAATTTTATAGAAGCATCGTTATTGATAGGACGTGAAAGATCCCAAACTTCACCGTTTATTTCAGCCGCCAATATTTTGCGCGCCAATCCCTCGCTAATTGATTTTGCAATCTGCATCGCTGAAGATCCTTGCTCGTATTGCCTTACAGCGCCATCAGGAAAAGTAATATTAATCATTAGTAACTTTAAAAAATAAGATTTGTTTAATTTTTTGAACAGCAAATTTAACGAAGTATTAGACAAAGATGATATTCCTTTGAAGAGTTATCGCTTTAATAACAATTAATTTTGAATGATCAAATAATCAGGCATAATGAAACCATTTTTTACAATGCTTTTTTTGATGTTTATGAGTTTTGGTTTGTTTGCACAACATTCACTTGCTCAAAGTTATTCTTCTCAAAAAAATTATTCTCATTACAATTCACACAATAAAAAACCAATCAATTTTAATGGGCAATGGAAAGGTGGTTTTGATGAAGGTGGAAATGGAATTCCGGGATTTGATGATGACATAAAATATGTTTTGGAATTAACAACAGATGGCTCCAATGTTTCAGGATATTCATACACTTATTTTTCAGAAGGAATCAAAAGATATTACACCATTTGCAGGCTCACCGGAACATTAAATCGTGAAACAAATGATCTGGTGGTGACAGAAGTTGAAAGAACAAAATTTAATACACCTCCGGGATTCATCAATTGTTTCCAGACGCATCGTTTGCATTATGAAAAAGATTCGGGAAATATTGAGGTCTTACGCGGAACATGGATTCCTGCGCCCAACCAGGGAGCCGGCTGTGGAAGCGGAACTACAGTGCTTTCGCGCAGAATGGTGAGCAATCTTCCAACATCATTTATGCCCCGTAAAGAAAATACTGTTGCAAAATCTACTACTCCAAAACCTGCGCATAGAAATTCTGTCACAACTCGTCCGAAAAATAAACCTGTTGTAACCGCTCCCAAAAAAACACAGCCTTCTCTCGCTAAAAAAGCTCCTGAACATAAAAATGAAGTTCAAAAAACTGAAACTGTAAAAAGTTCTGTTCCAACAACGCCAGAAATACAGCATCAGAATCTCATTGCTCCACCTGTAAAAGGATTTGAAAGTCGCAGAAAAGATATTATCAAAACAATCGAAATTGAACAACCAACATTCCATTTGGATTTTTATGATAACGGTGAAATTGACGGCGATTCGATCACCGTATTTTATAACGGAAAAATTGTTTTGTCTCATCAAAGATTATCTGATAAACCAATCTCATTAACACTTACTCTTGATAAAAATGCTCCTGAAAATATTGTGACTATGTATGCTGATAATCTTGGTACAATTCCACCAAATACAGCATTGATGGTGGTTACAGACGGAAGCAAAAGGTATGAAGTAAGAATAGAATCTGATACAGTGAAAAGCGGAAGCGTTGTTTTTGAACCTTCAAAATAAAAAAGGAATTGTAATTATTTCTTCGTCGACTCTCATATAACTTTTTGATCAGGCACTTCTCAGTGAATCATCTTCTTTGCAATCATGATCATTCTTGGTGATTTTTTTACATCATAATGATTAAAGCTATAATCGCCAAACACTTCCTGCATCTGCATTTGCTGAAATGCAAGCATATCTGTAAAATCACCGAGAGAAAACTTTGCAACTTTTTCCTGGTATTCCAAAGGCTCTTTTAAATTTTCATCTTCAACAATTATTTTTTTGTAAAAATGAGTTTCATCAAACCATTTGGTGATGAAATAATTTACGCCGTTTATTTCTATTTCTGATTTATGGATCAAATGATCCTCTGCAAAATGAACATTCAGATAATCAATTACAAAAATTCCATGATTGCGCAAAGATTGAGAAACCGTTCTTATCGCATTATCATGTTCTCTTCTGGTATTGAAATATCCAAAGCTGGTAAAAAAATTAAAGGCATAATCAAAATAATTGATCCAGAAAGGCAATCGCATATCATGCTGAAAAAAATGAAGATGTTCAGTTTCTTTTTTCTTTGCTTTTTTAATGCTGTCTTCTGAAAGATCAATTCCTGTGACATCAAAACCTTTGGAAGCCAGCTGAACTGAATGCCTGCCTTTGCCACAGGCAATGTCAAGCATGAGCGAATTCGGTTTTGGTTTTAAATATTCGACCAATTTATCAATAAAATTAGCCGCTTCTTTTTTATCTCTTTTAAAATATAACTGATAGTAATAAGGCGAATTAAACCATTCTTTAAACCACGGATTCCGATCAGCCATTTTTAAAAATTATTTTCACAAAAGTAAAAAGTAAATCCTTTTTGCAGGATTCACTTTTTTAGTTTTAAACTATTTATTAAATTCACTTTCACATTCATTAATTGCATTTCAGCATCAATAATTAGTGGACTAAAAACAATAAAACAATTAAATTTGCATCCTTAAAATATTTCTGTGGCACTGATAAAAAGCATTTCTGGGATTAGAGGAACCATTGGTGGAAAACCCGGCGAAAATCTTACTCCTTTAGACATCGTAAAATTTACAGCGGCATTTGCAAGTTCTTTGAATAGTAATTCAAATAGCAAGAAAATTGTTATAGGACGAGACGGAAGGATCAGCGGAAAAATAGTAAGTGACTTATGTGCTAACACGTTGATGTCATGTGGCTTTAACGTCATTGATCTGGGACTTACTACCACTCCGACTGTTGAAATCGCTGTGAAAGAAGAAGGTGGCGCAGGCGGAATTATTTTAACTGCAAGCCACAATCCAAAAGAGTGGAATGCTTTAAAATTATTGAACAGTGATGGAGAATTTTTAAATTCACAGGCAGGAGAAAAAGTGCTTTCAATTGCCGAAAATGAAAAATTTAATTTTGTTTCAATTGATAAAACCGGCACTTACAAAAAGGATGATTCTTATTTGCAAAAACATATTGACGCAGTTGTAAATTATGACCTGGTGGATGTTGAAGCAATTAAAAAAGCAAAGTTTAAAATTGTCGTCGATCCGATCAACAGTTCGGGTGCTATTTATATTCCTGCTTTATTAAAAGCGCTTGGAGTAAAAGAAGTTATTGTCATTAATGAAGAAGTCAGTGGAAAATTTGAACATAATCCTGAGCCGCTTCCAAAAAATCTGATTGGCTTGAGCAGTGAAGTGGTGAAACAGAAAGCTTCTTTAGGAATTGCTGTAGATCCTGATGTGGACAGGCTTTGTTTCGTTTGTGAAGATGGAAGTATGTTTGGTGAAGAATATACTTTGGTAGCAGTTGCAGATTATGTTTTGAAAAACAGGAAAGGAAATACTGTTAGCAACATGTCATCCACAAAATCGCTAAAGGAAATTACACATCAGCATGGCGGTGAATATTTTCCTTCTCCGGTTGGCGAAGTAAATGTCGTAAATAAAATGAAAGAAGTGGATGCAGTGATTGGCGGAGAAGGAAATGGTGGCATCATTGTTCCCGACTTTCATTATGGGCGTGATGCATTGATTGGCATTGGTTTATTCCTTTCACATCTGGCACATTCACAAAAAAGCATCAAGCAATTCAGGGGCAATTATCCTGATTATTTTATTTCAAAAAATAAAATAACGCTCGAAAAAAATGTGGATGTAAAAGAGATCTTTAAAAAGATAAAAGATAAATACAAAAACAATCCGGTGAACACAGAAGACGGATTGAAAATTGAATTTGGAAATGATTGGGTTCATTTAAGAACCAGCAATACAGAACCTATTTTGCGCATTTATTCCGAAAGTAATTTTGAAACTACTGCCGAAAATATTGCAAAGAAGATCATGAGAGATATTCATGAAGTAATTAGCTGATGATGGCTAGTTGATAAACGTTTTTTTACATGCAGAGAATTTATTTTGATAATGCGGCTACAACCCCTTTGGATCCTGAAGTTTTTAAAGCAATGCTGCCTTTTTTTACCGAAAAATTTGGTAATCCTTCTTCCATCTATTCTTATGGAAGAGAAACAAGAATGGCGATTGAAAACGCAAGAAAATCTGTTGCAAAAATTTTAAATGCTCATCCTGCAGAAATATTTTTTACCAGTGGCGGAACAGAAAGTACCAACACGGCTATCAATGCAGCCGTATTTGATCTTGGATGCAAACACATTATCAGCTCTCCATTGGAACATCATGCTACATTGCATTGTATTGAACATCTTTCAAAAGATTGCGGCATCAAACTTTCTTATGTAAACATTTTACCAAGCGGACAAGTTGATTATGATGATCTTGAAGATTTATTAAAAACGAGCGAAGAAAAATGTTTGGTTACTTTAATGCATGCAAACAATGAAGTAGGCAACATTACTGACATTGAAAGAGTAGGAGAGCTCTGTAAAAAATATGACGCGATCTTTAATGCAGACACCGTGCAGACTGTAGGTCATTTCCCAATTGATCTGAAAAAGCTTCATGTGCATTTTATCAATGCTGCTGGTCATAAATTTCACGGGCCAAAAGGTGTTGGCATGTTATACATTAATGAGAATATCAAAATTCATCCTTTTGTAAATGGTGGAAGCCAGGAACGCGGAATGCGCGCCGGCACTGAAAATATTTATGGCATTGTAGGCTTTGCAAAAGCATTGGAAATGGCTGTTGAAAATTTGGAAAAAGAAAGTAAACACATAAAAGAAGTTAGAAATTATATGAAGGAAAGGCTTCAAAAGAATATTCCTGGCGTTCATTTTAATGGTGATCCCGAAGGCGATTCTCTTTACACAGTTTTGAGTGTTGCTTTTCCAAAAACAGAAAAAACTGATATGCTTCTTTTCAATCTCGACATCAATAATATCTGTGCCAGCGGCGGAAGTGCCTGTACTTCAGGAGTAGAAAAAGGTAGTCATGTGATCAGTGCCATCTATCCAAATTTAAACCAGGCTACCGTTCGTTTTTCTTTTAGCAAATACAATACAAAAGAAGAAGTGGACGTGGTAGTCGAAAAGTTGAAGGAGATGGTTTAATGTGATAATGTGAGGATATGCTAATTTGCAAATCATCTATTGCTTTCTGAAAAACAAATTAATCTTATTTCTTCGGTTACTGCATTTTGAAATTCTCCAAAAATTTAGTAGTAAAATTTCCTTTTCTGAAATCTTCATTTTGCATGAGTTGAAGATGGAAAGGAATGGTAGTTTTTATTCCTTCAATTACGTATTCACTCAATGCACGATACATCGTATCAATTGCTTCATCGCGCGTTTGGGCCATCGTAATTAATTTTCCAATCATGGAATCATAATATGGAGGAATGACATAACCGGCATAGCAATGACTATCCACGCGAACTCCATGACCGCCCGGTTGATGAAGAACCGTAATCCTTCCGGGAGAAGGGCGAAAATCATTGTATGGATCTTCTGCATTGATTCTGCATTCAATGGCATGCATTTCCGGATAATAATTTCTTCCTGAAATTTTATCACCCGCAGCAATTTTTATTTGTTCTTTTATCAGATCATAATTGACAACTTCTTCCGTAACACAATGTTCTACCTGGATACGGGTATTCATTTCCATGAAATAAAAGTTCCTGTTTTTATCGACGAGAAATTCGATCGTACCGACACTTTCATAGTCAATGGCCGAAGCAGCTTTGATCGCAGCATCGCCCATTCTTTCTCTTAATTCAGGAGTCATAAATGGTGATGGAGATTCTTCAACCAGCTTCTGATGACGGCGTTGGATAGAACAATCACGTTCGCTTAAATGGCAAACATTTCCATATTGATCACCGGCAATTTGGATTTCGATATGGTGTGGCTCTTCCACAAATTTCTCCATATAAATACCATCATTTTTGAAAGAAGCAGCAGCTTCAATTTTTGCTGTTTCCAAAGCCTTTTCCAGGTCTTTTTCCTGCCAAACCACACGCATTCCTTTTCCGCCACCGCCCGCAGTTGCCTTTAAAATCACAGGATAGCCAACTTCAGCCGCAGATTTTTTTGCATGATCCAAATCTTTCAATAGACCTTCAACACCAGGAACAACAGGAACTCCGGCTGCGATCATTGTTTCTTTCGCCGTGATCTTATCACCCATTGAATTGATCATTTTTGGAGTTGGCCCGATAAATTTAATTCCGTGATCTATACATATTTGCGCAAATTTTGCGTTCTCTGCAAGAAAACCATAACCCGGATGAATGGCGTCAGCATTGGTGATTTCCACCGCTGCCATGATGTGAGGAATATTTAAATAGCTATCGATGCTTGCAGGCTTTCCGATACAAACTGCTTCATCGGCAAATTTTACATGAAGGCTGTCTTTATCAGCTGTAGAATAAACGGCTACAGTTTTGATGCCCATTTCTTTGCACGTTCTGATAACCCTTAATGCAATTTCGCCACGGTTGGCGATAAGTATTTTTTTAAACAAAGTATTTAATTTGAAAATCTGAAAATTTGAAAATCTGAAAATTTGAAAATGACAGCTCATAATTAAAATCGCTTTCCTGAATAACACAGAGTTATTGCAATTTTAAAATCCAGGAGCGTTCCAAACTTTCATCTAACTACTAATTAGGTTCCACCAAAAACAACGGCTGATCAAACTCAACAGGAGAGGCATCTTCAACCAGAACCTTTACAATTTTTCCCGAAACTTCGCTTTCTATCTCATTAAATAATTTCATCGCTTCGATAATGCAAACAACTTGTCCTGCCTCTATTGCATCACCAACACAAACGACTATTGGCTTTCCAGGACATCCCTGACGATCAAAAGTCCCAAACATAGCACATTTTATTGTTACATAATTATCAGATTTAGATGTTTGCGGTGCTTTTGCCTCCTCCGATTTTTCAGAGGTTTGTGCAGATGGGGCAATGGCTTGCTGTGGCTGCGGCGCTTGCTGAATCATTGGTGAAGTAAAATGTTGCGCAGGTTCTTTTTTTTGCTTGATGGTAATTTTAAAACCATCTTTTTCAACGCTTAATTCACCGATATTGCTTTTATTAACAAGCTTTACCAGTTCATGAATTTGTTTAATGTCCATATTGGAAATAAGATTTAGGTTATGGAAACGTGCGGCTAAGGTAGTTTATTAATTGAAAATAGATAATTGAAAAAACAAATTTATCGATGATACTATTTTTGAAACCGGTATCATCAACCGATGAATTACACCTTCACTCTTTCAACGTATTCGCCGGTTTTTGTATTTACTTTTATGTATTCGCCTTCGTTTACAAACAATGGAACATTAACAGTAGCACCGGTTTCAACGGTCGCCGGCTTTAATGTTTTTGTTGCGGTATCGCCGCGCAAGCCAGGCGCGCTGTAAGTTACCTGCAAAACAATTTTATCAGGAAGCTCAACACCCATCGGTTGTTCTGTTTCTGTATTGATCAAAACAGAAACTTCCTGTCCGTCTTTCAAAAACTGAGGTGCATCGACCATTTCAGGCACTACGGCAATTTGTTCATACGTTTCAGTATCCATAAAAGTATAGCCAGTGTCATCTTTAAATAAAAACTGGTAAGGCCTTTTTTCCACTCTTACCGGGTGGATCGTTTCGCCGCTGTTCCATGTTTGTTCTATCGTACGTGTATTATCAACGCCTTTTAATTTTGCCCAAACTTTTGCACCTGCCCTTGCAGTTTTATTTTGCCCGAAATCAACAACAGTGTAAAGATTTCCATCGATTTTCAATATCAAACCTGTTCTGATATCTGAAGTAGTTGCCATAGAAAAAAATTTTTTTTAAGGCTGCAAAGGTAAAAGATTTGTTTTATTGTAGAACGCGTGAATCAAGAAACATTCAAAGTCAAAATTTTACAAATTTCAAATATTTGAAACTCTAAACTTTTCATAGCTTTATCAAAAAATTACTCTTGAAAAATTTATTTGTTTTCCTCGCCGCTATTTTATTTTCATGCACCGCTTTTTCTCAAACCGATTCAGCAAAGGATACTCCGGTCTATTTACGATTTCCAACTATTCCTCAGTTTACTGTATATAAAGCACCCGACAGCACTGCGTTTACAAGAAGTGATCTGCATAAAAAAGAAAATACCATTTTCATTATTTTCAGTCCTGAATGCGAGCATTGCCAGCATGAAACCGAAATGCTCACACAAAATATTGACAAGTTTAAGAACACTCAAATCGTCATGATCACGTATCTTCCTTATGAAGAGATGATGAAGTTTTACCACGTATATAAGATCGCTGATTTTCCTCAAATCACGATGGCCAGAGATACACGTTTCTTCTTCCCTGTATTTTTCAAAATAAGAAATCTTCCTTCCATTTTTATTTATGACAAAGAGGGAAAACTGAAAAAATCTTTCGAAGGAGATGTAAAACCTGAAACGATTTTAAATGAATTATAAGCTTGGTTTCATTCAAAAAAGAACGAAAATTTTCAGAGCAATTTTCCACTAAAGAAATCCTAAAATCAATATTACATTTTCATCTTTATAGTTTTTTATTAGTTTTATCAAAAAATTACTGATGAAAAAAATTGTATTGATCCTTACCACATTATTTCTTTTTGGTTGTGCATTTTCACAAACAAATGCTTCAACTGACAACACTCCCAAATATATAAGCGATCCAACCATTCCTGAATTTACGGTTTATAAAGCGCCCGACAGCACTGTGTTTACAAAAGAAGACCTGAAGAAAAAAGAAGCTACGCTGCTAATGATCTTCAGCCCCGAATGTGGCCATTGTCAAAACGAAACAAGAGAATTAATAAAGAACATCGACCATTTTAAAAAAGTACAAATATTAATGGTGACATGGCTCCCTTATTCTGAAATGATGGCCTTTTATCACGAATTTAAAATCGCTGAATATCCTCAAATAACTATGGCCTGGGACAAAAAAGATTTTTTTCTTCCTTATTATCATGTTCAGATGTATCCGCAACTCGTTGTATACGACAAAAAAGGAAAGTATGTGAAATCCTTCAGCGGAGCGATCAATCTAGAAGATGTCTGGAAAGCTGCTGAATAAGTAGTTGAAGGTTGAAAGTTCAATGTTCAAGGTTGAAGATTCAAAGTTCAAGGTTGAATGGTTAACCTTTTTTTATGTCAATGTTTCAATCTTCTATAGCCGTTGTAAAATCTTAAATGAATTGAGATCTTTGCGAACCTTAGTAGAAACGTATAAAATAGTTTTAGAAACCTTATTACCTTGTTTAAAAATAATCAAAGTGTCTTTAGAAGAATAAGGTAATAAGGTAACCAAAATTATTGTTGCTATTCTACTAAGGTTAAAACCGATCATGAAATTACTTGCGCCCATTCTACCTAATCTTAAACATTTAACTACCTTTGACACATAACAATTTTTTTAAAAATAAATACAAAACAAGATGAAAGTAACCGTAGTAGGCGCTGGTGCAGTGGGCGCTACATGTGCCGACAATATTGCGCGCAAAGAACTTTGTGAAGAACTCGTATTGCTCGATATCAAGGAAGGAATTACTGATGGAAAAGCAATGGATTTTATGCAAAGCGCAACATTGTTGGGAAGCGATACAAAAATTATTGGCAGCACAAATGATTATTCTAAAACTGCAGGAAGCAACGTGGTAGTGATCACTTCAGGTATTCCACGTAAACCCGGAATGACGCGTGAAGAACTGATCGGCATCAATGCAGGAATTGTAAAAGATGTTACCAAAAATATTCTTCAGAATTCTCCTGATGCCATTATTATTGTCATCAGCAACCCCATGGATACGATGACTTATCTCGCATTAAAATCAAGCGGACTTCCAAAAAACAGGATCATCGGTATGGGTGGAATTCTGGACAGTGCAAGGTTCAAATATTATTTATCAACGGCTATGAAGTGCTCTGCGCAAGACTTACAGGCCGTTGTGATCGGCGGACATGGTGATACTACTATGATCCCCCTGACCCGTTTGGCAACTTACAATAGCATCCGCGTTTCAAACCTTTTGGATGAAGAAACTTTGAAAAAAGTAGCTGCTGATACAATGGTTGGCGGCGCCACTCTCACCAAATTGTTGGGAACCAGCGCATGGTATGCACCCGGAGCAGCAGGAGCCACTTTGGTAGAAGCGATCGTTCGTGATGAAAAGAAACTGATCCCATGCTCTGTATATCTTGAAGGCGAATACGGACAAAAAGATATTTGTATTGGTGTGCCTGTAGTGGTAGGAAAAAATGGTTGGGAAAAGATCATCGATTTCAAATTGAATGATGAAGAGCAGGCAGCATTTAATAAAAGCGCAGACGCAGTAAGAAATATGAATGGCGCATTGGAAGGATTGAAGTAGGCGAGTGGTGAATGGTGAATTTTTTAAATCCGGTGCAGTTGTACCGGATTTTTTATTTTGATTGTCTTATTATTTTTTTGGAGCTATGGATCCTGAATTAAAACGTACAAGTTTATTCCAATCAATAGAGCCATTGTCAAGACAAAAAGTATCAGCAAATAGCTGATCTATTATTTTTAAATAAAGTTCTGCATCACCTGAGACGGACTTCCAAAAATTTTTATCCGCAATATAATACTTTCTTCAAAAATATTTTAGCGTCTTCGGGATTCACCATCGCCAAGAGTCCATCGCCGCGGCCTCCGCTCGAGAAGCCTGCTTACTACACAGTAGAAAATGGCGTAAATCCGCTGGAACTGATCAGCAAAGGCGCCAGGGTGAAAAATGCAGTAAGTTATAATCATCAGTACGCTGAGGACGAACAGATGGCAGCCGGTCTATGGACGTCTGTTCCGAGCAGCAAAAGCACCTCCGTACTGCCGAACCTGAAATCAGGCGTATTTTATAATTGTCGTATGGAAGTGCTTGGCGTAAAAGGCCAGGTTGTGTACAGCGATATTATAAGAATAAGGGTAATTTAATAGCCCCTTCCAAAGATTGCTAAGGTTACCAGTAAAATGGTAACTTTTTTTTTACTGTATAAAATGTAGTAAGCGCTGAAACCTTAGTAGTAAAGCGTTTATCCTGTTTACCAACCTTATTACCTTATCAGTTGTAGTTTAGAAAAATAAGGTAATAAGGTCGCGAAAGTAGTTTAATCTTTTATACTAAAGTTTTATTGGAAATGGTAACCTTTTTTTATTGGAGAAAATGAAAGAGCTATAAAGTTTGGAAGCCTTATAGCTCTTGTAGTAAGCGCTAAAACCTTAGTAGAAAAGCGTTTATCCTGTTTACCAACCTTATTACCTTATCAATGTAGTTTAGAAAAATAAGGTAATAAGGTGGCGAAAGTAGTTTCATCTTTTGTACTAACGGTCTTATTGGAAAAGGTGAACCAATCCATCAATCCTCTAGTCCAAAAAATCCAGGTTCAGATAGTTACAGGCTCTTTACGATTTCCAATGATTTTTTTACATGTTCATCAGGAGATATATGATCGGTCTTTGAAGAAAACACAGCAACGATCTTATCATTTTTATCGATAACAAATGTAGTACGTGGGATGAAGCCGTGGGTAACCTCTACACCGCGCACATCTTTAACGCCTGCCTGGGGAGGTGTCACTTGCAGGCCATACATTGCAGCAATTTTGCCATCAGCGTCTGAAGCCACCGGAAATTTTCCTGCACAATATGCCGGATCAGATGAGAACGAATTCAATCGCTGAATATCGTCAGCCGATACACCGATAATGGTGGCACCTGCTCCCGTAAATTGATCCTTCATTTCGGCGAAAGTATGTGCTTCAAGGTCGCAGCCACCCGTGTACGCAGAAGGGTAGAAGTACACTACCACAGGCCCTTTGGCGAGGGCTTTTTTTAATGCAAAATTGAAATCGTTTCCTGCAAGGCTGGCCTTGGCACTGAACATCGGTGCCGCAGAACCTTTTGTCAGTGCACCTGATTGTGCAAAGCTATTGCTGCTAATGAAGAGCAAGATCCCTGGAATTAACAGGAGGGAGAGAAAAATTTTTTTTGACATGGCGAATTGTTTTTGAATACAAAAATGAATCACTTTACAAACTTACAATTAAATTGAGTGATAAAGGGTGGAGACAATAGAATCGCAAAGAGGAGAGAAAAGGTTGCTTGAAATCTTCGCGTGAAACTACCACCTGATTGAAAACAAAAGTCGAAAGACACATTCCATCAGTGGGCAATTTGGCAATTTCCTAGGTTAGAGATAATCTTTTTGCCGGTCGTGCAGCTCTTTTAAATAAGCAATTGTGTTTTGTTGTTCTTTTTTGTTTACAGTAAAACCAAATTCTTCCGCAATAGAATCAGATGTTTCTTTAAATATCTCAGTCATTAAAAATAAAGCTTTCCAGTTTTCTTCTATTTCGAAGTTCGAATAGGTTAGTAAAAGTTTTTGATAAAAGTTTTCGGAAAGATATGATTTCAAAAGCTTTCCTGATTTACCGACTGAAACACCAAAGTTGTTCTCAATTCCGACTTTCCATACAAGAACTTTCATTAACATAGGTCTTACAACTGTTTCAAGTGTTTCTTTTGCATAAACAATTTCATTTCTTAAAAGCCCTTTGCCCACATAAGTGCTTACCCACCAAAATTCGTTACACGTATCTGCAAAGTCTTTTTCTGCCGGCTTTTGAATGTGATAATCCTTATCGCTGGGTTTGGGAAGACTGGTAAAGAGATGATCTTTGTCGAGCCACAAAATCGTCAGACTATCAGGTTTAAAATCTGATTGAAACTTTTGTTTAGGAAATAATGTCAGGTCTATACGATTACCGTCTTTAAATAACATTAAATAAGCGAAACTTATTTTTTCTCTATTGCAGTCTTCATCGCCAAAAATCATTTTATCCGGAAGCTGAAAAATTATTTGCTCTCCAAAAATATTTGTCCATGAATTGTCAATCGTAAAGCTTTCTAAGTTGTCAACTAAAAAAACAATATCAAAATCCTGAAGTCGGTCCGGTTTAATATTTGGATTTGCTCTTGAACCATTTAACAAAACTGCTCTAACTCTATCGTCATGCTTAGCAAAGTCAAGTATGAGATTTTAATTTCAGTTTCATTTCTCATTGTTGTAAGGTCCTTCAAAATTATTTCAAATAATTATCCATTGATCATAATTTGTTTCCCACAAACTCTTCCCCCTACAAAATATTCACTCCCTGTTCTTCCAAATATTTTGAAATTTCTGTGTAAACTTCGCTGCGGGCGATCTCTCTTTTGGTAACATCTTCACACCAGAAATAAATTTTCAATTGGGTGGATTGGGAAGTCACGGTGTTGGTCAGGATTTCCGGTTCTTTGTCGGCGACATTTCTGGATGATTTGATGATCTTCAAAATCTCCTGCCGCTGGTCTTTGGAAATGGCAGAAACCGTAAAAGTAAGATCGACACGAATGTAATTATCATTCAAACTCCAGTTCACAAAATCCTTCGAAAGAATGTTTCCGTTCGGAATGATCACTTCGGCGCCTTCCGCTGTAAGCAACGTGCTGGAGCGCATGCTGATCTGTTTTACTCTTCCTTTTTTATCGCCAATTTCTACTGTATCACCGATATGAATCGTGCGGTCGAAAATTAAAATGATGCCCGAAACAAAATTGTTGACAATGTTTTGCAAACCCAAGCCGATGCCCACACTCAATGCGCCGAGTATCACGGTTATTTTATCAATGGCCAAACCTGATGCAGCGACAGCCAGTAAAAACCCGGCGAGTATCAAAACCAGCTTCACGATCATTAATTTGGAACGTTGTCCTCCTTTGTTATCCAGCATCACATCATCGCCGATATTTCCAAAGAAATAACCAATGTATCGCTGAAGAAAATTTGCCGCCCACATGATCAGGACAAATAAAATAACGCCGCCGTAGGTAAAAGTGAAACTGCCGATAGAGCGCGTTTGTGTAAGCACAGCGCTGATATGCGTGGAGATGCTATTGTAAATATTCAGGTTGGTTGCAAACACGATTAGCCAGATGATTACTGAGAAAAAGATAACGATCCTGGAAATGCCTTTTCCAATTTCTTTATAATCAAAGCCTCCGGTATATTCTTTTCGCATGCGGCTGCTTTGTATCTGCAACAAAAATGCTTCTGTCACTGATTCAATAAATACCAATAAACCGGCGGTTTGAATGAATGCATACGTGCCCGTGGAACCGAGAATCTGCATCAGTGTTACTCTTCCAAAAACATTGCAAACCACTGCGAGAAAATTGAACAGCACATATAAACATGCCGTCAGAATTAAAAATTTGTGTTGCTCATAATCTTTCTTAAAAACAGAAAGCACATATATTCCCAGCAACACAGAAAGAGAATTTAAAATGAACATCAGCCAGCGATTCAGGTAAACCGGCAGCCCGATATACCTGGAAAGGGATTGCAATAAAAACAACACAATAAAAATGACCCAGAGGTAAAACAAATGATGCGACAGCCGCTTCCAGAATGAATAGGTCAAGGTTAGCATCAATAAAAATTCTATCGTCGCGATGTAAATAAATGGCGCATCCAGATCGAACAGCGGCGCCAGGTTCAGCATCAGAACGAGGGAAGCAAACAGAGGAACACAATTAATGTAGCGGAATTTAAATGGCCCTACTGAATCTTTCTTTCCAAGTTTTTCAAGACTTTTAAAATTGTAAAAGATCCAGAAGAAAAAGATCAATCCGCAAAGCAGGAGCAACAGCAATTGATTATGAGTATGAGAAAAATAATAGCCACTGATCTGCCTTTCGGCAAAAATGGTTTTTTTAAATTCTGTAGATACCGCAGCATTGGTTTCTTTCTTTGGAAATTCCCACAAATATTTGCTCTCTTTGCTGAATGCCCTCGAACCGGTAGATTTCATCAGCGTTTGCGCCTGCAATTGAAGTTCGTCGGTAGTAATTAAATTATTCGAAGTTCTTGCCTGCGAATTATCGATCAGCAGGTTTACATATTTTAAAATACTGTCTGTTTTTTGCCATTTCGTTCTAAGCTGCAACAGCTGCGGCCGGAACGAATCTTTCAAAAGAGAATCTTTCAGTATCTGCATCAGCAACGAATCTTTTCTAAGCGCCAGAATCTGGCTGCGGTAGCTGTTGGCAATGCTGTCGTATTCATTCAGCTGCTGCGAATATCCTTTTGAATCTTTGTGAATCTGCTTTAAAATGATCGACATCATTTGAAGATTGCGGATATTAAGCGAGCGGTCGTTAAGGTTCAGTCTTTCTTTGATAAGCGCAATGGCAGAATCATCATCATTCAGATTATTCATGATTCCTAAAATGGTAGGTATCGGCTGTGATAAAACAGAGGCTTTATTCAGCGTCTGATAAACCTTTTCGAGGCTTAATATATAATCATTGTGGGTGACAGTATCGGTATTTGAAAAAAAAGTACTTCCGTGCCGGGCCGAGGAATCCGTATTTTGCGCAAAAATATTGGCACAAAAACAAAGTGATAAAATGTAAATAAAAAATATCTTCATAACAGGCATTCAACAAATGAGAATTTTACCGGCAATTTCCTGATTTCTTCAAAAGAAATAAATTTCTGATATAAAAATAGAAATGTTAATTATTTGTCCTTTTACTGCAAAAGAAAAACCAATATTTGAAAAAAACTATTTTTCTTTAGCTGATACTGCATGTAAGCAACTAAACCCTTTCGTCATACGATGATAATAAATTGCAAAACTTCTTAGGATTTTATGATTAATTCTTTACTTTGTTATCTGAAAACTATTTATATGAAAAAACTCACAAAAAATCTTTTATTCCTGTACCTGTTTATTGCTGTAGCCGGTTCGGTGGTTATTTCTTCCTGTAAGAAAGACAAATCCAATCCTACACCCACAACTCCGGGCAATACACAGCTTTCAGACGTAGATTCTTTAAAATACCTGATGTATAGAATTATGCAGGTTAGCTTTGTAGACAACGGAAGAGACAGCACTTATGATCTTCCAACTTATTACTGGTATTCGAGCATTCCAAAATTAGATCCGTTAAGTTCTGCTTACGATTCAGCGGATGTGCTGCTTGCAAAAATGAAAACTTACGCCATCAACCCAACTACTAACAAGCCTTACGACAGATACAGCTTTTTAGATCATGGAGCAGTTGCCACTGAAATTCAGCAAGGCGTTGGCGGCGATATGGGTATGCAGGTTACCTATGCAGGAGATGGAACTCCACAAAATACTTCTTTGTATGTTTTATTTACCGATAAAAACTCTCCATCAGGATTGGCCGGAGTTCAAAGAGGTTGGAAAATCACAGCCATCAACGGCGACGCCAATATTTCTTATGATGGAAGTAATGGTCCAAATGTAAATAAGGTGATCGATGCGGTTTACAATTCTCCTTCAGCTTCTTTTACATTCAAAAAACCTGATGGAACTTCTGTTACCACCACATTAACTCAAGCGGTTTATAATATCAATCCTGTTTTGTTCGATTCTGTTTATACAGTTGCCGGAAAAAAAGTAGGATATTTTGTATTCAATACTTTTTCAGCCGTGTATAATGACAACGGTCCTACTTTTACAAAATCAGAGTTGGACAGGGTTTTTGGTAAATTTCAATCAGCAGGAATCAATGACCTGATCGTTGATCTCAGATACAATGGCGGCGGCTCAGTAGGAACTACTGAATATATGGACAGTTTGATCGCGCCTGCTTCAGTTGCCGGAAAAGAAATGTATCATTACCTGTATAATGATAAATTAACCGGAATGGAAAGCCAGATCGGTTTGGAAGACAAAGTGATGTTTACTGGGGGCGGAAGTTTAAATCTCGATCACGTATTTTTCATTGGAAGTGGCAATACCGCTTCAGCCAGTGAACTTACCATCAACAACCTGAAACCTTATATGGATGTCAAATTAGTAGGCGATACTACTTATGGAAAACCGGTTGGCTTCTTTACATTCCATATTACTGATTTCCCGAATGGCGGTGCAGAAAAAGACCTGGCGGATCTTTATGCCATCAATTTTGAAACAAGAAATGCCAACAACCAGGGCGGATATTTCACTGGTTTAATTCCCGATGCCCCGGCAGTAGATTTTGTTGATGTTCCATGGGGAAATCCTCAGGATCAAAATCTTTCTAAAATATTCAGCTACATTTCTACCGGTACTTATGGACGACTTTCAGCAGAAAGGATAGCGGCCGAAAAAAATCTGCATTTTTCAATTCCATCCACCATTCATCCTTTAAGGTTTAATGGAATGGTAGATTACAGGATCAGCAACCAGATAAAAGGCACGATCAATAAGAGTTTGAGAAGAGCTCAGTAAATTTCTTTTCTAATTTTCAAAATCCTCCTGCTTTCGCAGGAGGATTTTTTTTGCCTGAATTAAAAATAAATTGACAAGAAAAAAATCGTAATTTGATTTCTCATTTCTTAAACTTTTAAAAAATATTTTTATGCATCGCCGTCATTTTTTACAAAACTCCATTTTTACTCTCGGCGCATTGTCATTGGCAAAACAAACCTTTTTAAAAACAATGGCTGCAGATAATTGGAAAATAACGATGCTAACCGATGACATAGGAATATTCACGGAAAAAGGCGGCACCATTGCATTTCATTATTCTAAAGATGGAATTACGGTAGTGGATGCACAGTTTCCGGATTCAGCACAACATTTAATTGACGAATTGAAAAGACGGAAGAACCAGCCTTTTCGCTTGTTGATCAACACGCATCATCACTTTGATCATACTGCCGGAAATATTGATTTCAAAGGCCTCGTTCCGCATGTGCTCGCTCACGAAAATTCGCTCGCCAATCAAAAAAGCGTAGCGGAAGGTAATCATACGGAAGACAAGCAATTGTACCCAGATCAGACTTTCTCAAAAGAATGGAATGAAGATATTGGCAAAGAAAAAATCAGTTTATCTTACTTCGGCGCTGCTCATACCAATGGCGATAGTATCATTCATTTCAAAAAAGCCAACATTGCCCACGTAGGCGACCTGGTTTTCAATCGTCGTCATCCTTATGTAGATCGGAGCGCCGGCGCCAACATGCAAAGCTGGATCAATGTTTTGGATGCTGCGATGAAAAAATTTGACAACAAAACCATTTTTATCTGTGGTCATTCAGGCGATAATTACGATGTAAAAGGTTCCAAAGAAATGCTGCTTTCCTTCCACGATTATCTTCAAAACGTTTTAAAATTCGTTGGCGATGAGATCAAGGCAGGAAAAACAAAAGAAGAGATTTTAAAGGCCACCGAAATTCCCGGATCGCCTGAGTGGAAAGGAGAGGGAATCGATCGTCCACTGACAGCGGCTTTTGAAGAACTTACGCAGGCACAATAATTGTTTAGATTGAATAAAAAAAGAAACTCGTTACCTTTATTGGTGTCGACTTCATTTTCCTTTTAATTTTTTTAGAAATATTGCTATGTCTGAAAACCCGGATTCATCTTTTCATTATTTTGATGCCTTATTTAAAAAATCGAAAGAAAATGCAATAATAATGTCAACGACAAAAGGAATTATCCTTTCAATAAATAGTGCTTTCAAAAATTGTTTCGGTTATGAAGAAAATGAAATCGTTGGCAAAAGCATAAAAATTTTATTTACTCCGGAAGACCAGGAAATGGGATTGCCCGAAAAAGAACTTTTAAAGGTTTTAACGACAGGCCAATCAAGCGATAATAATTATCTGGTTAATAAAAACAAGGAAATTACATGGGTTTCCGGTGAATCCGTGTTGGTGAAAAATGATCAGGGTGAAGATGTGATCTTAAAAATTATTCAAGATATTCACAAACAAAAAACTTCTGAAATATCGCTTCGGGCACTAAATGATTTTAATGAAAATATTCTTCAATCCATCAGCGATTCAGTAATTGTGTTGGATGGACAATTAAACCTGTTAAAAGCTAATGATGCTTTTCTAAAACTGATTGGAATAAGTGAGACCGGCGTGGCCTCATTAAACTTTGTGGATTTTTTGAAGAAGTACGATCCGGGCAACCGGCTTTATAAAAATTTAGAAAAAGCGCTTACTACTAAAACCGGCTTCTCCAATAAAGAAATTGAAATAGAAACACCGGCACATAATAAAAGAGTTTTTGAGGTCAGTTGCACACCATTATTGAATTCACAAAACGAAAATTTGCTGTTGGTAATTCACGACATTACGATTCCAAAAAACCTGGAAAAGGAAAGAGACGACGTCATTGGATTTATCACTCACGAACTTAGAAACCCTTTATCAAATCTTGTCTTGTCCAGTGAAGTGATGAGAGAAGCGATCATTGAAAATGACAGTGCGTTAATGACCGATATGCTAACGCGCTTTGGAAATAATGTGGCGCGAATGAATAAAATGATAGCCGGATTATATGAATCAACAAAAGTAAATGCAGGGCAATTTTTGCTTGACTATTCTGAATTTGATTTTGGAGAAATGGTTTCGGATGCAATTGAAACGATACAGGGTTTAAACCCTTCTTTTCATATTTCGGTGATAGGAGATGCGGATTTCAATGTCATTGCCGACCGTTACCGGCTGATCCAGGTGATCACCAACTTCCTCAGCAACGCCATAAAATATTCTAATGAAAATAAAGAAGTGATTCTTTCTATTACTCATGATAATCAGACCGTTACTGTCTCTGTAAAAGATGAAGGAGCCGGCATTTCCAGGGATTATCTTCCTTATGTTTTTGAAAGATTTTTCCGGATCAAAAAAACGAGAAGTATCGAAGGAATTGGGTTGGGCCTTTATCTGTGCAGACAAATTATCCGTGCACACAACGGCCAGGTTTGGGTAGAAAGCGAAGAAGGTGAAGGCTCTATATTTTATTTTTCCGTTCCATTAAAACCGGAATCGGTTTCATTGGAAAATAAAAAATGATTTTTTTGTTTGTTCACTCACTCATTTCTCAAAAATCTATCTTAATTTTCATCTGTGAAATGAAGTAATTCACTGACCATTCACCATATGAAAAGAAGCACTTTCATTTATTACTCTCTGATTGGAACGGCAGCAGTTGCAGTACCTTCGCTACGTTGTAATCACCCGGATTCTTCGAAAGTTTTACGTCAGCCTGCTTTTTTATCACACATATGTGATGCAAAAACACTTCGTGAAATCGGGAAGAATTATAAAGACAAATTTCCTGCACAAAGCACACAGGAGCAGTTGAACAACCTGCTTTTAACCGATAATAGCGGAAAAGTCATTTCGAGGAATTCAGATAATTCAATAATTGTTTCTTTACTCAATAAAAAAATCGAAGATGATTTCCGATCGGGAAGAACAGTGGTGATAAATGGATGGATTCTTTCGCAAACGGAAGCACAACAATGCGCATTTTTTTCATTATCATAAACCAGAACACATTTAATTATGCATATTGATGCCAGGCTAGCCGCAAACCATAGTCTGATAGAAGGAGATATTTGTATCATTGGCGCCGGAGCCGCAGGAATAAGTATGGCGCTTGAATGGATCAATACGCCATATAAAGTGATCCTGCTGGAAGGCGGTGGATTTGAATATGACGACAAAGTACAGGAACTCTATGATGGTAAAACAACCGGTCAGCATTATTATCCTTTAAAAGCATGCAGGCTTCATTATTTTGGAGGAACAACAGGACATTGGTCGGGCTTTTGTTCCACTTTTGATGCGATTGATTTTAAAAAAAGAGATTGGGTTCCTGAAAGCGGCTGGCCCATTACAAGAAATGATCTTGAGCCGTTTTATCCGAGAGCTCAGAAAAACTTAGATCTCGGTGCATATAATTATGATTTGAAATACTGGCAAAAAAGTCATCCTTCGTTTATTCCACTTTTGCCGGATGATAAAGTGATCTGGAATAAAATGTGGCAGTTTAGTCCGCCGACCCGTTTTGGCGAAAAATATAAGGATACGATTGTTAATGCTAAAAATATTCATCTCTATACGTATGCAAATGTTACCAACATTACTGCCAATGAAAACATTTCATCGATATCAGAGGTAACGACAAAAAATTATGCAGGAAAAGAACTTAAGGTAAGAGCTAAAATTTTTGTGCTTGCCTGTTGTGCCATTCAAAATGCAAGAGTATTGCTGGCTTCCAACAAACAGGCTTCAAAAGGTTTGGGCAATGATCATGATTTGGTGGGCAGAAATTTTATGGAGCACGTTGAAATTAATTCCGGCGAGTTATGGCTAGAGAAACCGAATCCTTTGGATTTATACCGGATCAATTTTGGGGTTACAAAAGTGAGAGCAGAACTTGCCGTAACTGAGCAACAACAAACGCAACATAAAATTCTGAATGGCACTTTGTCTTTAACTCCTTTAGCCATTGCCAAAAACATGAAACCCATGATTGATCTTTGGTCAGACAATGATCCGCGGAAAAGTTTAGATAATCTGAGAAAAGGTGGCGAAAAGGAAAATGAAGTTCCTCAAAATTCTAAAAGTAATGTCAACAAAAGCTACCAACTTTTTACCAGAATTGAGCAAGCTCCAAACCCGGAATCGAGGATAACACTTGAAACTGAAAAAGACTCTCTCGGCGTTCCGCGTGCAACATTACATTGGGTTCTTACGGCTTTGGAAAAAAGAAGCATCCGGAAAATTCATGAATTGCTTGGGCAACAGGTTGGTATTGCAGGAGTTGGCCGAGTCAGAATGATGGAATACCTGGAAAATGAAAATGATCCATCGTGGCCGGAATTCACAGGCGGTGGATGGCACCACATGGGAACAACGCGGATGAGCGATGATCCTACAAAAGGAGTGGTAGATGCAGATTGCAAAGTTCACGGTATTTCCAATTTATATGTTGCCGGTTCTTCATGCTTTGCAACTGCGGCTGCATGTAATCCAACGCTTACACTTACAGCGCTGAGCATTCGTTTGTCAGATCATTTAAAACAAAAAATAAAAACATAATTTTTGCTCCTCAATCTTTCGAAAATGACTGATTTAAAAAGAAGAACATTTATCAGAAATACCGTCATTGCTGGCGTTGGCGCTTCCATTACTCCTGGCATTTTAAAAGCAACGTCAACAAAAAATGTAGCTGCAACAGGTAAAAAGCAAAAAAAAGTAATTGTTGCCGGCGCCGGCATTACAGGTTTATGTTGTGGATACGAATTGATGAAAAAAGGTCATGATGTTACCATACTGGAAGCAAGCGGAAGATATGGAGGACATGTTTTTACCGGGCGTGATGGTTTGTCTGATAGCTTGTATGCAGATTTTGGTGCTGATCATATTACAAAACCCGGCTATGAAAAATTCTTTGAATATTGTAAAGAATTTGATCTTCCGGTAATCCCTTATCCCAATGCAGAAGGCTCAGAAGCGGCCCCCAATGGACATACTTTGAAAATGATCGATGGCAAATTCTATACTCCTGAAATGCTTTCTGATCCGGCCGTATTGAAACAGTTTGGATTCAATGAAAAGGAAGTAAAATTTTTGTCGAAAAATCCCTGGTATGCATTTCATTCGCTCTATTTGAATAAATATACTTCCAACTTCAAAGATCCTTACCAGCCGTTTGGAGTTGGTTACGATGACCTTGATAAAATTTCTGTCAGCGATCTTTATAAAAAAGAAGGTGCTTCAGCAACAGCGCTGAAATTTCTGGGAGGTAAAAATGTTTCTGCGCTTTATGCTGCCTGGAGATTAGCTTTGATGAAATTCAGGGGAATTCCACTTTCCGAAGGCGAAACTTTCCATTTGAAAAACGGTAATGAACAATTGCCGATTGCATTTGCAAAAAAGCTGGGAGATAAATTACAATTAAATCATCCGGTGACTTCTATAAAACAGGAAACAAACAGCGTCTCTGTCACTTACAAGCCATTTGGGCGTGATTACGAAAAAGAAATGACCGCCGATTTTCTGATAAATTGTATCGCGCTTCCGGTGTTTAAAAATATCCCGGTTACGCCCGCTTTGTCGCCTGAAAAACAATATGTGGTTGATAATCTTTCTTATTCTTCCCATCCATTCTTTGTTTTTGAAGCGGCTACCAAATTTTGGCTGGATGATGGCTTCAAAAGTATCAACATGGAATTTGAACATCCGGATATTTCTTCCATTTGGATGGAAACGAACGACATAAATTCTAATCGTGTGATCTTAAAAGCTTTTGGCCCCAGCGGCGTTTCTCCTCAGCGTGTACTGGCAGCTTTCCGCGAAGTTTATCCGGGAAAACATGATACGATTGTTCAGGCTATTACCAAAGATTGGTCAAAAGATAAATACGCACCGGTGTGTGAAATGGAGCCTTTTCCAATAGGAGAGATGCACAAGTTCTGGCCTCAGATCATGCTTCCGGAAGGAAGGATTTATTTTGCCGGAACTTATGCTGACAATATGAGCCGTGGTATGGAATCGTGTATCCGCTCTGCCCAACGCGTTGCTAATGAAATCGATAAAGTTTAATTCTTGTAAAGGTTGAAAAAGATGGTAAAAACTTGCGGATTTATTTTAATGGGCCTCCTGTTTATATTTCTTTTTGATACGATAAACTTTGCTTCTCCATCTGAAAAAAAATCGCAAGGGCAGCAAAATAATCCGCCCGTCGTTTCCATCATTTCACCAAAAAATAACAGCGCCTTTTCTCCCGGTATTCCCATTCATTTTTCAATAACAGTTTCTGATAAAGAAGACGGTGATTCCAAATACGATGAGATCAACGCAAAAGAAGTTTTGCTGGAAGTGAAGCTTTTGAATGATACCAACAACATTAGTGAAATTAAAAAATCAATTCAGCCAGATCCACCGGGATTGATGGCTCTCAGAACTTCCAACTGCTTCAACTGTCATAGTTTTGATAGCAAGCTGATCGGCCCTTCATTTGAAGAGATCAATAAAAAATACACACCAACAGCAGAAAATATTACGTTGCTTGAAAAAAGAATTCGTGAAGGCTCAACGGGTGTTTGGGGAAAAGCAAGCATGCCAACTCATCCGGAATTATCAGATACTCAAATTGAGAATATGGTAAAATGGATCTTTCAAAATTCGGCTGAATCAAATGTTCGTTATTATATCGGCCTTGAAGGTTCCGTTGTTTTAAAATCCCCTAAAAATTTTTATTTATTAACGGCCAGTTATACAGATCACGGCATTAATAATTCCCAACGGTTGAAAGGGCAGCAGACGATTGTGTTACTTCCAAAATAAAATGATCTTTATTTGACAATCCCGCTCTTTCCCGGCAGTGCCTTTGCCCAGTCTTTACATTTGCTAAATTAATTCCACATTTTTGTTCAGACGGTAAATAAACCGCTACAAACTTTCAAAATTCGTTTGAAAAAACGCCTGATTTGTTTTCGGGCATATCTTTTGGCTTTACTATGCCACACCCTATTTTTTAATCTAAAAACAGAAACCATGAAAACTAAAACCAGCATCACGAAAATTATCATCGCATGCTCATTTGTTCTCTTTGCTGCATTTGCATTTACCAGCTGCAAAAAAGACAAAACCGTCAACAATACGCCCTACACCTTAACCGGGAATGGTGCGGGAAGCCAGATGGTGCCCTCAGTTACCGGAAACGGAACAGCCACCTTTACCGGAACTTACGATCCGGCTACCAAAACAATGAATTACACCACCAACTGGACAGGACTCAGTGGCGGCGCTACTTCAGGAGGATTTTATAATGGCGCTTCAGGAGTTGCAGGGACCGCAATCGGAAGCCCCTGGACAATGGGCACCGATTCTACCGGAACCGGTTCCAACACAGGCACCATGACCCTAACCGCTGACCAGGCTACACAACTGATTAACGGAAACTGGTATTATGTCATTGGAACCGCTGCGAATCCGAACGGAGAAGTGCGCGGACAAATAACCGCTTCAAGATAGTGGATATTATTTGACAGGGCTACCCGGTTTTGAATGTGGAATTGCAAAGATCTTTCCGGTAGCCTTGTTTTTTTTGAAAATAAAAGATCCCTGTATTCCTTTATTTACTTACTGCCATCAGCAATTCTAACAGAATAGGAAATCCTTTTATTTCTCCTTT
>JBQCIM010000136.1:0-11213 GCA_051953735.1 Ginsengibacter sp.
TTATATAATATTAAATATTATATTTAAAAATAGTATTTTAAATTTTTTTTATTTTTACTTCAAAAACAAAAACGCCGCCATAAATAAACGAAGTGTTCAAAGCTTGCAATGCATCATTGATAAAAAGATTGCTTTTCCCAAGATGCCTATTTACCAATTCCTTGTATTTTCCATTCGCTGCTTCTTCCAAAGGCACAATGATGAGTTGTTTTTCTGATGAACGAATGTTTGAAAGTTGCGCATTGAATTTTCCATTTACAAAAACCAATTCATTCGCTTTCTCAAATCCCGGCAAACGCATTTCATCAATATCTGATTTCGAAATTCCGGTTTCGATCTTATCTTCTGTCAAACTATATTCTTTTCTGAACAAATCGCTCACATTGGTATATTTCCATTCCTCATTCTTATAAGTTGGAAGACCTTTTTTGTTGAAATTATTAAAACCTTCTTCTCTTACCGAACTGATAAAACGATCAGGATCCAACGTTTGAAGCTGATTAAATTTTTCTTCGAAATATTCTAAATTAATTTTTTCCATTTCCTTTTTCCTTGTTACTTAACACGAATTACTTTTCTAAACGGCCGGCACACTAAACTCATCTTTAATAAAATCATATCCTTTTTCTTCCAATTCCAATGCAAGGTCTTTTGTACCGTTTTTCACGATTTTTCCATTTAAAAGCACATGAACAAAATCAGGTTGCAGATAATCGAGCAATCTTTGATAGTGAGTGATCACAATGATGGCGCGGTTTTCATCGCGAAGCTTATTTACGCCGCTTGCCACAATTCTCAACGCGTCAATATCAAGCCCTGAATCTGTTTCATCCAATATGGTAAGCTTTGGTTCCAGCATCGCCATTTGAAAAATTTCGTTTTTCTTTTTTTCACCACCGGAAAAACCTTCATTGATCGAGCGTGTCAACAATGATTTATCGATCTCTACCAATTTCATTTTTTCTTTCATCAGTTTCATAAAAGAAACAGCGTCTAACGGCGGCTGACCATGATATTTTCTTTTTTCATTCAAGGCAGTTTTAATGAAATTAGTAGTGCTTACTCCCGGAATTTCTACCGGGTATTGAAACGCTAAAAACAGGCCTTCGCGTGCTCTGTCTTCAGGTGATAATTCTAAAATATCTTTTCCCAGAAATTCAACAGAACCTTCTGTTACTTCATATTCTTCTCTTCCCGCCAGCACTGATGCCAGCGTACTTTTTCCTGAACCATTCGGCCCCATGATTGCATGCACTTCACCTGCATTCACTTCCAAATTAATTCCTTTCAAAATCTGTTTTCCTTCTACCGATGCATGTATGTTTTTGATTGATAACATTTTCTTTTATTAATTTTTAATTCTAAATTATTAATTTATAATTATCCTACGCTTCCCTCAAGACTTATTGCCAATAATTTTTGTGCTTCCACTGCAAATTCCATTGGCAACTGATTCATCACTTCTTTTGCAAAACCAGTAACGATCAATGCCACGGCAGCTTCTGTATCAATGCCTCGTTGACGGCAATAAAAAAGCTGGTCTTCGCCAATTTTTGAAGTCGTTGCCTCGTGTTCGATCACCGCACTTTTATTTTTTGATTCGATGTAGGGAAAAGTATGTGCGCCACATTTATCGCCGAGCAATAATGAATCGCATTGCGAATAATTTCTCGCATTTTCTGCATTTTTTCCAACCTTCACCAAACCACGATAACTGTTCTGACTTTTTCCTGCGGAAATACCTTTTGAAACAATACGGCTTCTTGTATTTTTTCCAAGGTGCGTCATTTTTGTTCCGGTATCCGCCTGTTGAAAATGATTAGTCAAAGCCACAGAATAAAACTCGCCGATGGAATAATCACCTTTTAAAATAACACTTGGGTATTTCCACGTAATTGCCGAACCGGTTTCCACTTGCGACCAGGAAATCTTCGAATAATCGCCCATGCAAATTCCGCGCTTGGTTACAAAATTATAAATACCGCCTTCGCCTTTTTCATCGCCCGGATACCAGTTCTGAACGGTAGAATATTTTATTTCTGCTTTCCGATGTGCAAATAGTTCGACGACCGCAGCATGCAATTGGTTTTCATCGCGCTTTGGAGCCGTGCAACCTTCCAAATAGCTGACATATGATTCTTCTTCAGCGATGATCAATGTGCGCTCAAACTGCCCTGAATTTTCTGTATTGATCCTGAAATAAGTAGATAATTCCATCGGACAACGAACGCCTTTTGGAATGTAGCAAAATGAACCATCAGTGAAAACTGCAGAATTCAAAGCGGTGAAATAATTGTCCGTCATTGGCACGACAGAACCAAGGTATTTTTTAACCAGCTCAGGATGATTTTGGATCGCTTCGCTGATAGAGCAAAAAATAATCCCAACATCTGCAAGCTGTTTTTTGAAAGAAGTGGCTACAGAAACGCTGTCAACCACCACATCAACGGCAACCCCGGTCAATCTTTTTTGTTCGTTTAAAGAAATTCCTAATTTGTCAAATGTTTTCAGCAATTCCGGATCCACTTCTTCGAGTCCGTTAATTGATTTCTTTTTCTTTGGAGCTGCGTAATAAATGATATTTTGATAATCAATTGGCGGATATTCCACATTCGGCCATTTTGGCTCTTCCATTTTCAGCCAATGATGATAAGCTTTTAAGCGCCATTCAAGCATCCATTCCGGCTCATTTTTTTTCGCTGAAATGAGCCTGATGGTGTCTTCATTCAGGCCTTTTCCAACTACATCAGTTTCAATTTCGGTAACAAAACCATATTTATACTCACTCGCCACGGTTCGTTCCAAAACATCGAGTTCTTCTTTCATTCTTCAGTTTATTTTGTAATAAAATATGCTGCAAAGATAACCTGTTTCACTGTTTATACAAAATAGTATAAATAGATTTTAGGTTAAAAATGAGCGCAGAAAGAGAACCTATATCAAAAATTTTCCCTTTTTAGGAAATCAGGATCTGGTTTTGAGTGGAAAGTTGCGTGAAGTTGTTGTTGTTTTTAATTTACCTCCAATGCATCTTTATCGGGTAATGGTGGAAATGGATTATGTGGCTCGGTTTGGTACCAAAATACAGTTGAGGCAATATCGTCCTGCAATGGAAGATAACGTCCGTCATGATGCCACCCCAAATCCTGTATTGTTACCTTCAAATCTTTTTCAAACCTGATCGGATCGGTAATGTGCCAGCGATATAACCCAAACCGCTGAGAAACATTATAGTGTCCGTCGCCCCTGATTACCTGGCAAAGGCCGGAATACGGCGTTGTAAATTCGGTGTAATTACTTTCCTCAACTCCCGCTGCATTTTTTTTTCTTGTATCAAAATCGTAAGATCCGCAAAAATAATCTTCGGTTCCGGTACCGTTGATTGTCGGGAATTTTGTGTCGCCGTCAATATAAAATTTAATTTCCCCTTCGCCCCACCATCCATTGTTATGAACGCCAATTGCCATGTAAGTGCCCACGTATTGTCCGCGACCTTTAATATTATCCACCAACACATAATCCTTTTTATATGGCACCGGATTCACCCTTCTGAATTGTGCATGAAAATAAGCTGCGTCCTCGGGCACTTCAGTGAGAATATAATCTACCTGATAGTATAAAACCATATCAGTGTTGTCAATATTTTCCATTGTGATCCTGCATTTTTTATGAAAAGGCATTGGCCAGTAACAGTTAAAAGCACTACCCGGATTGACACAAACTGCAAGTGATTGTAAAGGAGCATATTGTCCCCAACCCATGCAAAAGAAATCTCCGACAGGGGCTTCCACAGAAGGTGTTTTTTCGTCATCCCAATAAAAACGAATAATGGAATTTCTCCAGTTTCCGGTCGGCGTCATCCAAATATGCTGAATGGAACCGGGCCCTTCAATTTCTGCAACGGTAAAAGTTGTATGTGCTTTGATCACCACGCTGGGACTAACTTTCCAGCCCTGTCCCAGTTCTTTCGCCGGTCCCTCACCCGTTCCTTTTGTTGCCATTCCGCCTTGTCCCTTTGCACCCGTAAAATTTTCCGGACTGATGGAACGTGATTTTGCATCTGACAAACGATAAATATTACTCATATTTGATTCAATGCCATTGTATTTGCCCTGCGAAAAAGCGCATAAAGAAATAAAGAGGTAAAAAATAGAAAGAAGCGATTTATTTCTCATAAAAAATGGTTTTATAAGTGAATTTAGCGGAAACTTTTTTATTTTTTTTAATTTAATTGCTCAGCAAAATATGGATCAACCATATTTGTTGTTCTACTGTAATAATTTTAAATCCAACACTAATTTGAATTGCATCGATATTTTTCTATAATTTTATTTTTTATGAGAATTAAACCTAAAGGTGTTTTTTGCTTGGAAGGCTTCTGGTATGGCGACCACAGGGATTTGATATCAGTTACTCCTGTATTGGAATTGGTGGGCAAACACAGCCGTATGCCTTTTCTTCATCACAGGTGTAATACCAAAGCTGAATTTGAATATTCAATCAACCGGTGGAAAACCAAAGCTTTTTGCAAAAAATATCCGATTCTTTATCTCGGCTTTCATGGCGAGCCGGGATTTATCAAAGTGGGAAAAGATGTTATTACACTAACTGATCTATCCAGAATTTTAGGTGATACCTGTTTGCAATCTATCATTCATTTTGGAAGCTGTTCCACTTTAAACATTAACAGGTCGAGGGTACAAAATTTTATGAATAAAACGGGAGTGCTTGCAGTAATGGGCTACAGGCGTGACGTTGACTGGCTTCCATCTGCTTCATTTGAAATTTTATTGTTAGATATTTTGCAGACAAATCCATTTGATTCTGATGGGATCAAACTTTTTAGTAAGATGATCAAAAAGGAATGCAAGAGACAGGTAAAAGAACTGGATTTCAGATTAATGATCAATGGCAAGAACGGAGAGGTAAGAATTCCTAAAAGAGTAAATGGTAGTAAATAATTTTTCCACTATTTCGCCACTTCCATTTTTACTTTTTTGTTCTTGATCTTTTGGTCTTTGATCAGATGCAGAAGCTGATTCATTTTTACTTTTCTGATTGCCACAAAAGAGAAAAAATCTTTCACATCGATCAAACCTATATCTTCTTTTTTCAATTGTCCTTTGTTAGTTAAAAATCCAACAATATCCACTTTGTTCACTTTGTCTTTTTTACCTGCAGCAATGAAAAGCGTTGCCCACTTTGGTTTTTCGGGCAAAATACTTTTTTCAGGAAGTGTGATCGTTTCTACTTCTTCATCAATATATTCCGGTAATTTTTCTTCTTCATTTAAAATTAAAATGGCTGTTCCGCTTGCATCCATTCTTGCCGTGCGGCCATTGCGATGGGTGAAAGCATCTTCAGTCAGCGGCAAATGATAATGAATGATGTAACGAATGTGGGCAATATCCAAACCGCGTGAAGCAAGATCAGTTGTTACCAAAACATTGGTAGTTCCATTCCTGAATTTTGACAAAGCGCTGTCCCTTTGTTGCTGCTCCATTCCTCCATGATAAAATTCATTGTAAATTCCTTTTTCAGAAAGTAAATTGCTCGTGCGTTCTACCGCTTCCCGATGGTTGCAAAAGACAATCGTGGAGCGGTTTCCGAGGTAACAGATCAATTTAAAAAGCGTTTCTGATTTGTCTTTTTCCGGTGATGAAACCGTTTTGATCTCAAGACCTTTTTTCTCATCATCAGGGTTGATAAAATTAAGTCGTTGTGGATTTTTTAAACGAATAAATTCCGGAATTTCAACAGCTTCCGTTGCAGAGGTGAGTATTTTTTTCTGAACATTTTTTAAAGAATCCAAAATGAATTTCATCTCTTCCAAAAAGCCCAATTCAAGTGATTTGTCAAATTCATCCAATACCAAGGTGGTAATGGAATCAACAGTTATATTTCCTCTCCGGATATGATCTCCGATTCTGCCGGGAGTGCCAACGATCACTGCCGGTGGCTGAATTAAATTGTTTTCTTCAATTTCTCTTTTATGTCCGCCATAAGTTGCGGTGATCTTATTTCCGGTTCCCATTTTCTTAAAAACCTGCTCTATTTGCATTGCCAGTTCGCGCGAAGGAACCACGATCAGCGTCTGCGTATCTTTATTTTCTTCGTCGAGATTTTCAAGAACGGACAACAGGAAAGCCAGCGTTTTCCCCGAACCTGTTGCAGAAAGCAAAATTACATCTTCCTTTTTTTGATTCGCTTCTACAGATGCCTTCTGCATTTCATTCAGTGAATCAATTTTTAATTTGGATAAAATATTTTCCAAGAAATACTTTTTCTTTTTCATTCGTGCAAAAATACGAAAGCTGTCTCCAGCCGCTGATGCTAAAATAAAAACTGTATTATTTGTCCGTTTACTGCATTTTCAGCATTGCTTATTTTTCCATATCTTATGTGAGAAATACATTAATTTCGGTTTTGAAAATAGTTGTTTAACTAACTAAAATTTTATGTTGCACAAAAGAAATATTCATAAAGTGGCCGTTTTGGGAAGTGGCGTGATGGGAAGCAGGATCGCTTGTTTGTTTGCAGGAATCGGGGTCAAAGTCTTATTGCTGGATATTGCGGCAGCTGATAGTAAAGATTCAAAAAGCAAAAATAAAATTGTAAATGATGCGCTTGCTGCGGCTGTAAAATCTTCGCCTTCTCCGGTTTATTCAAAGGAAAGCCCAAAGAATATTTCCACCGGAAATTTTGAAGACAATATGAAAGATGTCGCTTCATGCGATTGGATAATTGAAGTGGTGATTGAAAGACTGGATATTAAAAAACAGGTTTTTGAACAAGTAGAAAAATTCCGCAAACCCGGCACACTGATCACTTCCAACACTTCAGGCATTCCCATTCACCTGATGGCAGAAGGAAGGAGTGAAGACTTCAAAAAACATTTTTGCGGAGCGCATTTTTTTAATCCGCCGCGATATTTAAGATTGCTGGAAATTATTCCAACAGAATTTACTGACCAGGAAGTGGTTGATTTTTTGATGCATTATGGCGATTTGTTTTTGGGAAAAACAACCGTTTTGTGCAAGGACACTCCCGCGTTTATTGCCAATCGAATTGGCGTTTTCAGCATCATGAGCATCTTTCACATAATCGACGAACTGGATCTGAATATTGACCAGGTTGACTTATTAACCGGCCCAATCATTGGCCGTCCGAAATCGGCAACTTTCCGTACTGCGGATGTGGTTGGAATTGATACATTGGTAAAAGTAGCGATTGGGGTAAAAGAAAATTGCCCTGACGATGAAGCAAAAGAAATTTTCACCATTCCTTCCTGGTTGCAAAAAATGGTTGATAATAAATGGCTCGGCGATAAAACAGGCCAAGGATTTTTTAAGAAAATAAAATTGGCTGACGGGCAAAAAGAAATTCAAACACTTGATCTAAAAACGTTTGAATATGCACCACGTCAAAAACCAAAATTCGCAACAATTGAAACTGCCAAACCGATTGATGATCTTAAAGAAAGAGTAAAAGCTTTATCAAAAGGAAAAGACAAAGCCGGAGAGTTTTACAGGCTGTTTCACTACTCACTTTTCTCTTACGTTTCCAACAGAATTCCGGAGATCAGCGATGAGATTTACAGGATTGACGATGCAATGAAAGCTGGCTTTGGCTGGGAAATTGGGCCTTTTGAAACATGGGATCTTTTTGGTGTAAAAGAAACAGCGGAAGAAATGAAAAATGCCGGTTACGAAGTGGCTGATTGGGTGAAGGATTTTATTGCAGCAGGAAATATTTCTTTCTACAAAGTTGAAAACGGAAAACGCTTATACTTCGATGTTAGTTCCAAAAAATATCTGTCGTTGCCTGGTGGTGAATCATTTATTATTCTTAGCGATCTTACAGAAAAAACAATTTGGAAAAACAACGCCTGTCATTTGTATGATTTGGGTGATGATGTTGTTGGTTTGACCTGGAATACAAAAATGGGAAGTATTGGCGGCGAAGTTCTGGAAGCGATCAATAAATCTATTGCCATTGCTGAGGAAAAATACAAAGGCCTTGTAATTGTCAATGAAGCGCCACAATTCACTGCCGGCGCTAATATCGCAATGATGTTTATGCTGGCTGCTGAACAGGAATATGATGAACTGGACGTGGCGGTCCGGTTGTTTCAGAATACTACAATGCGAATCCGTTATTCTTCCATTCCTGTTGTGGTGGCGCCTCATGGACTTACGCTTGGCGGTGGTTGTGAAATTTGTTTGCATGCTGATAAAGTGGAGGCGGCAGCAGAAAGTTATATTGGTTTGGTGGAAGTAGGAGTGGGACTAATTCCGGGCGGTGGTGGAACCAAAGAATTTACTTTACGTGCTTCCGATGCCGTTCAACACAATGAACCGGAAACTATTCCTTTGCAAAACCGGTTTATAACCATTGGAACAGCGAAAGTTTCTACATCCGCTTTTGAAGCTTATGATCTGGGAATATTACGGCAAGGCATAGATGAAATTTCTATGAACCAATCACGCAGAATTGCTGATGCGAAAGCAAGTGTAATAGAAATGTATGATCGCGGTTATACACAACCACTTCAACGAACAGATATCAGGGTTTTAGGTCGTGCCGGATTGGGAATGTTATATGCCGGAATCAATGGAATGTGGCGTGGAAATTACATCACTGAATACGATGTGTTCATTGCAAAAAAACTCGCTTATGTAATGTGTGGCGGCGATCTGAGCGAGGCTACTATAGTAAACGAACAATATTTGCTAAATCTTGAACGTGAAGCGTTTTTGAGTCTTTGCGGCGAAAGAAAAACTTTGGAAAGATTGCAAAGTGTTTTGAAAACCGGGAAGCCTGTTAGAAATTAGTTTTTAGTTTTTTAGTTTTTACTTCATACTTCGTAATTAAAAAAAGCTGCCTCACGAATGAAACAGCTTTTTAAAACAAGTTTATTTTTTTACTCTATGATAAGTTATTCACCAGCTTCAGCGGCAGGTGCCTGATGTGTAGGTGCATGTTTTGGTGCCTCCTTCTTTACAAATGCAGGCCTGCTTGCAGCTTTTGCTTTTTTGTGGGTTTCCTGGCGTTTAGCAAATTCTGCATCATGCTCACTGCTCCATTTGGTAAATTTTTCCATTGCCGCTGCTTCATCAAATAAGCCAAGTGATACACCACGAAGTAAATGCTTCAGGTAAAGTACCCCTTTAAAACTTAAAATACGGCGAACGGTGTCGGTAGGTTGGGCACCTTTGTGCAGCCATTCCAACGCTTTCTGACGGTCTACCTGGATAGTAGCAGGTACTGTCAAAGGATTGTAAGAACCTAGTTTCTGAATAAATTTGCCATCGCGAGGGCTACGTGCATCTGCAACTACGATAAAGTAAAATGGTCTCTTCTTTGAGCCATGACGTTGCAATCTCATTTTTACAGCCATAAAAAATAGAAATTTTCTTGGGTTGTTAATAAATTGGGTTTCTAAAAAGGATAGCAAAGATAGTGCTCAGATTCAATTTTACAAAAAGAATATCTGCTTTTTTTAAAATAACAATTCTCATTTTTGTTTTAATACTGAAAGAGAGGGTCCGAACATTTGCATCCTTAACTTTGTGAAACGAGCAATTCACATTACAAAATAGCCTTTTTTAAAAAATCGGAAATAAAAATCTTTACCCTAAAGATTATTTAGTATCATTGCAGGATACTGTAAGATCTTGTACTATTACTATTCCAACTTTCAAAGTCAGCACGAGAAAAAGCGTTCATCCTTCGCTGATAAGGTATTCATCCTTCGCTTCAAAGGTATAAGTAAGGTATAGATAGAGTATGGGAAATGTATCAAGAGAGTATCGGAACAGTATCAATAAGGAAGGTAAAAGTTTCTTTTACAGCAAAAAAGTTTGGGGCAAAAAATCATCTTTTTCCCATTCCTGCCAATCTTCCCATCGGCATTTTGTTCATCATCTTCATCATCGATTTCATCTGGTCAAATTGCTTCAAAAACTGGTTCACTTCAGCAATATCTTTTCCGCTTCCTTTTGCAATGCGTTGTTTGCGGCTGGGATTGATCACATCGGGATTGCGTCGTTCTTCCAAAGTCATTGAATTGATCATCGCTTCAATTCCTTTAAACGCGTCGTCGTTCACATCAATATCTTTTATTTGTTTGCCCACTCCGGGAATCATTCCCATCAAATCTTTCAGATTTCCCATCTTTTTAATTTGCTGAAGCTGTGTCTTGAAATCTTCAAAATCAAACTGGTTTTTGCGGATCTTTTTTTCCAGTTTCGCTGCCTGCTCTTCATCAAATTGCTCCTGTGCTTTTTCAACCAGGCTTACAATATCGCCCATTCCCAAAATCCTTTGCGCCATCCGTTCAGGGTAAAACACATCCAGCGTTTCCATCTTTTCGCCACTGCTCACAAACTTGATGGGCTTATTTACTGTATATTTTATGGAAATGGCGGCACCACCGCGTGTATCACCATCCAATTTTGTAAGAACAACGCCTGTATAATTCAAACGCTGATTGAAGGCAGCTGCAGTATTCACCGCATCCTGACCGGTCATGCTGTCAACGACAAATAAAATCTCTTTTGGGTTTAAAGCATTTTTAATATTCGCAACCTCTGTCATCATCACTTCATCAATCGCCAAACGGCCTGCAGTATCAATGATAACCACGTTTTTATTTTTCGATTTCGCCTCTTTCAATGCATTTTGAGCGATTTCAACTACGTTTTTATTTTCAGGTTCACTGTAAACTTCTACATTGATTTGGCCACCCAAAACTTTCAATTGTTCAATTGCCGCAGGACGATAAACGTCGCCAGCAACAAGTAAAGGAGATTTTCCTTTTTTTGTTTTCAGATAATTCGCAAGTTTTCCGCTGAAAGTTGTTTTACCACTACCCTGCAAACCTGCAATTAAAATAATTGCCGGATTTCCACTCAGATCCAGATCAGTTTCCACTCCGCCCATCAGATCGGTTAATTCATCTTTTACGATCTTGACCATTAACTGACCGGGACTAACAGCGTTAATTACTTTTTCACCAGTGGCTTTTTCCTTGATCGTGTCCGTAAATTCTTTGGCGATTTTATAGTTGACATCGGCATCAACCAGCGCACGGCGAATATCTTTTACAGTTGAAGCGATATTTAATTCGGTAATTCTTCCCTGTCCTTTTATATTCTTAAAGGCAGTCTCCAGGCGGTCGCTTAATGATTAAAACAAATTTTTAATTAATT
>JBQCIM010000137.1:0-34912 GCA_051953735.1 Ginsengibacter sp.
CAACGTAGTAATTGAAAAGAAATTTGGTGCACCATCCATCACTAAAGATGGTGTGACCGTAGCAAAAGAAATAGAACTGGAAGACGCTATTGAAAACATGGGTGCACAAATGGTAAAAGAAGTAGCCAGCAAAACTGCAGATATTGCAGGTGATGGTACAACAACAGCTACGGTACTGGCACAGTCAATTATCAATGAAGGTTTGCGCAATGTGGCTGCAGGAGCGAATCCAATGGATTTGAAACGGGGTATTGATAAAGCAGTAACTGCCGTTGTTGAAAATCTAAAGAAACAATCAGTAACTGTAGGAAACGATAACGATAAGATAGAGCAGGTTGCTTCTATCTCTGCCAATAATGACGAATCAATCGGAAAATTAATTGCGCAGGCAATGACAAAAGTTGGTAAAGAAGGTGTGATCACTGTAGAAGAAGCAAAAGGAACTGATACAACTGTAGAAGTGGTGGAAGGTATGCAATTCGACAGAGGTTATGTATCTCCATACTTCGTTACCAACAGCGAAAAAATGGAAGCTGACCTTCAGAATCCTTACATCCTGATCTATGATAAGAAGATTTCTACCATGAAAGATATTCTTCACATTTTGGAAAAAGTGGCTCAAAGTGGTCGTCCGTTACTGATCATTTCTGAAGACCTGGAAGGTGAAGCATTGGCTACTTTGGTAGTAAATAAATTACGTGGTACTTTGAAAGTGGCTGCTGTAAAAGCTCCGGGCTTTGGCGACAGAAGAAAAGAAATGTTGCAGGATATCGCTGTATTGACCAAAGGAATTGTGATCAGTGAAGAACAAGGTTACAAACTGGAAAATGTTGACCTGTCTTATCTTGGTGAAGCTGCTGCTGTAACCATTGATAAAGACAATACAACCATCGTTGGCGGAAAAGGCGAAAAGAAAGATATCGATGCAAGAGTAAACCAGATAAAAGCCCAGATCGAAAGCACTACTTCAGATTATGACAAAGAAAAATTGCAGGAGCGTCTGGCTAAATTAAGTGGTGGTGTTGCTGTTCTTTACATTGGGGCCGCTACAGAAGTGGAAATGAAAGAAAAGAAAGACCGTGTTGATGATGCGCTTCATGCTACAAGAGCTGCTGTGGAAGAAGGCATTGTTCCCGGTGGTGGTGTTGCTTATATCCGCGCTATTGACAGCCTTGAAAAATTGAAAGGTGTTAATGCAGATGAAACTACCGGTGTACAGATCGTGAAACGTGCTGTGGAAGAGCCTCTTCGCCAGATCGTGATCAACAGCGGAATTGAAGGCAGCATCGTGGTTCAGAAGATCAAAGAAGGAAAAGGTGATTATGGCTTCAATGCACGCACAGAAGTTTATGAAAATCTGCTTTCTGCGGGTGTTATTGATCCTACCAAAGTAACCAGGATCGCTCTTGAAAATGCCGCTTCTATCGCAGGAATGTTATTGACTACTGAATGTGTAGTTTCTGACAAACCGGAAAAAGAAAAACCAGGAATGCCTCCTATGGGCGGCGGAATGGGCGGAGGAATGGGTGATATGGGTTATTAATCAGGATCATTGCTCTCTGAATGATATAGATGTTTAAGTTGAATCCCTTTGCAGAAATGTGAAGGGATTTTTTTGTTGGAGCGACGACCGACGACCGACTACCGAAGGCCCCCCCAATAATAAATAATCAATAATGAATAATGAACCAGTTAGTTCCTTGAATAATTCAATAATTTAATCAGCCCACGCAAGTCCATCCGGCATGCCACCTACATCAACTTTGGTGGTAACCGTTAATGATTTTAGATCAATTACAGATAAATAATTATCTCCGGAACTCGCAACAAAAGCGCGGGAACCGTCTTTGTCCATCAATATGCCTGCTGCTCCATGACCGGTGTTCAAACGCTTTATTTCATTGCGGGTTTTCGCATCATAAATCACTACATCACCACTTTGCAGACTTGAAATAAAAACCATCTTTCCATCGGGAGTAAATTTTAAACGATTGGCTCCGAAGATCTTTGCATCAATTCTGGAACTTAATTTTTTTGCAGAAAGGTCGATAATAAAAATGGCGCCATCTTCGGCGGAAACAGTCCATAATTCTGTACTGTCGGGTGATACATCAAATCCTTCCGAACCTTTTGAAACCGGAATGATCGTTTGTTGCCAATTTTCATGTGACCCAAAAAAAGGCGGAGGCATGCGTGAGGAACCATTTTTCGGAGGTGCTTTCATTCCTTGTGGCGGCGGAGGCGGACCTTGTCGCATCAAAGTATCAACAAGAATGCTAACGGTTCCGGAAGCCACATTTGTTGTATAAATTCTTTTGCCATTGTTGCTAACATATATCATGTGTGTCCGATCCTCTCCCGTGCCCATACTCCAATCTAATTTATTGGTTGAAGGATCATAACGACCAACGGATTTTGAACCTTCTGCAGTAAACCAAACTTTTCCGTTCACAAAAACAAGCCCGTGAGGACCAAAAAGTGGTCTCGTATCAATGTTCCTCAAAGGCTTTTTTTGAACAAGGTCAATTACATTCAGCTCGTGCAGGCTGCCACCGCCATAGATTGAAACAAAAGCTGTTTTACCATCTGAAGAAGCAATGACTTCATGCGGATCCTCCCCTACCGGAATGCGGGCAATAACGTGAAGCGTTACCGGGTCGAGCATTACCAATTTGTGATCAGTTTTTGAAAGTGCTAAAAGCGTTTTGTGATGAATAGATTGCGCCTGCGTTTGAATAGCGGAAAATAAAGAAAATGTAAAAAGATGTAAGAAAAGGATTGAACCATTGCGGCTAAATTTTTTCATAACGAAAATTTTAATGGTAAAAATGGAATAATAAAGTTCTGGAATTTTTAATAAGAAAGGACCACTGACCCACCGACTACCGATACACGACCGAACATCATACATCGCACATCTTAAATCAGACATTCGACATCCGACATCAGACATCTTAAATCCGACATCACTTCCACTTCTTCGCAGGTTTTTTAAAAAGTGCTGTTGAAAACATGAAGTAATAAAAAAACATCCAGGCATCGAAGAAAACAAACCAGGGGAATAAATCTTTTTCATCCAGTTTGTTGGTTGTTTTGAAAATAACAAAAGCCTGCACGAGAAAGCGAATGGCAAAAACGAGCAATGTCAGTTTCCAATTGAAAATAAATAGAGACACAATAAATAACGGATAAAACAGAAAGAGCGAAAATGCATAAAGTCCTAATAAAAATTTATGAAGCGGCTTGTAATATTTGCTGGTTGTATAATGTCGTTTCTTTTGCCTGATCCACTGTTTCCACGTCTTTGCCGGTTCTGATAAAGTGAAGGAATCTTTGTCTATTGCGATAGCAGTGTTCTTTTTTGTCGCAGCATTATTGATAAAAAGATCATCGTCGCCTCCCGGAACATGATTATGAGCAGAAAAACCTTTGTGCCTGAAAAAAACGGATTTTTTATAACTCAGATTTCTTCCGACGCCCATGTAGGCCATTCCGCTTTTTGCATAAGAAAGATATTGAAGCGCCGTATGAAAAGTTTCCCAACGGACCATTTTATTAAAAAATCCTTTCTTCTTATGAAGCGGGCCGTAGCCTAAAACGATTTCAATTCCATCATAAAAACCATCCTGCATTTTTTCGATCCAAAGTTCTGAAGCAGGTACGCAGTCAGCATCTGTAAGCAAAACAACTTCATGTTTTGCAGTTTTTATTCCAACACTCAACGGAAACTTTTTGCCGGGAATAAACCTGGCTTCCTGTTTTAATTCTACAAGTTTTAATTGTTTAAACCGGCGCTGATATTCTTCTAAAATATATTTGCTTTCATCTAAAGAATTATCATTTACGACAATCACTTCATGGGTAGTTTTATATTTCTGAACCAAAGCGCCGGGAAGATTTTTAACGAGATTGGCGGCTTCATCTCTTGAACAGATGATGACTGAAACAGGATGTGTTTGTGAAATGTTTTTTGGAATTGCTTTATGCAATGCCAGACGCAGGAAGAAAAATAAGTAATAGAACAATTGTATAAAAGTGATTATACAGAAACCAAGAAAAATGACATTTCCGGGTTGGGTAAAAAAGTCAGTCAGTTGCATTTATGTGCAAACTTACTCCCCTTAAGGATCAGCGCAAAATTTTTAAATGCAGGTATGTTTATATTTTGTTGGGGCTTCCTCTTGTGTGGTCCTGCGACAAATCACAGCACAACTGCGCACTTATTCCTTCTTCAACAAAATATGCATCGCTCCTTCTCCGTTTATCTTTTCTATTTGGGTAAAACCGAGTGATGGCAAATCAATTCGTGAAAATAGGTTTTCCCCGGTTCCAAGCAAAACCGGCGACATGGGAAGATGCAATTCGTCAATAAGACCGTCTTGTAAATATTGGCGAACCGTAGATACCCCGCCGCCAATGCGTATATCTTTTCCATTGGCCGCGTTCCTGGCTTTTTCCAAAGCCGATTCAATGCCGTCTGTTATAAAATAAAATGTGGTTCCCCCTTTCATCACCAGTGGTTCTCTTTCATAATGGGTCAACACAAAAACCGGAACATGATAAGGCGGTTCATCACCCCACCAGCCTTTCCATTCATTATCCGGCCATGGGCCACGAATAGGGCCAAACATATTTCGTCCCAATATCCAGGCACCAATGTTCTCAAATGATTTTTCAGCAAAATCATTATCCGTTCCTTCTGTTCCTCCCTCTTTGCCGATCATTTTCTGAAAAGCTTTTGTCGGGTAGAACCATTTGTGAAGCTGGTGGCCTCCTTTTCCCATTGGATTTTCCAAAGTTTGATCTGGGCCGGCTCCAAATCCATCCAATGAAATGGAAAATGCGGCTACTTTCACTTTATTCATATTTGACGCTTGTTGTAAAAAATTTATGGTGTTAGTTGATTGTCCCGCTTTCAGTAAAGCAAAAAGGTATCGTCTGCTGAACAGGCATTTTATAAAAATAATGGATTAATTGATACGCAACGAACCATTTAACAAAACTGCTCTAACTCTATCGTCACGCTTAGCAAAATCAAGTATGAGATTTTTCATTTCTGTTTCACTTCTCATTGTTCTGAGGTCATTAAAATTACCGCTGACGTTGACGACTTATACAGGAGGTGAATTGAATGTTCCGCCTGCCCTAACCATCAGGCCGAATGTAAATGAAAAAGCTGAATATTTGTTCTGCTGTAATTAGAATGTTAAGGTATCATTTCGTTTTTTGCAATTCTCTGATTTGGATACCCTTAAATGGTCCACCAAGAACCAGGCTAATGTAACAGACATTAAATATTCCTGCCGACAACGGGAAAAAGCTCCAAATAAGGGATGCTATACCTAAAGGATGGTTCACAAAAGTTAAGCCTGCTACCAGGAAGCAAATTCCGGCAATCAGACGAAATGCACGTCCACTCCCACTGTTAATCCAGCGACCAAACTTTGAACAGTTAAATTTTTCAGCAGTTGTATGTTTCATTTTTGTTATTGAATTTCTGTTCGAACTGAGTTTTAAGTAGGTACAATGGAGTTCTTAAAACTTCTATTTCATAGCCAGACGTTTTGCCACTACTGATAAGAAATTTATACTACCAGCTTATAAAGTAAATGTAATCTCTTTTAGGTAATAACACAAGCAGGAAGCTCGCAAAAAAATAGAATTTAATCCAGAGCCGAAAAAGGGATAAATTACGTTGCCTAGTAGAAGTTAAAAGACGTTTCTTTATGGTAAGTAAGAAACCCTCGACGGTATAAAAAAGAAAAATAAAGCATCATATAATTGCATCGGAATGAAGGCAGTTCAATATTCATTCTGTAAAACGCTAGCTAAAGGAGATAAAAAAACGCTGGATGTTTCACAATACATCATTGTAATAATAAAAATCAATTTTAAAACCTTTATTTTTTTACCTTTGTCTATTCAATTAGGCTTGAAAAAGATTACAGTCATATTCCTTCTTTCTATTTATTCCCTTTCAACTTTGGGAATGAGCCTGAAAAGTTTTTATTGCTGTGGCAATTTAAAATCAGTAACTGTTACTCTCACAGACGCTCAACAAAATACATGCGCTACTCAAAATGCCACCAACGATTGCTGCAAAATAAAGTACCAATTTTTTAAGGTAAAGGATGATCATGTTGCCGGAGACGTAGTAAGTACGCCGGTCTTACACTTTATCTATTTGCATTTGTTTACTCCTTCATTTAAACTGATTGATTATCCTTCTGAACAAATCTTTGTAGCTAACAGAAGCAACGCGCCACCTTTAATTCACACCGTTCCTGACTATATTTTCAACTGCGTTTTTAGAATCTGATTCCTATTTCAATTAGCGCCGGCATTCTTCCGGGTTATAGGCATTCTTTCGATTGCCTTTCAATCTATTTTCAACTTAGTTATTAAAATCATTAAAATGAAAACAAACGTTTGTATCGTAATGCTTGCTGCATTAATGATTACAGGTCTTGCTGCCTGTAATAATTCGGGTACAAAAAATCAAAACCCAATCTCACAAACTGATACTATGGCAATGCACCACATTATCGCGACCGGTGAAGTATATACCTGCAAGATGCATCATGAAGTAATGGGTGATAAGCCGGGTGTATGTCCCAAATGTGGAATGACCTTAGTTAGACAGAAGATTACCGATACCCAGATGAAAATGCTAAAGGAAGGAAATTATACTACACCTGATTATAAAAAATAACATGGTAAATAAAATAATTGAACTTTCACTTCGCAATCGCTACATCGTATTGGTACTTGCCATTGGACTGCTCGTTTTGGGAATTTATAATATTCAACGCAATCCCGTGGATGCCATTCCTGATTTGAGTGAAAATGAAGTAATCGTTTTTACTGAATGGACAGGACAAAGCCCGCAGATCATGGAAGACCAGGTCACTTATCCTTTGGTGAGTAATCTTCAGGGTGTGCCAAAGGTAAAGGACATCCGGGGAACCTCTATGTTCGGGATGAGTTTTGTGTATGTAATATTTGACGATGATGTGGATATTTATTGGGCAAGAACAAGAGTACTCGAAAAATTGAATTATGCCCAGCGCTTGTTGCCACAGGGCGTAACACCAACGCTTGGCCCGGACGGAACCGGTGTAGGTCAGATTTTCTGGTATCATCTTAATGCGCCAAAAATGGATTTGGGCGACCAAAGAGCATTGCAGGATTGGTATATAAAATTTGCATTGCAGACAGTGCCAGGTGTTGCTGAAGTGGGTTCGTTCGGTGGTTTTGAAAAACAATACCAGATAGTTGTCGACCCTGTGAAACTGCAATTTTACAACGTATCCATGATGGATGTAATAAAAAAAGTACGTGCCAATAACAATGATGTTGGAGGTAGAAAATTAGACATGAGTGGCATGGGATATATAATCCGTGGACTGGGATACATCAAAAACAAAAACGACATAGAAAATATAGCCCTAAGCAACAACAATGGAATTCCCGTTCGTGTAAAAGACATTGGCACCGTGCAAATGGGTGGCGATCTTCGGCTTGGCATTCTTGATGCGAATGGAGAAGGTGAAGTGGTCGGTGGCGTAGTGATCATGCGTTATGGAGAAAATGCTGATAAGGTAATTAAGTTGCTTAAGAAAAAAATGACTGATGTGCAGAAAGGGCTGCCCGCTGGAGTTTCATTCAAAATCGATTATGACCGCAGCAACTTAATTGAAGCAGCTATTGATAATATCAAAGACAAATTGATAGAAGAAATAAGTATTGTCTGCATTATTGTTATTATTTTTCTTTTTCATTGGCGCAGTGCGCTAAGCATTATTATACAAATTCCGATTTCTATTGCCATCAGTTTCATTCTGCTGAATGCGTTTGGCTTTTCCTCTAATATTATGTCTTTAACGGGTGTTGCTTTAGTGATCGGTGTAATCGTTGACAATGGCATTATCATGAGCGAAAATGCCTATAGTAATTTATCAGAATGGCAAAATAGCCATTCATCAAATCAATCTTCATGAACCAGGAAAAAGGAAAAAATAAAAAACCGCTGAAGCAGAATTATTATAAAATTCCAGCCGGCGAAAGAATGAGTATTATTGAACGTGCCTGCAAGCAGGTATCTCGCGGCGTTTTCTTTTCAACCGTCATCATCATCACCTCTTTTCTTCCGGTGTTTTTATTGGCGGGAGAAGAAGGGAAATTGTTTCACCCGCTTGCATATACGAAGACATTCATTATGGCTATTGACGCCATTTTGGTCATTACGCTTGCCCCCGTTTTATTGTCTTTTTTCATGCGTGGAAAGTTTAGAACAGTACATGCAAATCCTGTAAACCGATTTTTAGAAAAAGTGTACGAGCCTGTAATACAGGCATGTATCAAATGGCGCAAGACTACGATAACCGTAATGGTTATCGCCCTTGCAGTGAGCGTGCCGATGGTGATGAGCCTCGGAACTGAATTTATGCCGCCATTGGATGAAGGCACGATCCTGTTTATGCCGGTTACCTTGCCCGATGTTTCGAACGCAGAAGTAAAAAGAATTTTACAGGTGCAGGATAAAATTCTTGCAACAGAACCGGAAGTGAAATCCGTTCTGGGAAAGGCAGGAAGGGTCAATTCCGCGACAGACAATTCCCCGATCAGTATGATTGAAACTATTGTAATGTTGAAGCCACGAAGTGAATGGCGTGAAGGAGTAACAAAGGACAGTATCATTAACGAACTGAACAGTAAGTTACAAATACCAGGCGTAACCAATGGCTGGACACAACCCATCATTAACCGTATCAATATGCTTTCTACCGGCATCAGGACCGATGTGGGTGTAAAAGTATATGGGCAAAACCTCGACAGCATTTATGCTTTTGCGCAAGTGATAAAAAAAGATCTGGAAGGTATTCCCGGCATTAAAGATTTATACGTAGAACCGATTACAGGAGGTAAGTATATTGACATCAATCTTAACCGTGAAGAAATAGCGCGATATAATTTAAGCGTGGACGATGTAAATGCTGTAATTGAAAGTGCTTTAGGCGGCGCGCAAATAACCACAACCATTGAAGGCAGGCAACGCTTTTCAGTAAATGCAAGATTTGGACAGGATTTCCGGAACAATTTAGAAGCTTTAAAACGGTTACAGGTGCAAACAACAGGTTTTGGGCCTGTACCACTGGGAGCGTTGGCGGATATAAAAATCACGGAGGGGCCGCCAATGATTAATTCTGAAAATGCTTTGTTGCGCGGTACTGTTCTCTTTAATGTGAGAGGAAGGGATTTGGGTAGCACGGTCAAAGAAGCACAACAAAAATTAAACAATGCTATCGGTAAAATGCCCAAAGGATTTTTTATTGACTGGAGTGGGCAATATGAAAACCTGATCAGCAGCGAACGAACATTAAAGCTGATTTTGCCAATAGTACTGGTGGTTATTTTTTTTAGCATGTATTTCGCCTTTCATTCCGCGCGTGAAGCATTGTTGAGTTTAATCTCTCTTCCTTTTGCGTTGATTGGCGGCGCGTATATTATTTATTTCTGGGGTGTAAACTTGTCGGTGGCTGTAGCAGTGGGTTTTATTGCACTTTTCGGTCTTGCCGTCGAAATCAATATTGTGATGGTTATCTATTTGAATGATGCCATGCAACAACTCATTAGCGAAAAAGCCCGCCTGCCGGACGGACAGGGAAATTCAGGAGATCCCATTACGAAAAATGACCTACGGCAATATACCATAATTGGAGCTACCAAAAGATTGCGGCCAATTATAATGACGGTAAGCGTTTCACTATTTTCCCTGGTTCCTATTTTATGGAGCAATGGCGTTGGCAGCGATGTAATGAAGCCGATTGTACTGCCCATGGTCGGCGGCGTCATCACATCAGCCATTTATGTATTACTGGTAATGCCGCTTATTTTCCTGATGAATAAAGAATACGAGTTGAAAAAGTTTGGAAAGATTCAGGTACCTGTGATAAAAAAATAATTATGAAAATACAAATTCAATCAATCATAACATGTCCTGAATGTGGCTACCGCAAAGAAGAATTTATGCCCACAGATGCCTGCCAGTATTTTTATGAATGCAGGCAGTGTAAAACAATATTAAAGCCAAAACCGGGTGACTGTTGTGTTTTTTGTTCTTATGGAAATGTTCCTTGCCCGCCGGTTCAGGAAGAAAATAATTGTTGTAAAAATTAAATAACAATCATGAAAAAAATTATTTTGTTAATAGGTTTTTCTTTTGTTGTATGGAATAACCTGCAAGCACAGAAAATTTTAAAACTGGATGATATTTTAGATAGTGTTCAACAATCATATCCTTCATTGAGAATGTATGATGCAGAAATTCAGTCGCTGGATGCAGCAGCAAAGGGAGCGGGAAACTGGATGCCGCCGGAGGTTTCAGCCGGTTTGTGGATGACGCCTTATAATACCGGGCTCTGGAACGGAACAAAAGCAGAAGGCAATATGCCTGCCCAGGGCGGAATGGGAAGTTTTATGATCGGTGTGGAGCAAATGTTTCCGAACAAAAAATACAATGATGCCAACGAAGCATACATGAAAGCGATGTCTTCGGTAACAAAAGAAAATAAAGAAGCAGCTTTAAACGACCTCTTTGCTGCCGCAAAGAAAAATTACTATGAATGGATTGTAATTGAAAAAAAGTTAGCAGTGCTTGCTGATGATCAAAAGCTGCTAGAGTTTATGATTACCGATGCAGAAACGAGATATAAAAATGGCTTGGGCAAAATAAGCGCTTATTACAAAGCAAAAGCATCCCTTGGCAATATAGAAAATATGCGGGTGGAATTGCAAAACGAAATCACTCAGAGACGCATTGCATTAAATACCTTGATGAATCGCAACAAACTCACCACTTTTTCTGTTGATACGAATTATACTATTAAAGATTATTCCGCAACGGTTTTCGACAGTACGCTATTTTATAATAACCGGAGTGATATAAAAGCGGTAAATCAAAACATACAGCTTGCTTATTTAAAGCAGGATATAGAAAGACAAAGCATGAAGCCAGAGTTTGGAATACAATTTTCACACATGATGCCTTATGGTAATGCTCCCACCCTGTTTACCGCTATGGGTGTGGTAAAAATTCCGATGAACTGGTCAACCAGGGCGAATAAAGCAAACATTGAAAGCTTGGATTTCAAAGCACAATCACTGCAGGAACAACAAGCAGCAATGGCAAATGAATACTCAGGTGCGGCGTATCAAATGCAGCAGGATATTGTAGCAAAGAAAAAACAGGTTCAGTTGTTTGCGGATAATATTCTGCCGGCGATTCGAAAAAATTATCAAAGTACACAATTGGCTTACGAACAAAACACAGAGGAGTTGTTTGAGCTGTATGATGCCTGGGAAACATTAAACAACACACAACTGGAATACCTTAATCAACTGCAGCAGCTTTTAAGCCTGCAGGTTGATTTGGGAAAATTGTTGGAAATAAAATAAAATGTCTGAACCAGGATTTATAAGATAAAAAGATTTTTTAGAATAAATAATTACCATGAAAAAGAAAATATTGATTTATGTTTTAATGATAACGGTTGTTGTTTTCTTCATACAAGCGTGCAACAGTAAATCAACAAATAAGACAGAAATTACTTCTGCTTCAAAGGATGTTTATACTTGTTCCATGCATCCGCAGGTGCATGAAAATCATCCCGGCAATTGCCCCATTTGTGGCATGAAGCTGATTAAAAACAATTTAACACCTGTTGCTTTAAATAACATTAATCTGGAAACCTTGCTTAAACCAACCAATGAGTTTGTAGTAGCATCCCTGCCGGTAACAACGCCACAGCAAAACAGCGTGAATATTCCTGTAAAAGTGTACGGCACTATTGAAGCAGATACAAGGGCCGCGGGTACCATTTCTGCAAGAGTATCAGGACGTATTGAAAAGTTGTATTTGCGTTATCGCTTTCAGAAGATACAAGCCGGGCAGAAAGTAGCGGAAATCTATTCGCCTGAATTATTAACAGCAGAGGAAAATTTATTATTCCTGTTAAAAAACGATGCACAAAATACTTCCTTCATTAATGCAGCGAAACAAAAATTATTGTTGCTCGGCATGAGTTCTGCTGAACTGAATAAAGTAGTGGCAACCGGAAAACCAATGTATAGCGTAAGTATTTACAGCAACTACAGCGGTCATGTTCATGATGCAGGTATGAGTGATAATACGAATGAAACTGAAATGAGTAGTACAGCACCTGTAACACAGGAATTATCGCTAAAAGAAGGAATGTATGTAAATAAAGGACAAGCACTTTTTATGATTATGAACCATCATAAAGCGTGGGTAGCACTTCAGATTTTTCCAAATCAACAATCAGTCATAAAAAAAGGGGACGCAGTCCAAATCATTCCTGAAACGGACACTTCAGCAATTATTAAAGGAAATATTGATTTTATTGAACCTTTCTTCCGGGGAAACAGCAAAACGCTTACAGCGCGGGTGTACTTTAATAATACGGATATGCTTACCATTGGCAGCCAGGTAACGGCAAATATTTTTACAGGAAGCAAGCAAGGCTTATGGCTGCCTCAGTCAGCCGTGCTCACACTGGGCATGAATAATGTGGCATTCGTTAAATCGGATGGTGGTTTTATGGCTCATAAAATAACAACCGGCATTCGTACAGGCGATAAAGTGCAAATACTTTCAGGGTTAAATACTACAGATAGGGTTGCGACAAATGCCCAGTATTTAATAGACAGTGAAAGCTTTATTCAAACAGCATCAAAATAAATAGTATGAACAAAAATAATTTCAATAGATTTTTTAAACCTGTCGAAAGGGTAACATCGCATCGTCCTTTACCTTTTAGGCGGACACTTGGACTGGTGACACTCTGTGCAGCTTTGCTTGCTACTTTCTTTATATCATCCTGCAAAGAACAAAAAAAAGAAGCAGTTATAACGGCAGATAAAGATGTGTATTATACATGCAGCATGCACCCACAGGTACATGAAGACCATCCTGGTAATTGCCCTATCTGCGGCATGAAACTGATTGCAGTGCGCAAAACAAACATGAGCATGAATGTAAATAATGAAATGGAGGTTCATTTGACCCCCGAACAGATCAGGCTGGGTAATATTCAGGCAGATACTGTCGGAAAAGAAAGCATTGGTGATAATTTGGTACTAACAGGAACACTAAATTTCAACGAGGATAAACTGTCTTCAGTAAGTGCGAGAGTACAAGGCAGAATTGATAAACTTTATTTTAAAAATATAGGCGACTATGTTGCAAAAGGAGCAAAGCTTTATGACTTGTATAGTGAACAGCTTAATAATGCGAAACAAGAATACGTAAATGCTTTGCAGCAGGAACGTTCAATTGGTAATTCATTAATTAATTATGATGCATTGGTTGAAAGCGCGAAAACCAAATTACTGTTGTGGGGCATGACCAATGAGCAGATTAAAGAACTTGGTCAAAGCAAACAGGTATCCATACACACTACTTTTTACAGTACGGAAGCCGGATACATCACGAACCTCAATGTAACTGAAGGCGATTATGTAATGGAGGGTGGAACGGTATTGCAACTTGCTAACCTTTCTACCCTCTGGGCAGAAGCACAGGTTTACACTACACAAATGCCGGCAATCGGTAAAAATAGAAAGGTAACGGTGCAAATTCCCGACTTAAACCAAACTGTCGACGGAACGATTGATTTCGTAAACCCTGAAATAAATCCGGATACAAGGATCAATCTTTTACGGGTTACCATTTCGAACAAAAATAACCAGTTACATCCCGGTATGCCGGTTTTTATCACAATCAATAACAACCAACATACCTCTCTAACATTGCCTTCTGATGCAGTGTTAAGAGACAGCAAGGGAGCAACAGTCTGGATACAGACAAAACCTGGGGTTTACCAAATAAGAATGGTGAAAACAGGTATCAATGAAAACAATACAGTTGAAATAAAATCCGGTCTTGCTGCCGGTGATGTAGTAGTAACAAGCGGTGCTTATTTGCTGAATAGTGAATATGTTTTTAAACACGGCTCGGACCCGATGGCGGGTATGAAAATGTGATCGCTTGAAAAAAAGAACAAATAAAATCTCGAAACACGAAACCCTTTTAATCAAAACCTTGTAAATAAAATTATTTAATAACAATTAAAATCAACAATTATGACAGGTTATCACACTTACAAAAGTTGTATTGATGCATGTTCAAAATGTGCAGCAATATGTAATCATTGCGCTTCTGAATGCTTGCAGGAAGAAGATCTAAAAATGATGGCAAAATGCATTCAGTTAGACATGGAATGTGCAGCGATTTGTTATGCCTCAGCGCAACTTATGAGTCTGGGCAGTGACAAGGCAAAAGACATTTGCCGCATTTGTGCCGACATCTGTGATGAATGCGGCAATGAGTGTGCTAAAATGCAAACGGAGCATTGTAAAGAATGTGCTGATGCATGTAAGCAATGTGCGCAGGAGTGCCGGAAGATGGCTTAGGAAAATCGAAATGCAGACGGGCCATCCTAAGTTCAATATTCAGTAATAAAACAAAAAAGGCTGCCTTACTACAGGCAACCTTTTTTCTTATAACAATTTTACGATCAGGCTAAATCAAACCTGTCTAGGTTCATCACTTTATTCCAGGCGGCTACAAAGTCCTTTACAAATTTGGCACCGGTACCGGTGCTGCCGTATACTTCTGCCACTGCCCGCAACTCTGCATTAGAGCCAAACACGAGATCTGCCCGGGTTGCAGTCCACTTAGGCTGACCGGTTTTACGATCATTTCCCGAAAACAATTCTTTATCATCCGATATTGCTTTCCATTCAGTATTCATGTCGAGCAGGTTCACAAAAAAATCGTTAGTAAGCTGGCGCGGGTGTTGTGTGAAAACACCATGTTTGGAACTATCAAAATTAGTATTCAGAACACGCATGCCGCCGACCAGGACGGTTAACTCAGGTGCTGTAAGCGTTAGCTGTTGAGCTTTGTCTATGAGCAACTCTTCGGTAGATACAGGAACTTTCGGATTACGATAGTTCCGAAAACCATCCGCTGCAGTTTCTAAAAAAGCAATTGATTCTACATCGGTTTGTTCCTGCGATGCATCCATCCGGCCCGGCGTGAAAGGAACTGTGATAAGATGTCCGGCATCTTTCGCTGCTTTTTCAATGGCTGCACAACCTGCCAGCACAATCAAATCTGCCATTGAAATTTTCTTACCATTTGTTTGAGCATTATTAAATTCCTGTTGAACGCTTTCTAATGTATCTAATACTTTTTTTAATTGAACCGGATTGTTCATCTTCCAGTCTTTTTGAGGAGCGAGGCGGATACGTGCACCATTAGCGCCGCCACGCTTATCAGATCCACGGAAAGTAGCTGCCGAAGCCCATGCCGTTGATACCAATTCTGATACGCTCAAACCAGATTGCAACAGCTTTACTTTTAATGAAGCAATATCACTTTCATCTGTCAATACATGATCCACTTCAGGGATCGGATCCTGCCAAAGCAATTCCTCCTGTGGCACATCAGGGCCTAAGTAACGTGAACGGGGGCCCATATCGCGGTGGGTTAATTTAAACCATGCACGGGCAAAAGCATCTGCAAATTCATCGGGGTTTTCCAGGAACCGCCTTGATATTTTTTCATAAACCGGATCAAGCTTTAAAGCCAGATCGGTTGTGAGCATGGTTGGCTTATGCTTCTTAGATGCATCGAATGCATCAGGAATAACGTCATCCCCGTCTTTGGCCACCCATTGATGTGCCCCGGCCGGGCTTTTGGTAAGCTCGTATTCATACCCAAACAAATTTTCAAAAAAGCTGTTACTCCATTTGGTTGGCGTTTTTGACCAGGTAACTTCCAGTCCGCTGGTAATAGTGTCCGGGCCTTTACCTGAACCGTAACTGTTATTCCAGCCAAGGCCCTGCATTTCTATGCCGGCAGCTTCAGGCTCTTTCCCTACATTCGTTGCAGGGGCGGCGCCATGGGTTTTACCAAAGCTGTGCCCACCGGCAATCAGCGCCACGGTTTCTTCATCGTTCATTGCCATGCGGCCAAATGTTTCGCGAATGTCTCTTGCCGCGATAAGGGGCTCAGGATTTCCATCAGGCCCCTCGGGGTTTACATAGATCAAACCCATATGGGCGGCTGCCAGCGGATCTTCCAGTTGGCGTGAATGAATATCGCGACCCGGGTCTTCGTCCGACGACACCACACCATGTTTTTCAACCACGCCTTCAGAACCGTGTGCATAGCGCTCTTTGTTACCCAACCACGTTGTTTCTGCTCCCCAGTATACATCTTCATCAGCCTCCCACGCATCTTCGCGTCCACCGGCAAATCCAAAAGTTTTAAAACCCATTGATTCCAATGCTACATTACCGGTCAGTATGATCAAATCGGCCCAGGATATGTTGTTGCCGTATTTTTGTTTGACAGGCCACAATAACCTGCGGGCTTTGTCAAGGCTCACATTATCCGGCCAACTGTTGAGCGGCGCAAAACGCTGCTGCCCGGATCCCCCACCCCCGCGGCCATCATGTACACGGTAAGTACCTGCACTATGCCATGCCATGCGTATAAACAAGCCTCCATAGTGACCAAAATCCGCCGGCCACCAATCCTGCGAATCAGTCATAAGCGCATGAAGATCTTTTTTTACTGCTTCCAGGTCCAGATTTTTAAAGGCTTCTGCATAATTAAAATCTTTATCCAGCGGATTGGATAATGAAGAATGCTGGCGCAGGATGCTCATGTTTAACTGATTGGGCCACCAGTCGCGGTTTTTTGTACCGCCGCCACCGGTATTATGTTTCATATTGCCATTATGAAAAGGGCATTTACTGATGTCGTTTGAATTGTTTTCCATTTTTATAAGGCTTTTATAATTGAATAAATTTACCCGGATGAACTTTCAGATAACAAACTTAGGATATTGTCGCAATAATTGATTAGGCATAATACGTAACCGATTATTTTATTCCCTTTTGATTTTAAATGATTTATCCATTTGTTAAACAAGATCATAACTATCCGTTGTTTCAATCAGGTTCATCCACTTATGACAGGTAAAAGTAATGAAGAACGTTCCTTCTTCAAAAGGTATCGTTTGTTGAACAGGCATTTATAAAAATAATGGATTAATTGATACGCAACGTCCACTAGCGTGAGACGTTGCTGAGAAAAGGACGCTACCTCATATGAGTAAACCAATCAATTCTGATATTTTTTATTTTAAGGAATACAACAATAGCAATGTATTTTCTTCTGCTGTAAAACATTATTTTTGATAGACAAAGGATGCATATGAAAAAACTGATCTTTCTCTTTCCGCTTATGATCCTTGTTTCAATGTATGGAAATTGCCAGCGCGTTCACCAACTTTTTGATGCATCCTGGAAATTTCACCGGGGTGATATTCAGAATGGTGAAAAAGAAGATTTAAATGATCAAAACTGGCGTCAATTGGATCTTCCGCACGACTGGAGTATTGAAGATCTTCCCAACCAGTCTGATTCTGTTATCGGGCCTTTCTCTTCCAAAAGTATTGGCGCTACGGCTACCGGTTATACTGTCGGCGGAATCGGCTGGTACCGTAAACATTTCATTGAAAATAATGCTGCCAATAAGAAAGTAACGATCTGTTTTGACGGCATATACATGAACAGTGATGTCTACATCAACGGACATCATCTTGGTAATCACCCTTACGGATATACACCATTCAGCTACGCTATTACTCCTTATCTGAAAAAGAATGGAGAAGAAAATGTGGTGGCTGTTCGGGTAAGTAATGAAGGGAAGAACAGTCGCTGGTACAGTGGTTCCGGAATTTACAGGCATGTATGGCTAACAGTTACTCCGGAGTTGCATCTGGCTCAGTGGGGCGTTTATATTACCACTCCTGAAGTAAGCTCAAAAACAGCAACAATCAATATAAAATCGTCTCTTGTCAATGAGGATGTTGCTGGTAATAGCGTAATACTGCATACCGCCATTTTTGATGCATCCAATAAAAAAATTGCAGAGAGGACAAATGAAATTGAAATGAACGGCGCCAATTCTTCAGGGGCGGGAGTACATAAAGCGGAACAAACCTTCCGGGTGAGTGCGCCGCATTTGTGGTCGCCGGAAACGCCTTATTTATACTATGCGGTTTCAGAACTGATCGTAAAAAATAAAGTGATAGACCGCGAAGAAAACACCTTTGGGATCCGATCGATCAATATCTCAGCCGCCAAAGGCTTTCTTTTGAATGGTAAACGCATCTTACTGAGGGGTGGTTGCGTACATCATGATAACGGGCCGCTCGGTTCTGCCACGATAGATGCTGCAGAGATCAGAAAAATACGCCTCCTGAAATCATTTGGCTTCAATGCTGTCCGCACCAGTCACAATCCCCCTTCGCAGCAGTTTTTAGACGCATCCGACAGCCTTGGTATCATCGTTATTGATGAGGCATTTGATCAATGGGAAAGGCCAAAAAATGCGCAGGATTACCACCTTTATTTCGATACGTGCTGGCAAAAAGATATTTCTTCAATGGTGCAGCGCGACCGCAATCATCCGGCAGTGGTTTTCTGGAGTATAGGTAATGAGATCAATGAAAGAGCGGATTCGTCCGGACTTGCAGTTGCAAAAAAGCTACGCGATGAAGTAAAAGCAAATGACAATACGCGGCCTGTAACAGAAGCTATTTGCGACTTCTGGGACCATCCCGGTTATAAATGGGATACTACAGCGGCTTCATTCGCACTGCTTGATGTAGGTGGATATAATTATTTGTGGAAAAAGTACGAATCTGATCACGGCAAATATCCTGAACGTGTGATGATGGGTACCGAAAGCTTTCCGATGGAAGCCTTTGAAAACTGGCAGCAGGTAAAAGAGCATCCTTATGTGATCGGGGATTTTGTATGGACAGCAATGGATTATCTTGGTGAAACAGGAATAGGACATACATCCCTTGACAGTACCAATGGTTTTCAGTTACAAACATTTCCGTGGTTCAATTCGTGGTGTGGCGATATCGATCTGACCGGTGGTAAAAAGCCTCAATCGTATTACCGGGATGTGGTTTGGGGCATCAGTAAAATGGAAATGCTCGTGCATAAACCCATTCCTGCAGGACATAAAGAAGCGGTAAGTGCATGGGGCTGGCCGGGCGAATTACACTCTTTTACTTTCCCCGGCGATGAAGGCAAAACGATGCAGGTGCATGTATATACCTCCTATCCGGCAGTAAGATTGTTACTAAACGGTAAAATCATTAGCCAGCAGAATGTTTCAGAGGCAACAAAACTTACCGCAACTTTCAACATTACCTATCAGCCGGGAGTTCTTAAAGCCGTTGCCTTACAAAATGGTTTGCCGGTGGATTCGGTAACGCTTCAAACAGCAGGTAAACCGTCAAAGATCAGGCTGACGGCAGATCGAAGTCATATAAAAGCCAATCGCAATGATCTTAGTTATGTAACAGTTGAAGTAATGGATAAAAATGGACATCTTGTTCCTGATGCAATTGTGCCTTTGCAATTCAGCGCAGTAGGTGCCGGCAAAATAATTGCCACCGGCAATGCCAATCCTTCTGATATGGAAAGTTTTCAGCAACCACAACATAAAACGTTTCGTGGTAAATGCCTGGTAATTGTTCAACCAAATGGAAAAGCGGGAAAGATACAATTAAAGGCAGAAGGCAAAGGGTTGGAAAGTGGGGAAGTAACCATTACTGCTGAATGAGTTTTATGCTGCACTATATCAATTAAGACAGAATTTAGAGCTACTAAGCTACAGTAAAATTAGTAACGGGAAGTCGCATGTGGAAGATCTGCACTACACCTGTATGAATTACGGCAATTTAAAAAACCATGCAATTATAAAATATGCTATAATCACCGTTCCCAGAAATATGCTGTTTATTAAATACTTTTTTTTAAAATTAAAATAAATTGCCAGTAGAAAAGCAGCAGAATATATTGTTATTAAAATGAGACTTGGTCTTGCCAGTTGAAAAATAACTTTGTTAGAAAATCCAAAAGTTTTCAATGTTCCGTTAGCATCATATAAAGAGAGAATGTGCAATAAAAAGTAAATAATCGGGTCTAATAAAAATGCTGTAAGAAATATTGATACAATCTTTATGTAGCGCAAAAAAGTGAAACGTCTCAGTTTTGGTTCAAAATGGTGTTTTAATAAAGACATGTCTGAGTATAATTTTACTTTTTACAGTCCTCTAATCAAAATCTTTTTCACTGATATTCTCATTAGGAAGTAATTTAACTATCTTCAACGATCTACAGCCGGTTATTATTTCTTCAGTCAGCTACCCTACGCTCCCTTACCTTCTTTGTCAAGTTGCAACATTTGCCATTTTGATTTATCAATTGTCATATTTATTGCAGTCCAAACTTCAGTCTTGATTTGTCTTTTGTTTTTCTTGCCTGGATTAATAATAAAGCCTGCTTTTTCATAGCATTTAATCGCTTCAATATTCCAGTCGAAAACATTTAGTTCGGCTTTTGTTTTCTCAAGTTTAGAAAAAACAAAATCCAAAAGTAAATTTACAACTTGCTCTCCTAAACCTTTACCTCTTTGCTCCTTGTCACCAATTATTATTCGCCCAAGATATACAGATTGGCTTGTTAAATAAATTTCAGAATATCCAATTACAAAATTTGTTTCACAGTTCACAACTTTGAAAGCAAATCTATTCTTGTCGCTTAATGAAATTTCTAACTGCTCGTTTGTTAAGGGAAAAGTAAATGCTGGCCCTGCAAATTGCATTAGTTGCTCCTCAGAATTAATCCAGGAAATTAACTCTTCAAAGGATTCTTTGCCAAATGTTTCAAGCCTTATCATTTTAGGAGCTGTATAAGGTTACAGCCAACACAATAATACACGAACTGTTTCATTTAGATGAAAAAAATAACTACGATTCTGCTTCATGGACACACAAACCCCGGAATGAGAATACCGCCTTCTGCTATAGTACATTCCCAGGGCAATCATATTGTTTAAGTCCATGTCTCGAACCATGTGTATCCATTCGTTCATTCCTTTTTGGGAAGATGCGAAACGATGCCGTGAAGCCGGCAAGATAATACCTGTCTTTTGGTTTTGATCCCCGTTGGGTGCCGCCGGGCGGGTAAGGCAGTCCGTTTTTAATCTCATCGCCGCGGTAAGCAAACTCCACAGCCCTGGGGCCCATTTTTGCCAGCAATGTATTTTCATCCACATAAGTGGTGCTCACGTCGTCCAGATAGTCGGTAAATAATTTTCTATATCCGATTTCAATACCTACATTTATATTTTCAGTCAGGGAAAACTTTACGCCTGCTCCAAATGGAATTCCCAATTGATAGATCTTGTAATCAGGCCTTCCGGCAATAAAACCTTCTCCTTCTGTATGTAAAATTTGCAGACCAACCATTTTGCCGGTACTATCGAAGGTATAAGGATTAAAATGGTAAAGTGATATGGCTGCAAAAACATACGGTGTTAGAACATGTTCGTCAAGAGGGGTAAAATAGTATTCAACACCTCCGCTTACCTCGTAAAGCCTGGAAGTAAAATTCAAATTTCTTGCACGGTGATTGCCGAATTTGTCATCTGCGGAAATGTGTCCATAAGCCAGCATTCCTCTTAATGATACATGATCTGAAAGATCATACGTTCCACCTATACCGCCTGCCAGTTTAGATTGGGAAAACGTGAACCATTTGTCCTGCAGGTCGCCGTGGTAATTGGCCATTCCACCAAAAAAATTCAGATGAAAATTTTGCAGACTGATCTGAGCGGATGCTGTTGCTGAAAATAACAGCAGCATCATGATTAATCGAAATATCTTCATCATAGTAGAATTTGTTATTGACGTTATATTCTCTGCCACTGTTGGTGTTCCGTTATCCACTCGGTTCCGGTTCGCGGAGACACGGACCTCGGAATAGTAGTAATTACATTATCCAAATAAAATTAACGCAATTATCGGCATAACAATTCCAGCTAAAGCAAACATCCATCCTCGTTTGCGAAAGCTATATTTTCCCCGCATTAGGAACATGCCTGTGCTTGCAATGAAGATAAGTCCGAGAGCAAAAATATCCGAATACCATTTATACCAATTGTCGTCTGTAAAAGCTGAGTGAAGATAGTATAACCGGGAAAGTATTGGTCTTTGTTTCCATACATTGATTTCTCCGTTTCCGTCAGCTAAATGAATAGTGGCATCTGCACTTTTATAAAGAATGATCAAAGTAGAATCTCCGCGGAAATTAAAAGTCAGGAAGTCTGGTATTTGATTCTTATCATTAAATGCCTTTACATCCTCCGAAGTCACTGATTCTTTGGGAAGATGGAAACTGCTCTGCACTTTTATAAAATCGTATTTATATCGAACAGGATTCCAGGTTGTACGATGATTTAGCATGATTCCTGAAACGCAAAATGCCAATATTAATCCAACAAAGAAATAGCCAAAATCGCGATGCAGCTTTCGTAAGTTTTTATTTGCGAAAAAGTTATTCATTAGTCAACGTTTAGGCATTGGGAATGGCTGGGCATTCAATGGAATTGGCACCCGTAACAAAAGTACAGTAAACGAACAAATAGTTGAGATTTTGATTTATCGTTAAATAGAGTGTTTTCAGCCCCGGAACTACAGCCAAATAGAGAACAAAAAGCTGATGAACCGCCCGTCACGCACAGCTATTCGCCAATGTGATGTTGCCTGCAGTTTAGTCCGTATAGCCTTTGTCTTTTGCCACTGTTGGTCTTCCGTTCCTCTGCTCACCGCAGTTGCTGTTGAGCGCAGGCCTTAAAGCAATGGCCTCACCAACGGCCAAATTTAAAATTGTCACCCAATCTTTCTTTATTCTGCATAACGAGTTAAAAACGTCCAGCCAAAACTCAAAGATAGTGCTTCGTTCAATTCATTTTGTTGGTGTAGCAGCAGCACTTGTTCTTCGCGTAACACGAACAAAGGTCTAAGTTACCGGTTCCGGAAGATAATCAACTGCTTCTGTATAGCTGTCATGATTATACACTACATTTGCATTCTCATAAGCAGTTAGTTTTGGTAACGGCTCCTGTTTCTACAGGGGCCACCTTTTTTAGATCCGTTATAGATCTGTTTTTGCGAACCTTTTTCTTTAATACTATTTTTTTTGATGAAGATTAGCGAATTAAAAAAGCCAGGTTCAAATACCCGGCCTTTATCCTGGCTGTCATAAAAGGAGCGGAAGCTAATCTTTTACATTTTTGTTGCTGTTGGTTGCCATCCGTTAGCTGCATCCAGCGTTAATTTTATTTCTACAGGTTGTGATGGTGCTATTGATTCTTTCTTCGACTCCGGCTTTACAATTGCTTGAAATTTTACTTCCAGGTAATCGTTCATCGCCGGGTTGCTCAAATAATATTGGGATGCCTGTGGCCGGTAGGCGCTTTCTACTGCCTGCGGCAACAGTTGAGTACTGTTGTTGCGATCCATTAATAACATTCCTTCTTTATGTACCCAGTTAAAAAATAAATTGCCCTCGTTCATTTGTTTTAATACAAACCCTAGCGGATGGATCACCATATTTACCGTACCAAAATGGCCGATCATTTCCTGTATCTCTGCGCGCTTTTCTTCATCCACTACCGTTGCATCCGGTGTAATAATCAGAAGGTCGCACGTAAACTGTCGCTCTTCCTTAAATTGGTTTTTAATAAATGCGCTCCGCCTCATGCATACATTGGTTTTACAACCAAAGCAATAAATGATGAGTGCGTTTAATTGGTTAGCGATCAGTTTCCTGATATAGTAGACTGCGTTTTGTTCTTTGCCGTTAAGTTGGCCAATGTAATTTTTCATGTTTTTATTTTTTATTGTTACAAATAGATGTTGGCTGATTAATTATTTACGAACCGGTTCTTAAGTATGCCGCCGATATGAGTTATCTCTCTTACGTTGATCAAATGCGCTGCCTCTGTCAGTTTTACGAGGTGCGTATAGATGGCTATCATCTCCAGGCCAAGTTCTCCGTTGTTGTTAGAAAGAGCACAATCGACAGTTTCCTCCAGGTCATGGATCCACTCACCACACGGCTGGTATCTAAAAAATTTTCTAAACACTTTATAGGGATTACAAAATTCCTTTACGGATAGGAAGCGCGGGAATTCTTCCCATTCGTTGGAAGACACATAATGACTTCTATAGTATTTTTTATTAAAGGCATCCCCTTCATGAACCACTACTGGGCCTTTCTTGATTTCTTTTAAACTATCCGATGCTTTTATCAGTGAGCGAATGATTTTCATCAACAGTAACACATCGCAGGGAGGTTCTTCCGAATACATTTCATTGGCTTCAGCATAATGCAATATCTTTTTTATAAACCTGCGATAGGAATCCAAACCGGCAGTAGAAAAAGCTTCTGCAAATACCTGGTAGGGATCATTTATCACCTTATACAACCAGCACTGAGTGTCAAATATGTCTTTCAGTTCTTCTTTCATATAATTGATGATTTAAGTGAATAATAATTTTGATCCTGCGCTAATAATTTTTCTACAACCGTTCTTTAAGATCGCCTCTGATATGAACCGTTTCTCTTACATCTATCAGGTGGGCAGCTTCTATAAATTTTACAAGGTGTGTATAAACTAAAATTTCATTTATGAAAAATCTCGACTCGTCAGGGCATAAGGCGCCATCAATAATATTTCGCCAGATGCGTAACCAATTCTCCAAAGACTGGTACTTAAAAAATTTCCTGAATACCAGATAGGGATTGCAATACTCCTTTTTTGAAAGAAACCGCGGAAAGTCAGTCCATGTATCACAAAAGGAGTAATGGCTGTGGTAATATTTTTTATTAAGCAGATCATCCTCGTCAACAACTATTTCCGAATGTTTTTTATCTTTTATAGCATAGGCAGCTCTTATCGTGGAGCTGATCATTCGCATATATAAGATCACATCACATGGTGGCTTATCAGTATAGATTTCCGGAGAGATGGTGTATTGCAATAATCTCTTAATGACACTACGCAGATGCCAGCACTCGGAACTGGAAAATAATTCAGCGATTAGCTAGTAGGGATCAGTGATAATATCATTTAACCAGCATTGGGTATCAAAAATATCTTCAGGTGTGTTTTTATCTTTCATGATTCAATGATTTAGCTGAAAATTGTTCTGATGATGTTCTCACGTTCTATCGATGCGCTTTCTCAAAAGCAAAATACCTGAACTGCTGACCTGTATCCTACATAATTACTTTGTGTTTTACGATTTTTACTTTGTTTTTTACCTACCTTTATCAATCAATGATCTTTAAGATTTAAATTCGCTTATGATGAGTACAGCAACTACAAAAAAGATACATGAAGGCCGGAACGTAAAGCGTTTCCGCGAAATGCTCGGTATTAAGCAGGATGCCCTTGCCGCTGACCTTGGCGACGACTGGAACCAGCAAAAAGTTTCTTTACTGGAACAAAAGGAAACAATTGATCCTGCCCTGCTGCAACAAATATCTGCTGCACTAAAAATACCTGCTGAAGCGATACAGAATTTTGATGAGGAACAGGCGGTGAATATTATCTCCAATACTGCTTCATTTGAAAATTGTCAACAGCCTGCTTTTTTCAATCACAATCCTACTTTTCAACCGATAGAGAAACTCGTTCAACTTCATGAAGAAAAGATTGCTTTATATGAAAGGATGTTGAAGGAGAAGGATGAGATGATGGCGAGGCTGGAGAAGTTGATTACTGGAAAGTGATCTATATTAAACTATAAGTAGCAATCAATATTATGTTTACGATTTACCTAACATTTCCTATTCTTTATTCCATCTCTTAATTAGGTCCACAATATGTTCAATTTTTAATTTTAAATCAAGAACATTTAAATCATCCCTTTCTATATGATTTATAATTTCGTGTGCATATTTATTTTTGTTGAGATTGTATTTTATCTGTTTCGATAATTGGAGGTTATCCAACGTAATCTCCAGTTTTTCATTTATTGAATTGTGGGTATTTTCCCTAAACTCATAATTTTTTTTTAACCAATTGTTCAACGTCCTATTTGAAAGATAGTTTTCAATTTCTCTGCCTTTTGTGATCCAAACTCTATCTTTTCCTAATTCCATTGCAATCCTTTTTTTAGTTTCATTTAATTTTGGCCTTAAAGTTTTTCCATCTCTATCCATTAAAATGTAACAGTTTCTGTTTAATTTAATCAAAGCAATAAGTTCCTCTTGCAAGTTGTCGTAATCTAGTGAAAGGTTGGATAAAAGCCTTCCTCCATAAAACATAATTGAATAATGATATCCTTCGACCAAACTTTGATCTACTATTTTAATCCATTTATTTAGGTAGGTTCTATCACTGGGTCCCTCCACCCATAATATAGAGTTACTTTGAAGGATGTCACTTGCTTTAATGTCAAGATCATCTAAGATTACATTTAATTCTGAATACTGGCTGATAGAAGTGATTGAAGTTCTATCGTCTCTTTTTGTTACATGAATTATCTGAGTATTTTCAAGTTTATTATAAAGATCTATCACAATATTAGAATGAGTTGTAAAGAAAAACACACAGTTATTTGTTTTTGAAAACTGGTACAAGTAATAATATAATCTCCTTTGTTGGGATGGATGTAAATTATTCTCTAACTCTTCAAGAGCGAAGATGTATGACGAGATCGGCTTCTTATCTATTTTTGGTTTTATTAAAATAAGTAGTAACACCAATAAAATTGTTTTGATACCACTACCCATCTTTGAAAGAGGTATACGGCCTCCTTCATTGTTTTCAAAATATATTTCCCAATAACTACTCTCAATCTGTTGTACCAGTATTCGAGAAAAGTGAATATCAGGATTTGTTATTCTATTTAATTCTTCTAAAAGTTCTTTTTCTACTAATGAACTATTTAAATCACTCCTATTAATTATTTGTTGAATAAAATTAGTAGCGCCGGCGCCGTTAGGCAAGATTTTGATTTGGCTATCAGAAACCTCAGGCTGAATGTCTCTTTCAGCCGTTAAATGTAAAAAGCTTTTGTTATCGAAAATATTTGAGATTTTCTGAACATAAGAACGAAAATAACCTATTGCTGTTTCAGAAAGGACGTCGCTTCCTTTCACGTTTAAAAAAATAGGCTGAGTATCATTCATTTCATATTGAATAATACGATCGACAAATTGCATTCCATAAGCTTGGTGACTAGCATATGAAGCCAATTCACCCCCGCCCCTGCCGGCAGGAAAAGCTTTTGTTATTAATTCGGGTGTTATCTTATCTTCAAAAATTAGTTTTGGCGTTTTCCCGTCTCTTAAATTTTTAAAAAAATTGCTATTCTTTACAATTAAAAATTGAATGACATCTATTATTGAACTTTTTCCTGTATTATTTTTACCAATAATAATGTTAATGTCTTTGAATGATGTTATTGCACAACCTTCATCATCAAAAGACTTGTAGTTCCTTATTAATAAACTTTGCATTTACTAGAATATTTAGAAAGAATAAAACTGTCTTATGCAAAAACTACTCATTCCCCCCCAAAAAATAAATAGCTTGTAACGGCAACAAACTTTTATTCTTAGAATCAGAATTTACAAGATGAAAGGATTTCCCAAATTTAATTCTGCTAATCTTAAAATCCTACGAATCTGATTCAGAACCTTCCTCCATCGCAATCTCTTTTTCCGTTAAGCAATATAACTGATACTCGAATTGATCGGTTTCAAATCTTATTTGAAGAAAGAATATTCTAAACCCGTCGACCTTAAATTAAAAAATATGCCTAAAGACATTTTTAATCCAGATGATAAATCCGCTTTCTTCATTCTGCACTCGTCCTCCATATTTTTTTTCAATATGGTCAGACAATAACTCGTTTTGAATTTTTAAGGACTTGACGCCACTCTCCATTAAATCTTTCAGCTTATGTCGTTGTAGGGAGAAGAGTAAAGACACAACAATCACTAATAAAAATATTCCCAACATAAGAAATGAAAAAATTTCAATTGCTCTTGCAATAGTACCCGTCGGTTTAAGAAAATCGATATTACTGAAAGTAATAGTTTTAAGGGTGTAATAAATAAAATCGAATACTGTCGGAAATTCAGAATACGAAAATTGATGAGTATTAATTTGAAAAACTTGGTAATTTAAAAATGAAAAATACGCAACGGTAATGAAAAAATATAAAAACAATTGAAAAATGCAAAACAGAATATAGCTTCTTTCATTCCTAAAACCACTTAAGCTTTGTATAAGATACTCATATAAATAGTTGGTATTAATTAATCTTTCCTTTATTCGGAATTCCTTTTCCTCCGGTTCCAATTTTTCATCTTCTTTTCTCACCTCTAAATTCGTTATAAATGACGGAGTTGTCGAAGAGTCTACTGCTAGAAACTTTTCAATTTTATTTTTAGAAGATGATTCAAAGAAACTATCGGGTTTAAAAATTTCCTTCAAAAACAATTTAAAGAATAAAAAATACAAGTATGAAAAAAATAATAGCGAAAAGCCTTTTAGCCATAATGAGGTTCCCATCGAAAGGAGAAGCACTAAAATTATGGCAACTGTTACTATCACAATATTTTTCTTGTAATTCCGAATTACCTTAAAAAGAAAATTTAGATAATAAAGAAAAATGTAGATTTTCCCATAAAAAAGAATCCATTTGGGAATAAACCAAAATATTAATAGGAAGGGGTAAAAGATAAAAGCCAAAGTATAATACCAGCGTTGATTTTTTATCCAAATAAACAACACGAATAAATAGGTTACTGGAATGATAAAACCGATTTTGAAAGAGGTTAAATGAAGCGAGGAACACAAAAGTGTATCGAGTCTAAAAAGAAAAATCGCTATTCCCAAGATCCAAAACACCATGTAAGACAAATGCTTTAGCACAAGTTTTTGAGGTAACTTTTGATCTACAGAGAAGTTTATAAATTTCATTTTTTGCATTTAGCTTTTAGAATCTAAAGATAAATCCAAAATAAAAAAACTTTCTTTTTCTTTATTTATTGCCATTCTCTACAATCGCTATTTCTTCTATCGTCAAATCATAAAGTTCATAAACTAATTTATCTATCTCGGATTCAAGTTCTTTAGTATGAGCCTCCTGATCTTCTTTTTTCAATGAAATAATTTTGTCCACAAATTTTATTGCAATTTTTTGTGTTGATTCACTCGCACTTGGAATCGGATAATTTTTCAAATCTTTAATAACAATTTTTGGAAACATATTTCGATTACCCTTTACAGTTTGGCGTTTATGATAAAAGCTCATTAGCTTTGAATTAAGAACGGCCAACAAAAATTTCAAATCATATTGCTCATTCTTTTGTAAAACATTAAGAACGCTTTTATTGTTCAGATAAGTTTCTTCCGTATATGTACATTGAAGGACGAAAGGAAATTTCCCAGTTATTTCTCTAATTAGAATTCTTGGACTTGAAAATTGAGTAAAAATTTTTGGTTGCGAAAGCCACTCCCCATATTTTAACCACTGACCTGACCAATTTAATTTATATCTCCCAACATCTGAACCGTTTAAATATCGATAAGTTGAACTATCGTGTTTATAGTTATAGTCAAAAATATGATTTTTGACGTCTTCAACCGTTTGTTTCGGTTTACCTTTTCCTTTTTCATAAGCTTGTAAGCCAACTCGTACATCATATTGATTGCTTAATAGTTGAGAGTTTGATTTAATTTTTGCAATAACAATATACTCTTCATCGGAACTTGAAACATCGAATAAAAAGTTTCTATTATTTTTCCATATTACTGGATCAATACTTACAAAATAATCGCCTACAATATTTCCCGATTTAATACTCGTGTATTTGATCTTTTTATTTCCAGCTTTTTTCTCTACCAATAAAATGCATGATTCTACATTTACACCTTCAAAAGTTTCACCTAATAAATTTATTATTGAGATAATTTGGTGATTTTTCAGAAGTGTTTCTCTTACCTTATACGCTGATTCAACTCCAGTAATTGAATTGGGGATTATTAAATTCAATCGACCATTTTCATTTAATATTTGAACTGACTTTTCAACAAATAGTAAATAAAGGTTTGGCTTTTCGTGAATAAGTTTGAAATTATTCGAAAAATAACTTTTCAATGAAGTATCAAATGTTTCTCTGGAGAGTACATACGGCGGATTGCCAATTACCACATCAAATCCAATAAAATTACCATCATCATCCAAAACTTCCGGAAACTCAAACCGCCATTCGAAAGCATTTTCAAAAACCTTATTGTCTTCAATTTCTTGAATCTTCTTTTCTGCTTCATCTCGCTTTTGTACTGCTTTCTCAAGTGAAGCAAACATTTTTGCGGGAATTTCTTCTCTAAATGCTTTGCGCCTATTTATTTCACTTGCAATATTTACTACTTCTCCACGAAGCCTTACCACACTTTTTGCTTCTTTATTTCTAAAAGATAATTCTGAAACAAAATCATTTTTTATATCCTTTATCAGTCGCTCCATTTCCCTTTTCTGTTCTTTGTTTTCAGCATTGCGATAGGTGTCAACTGCAACGCGATAACTATCTATCGTCCATTTGCTATTTTTCAATGCCTGGCTCAAATCAGCATCTATCGCAAACCGGCTCACCAAAGAGTCTCCGCATTTGATGTTGATGTCAATATTGGGAAGGGTTTCTAATTCTGTAGCATTTTTATAATAGGCGTTTTTCAACAACTCGATCCACAAACGCAGGCGGCAGATCTTCACCGAATTCGGATTGATATCAACACCAAACAAACAATTTTCGATGATCGTTTGCTTCTCATGAAAAAGGGTTTCCTGCACACGCTGGCTTTCAGCATTGTTTGGATGATACTCGAAGAAATCTCCATCTTCATCTGTAATGATCAGTTCATCATTTACTACCTGTACCTCATACCGGTTCAGTGATTTACCCGTTTTATCTTCCAATATTTTGAGATAGCTTTTTACAGCGATCATTTCATTCAATGCAGAAACCAAAAAGTGTCCGGAGCCAACTGCCGGGTCGCAAATTTTAATGCTGTTAATGATCTCATTCGCTTTTTTCCTGCTGATATGTTTGGGTATCAAATCATAGACGTCTTCCATCCTGTCAATCCTGTGATCCTGCAAATCCTGGTTCAGACAGTATTCGCTAAACTTTTGAATAACGGCTTTGCCAATTGTTTCATGACACATATACATAGTGATGAAGCCGGGCGTAAAAAAAGAACCTTCTTTATAGCCGTTTATTTTTTCGAAGATCAGCCCAAGCACAGAAGCATTGATTAGCGTTTTATTATCTTCCTGTATTTCTTCAGAGCCTTCACTGCTGAAATCATAAGCGTTTAAAAACTCAAACAAGTATTGAAGTGTGGTGAGGTTGCCGGTTCTCTTTTTGCCCTGCTCATCTTTCAAAACGGTTGAAGAAAGAATGGGCAACGTTTTATCATCTTTTAAGTTGCTGATAAAAAGTGTTTGCTGTTCTATATCCGTAGGTTCAAAAAGCGAACTGTTCAGGTAAGGCACTTGCTGAAATGCCTGTTTCACATCGGCGTTTCTTTCGTCAAATTTTCTTGCAAGCACCTGGAAGAACAAACTGTTCAGGTCATCAAAATTTTTGATCTTATTGAAGTTGAGAAACGAGAATGATTCATCGCCTTTGTGATAAGAAATCAATTGGGCTTCCAACAGTTTCAGAAACAATATCCTGTTGATCCATGTGATGCTTAATTCAAGTGCAATGTTGAACAAGCGTTCCTCATTGGTAGCGCCAAAATGATTCGGATTACCAAGGCGGCTGATCTTGTCAAGGCTGTCCAATTGAATGATCGCATCTTCCAGAATGGAACCGGAATTTCTTTCACCTTCCTTGTTTCTGCCAATCAGTTTTTTGCTTCCTTCTTTGGTTTCGGAAAGACCGATAATGTGCAACAATTCGGTATAAAAACGTTTATCCAGGCTGTTGCTGTCATTGGCAAAAGGAAGTTTTAAAAGATGCTCCGGCGACAAAAGCTTGAATAAAGCGATCAGTTTATTATCATCAGCTTTATTGGAATTACGCAGCGGATTTTGATAATCACGAATGTCGAAATAAGTGAATTCAATTTCCTGTATAAGGTTTTCTAAAAAAGGTTCCGCGATTTGTTTGTAAAAAAAATCGGTTTTAATGCCCGACAGTCGCTGTCCTTCAAAATCATTAAATTGTTTTACGAGTGTTTTGTTTTCTGCAAACAGCCTTTCAAAAAGCGTAGCATCAAAAATGAACCATTCATTTATGTTGGTAATTACCAGGTGTTTTAATTCCAGATTTTTATGGGTGATCCTTTCTTCGAGATAATAAAGCATCAGTTCATGAAAAGCCTTTGCATTCAGCTTGTCAGTGGTTACCATCTCAGCCTTATTAGTTGGCTTTTTTGCTTCAATGATCACACCTACAGACGAGGCGGCATTATTTCCGTTATGGATCACAAGATCTTTGCGCCCTTTGGTATTGATAAAATAAGCAGGATCGTAATAAGTCTTCTTTAAAAAATCAGAAACCAGGTTTTTATGAAATTCTTCTGATTCGGTGTCGTTCGTTCTATCCAACAGCTGAATAAGATTTGCTTTGAAGCGCTCAATATCAGTCCTGTTTGGCTTTACTTTTAAGAAGGCTTTATTAAGCGCCTTTTTGGGTTTCAGTTCTTTTATCTTCATTTAAAAATCCTCTTTAGGAATTAATGCCAGCAGTTAGCAGAATAGTTATTTTCAAATATACACTTCTCTCACAAAACATTCCTCAAAAAATACAAAACGAAATTTTCGCCGGCTGTCCTGGTTTCCAACTACGATAATGTGATATCTTCTACCTTATCCTGTAATTTACGTCTATCACCAGTAGGATACTTAGCCATTTGTTTCGTGATTTGCCAAATCAAAAAAAGAGATCATGAACAGAATAATCATTACAGCCCGCTCTGCAAAAGGCCTTACAGAAACAGAAGTTGCTAAAGAATTAAAAATTGACGAAAACCTATATAAAGAAATTGAATTAGGGATTTCTGCAATTACTTCAGAAATGGCCGAAACGTTTGAGAGTTTGTACAATGTACCGGCTTATTATTTTACTACTCCTTACTCAGACAATATTCAAACCTCAATTTATGCCTTGGAAAAAATGAAAGAAATATTAACTGCAACTCCTGATATTCAAAATATTTCAGTTCCGGCAGATACCCATTTATCAATTGCAAAAATGGGATTAGATGCGCTCATTGCTAAAGAGGAACAGATTCTTTTATTGATGCAAATAAAAGAATTGACAGCGGAAAATAAAGCTCTTAAGGAGTTGTATGAAGCTAAGTCTAAATAGTCGACATTAAAAAGTGACTTTTATTTGAGCAATAAAGTTTCAATAAGCACCTACGAGACATTTAACAGTTGAAGTATGCAGCAATGGCATCAAAATAGGGCGGCATAGCAACAGTGCTAAGAAGCAGACTTTTTTTTCTTAATAAGATTTGATAAATTTTTTAAAAGTTCTTTAACCAAATGATTCCTTATTAGACTTCCCTTACTTTCCCCTAATTCTTTGCTATACTCACTTAATAATGTATAGAAACTGTCAATGGATGATAATTCTGCTTTAAATAGATCCACATTTGTGTATCTTTTTATAAGGAAATTGTCTAAAAATTTTATAAATCCATTATCACTTCGTTTAACAAGATGGATAATATCCAGACCCGATATTTCATTCAAAAAAGAAAACTCTGAAAGTTCATATTGAAATCCTCTTTCCGATATGAATTTGTGATGAAATTCCCTGTAATCATTCATAAATAAATCAACAATTTCATGCATTCTATTTTGTTGTTTCCTTTCTTTGTATAACTTGATTTTCTGCATTCCTAAATCATATAATTTATTTTGATATTCGCTATACATTGAAGATTGGCCTCCTCCTTTAAAATGATCAAAAACAACTTCATAATTATCACCTGTATTCTCAATTGAGGTCTTTAGCCCGATCACCAGTTTATTGTATTGATTTTCAAGATCTACATGAAAAATTTCTTTAAATCTTTGCACTAAAAACATAACAGACAAATAATCTTCAGGATTGTAAATTCCAGCTTCTGCAAATGTCATTACCTTTTCAAACTTTTTTAAACATTCCTCATCTGATAAATTAAAATAATTATCTAAACTTAATTCATTAGTTAATTCATACTGGGGTAATATCCTGCCATTATCTAAATGAAATTTATTTTTGAAATCCTTTATAAAATCGCATAAGTCAAACTCCTCTACAGCTGTGATATAATTAAAATACTTTCATAAAAACTATATTGATTTTTTTCGATTTTATATTTTTCAATAAATGAACCAAGTATGGATTGTTTATTTTCTTTTATAGATAGGTTTTGATTTGAGTGTAGTTCAATATGAAAAAGTTCCAGATGATTATTATAAGATTTCAAATCCTTTGATGATAAATGCGAAGCTTTGTATTCGATTGCAAATGCCAAAATTATTTTTGAAATAATTCCAATTTGTTCATTAAGCTTTTTACTTATTTCATGTTTAATATCAAAAATATTTTTCCGGAATTCTGAAAAGAAATAGTGCAAAACGCTTAGAGCATATATAATATGCCTAAAGTTATTACCTGTAGACTTTGATACTTCTTCCAATAAGTCAATATTCTCACTCAAAAAATTTTGGAACTCAGGAAATGAAGAGAATTTGTTTGTAATAATTTCTTGGATAGTTGATTTTGTATTCACAGAATATTCTATAGTTACCCCAATTATTTTTTCTTTTAAACTCTTATAATCCGCATCATTTTGCATAAGCACATCTTGATTAGAAATCAAAAGAATTTTCACCTTTTCATCCAGTAAACT
>JBQCIM010000138.1:0-7930 GCA_051953735.1 Ginsengibacter sp.
TATTTTTGAACGCGGTAATGCATTGTACGTTGTTTACTGGCATATCTCCGGCAGTAAAAAGTTAGAGCTACCACTGAACGATAAAAATGTCAGTGTAGTGGAAAATTTACAAAAGAAATCTTCGGTTGGTTTTTCCAAAAGTGACAGTCACATTACGATTCCGGTAAGTAACCGAAGGTATATTAAGGCGCCAGGAGTAACAAAAGATCAAATGATAGCCGCATTTCAGAATGCAAAAATTATTTAGTTGAACTTGTGTTCAATAGGAGTACTAATAATTAGTTTAGAGTGGTAAGGATAAAAACTTTTTGCACAATTTAAATTGAATAATGTGGGCCTAAAAAATAAATTTTCACGAAGGGATTTTGTAGTTAAATCGGCTACTGGTTTAGCAGGCATAGCTGTTTCAAAATATATTTCAGGTTCAAATGCTGTTCCCGCAAAAGAAACGGCTCCGCATACTATTCATAGCCCTGCCGGTTCATTTAATGCGGAAGTCGAAAAACTGCCTGAGGAAAACCTTTATGATTATCACAAGCGATTATCTGAAAGCCCTGTGCACATTTGGAGGCGGAATGCTGAAAATCTTCCTTCAGCAGATGAAATGGCGATAGCTGATAAAGGCTGGCGATTGGTTTGGAAAGAAAGTAATTCGTTAATTCTTCAAGGCGCTATCAAAGATTTACAGGATTATCTGCAAGTATCAATGGGCGTTTTGATCGGTATAGAAGCCATGGACTCACTTCGCCACTGGGAAAGACTTCATTCCTGCATTATTGTTGGTACAAAGGACCAGCTACCAGGCTGCGGGACAACCTTAAAAGGGTCAAAGGATTATGAGATTCAAGTAAAAAATAACCGAATAGTAGTCTGTGGTTACGATGAGCGGGGAGCCATGTTTGGACTTTATAATTTAGAAGCAAGGATGAATCTTCGGGAAGCTCCCATTCTACCTAAAAATTTAAAGACCGTTCGTCACAGCCTTTATGACACTCGTATGGTACTTTCGTGGATGGGCTGGATGGAATGGCCGGATCAGGTATTATCTCACCTGGTACATGATGGTTTTGATGGCATCTTTGCTTCAGTATATGCCAATCCTAATGGAGACCGTACTACAGCAACGACTTCTACTGATTTTTATGCAAGGCTCCTTTACAAAGTCCGTAGCCAGGATCCTGCTGTGATCAAAGATCTCATTAACCGGTGCGCCCATTTTGGCATTAAGGTTTATACTCCGATCATCTGGCAATATCTTGGCACTCCTGAAAGTGAAGAAGGACTTCGCAAACTGGTACGTGAAATAGTTAATCAGTTTCCTGAAATCCGTGGCTATGTTCTTTTAACTGAAGGATTTTGGTTTAAACAATGGGGTGGATTCCATGGAGCCAGCGATGAATATATGCATCAATGGGCAAAAAACTGGTGTAAGGCAGTCAGTATTGTAGAAGAAGAATGTCATCGAATAGATCCAACTATAGAGGTTCTTCCATGGGAATACAACATTCCTTCTACAAACAGCAGTTTAAAAAGTTACTTTATTCAACAGCTTCCTAATGGAACCACTCCTCTTCTTACCTGGGAAAATGGAAAGAGTTTTATACTTGATAATATGAAAGGTCATCTAAGGGATTATTCCTTAAATCAGATTGGACCAGCAGAATCGACAAGTGCACAGATAGGTGTAGCGAACAACCGGGGAATGAAATTTTTTTCCAAGGTCGATACATTTGCCAGCTGGCAATATGGGACGCTACCCTATCTGCCTTGTCCTTATCAATGGTATGAGAGATATATGGCTTTGCAAAAATATGGGGTAAAAGGCACTTTGGAGAGTTGGAGTAGCGGCTATAAACCAAATTTTGTTAGTCGGTTACGTGCGTGGACTTGTTGGAGTGATGCTCCTTCCAGGGATGATCTTTTTGGTGCTGTAGCTTCTGAAATATTTGGGAAAGAACAAAAAGATCTTGTAATTAGTGCGTGGGACCATTTTAGCCGCGCCATTCAGTTTGTACCAGATACGGGGCCTAGTATGGGGACGAACAACGCTATAGGAAATCCTATTTTTTTTGAGGAACCGCCTTTAAGGACTTTGACTTATAAACATTCGTGGGTTGATCAGTCAAAAGTCCTTGAGTTAAATCCTTATTGGCCTTTTACGGTGTCTCGTATGGTATTCTATCCTGATTTTACTGATAAAACTAATAAGGCCGAACAATATGCAAAAAGCGTGTCTGGAGTAGAGAACAAAAATGCAACCCTTGTTTTGCCGGTTTTTCTCAAATATCTTCAGCAGGCATCTGATCAAATGGAAGAGGGACTTAAGCTATATCGTAAAGCTGCACTAGCAACCTCTGAATCAAAACGGACTGAGGCTGTAAAGGAAGTGATAGTAGCTGAACAGATGCAACGGATGATGCAGAGCGATCATGCTATTCTCCAGTTTGAAGATCTTCGTTTTCAGTTAGCCAAAGAACAAAACTCCGGCAAAAGAAAAGCAATTTTAGATAGCATGGAAAAGATTGCTCAGGATGAGTTAGCGCGTACTGAATTATCTCTTTTAGCTGCCACTCGTGATTCACGTTTGGGTTTTCAATTTGAACAAGATTACGTATATACACCATATTCATTGCAAGAAAAAATTGGTGTATTAAATGAAACAATTAATAAATGCATTCCTGAGGCAAGGAAGGGCGGTACTTGATAAAAATGTGATTGATCAATGATAAAATAGAAATCGTTAAAATTCGCTAAAAGGAAACAAACGCTATTTTTCGAGAATGAAATATGCAGTTATGTTCCGAAAATATTTTTCGGGACATTGCCTTTCTCCAAGCAAATAGTGCAAATTGCTCAATCGATACAAGGAAAAACAAAACTTAGGATGTACTTAAATTCTTCCGAGACGAAATTTGGGGAAAGCTTACAATTACTGCCAATGAACTTTCTCTATCCTCTATAAACTGGTGGAGATTTTTTATTAATCAACACTCAAAACTACTCGTGATAATTCAATTTTTGGTAATCTAAGTACGAATTAAAAAGACAATAAGATGCAGGATAGCACAGGATAGTCAATATAAAATGATGCAATAAATTTACTATAAGTTATCGTATTTGGTTTCTTTAAAAACTCAATAACACTGAACTAATCATTTCCAGAAATTAAGAACTAAAAAAATTAATGTTTATGTTCCTGGTCAGGATGGAAATTTTATACAGAATGTTTGTGCCAAAATAGGAAGTGAGGTGAAATTAAAAGCGAAGAAAACGATCTATTCTAATTCAATGAAACAGGCAGAGGGAAGAAAAACATTTTGGATTCAAAAATTATTAGCATGAAGGCGAATTTAAAAATTTTTTATATAATAGTAGCAGGAATAATCTTAAATCTCACGATTGTAACAATAGTCTACTGCCAGGTTACTACAAACCTGGAAAATTCAAACCATCAAGGATATTTCAAAGATGTTCCACCTCAACCAGGGGAAGAAAGCTGGGGTTTTATTCAAGATCTCAAATCTCCCATGTGGACCTATAATTGGGCAACACTTCAGCAATCAATAAATAGGGATCATTCAAACAAAGTAGCGCTTTCTCGGGGAATTCAATTTAAAAATGAATTTTTGGATCCAGATGGACTTCTTAGTACAGCTTATGAAGATTTACATCATTTCCTTAATGCAGGAGGTATAAAGAATAACAAGAGTGGTTATATTATTAAAACGCAAAAGATAAAAGGACTTCCTGAAGAAGCTTTCCGAATAGAAGTGAATGAAAAACAATGCTGTATTCAGGCAACTGATATAGAAGGAATCAGACGTGGTATTTTTTACTTAGAAGATGAACTGTTATCACAACACGCGGGTTTTTTAACACTTCTCAACGTATATCGGCAACCTTTTATCCACAGGAGAATTTCACGTTGTTTTTATAGTCCGATCAAACGCCCTCCAAAGATGCGTGACGAGCTAGTCGATAATGAGGATTTTTATCCGGATAATTATTTGAATCGGATGGCTCATGAAGGGATTAACGGCTTATGGCTAACAGTAAGCTTTAAGGATCTTTGTACTACACCTTATACACCCGATGCGGGGAAAGACAAAGAGAAGCGACTGGGAAAGCTGCGACAAATAGTTAATAAATGTTTACGCTATGGAATCCGGATCTATATATTTTGTATTGAGCCACAGGCTTGGGATGAAGAGGATCCGGTACTCAAACGTTTCCCTGAGTTGGGAGGAGCAAGAAGAGGTAAACAAGTATGCTTTTGTCCAAGTAGTAATACGGCCCAACAATACTTATATGAATCAGTTAATTCTATTTTTAAGGCAGTCCCTGAATTGGGTGGTATGATCAATATCTCCCATGGAGAACGAACAACGACATGCCTGAGCACAATATCTGCCACCAGTGAGTACACGCACCCGATTCAATGCCCGCGATGCTCGAGAAAATTGCCATGGGAAATTTTGTATGAGAGTTTATCGGCTATGGAAAAAGGAATGCATGATGCCTCCCCTAATGCCGTATTAATCAGTTGGTTGTACATGCCCCAACCTCAACAGTTCGCCTCGAAAGACTCTTACGCCTTAGGTAAATGGGTTTATACAATTCCGGCTCATACACCAAAAGGCGTAATTCTCCAGTTTAACTTCACATCAGGCGTTCAGCGAACAGAATTTGGAAAGCTTCTGGTTGGTGGAGACTATTGGCTTTCGATGCCCGGACCTAGTTCCAGATTCAGCCGTATTACAGACATAGCTAGAAGCAATGGTACGCTTGTTTCTGCTAAGATTCAGACCTCCAATTCTCATGAGGTAGCTACTGTTCCTTATGTACCCGTGCCGTCGCTTTTGTATCGCAAATTCGCTGCAATGAAAAACTTAGGTGTTTCGAATTCGATGTTGTGCTGGTATTTTGGAAATTATCCTGGCCTAATGAACAAAGCTGTTGGTCTGTTATCATTTGAACCTTTTCCTACCGAAAAAAGTTTCCTTCAGCAACTTGCCTCCACTTATTGGGAAAAGAAGGATGTTTCTAATGTGGTTCGCGCATGGCAATTATTTAGCGAGGCTTATCAGAATTATCCTTTAACGAATATGTTTCAATATTATGGACCTATGCATGATGGACCGGTGTGGCCTCTTTTATTAAAGCCAACCGACGCTCCTTTATCTCCAACATGGCAGATTAGCATTAAACCCGGAGAGCCTTGGCCTCCAAGTGGTGACAGGATTGGAGAATGTATCGGTCAGGCATTGACACTTGATGAAACTGTTGAACTTTGTAGACGTATGGCTGTACAATGGGATAGCGGTCTGATTATTTTGAATAGATTGATACCACGTTATCAGGATAATCCTGGTTGCATGTCTCAAATTAGTGTGACACAGGCGCTCGGTATACAATTCCGAAGCGGCTATGATATATTGCGCTTTTATTCTCTACGTGAGAAAATGTTCCGTATGCAGGGCCGTGGCCGGTTATCGATTCTTAAACAGTTAACTAATATTATCAGAACAGAAATAATGCTTGATAAACAATTGCTGACTTTAACTATAAAGGACCCTAGTCTTGGTTTCCATTCGGAAGCAGAAGGATATAAGTATTATCCTGCAAAAATAAAGTGGCGTATCAGACAATTGCAGGAAGTGCTTTCTGATGAAATGCCTGCATTGGTGCAACAAATTCGGAATGATAAGCCTTTATTCCCGAATTATACCGGTATAAGCCCAAAGGGTTTGGTAGCCTTTTGTACTCCTAAAGAAAATGGTAGGGTTGCTTATAAACCGGTTTGGCAGGCCTTAAATGCTGAAAAAGTAAATTGCAATACCGGATGGATGGCCAGTTATGATAGCAGTTCCTTATACATAACAGTATCTGATTCGATAAAAGATAATTTTGCCGACTCAAATACTATATCCGATATAATTCTAAAGATTGAGCCAAAGCGTTTATGGCCGGCGAAACATTTTATTTTTAGTATCGAACCTGGAAATCAAGGTAAAGATAATGTAAGGATCATTAATGATTCCGGTATATTGCAAATTATTATGCGCATTCCTTTTGAGAATATTGGCCTTTTGAATAAAGATGATTTTCGTCGCATAAGAATAAATATCGAGCTTCACTATAAAGATGGGGAAATTGATTCCTGGGTGGTTGGCCATCCGCTTGTCTCGAGACTTATTTTAGGGTCTGATAATCCGAAAGATCTTGGTTGGCTTATATTTAGATAGTAGAAACAGAGCGTTACAATTAAATAAGGTAACGAAGGATTTAATAAATTATGTAAATTATAAAAAACGAATTGGAATAAAGGGATAGTCAAACAAAGATTTTGTTTTTGTGATGGTGCAGTTTTCTGATTATCTATTATTGAGAGGTAGTTATGGGATAACACTCTTACTGTAGTTGCTGAAAAAAGGATAGTGTGAATAAATTTGAAAGCAAAATTGATTCGTTGACGCCTCCAAGGCTGTCCTATTAAAATTTAGAAAAACTAAATGTTGAAAAATGCAAAAAGATGTCATAAAATCAAAGGATGATTCAAGAAGAGCTTTCCTTAGATCGTCACTGCTCAGTGCTGGCGCTTTGCTAGGCAGTTCAATTCTCACCTCCATAGATGTTAAAGCAACGGCTGGAACTAATTTTTTTAAAGAAAAAGGCGCGCAACGTCTAAGCCTGGAAAAATTAAAGGGTTGGGAAGCTTTGGGGTATGGAATGTTTATTCACTTTGGGCTGAGCACATTTGTCGAAAAAGAAATCCCTGATGGAAGTGATAGCGCTAAAGTATATGCCCCTGATCATCTTGATGTTGATCAATGGATACGTGTAGCGAAAAATGCGGGGATGAAATATGCAGTACTTACAGCAAAACACTGTTCAGGACATTGCCTTTGGCCGAGTAAATATACTGATTATACTGTAGAAAACAGTGGAAATAAAACAGATGTAGTACTTCAGTTTATAAAAGCTTGTAAGAAGTATGGTGTACTACCCGGTCTTTATTACAACTCCATTGACAATCATCATAAATTTGGAAGTCAGACTTTAATAGATCTAAAGCCATCACCGATCTCATACAGTTACCCGAAAGGAAAAGAACCACTTGCTCCTTTTACCTCTTCAATGTATCAGAATTTTATGACTGACCAGCTAACAGAATTATTTACACAATACGGGCCTATTGCAGAAATATGGATTGATAATCCAGGTATTCTTAGTTCTGGTTACCGCACGTATTTATACCATTACCTGGCTGATCTTCAGCCTCAAGCTGTAATTATGATGAATAGTGGCATAGGAGACGGGGCCATCTATAATGAAGCTGCGGCATGGCCTTCTGATTTAATTGCTATTGAAATATCTCTTCCCCCAACAGAGGGGCATAAGAAGTGGAGAGAAATTAAGGGCAAAACTTATTATATGCCAGCAGAGGTATGCGATCCGATAGGTAAAGATTGGTTTTATATGTCAAGAGATCAGCCTAGAACAAATGAAGAATTGACAAAAGAGTATTTAACCATAAGAAATAGGGAGGCGAATTTTCTATTAGACGTTCCTCCTGATAAGGGCGGAGTTATCCCTGATAAATATATTCAGGCTTTATTAAATCTTAAAAGGACCGCAGGTATTAACTGATACCATATTACAATAATTTCATGTAGTAACCAAATTTGTCGATAATCATAATGCAACTATTAAATGAAGAACAGAAAAAGAATCTATTTAGGTCGATGGTAATCAAAGAACCAATGCCAAATTTGAAATCAGAAATTTTCAATGTTTCAGTTCGACTATAGCTTATATCAAAAAATAATAAGAAGAATACTTTAAAACAGACTATAAACCTACAAATAATCAAATTTATGAACACTTCAACTATTCCAAGGCAAGAGTATCTGGATCGTATTTCTAAATT
>JBQCIM010000139.1:0-10632 GCA_051953735.1 Ginsengibacter sp.
CACTTGTTGTCACTGTTGAATTTTCCAATGCAAGGGCAGTTGCTCCATGTACAGCTGTAACCGTTGAAGTACCTGCAAATGAAGAGATAAAGCTGTTAAGCGCAGATGTGATCAGGTAATTGTTGTTGGGATTCACTCCACTGCTGTGCCAAAAGGATTTTCCAAAAATATCTATGATATCGCCACTCATAACTTTTAAGGTAATTCCAAGGCCGGTCTTATCACCCGTGCTTCCATTCAGCCTGTACACGATTGCGCTGGTAGCAGTCGTATTGGCATAAGGATTATTGTTATAAGGCGGGTTGCCGTTGTTATTGGCATACCCTCTTCCTGTAGTGATGTTCCATGAAGCGATCCTGCTGGTACTCATCGTATCCGCTGTATTAATCGTGTAATAGTTCTTCTCCGTTGCAAAGGCATTCGTATTATTTTCTACCGTTGCTGCAGGATATACATCCTGGTGCTGCTCATCAGTCAATACGACTCTTACATTGCCCAGGTGGTCTCTCTCAAAAAAGTCATAAAGCATGGTATCGCTTTTGTTCACTGTTTTCGGTCGTATCCTTCCTTCTTCCTGCCCGATAAACTGAAGTGTATCCAGTCCGGTACCGGTAGAAGGGATGGCCGTATATTGATACACCATTTCGCTTGTATAAGTTGTTACCGTTTTTTTGTTTGCCGGATTGTCAATAGTTATCTTTTGCTCTTTATTCCCTGCAGCGTCATAAATGTATTTAATATAGCCTTTACCGGTAATGGTAATACTATCCGGCAGGTTCAGGTAATTGTAATGAATATTACTGATGGCCTTATTGTTATCCTGGTTCATATTGCCGTTGCCATCATAATAATAATCCTGTGCAGTGTTGTTATTTATTTCAGTAAAATCACCAAGATGTGCGGTAGTATCATTGACCTTGTCGGTAACGTAGTTCAATTGATTGCTGTTGGTATTGTAGCCATAAATCAAACTATCCGTTAAAACAGGTGAATTAAGCTTTACACCCATCTGGTTCATGGCAAGGATATTTCCATTCAAATCGTAAGAAATGCTATGAACACTAAAATCAATTTTTGAGGTCGTGTTCCATGCTCCTGACGTATATTGGGTAAAATCACCTTTCGTAAGCCTGTTGGCAGCATCATAATTAAATCCATAGGCTCTTTGTGCTCCATCAGCGTTGTTTCTCCACTTCATACCGGCTATATTGCCATTTAGCTGGCTTTGTGTAAATCCGTAATCATAATTCAGTTCCATGCCAAACCAGTTGGAAGCTCCGTTTACAGCATTGGCATAATCTTTATTAATACCCCTGAGCCATCCGCGAATGTTATAAGTGTACCGTAAGGTATCAATGGGATTAGCAGTATAGGTCAGGTTGGTCAATCCGGTTCTCTTCTGACCGATCTTTTTTAATGAAAGCCGTCCCAGCTCATCATATTTATTAACGACGATGCTGTCTTCAAAACTGTTTCCTACTTTTTTAGTAATAGCGGTCACCCTATCCGCAGCATCATAAAAGGTTTTTGTAAGTGTCGAAAAGGCCAGTGGATTGCTTCCTCCTTTTCCATGGGCAGCGAGTGTACGTAACAGTTTGCCATTGAAACCGTACTGCATTACGACTGTATCTTTGCCACCGGTATAATTAGTGCTCTGTGTTTCTATCAGTCTTGCCCGATCATCGTAATAATTGACAGCATAGAGATAATTGCTGGTTCCTATTACATTTACTTTTGTGCCTGTTACCATCCCTCTCGTCATGGCAGAAGAGGTAATTGCCCTTGGGTAAGGAAATGTGACATCACTCGCAGAATAAAAATAGTTTGTGTTGGTGGTATTGGTAGTAATAAAAGAAGTTGCCAATCCGCTGCCGTTGGTATTAACCTGGCTGTAATCGTCATACCAGGTTTGGGTTAATACTGTGTAGTTACTTGAAGGAGTAGGATAGGTTGTACTTGATGAGGCAAGATTTTGATGATAATTAATGTCACCTGATGTTGTCCATATTCCCGTTACGACGGGCCGGTTCAGGGAATCATAATCTGTATAAAGCCATTTCCCCTGCAACCGCTGAAGGCTATCCTGGGTCATCACAAGCCTGTCTCTTGCATCATATACCATCCACGTTTCTCCTGCACCCGGCACCCGTTTTTTGGTCATACGCCTCAGCCCATCATATTCATAACTAAAGCAAAGGCCTTTGGATATAGGCGAAGCTGCCCATGTTGTACCATCAAACACCCAACTCCTGGCAAGTAGGGCTGCCACTCCTGAAGGTTGTATAACAAATCGCAGGTTAAACAGGTTATCGTAAATATAATAAGTGCAAAGCCATCCTGTATATGCGGTGGCCGGAACTGTTGCCGCTATTTGAACCTTCTTTAGTATTACCTGTCCTTCTTTATTTTTATACTCCACCACTTCATGCCCTTGCTCATCTGTAACAACGTTTTTATAAAGTGTACCAGCAGGATAATAAACCGTGGTTCCTTTGGTGGGCGTATTGCCGTCAGTATAGCCAATGTTCCAGATCACTACACTATCAGCAACCGTATTGGTTAGATATTGCATAGCCGTTCCCTTACCACTTCCAATCCAGCTGTTTCCGGCGGCATAAGAACCGGTCACACGGTTCAGAGGTGAAGGCTCAAATACGGATTGTTCATAAAAAAATTTTTCTCCATTGTCAAAACCGGTGCGGAATGTACTTTGCTCAGTAAATGCTGCATTTTTGAAATTGCCATCTTTTGTAGTAGAAATATAGGGAAGATATTGAAATTGCTCCCTGCCAAATGAATCATAAAGTTCCGGAACTACCAAATCATACCCGTTAGGACTAATTCCCTTTGTTACGGTTTGTATCGTTCTGCCAAAACCATCGAAGTATTGGGTAGTTTGTTTTACCTCTTGTACAGCCCTGGATGTAGAAGATAACGAAGTATCGCTGCCAAATGGCATTTCTGCATCATACACACGCACATAATTTAATTTTGAACCATCAGCTGAATATGAGGCAGGAATGGTTCTAACCGATGTTTCAGGATTAGCCGGCAGGGTTTGCGAGTTCGGTATTACCTGTCCATGCGCAATTACCGTTATACAGCAACCTGCCAGTAATATACATGCAATTTTTAAATTTAACATTAGAATCAGTTTAGTTTATTGTCATACCGCTCTTATGCGGAAAGAACTTTTTTAATGCAACATCAGGTTCAAAATCTGGTTGTTCCACATCGTTATCCTGCCAAACACTCCTATGAGGTTACCTTCCGTATCTATAAAAAACATAGTGCCCGGTCCGGATACATCTGTATCAAAGTGGCTGTTTAAATTTGAATGAGTAAGCCATCTGAAGGTGGAATCCTGCTGACCAACTGAGGTTAAATGAGTGTACATCGGCTCTGAAATTATTATACTGGTGTCCAATGATTCCTGATACCAGCTTATTAGCGTGTTAGCTGAATCATTATAGTAACCATCCTCATAGGAAGGAACTGCAATAGTCTTTATTTGTTCATGAAAAGTTGTGGCAATAGAATCTATCCTTGCAAGGAAAGCCTTATCATCCGGGCTTTGCGCAGATGGAAGTATTACCAACCATATTTTCTTCCCCTGAAAATCCTGAAGAGAGTGCTGTTTTCCTGATATATCTGTAATGGTATTCGTATAGGCGTTGGTAAGCACCTGGCCATGTACAGCACTGCAAAGAAACACAGCAAAATAAATTCCTAGAATTAATTTAAATATTTTTTTTCTTGTATGATTTTCTACGTGATTATATTTCATTTAGTTTAATATATATTGATAGTATTATAATTGGAAGGGCCTATGTTGATATTGCTAAAAGTGGAAATTGAGCCTGACGAAAAAAGCGAACTATTTCCGTTTATTGATAGTATCGTCATCAGTCCACCGGTATCAGCAGGTGGTGGTGTAACAGTTATATTGTACATGCCAGGAGTTATTGGTCCAATAGAATTTGTACCATGTGCAGCAACTGTAAAGGTGTATGAAGGCCCGCCGCTTAGATTGGTTAGTGTAACAGTATATCCGGTGTAGGTGCTATTATTGTCTATTGCACTCATAAAAAATCCGGAAGGAGGTGTAACAGTGCATGAAGTTGCCTGCCCATTAAAATTATAGCATATCTTTTTCAGAATATTTCCGTCCTGGTCTTTTATATAACTAAGCCTTCTCAGGCTATCATAAAAATAATTAGTGCTGTGTCCTGACGGATCGGTTTGGGATGTCATCCCTATTGCAGGGTCATAAGTATAGGTGCTCATCAGGGCGTCTGACGGAAATATCCGAATATCATCAACCGGTCCGGTTAAAGTGGTTGGGCCCGTATATCCCTGTTGGTTAAAAATCCAAATACCTCCTGAAAGTTTCCACCATTGGATGGTGTAAGTCTTGCTGTCAGGCAGATTAAATGAGGTCGTATATGTAGAGCCGCTCCAATATCTTTTGCCGGTATGGGCTGATCCGATGATAACATTCGCGTTATTATTTTCCTCAAACCCATCATAAAAGAACTCTTTGATACCTGACGAAACAGGTCCCAGGGAAGAATATGAACAGGACATATTTAGCGGAAGATTTGAGGTGTTTACATTTGAATACGGTGTTATAGATATCGAATAATTACCTGCCGGAAGATTAGGATAATTTACAAAAGTAGCGGTGTATTGAGCAGGGCATCCGGTTCCCTTGCAAAAAGTGCCGGTAATATTGCCGCCGCTACCAGAAATCACATAACCTACATTATAAGTCGGGTTTGTTCCCGGATTGCCGCCATATCCGATACTCAGACTTAAAGTACCTGTAGGATATATTGAAAAAGAATAATTCTGAGTAGTCCCCTGTCCGGAAGAGGCTGCCAATTGAAAGCTTTTATATTGTGCAAGGCTCGAATCTCCGGTCGAGTAAGTGTTTACAGCATTATCAACCTTAGCTACCGGGTAAATGCCGCCGTACCCCCACTGATAAGAAGTAATTTTATCTTTTACCTTATTCTCCTGGGCTGCATTTCCTACTGAATCAAATCTCAGATCTACTCTTTCAGTGTAGTAGCTGTTGGGCAGTAAGGCATATCGTAATCCTGAATACGCCGCTGTTTCACCGGCCTGTGATGTTGTCAATGGCGTATTGGTAGCTAGCATATAAATTTTTGAAGGTTTGATCACATGTCCCAAAGTAGCATTGGTATTAAAATCACTGTAAGCTGTAACCTGGCTGCCTGTCATTGTATTATTTTCCCATACTTCTTTTGCTACCGGCGACAACAGGTTCATTTGCTGCATTACACCGAATATACCATCTGGTGTTGCCGTCGGTGAGTAATCAAACGAGTAGTAGGTCTTTTGAATAATACTATCTCCATTACTTCTCAGGTTTGTTATTTTTGTTGGAAGCGTATGATAGGGACTTTCATAAGAATATTTAATTGTATCGGTTACCGGGTTTCCTCCTTCATAGTTGGTAGTAACTGTATACATTAGATGTGAAATACCAGTATGGAGTTTATAATAGGTTAAGAGATTAAGGGGTGCTGTAGGTGCACATCCTCCACCGCCTGAAATCTGAAAGCCTTTTACGCCTCTTGTCCAGTAATTTTCATGCAAACTGGTGTCATATTGGTTTGTTACTGATTCTAACAGGTTTCCGGCTGCATCAAAGGTTTGGGCTTGTAATAGATTTCCGCGAGAAAGATCTACCTGCTCAGGCGCGGAAGGGTAATTCCTGCTGTTATCCATTCCTAAAGAATAGATAAGGTTTTGAGGAAGAATTAAATTGAATAGGCTATCACCAAGGTACATGGTTTTTGGACCGCCATAGTTTGCATTAAAATAATCTGTTGTCATAAACTGAGAAGCATTTAGTTTGGCAGAAGTAGCTTCCGCTCCTGGAATTCCCTGGTCATAAGTATAGACTTTCTTGCCGTTTTCTCCATTAGCACCAAAGATTTCTGTTACAGTACCGTACCCTATTTGGCACCCGTTTGCATCCTGCATTGGAACGATACTCTGAGATTGCTTCATATATCCAAACAGATTTGATGAAGGATTAGTTCCAATATATCCACCAATAGCTCCCGTAGGGCAATTATATAAGAACTCATTGTTATAAACTGCACAGTAATTTGGCATTTTGTACAATTGGCCGTTACTATATTGATATTGCCGGACAGAAACATTTCCGGTTAAACTATCTGTAACTTTAATACTTTTAATTCTAAGGCCTCCTACCAAGGTCCCTCCAGTAGGAAGAGGTGAATATGTGGTTTGATTAGCCTCATATTGAAAACTTGTAAAACTGCCCAAAGGATCTTTAATGCCAGTTAGCACTCCTGCCGACATTTGAGGCCATGCTGGTTCACGATTAGCGCCAAGCGCAGTCGTACAACCTATATTGGTAAGCCATGGAGCACCTGGAATCAGGTTACGATTTATCGGTGTTGCACTGTTGCTAAAGCCCCAATGGTCCTGGTCAAAGCTTAATCTTCGGGGCAATGCAAAACTATCCTGATAGCTAAAAATATATGGGGGTTTTACTACAGAGCTGTCTCCCGAAAATTCGGTCAGTGTAAGAAGTTTAAGGCGAAGACTGTCAGAGTGATCCAGAGGTGTACTTGAGGCAAAAGGCCATGGAGATGTAGAAACAAAGTATCCGTATCCAAACCGATATTGCTTAATACATTTTCCGGTCAAAAGCGAGTAAATTTTGATCTTATCAAGTTCCCGTGTCAAATTATTGAGATCTTTCCTTGTATTGTCAGCTTCGAAAAGTATATCCGTATTAGCAGATCGTATTTCTGAAAGCCTCACGCCTTGTACGCTTGAGTTGGTAGGTAAGGCTGGCTTAGGATTACCCTGAGCATCATATCCCATCCCGCAAATATTAGATGGGGGATTAGAAGGGTTATTGTTAACAATTGAATATGATTCAGCACCAAGACCTGTGGCAAAGTATGTTTCTGCTGAATAACTAAGATGAATTGTATCCTTATTGTCGGGATACACAATTGTAGTAAGATACCAACAAGTTATTGGACCCTTGCCGGGTGAACCAGAAAATCCATATTGTGGAGTAGATTGTTCAGTACTACCATTCTCTCCAAAAAAATATTTTACTCCTTCAGATGTAGTAATAGTCCAGGAGGAAAAATCGGTACCATTAAAATTTACAGAAATAGTCACATTATCATCAGTCAGTAGATGAGGAGTACGATTCTCATCAAAAATAAATTTGCCGGAAATCCCATTAAAATTAAAAGTATATAAGTCTGATTCACCATCTACAGTACCAAAGCCCAAATCTTTTGCAGCAAAGCTTAACGAATCTGTTCCTCCATTCACCAATCCATATTCGTTTCCAGCCGCATCTGTAAATGGTGGTCGTGGAAATGTTTTCAAACCATAATCAAGGTAATAACCGGTTGGCCCATAATGTTCTCCGGTTGACCCATAAGTTCCTTCATCGGCTCTTCCCCGAACAGTACGCATGACAGCTCCTCCTGCATTGAGTGTCCATCCGGTGCCAACCCAGGAGGCTATTTCTTCTACTTTTATACCACTTGCATGATAACTTAATGAAATGGGCAAATCGCATCCACCATCTTTTATTTCATAAATAGGGATACTGATTTCAGGAATGCCTGTAAATAAGCTTACAGGATAATCAACATATTTTCCAAGGGCGCCGGCATTCGGTGTTGCAGGTATCAAATTCGTAGTGGATGCTGAAGTTGATGGATCAGGAAAAGGATATTGAGCCTTTACCTGGCAGGAAAAATATAAACACCCCATAAAAACGATAATGCGTTTGAATATTATACTCATAATTATTTTTAAAAATTATATCCTATCCTGAATAAAAATGGTTGTGATACAGGAGTATGCCTGTAAGCCAAAAAATCATACAGCAACTGCAGATTCCCCTTTAGCTTTTTACTGATCTGGTATTTTTTACTGATCCCTGCTAAGGCGCTTCTCTGCCAGAGATCCTCATTCTTCAATTGCTGAATACTTTTAAAGCCACTGTTGTAATTCATTTCATAACCTCCGGTTGCATAGAATTGCTTCCTGATCTTCCAGTCGAGGTAACTGCGGAATCCGATTCCCTGGCTGCTGAATTGGATATGCTGAATGCTTCCCAGGCCGAGCTTATAACTAATGCCGATACCGGCTTCGCTTTTTGTATTAAGCCTATAGCCAAGAGTACCAGCCAGGTCACTCGTCGAAGGCATTAAAGAATTGTTCTTTTCAAACTGAACATTAAATCCGTAATCAAGTCTTTTAAGGAATGGCTTCGTTTTCTGATTGTTTGGCTTAAAGTCAGGCATATCTATATCTCCTGACATTCCCTGAAGTCCTGATGATTTCAGCAGTTTATCCTTTAACTGGGAAAGTTGCGCCTGGGCATTTTGAAGGTTCTGCTGCACCTGTGCCAAAGCATTGGGACCTCCTGCCGCTATTCTTTGCTGTATCATGCCTTGAACAGATGCTCTGGTTTGTAATCCTGCAAGGCTAGCCGGAGTGCCATAATTTTCTGGCAGCCCAAAAAGAGATGCGAGTTGGCTGTTCTCTTTCATAAACTTTTGGAAGAAGGGCATTTTATTTAAAACACCCAGTGCTTTTTCTTCAATCTTCTTCGGGTCTTTTAGTGTCGCTTTATATTCTTCTATTTGTGCTTTATAATAGTAGGCAGTCTTTTGGATACTGGCATACTGGGTTTTTAGAGAAGAAGGAATATGGGTATATTTTGATAGCTGATCTTTTATCTGTTGCTTCCGCTGTTCGATAAACTCTTTTATCTTATCGCTTTCATTTAGCTTGCTTTTCAGTTTGTCTAAAGCCTCTGAGGGAAGCTTTACCTTATCCTCAAGGCCTTTGTATTTCTGAAGAAATGCCAGTGAGGTGGAAAGGGTATCTATAAAGGGGTTGTACTGGTTAAGATGGACAACCGACTGACCACTAACTGATGATTCTGCATGAAGTTTGGCATTAAAAGCTGCATAGACCGAATCAACATTTTCATGGGGAATAAAGCCTGAATCAGACATGGCAGCCTTTCGTTGCAGCCTCCTTTCCTGGCGTTGCATTTTGTTCAGGTACTTGGTGGTCTTTTTTGAAAGGCTTTTTTCTAAAGAAGTATATTTCTTCTGGATCTTTGAAAAGAAGTTACCGGGAAGATTTTCAATGTTTGTTGTAACACTATCTATACCTTGGGCGGTGCAGGTTTTGCATGCAATGAATACAAGAATCAGCGTTTGGCAAACAATTTTTCTCACAACAATTTTTTTTATAATCAGGAAAATGAAACAGATAATTTCATTAACCTGATTACTTTTCAAAACAATAAGGCTAAAAAGGAACTTGTGTTTTTCTTTAAAATTTGCTTTGAAAAGTTAGGGGGTTTTAAAAGCAATTTTGGTAATTCTCTCTCGCAAATCAATTGTTAAACAAATGTAAAAAGTGCCGGTTAAATCCAAAATCCTGACAGTTAAAATGTCGCAAATATGACAATTAAAAAAAGTCAATATATCTAACCTCCTCTATACTATTATTCTTGGCACTTTCACATCTGAACATTCAAAAATTACTATTCTTCCTATCAAAATTGATCCATATTTCAACACATAAAAAACATTTTCGACGGATTGCACAAATCGTACGGTAACTGGCAGGTTTTGCACGATAGTTGGAATATTAGTCGACAAAAAAAACATGAAATTGGCTAATACCTGGCAATGAAAGCACACAAAAATTGTTGCGAAAGTCTAATCTGCTGACCAATTATAACACATTTTCTTTGCCATTACAAAATATTTTAGCAAACTTTGCTAATAATATTAGCATTGTCTTATGTATATTAATTGCAAAACGTATTACAGCTTTTTTCTTAGCAACGTCTCACGATAGTGGACGTTGCGTAATATTATTACTGTTCTATCATATCAATTTTATAATTACCCAATTCACCTGCATAATTCTTCGTAGCAACGTCTCACGATAGTGGACGTTGCGTAATATTATTTCTCTTTATATTATACATAAGATGGCAATGTAAAATAATGATTTTGCCATATTTATTTTCTTTACTTTTTCGCTTTGCTTTTCACCCATTCAACTTTATTGGGATTTTTTTCACCATATTTTTGGTTGTTATCCTTCCCGTACTATGTCGGATTTATTGGCGTTTACAATGATCATTCACTTCTCAAACTTTTAACCGGATTGGCTATTGCAGATTTGACGGATTGAAAACCTATTGCAATCAAAGCTATCAATATGGCAGCAACACCTGCAATTGCAAACGCTATCCAACTGATAGGTACCCGGTATGCAAAATCCTGAAGCCAGTGATCCATTGCAATCCATGCAACAGGAAACGCAATAACAATTGCAATGGCAACTGGTTTCAAAAAGTTTCTTTGTGAACCTTAGTGGCTTTGTGGCTTTGTGGCACTTGGTTTTTTCGCACGTGCAATGCCGTTGGTCAGGAGACCAGACGGCGGAATACTCAAGTCGTCGATGACTCTTTGTGAACCTTAGTGTCTTTGTGTCTTTGTGGCACCTGGTTTTTCGCACCTGCATTTAATCGCTGACGCTGTTCCAACCGTCCGTCAG
>JBQCIM010000140.1:0-14094 GCA_051953735.1 Ginsengibacter sp.
ATCAAAAAACAAACACTCAGAGATTATGGAAAAACTATTTTAAAAAAAGAAATACTTTTGAAAACGAACATCAAAATCATCCTGTAAACCTATCTCAGGATTTATCTATTAACCTGTAAACTTTTTTTAGGACGAGTCAGACCTTTCTTATTTTACCTTCTGTATGCCGTTGGTCGGGAGACCAGATGCCGGTGCGAAATTGAAAACAAATCGTCATAAAAAGATTTCACAAAAAACAAAATTGCTACTGAATAACAAAATACCTTTGCAACCCAAATTAATTTGATCCGTTGAAAAAGATATTGTTTTTTGCCCTGTTATCTGTTCTGAATTTTTCACTTTATGCCCAATCCGCAAACGAAAATGGTACTTATAAAATAAAAGGAAAATTATTAGACTCAGCTTCACATCGCCCTTTGGATTATGCAACCATTTCAGTTTTTTTAAATGGAAGCAAAAAACCCATAAACGGAACAGTGTCCGATAGCAAAGGCGATTTTACAGTAAAAGGACTTACAAGTGGAAAATATAAACTGGTTGCCGAGTTTCTTGGTTACAAACCTCAAACCCTTTCAGGTTTGGTAGTAGATAAAGATCGCCCGGTCATTGATGTCAATGATATTTCCCTTCAACCGAAAGCGGTGGCCATGCAAAACATCGTGATTTCAGGCAAACCAAAAATTATCGAGAATAAGATTGACAAATTGGTTTTTAATGCAGACCAGGATCTTACATCACAGGTGGGTGTCGCCACAGATATTTTGAAAAAAGTTCCGCAGGTTTCGGTTGATGTCGATGGAAATGTAGAACTGGCGGGAAGTTCAAGCATTCGGTTTCTGATCAATGGAAAACCTTCTGCTGCTTTCGGAAGCGACATTACAGATGTTTTGCAATCGATTCCTGCAAGTCAGATCAAAAGCATAGAAGTGATTACCAGTCCCGGAGCAAAATATGACGCACAGGGAACGGGTGGCATTATCAATATTATTTTAAAGAAAAATAATTCTCAAGGCGTTAATGGAAATCTTTCTTTGACAGCAGGAACTAGAACCGAAAATGGTTCCTTCAATTTTAATGCACGAAAAGGAAGATTTGGAATGAATGCATATATCAGTGGAAATGACAGGCTCAATTCTCAAACAGTTTCCACATCTGACAGGATTACCAACGACACTGCCTCAAACAGAAATGTATTATTGCACCAGGATGATGCAAGTGATTTTGTAAGAAAGGGATTTCAAAGTGGATTAGGATTCGATTGGGATTTAAACGACCACAATAGTGTTACCGGCAATGTTTCTTATAGAACCTTCAGCCATACAGGAAGCGGCACCACTTATCAAAGCCAGCTCACGAAAGATGCGTACGGTAATGTTTTTTCTGATATTGAAAACTCAATCAATGCGGATAATGCTTTTCATTTTCACAATATTGATGCAAGCCTTAACTATAAAAAAACATTTAAAAAAGAAGACCAGGAATTAGACCTTGCTGTGAATTCAAGTTTTGGAAACCGCAGTTCTGTAAATGATAATTACCAGTATTTGTTGCCACAGAATACTCTTTATTATAGCACAAAAGCAAATAATCCCGGAACAGAAAATGAAACAGAATTTAAAGCAGATTATACACAACCGATCAAAAAGAATATTATTTTAGGTGCAGGCGGAAAACTAAGCCTGTACGACATTGCAAGCAATTCTGAAGTTTTAAAATTTGATAGCACCAGCAATTACTCCAGGGATCCTTATTTGTCCAACTCGCTTGATTATCACCAAAAAGTTTATGCTTTTTACTCAGAAATATCTTTTCCTGTTTTTAAATTATTTGATGCTAAAATCGGGGAGCGATACGAGCGTACCGAAATTAATTCTTATTATTCCGATGCACAGCAGCAGGTTACCATTCCGGGATACAATACTTTTGTTCCTTCCATCTATTTCTCGAAAAAATTGACTGATAATTCGCTCTTAAAACTAAGCTATTCCAAAAGAATCGAGCGACCTGATTATCGCGATCTGAATCCGTTTATCAATACCAGCGACCCCAAAAATCTTTCGACCGGAAATTCTCATCTTCAGCCAGAAACCGGCAAACATTATGAACTGTCTTACAGCACCGACCTTAAAAATAACGGCTCAGTAATGGTGAGTATTTTTTACCGGCAAAGTTTCCATGATATTCAACCTTTTATAACTTACTATCCTTCTTTCCAGGTGGGCGATACAACTTATACAGATGTTGCAGTAAGCACCCGCGAAAATATTGGCAGGGAAAATAATATAGGTCTTACTTTATTTGGGTCAGTCAAGCTATTTTCAAAGCTTGATCTGAGAACGGATCTTTTCTTTTTTGAAAGACATACGATCAATCAGATAGACAAAGGATACGATTATAATAGCTTCAATTATCGTTTAAATTTTAATGCGGATTACCAGTTTTCAAAAACAGTTTTGGCGGAGTTTTTTGGAAACTTCCGTTCCGCAAGACACGAGGCCCAGGGAATGTATCCATCCTTTACCACTTACAGTCTTGCCATCCGCAAACAATTCTGGAATAAAAAAGGAAGCCTTGCACTTACCGCATCTAATCCTTTTCATAAAAATTTAGAACAGAGAACAAAACTTTTCGGACCTGATTTTACGATCAATGGATACCGCTCGATTCCATTTCGTTCTATTGGAATTAATTTCACCTGGAAATTCGGCAAACTTGAATTCAAAAAAGACAAAGACAAGATGAACGATAATTTTAATCCGCCTGTTGATAATGGATAGCTTTGTTGCTGTAGAAATAAATCGCCTGAAGTTTCGGAAAGCGGCTTCTGTCACTTGATTTTTACCCGCGCTTTTTTTATGATCGCGAAAATGGTATTTAAAAGAGAATTTTCATTGGTGTCTCCCAGCAATTGCCAAACCATTACACCTCCCGCCTTATTCAAAGCCAGCTCGGTTTTCTTTTTTATCATGGCTTTATTATTAAAATACATTTTCACATTTCCCGGCAGGTTTAAAGTGTCAGACAATTGTGCATCAGGATATTGAGTGACGATCTGGCGATAGGTCATTGTAACAACAGGAGAATCTATAGCACCAAAACCATAACCATAAAATGGAAGCCCAAGAACTAATTTTTCTTTTGGAATCGATCGAATATGATGCCAGTACATAATATCGTCAACGGCTTTCTGAAAAGGAGAATGATCACCGGGAAGCGCGGGAGACCAGGGGCCGGTTTCGTCGTAAGCCATCAGTTTGATAAAATCAAATTCTTTTAAAGCTTTATCCGGAAGCCGGTCTTTGTAAGTGGTGGCAATAGCGGCCGTAATTAATTTTTTCTTCCGCTTTAACGAGGCCGATAATTCAGTTACAAATTTTTGATAATTGGAATCAATATCATTTCCCTCACGATCAACATCTATTCCATCGAGATCATATCTTTTTACCAACAACAATAAATTATGAATGAAATCCTTTCTGTTGCTATCTGCCAATAACGTTCTGTAATACAAATGAGGGCCACCACCGGCAATGGACGCCAGAACTTTTACATTTTTCTCATGCGCTTTTTTTATAAACGTATCTATTTTAAGGTCAGGATTAAAATTGCCGGCAGAATCAGGATTGATAAAAGCAATATTCAAATGACTGATCTTGTCTAAAAAAAGATAATTTGAGTCAGCATGAACCGTATCTTTTAAAGCGGCATTCAAAAAATAATACCCAACGATTTTAAAAGAGTTTACATTTTTATTTTTTCGCTGCCCAAATGCAATTGTGCAAAGGTCACCAGAAGAAGCGCGCACGAAAAAGCTTTTATTCTCATGTAGCGAAGGTATTCAAGTGCGTGGAATTCATCACTCTCTTTCCTCGTTATCCTGTAAATCAACAAATATTTGAGATTCTTTTTCCGTCCCGGCCATCAATTGTGATAATGGTATACTTCCATGTTTTTATTTCTGATTTTATCTTCGTGTATGATCAGCAGGTTGAATTCGTAGCACTCGCCATTTGTCCATTTACGACCGAATTTTATAAAATTTATAATAGGTATCCAGCCCTTTTATGCTAAACATCACTCCTGTCAATCCAAGAAGTGTTCGCAGCCAGTTCATGCTTTTCCATTGTGATAAAGCCGTCGTTATCTGGTCAAGATGTCCTTCAACCGGCATTGTAAAGATGATCCTGTCGCGCGGAACAAAATACACGAAAGTTAAAGCCGCTATGATTGCATAAAGCAAAAATGAAATAATAAAATAAGTACGTACGGAATGACGATCTTTCCAGAATAAAATAATGCTCAGCACGATCAGCACCATGTTAATGGGAGCAATGATGGCAAAAAAATTCCGCGGGTCTACATGCTTGTAATAATCCCGTACCGTTTGAATAGAGGCGGGAATATCAGCGCCCCAACTTCTGGCATCTACAATAAGATTGTAAATGGTAACCATCACCAGGCCTGATGCACAAATGATAGATAAAAAGGCAATAAGTTTTTTCACCCTCCAAAGTTTTTTTATAAAGATTCCATGCTTAAAATTTTCGTCAGGTTTCAGAAATCCTTTTAATACGGTACAATTAATATTTGGTTCCTTATCGATAAATTATTCTATAGTAAAGTTGGATTATTTTTTTACAATATCTGTAAATATTTTTACCACCCCAGTTCTTTCCTCTGGCTGAATGAGTTGCTTTTTTCAGCGCTTAAAAATAATTTTTTTAAGGTAACTATATAGGAGATGGGACAAGGGTAGTAAAAAAATTAAAGGCTTTCACCCCTTTCGTTTAAAATTTCTTTTGCAACCTGACAGGCTTCATAATGCTCTGCGTGAACGCCAATCTCATTGCAGAAATACCTAAGGACGTTACTATCTACATTTTGCAGATGCTTTCTTATTTCCTCCTTTGTGTCTTTTTGGTAACTGCTACGCAAAGTCTCAATCATCCATGACTTAGCCAATTCAATTTCTTCTTTTGTCATAACTATTTCTTTTCAGCTTTCTTTTTTGTTCCTGCTCCGGTTGTTGAAATAGCAATCATGTCTTCAAATGTGCCTTCGAATTTTACTTTCGGTTCATACTTCGAGGCACGTTTTTTAGGTGCTTTCTTTTTTATTTCTTTTGCCATATTGTAAATTTACTATTTTCAGTTTACCTTTGTAAAAACGGAAATCCTTACACACCACTTACGCCTAATGAGAGACCACTCATGAGATGGATGGTGTGCAAAGTTCACGGTACATATATTGATACCGTTATTTCCTGTCGCTGCGAACGACTATTTTTAAGGGCTTAGTTGCCCTTTCTTTCTTTCATTACCTTAATATGCTTTTTACTTGTATCATCATAAATTTCATGTCCGTAATTGTGTTTTTCATTAAGATGATAAAGCATGTTATATAAATCAATCGGGTCTTGAGATTGTGATACCCATTTTGTAATCAAATCAAGCATTTCACCCATTTTTTCCTGATACGTCATTCTACCATCGCTCCCCCGTATGCCGTCGTTATCGCTTTTACGCTTACCTCTATTCAAAAAGATATTCTTTTCATCATAAATCAATTGCCTGCCCTCTGCAAATTGCTTGCCTTTTGGTAAATGTTTCATCAAAAGATTCCGTAAACCTTTGTAATAGATGTTATATTTCTCGTCCGGATTATCAAAAGAACTTTCTGTTATTTGCTTTAATTCGTTTACCTCAGTTAAGTCTCCCTTTTGCACATCAATTCTAAGTTGCTTGCCCTTCGATTGATTTGATTTCCGAAGAAGTTCCAGGCTTTCTAAATCTTTTTCTGAAAGCTCAGCTTTATCTGTTTCAATTTTTTTGTTTTCCATTATTAAGATTGATTTATTTCAAATATTTGCTTTATTTCTTCAGCTATATGAAGTAAACTGCTTTCTTTCCACGTTATGGGCTTGAGCTTTTTGATTGCTAAAGCGTAATCTGGAAAATATGATGTGTAAGCTCCATAATAATTTTTGCCATTTAGCTTATCTTCAAACCACCGAAATGATGAATAGATAAATGAAGGATCAACTTGCCATTCTTTCGCATATCTTGATACTATAAGGTGATTATTTATGTGCGGCTTAATAAACTTGTATTTTTCTAAACCGCAAAAATATTCTCTTGCAAAATCTTCAGCCTTATCTTCAATTAAGAATAGGTCGAGATCGCCGTTAATATGATATGTCTTTTTTTCTATAGCTTCTAAATCAAAAAGTACATGATGTAATTCATGAATGAGAGTTTCCCAAATCGTGGTGTATCTCTTGTTCAAATCTGTTAGCACAATACAAGGTTTGTTATTTACAACAAACGTACCTCCTCTAACCTGAGTTAAGGTTAAATGATTTTGAACAATTACGGTGACGCCAACATTATAGAGTGCTTTGCAAACGGTAAGTAAACCGTCCTGCACGTCTTGGCAATAAGGTTTTATTTTAGTGATTATATCTTTCAACTCCTCTCTGTCATATTCATATGGGTTTTCAATACTTTTAAAACATTGAAAAGCAGATGCCACCCAAAAGTTTTTCATCTTATCTGAAAACCTCCTTTTTGTCTTACTGTATAACGCAAAAGGAATGTGCTTTACAAATTCTTTAATATCCGCAAATCCATAAAAGGAAAGTATTTTTAAAGTAATATAGTCGACATCATCATCATCCTTAATAAATCCTACTTTTGTTAGCTTTTTAATGTCGAAGTTTTCTGCAAGAAATGAAAGTTTTGTTGCTCGTTGGATAGAACGAAAATTTTCCACTGGCTGGTTTCTGATAATTGTTGGTATTACATCTTCAACTTGAAGGTTAAGAAAATCTGCTATTTTAATAACGTTAACCAAATTTGGTTGAGGAGAAGTTCCGTTAATTAAATCGTCAAACGTGCGTGTATCTATATTTAATAGATTAAGCAATTTTGTTTTACTTATATCGTACTCCTGCAATTTATCTTCAAACATCGTTTTTAAATCAATATCGAGAGGCGATAAAGACTTTTCCAGAATGTTGGAGTTTGCACTTTTCATTTTGTAGATGGTTTACAGCAAATATACAGCGTAATTTTTATTTTACATAAAAAATATTGTAAATTTCCAATAAAAAATTAGGTATTTAGAAGGACAATCATTATCTTTGTGTAACAAATCAACCAAATGGAAAGTCAATTCAAAAATCTACAGCAATTACTTGATTTCTTCAAAGATGATGCAACCTGTAAAGAATATTATGAGAAAAAACGCTGGGGTGGAAATGTCGCTTGTCCTCATTGTGGCTCTTTAAAAATTTACAGAACCAACAGAGGTTTTAAGTGTGGTGAAAAATTGTGTGCTAAAAAATTCAGCGTTACAGTAGGTACAATATTTGAAAATACTAAAATCAGTTTGCGTATTTGGTTTGCCGCTATGTACTTAATATCTACTTCTAAGAAAGGTGTTAGTTCTTTACAGCTTGCAGAGCAATTAGGCATCACTCAAAAAACAGCATGGTTTTTAAATCATCGTATTCGTGAAATGCTAAAAGATAATGACAAGCAAAAATTATCCGGCGTTGTGGCTGTTGATGAAACGTTTGTGGGGGGAAAAAATAAAAATCGTCATGCTGATAAAAAAGCACCTCAATCACAAGGTAGGGCACACGTTGATAAAACACCTGTTGTTGGTTTAATACAAATTAATGGTAAGGTAAGAACATTCGTTGTTGCTAACACTGATGCACAAACGCTACATACAATTATGGGGGAAAATGTTGAGGAAGGTTCTATACTGGTTACTGATTCTTATAGGTCTTACAACGGATTAGATGCAAGATTTACACATATAAAAGTTAAGCATGAAACAAACGGCGGCTATGTTGTAAAAATTGGTAATGAAAAATTTCATACTAATAATATTGAAAACTTTTGGAGCATCTTTAAACGTGGCATTATTGGCATTTATCATTTCGTTTCTGTGAAGCATTTAGAAAGATATTGTCAGGAGCTTGGTTATAGATATAACAACCGCGAATGTTCAGGCGTAGAAAAATTTGAAAGTGCTTTATTGAAGGTATCTAATACACGTATAACTTATAATAAACTAATAGGTAAGAATTAACTGATAATTTGTTTGAATAAAAAAGGCTGCATAATTGCAGCCTTTTTTATTATATTTGGTTATGATAGACACTGATATTATACTAAATGATTTTTGTAATTATATGCGTGAAAAAGATGCACTTCTTTTACAGAAAATGTTGCCGTTAAGTATTGAAAGTGATATTAAAGGGCTTGCAATTAGCAGTTCATCAAATCAAGTTATGGATTATAAAAATCGAGATTGGGTAGAATTTGTAAAATATTGGAGAGAATTTAATAAATCAAAAAACTATTACCATTAACATACTTGTCCCAACTCATATATAGTTGCCTTTTTTAAAACTGTAAGTTTTTCTGCTCCTGTTGCAACTTATATTTAGCAAAGAAATTCCAAAAGAATGACTAAAAGGAAAGATAGCATGGAAAAAGAATTTTTAGACCTGATCCATGAAAACCAAAAAATCATTTATAAGGTCTGCAAAACATACCGGGATAGCAGGGAAGACCAGGAAGATCTGTTCCAGGAAATTGTTTACCAGCTCTGGAAATCTTTTCCGTCATTCAAAGGGGAATCCAAAATAACCTCATGGATGTACAGGATCGCGCTGAATACCGCAATAGCCGTTTACCGGAAACGAAAATTGCCAGTTGGTTATCCTGGTAAAATGCCGGAACCAATGCATTCTGATATTCCGAAACAGGTTTCACAAAATGAGGAGAGACTATTTGAAGCTTTGCGAACATTGAGCAATACAGAAAAAGCGCTGATCTCTCTTTTCCTCGAAGGCTTTGCTTACCAGGAGATCGCAGCGATAACCGGAATCACACAAACCAATACAGGCGTAAGGTTAAACAGGATAAAAAATAAATTGAAAGAAATACTAAAATAAAAATTATGGAACTAGACGATCTCAGATCAGGTTGGCAAAATGCAGGCGGAGCTTTTAAAAGCAAAACAGAACTGTCAGGCATGACCAGGATAACCCATCATCCCTCTTTAAAAAAGATACGCAGAAAACTGATCGCTGAAACGATCTTTCTTTTACTCTTTTTGTTTGTTTACTATGATTGGTTTGATGGTGACCAAAAGCCTTTGTATGCCAATCTTGTATTGGTAATTGGATTGTTATTATACATAGGAATTGATATTATCGGTTATATTTCTATAGCCAGACCGATCCGGGGTTTCAATTTAAAATTATCCATCAGCAGTTATTTTTCCACGATAAAACGCCTCGCTGTTTTTTCTCTGGCTTTTTCTTTTTTGTACAGCGTCTGCCTTATCATATTTTTTGCCTCCGCAATTCATTTTACAAGGGAAAAAAGACTTTTGCTGGTGGCACTGGCAATTATCTTATTCCAGGTTATGTTTTGGTCTTTCCGGGTTTGGACCCGCAGGATAAAGAGTTTGCAAGAGCAAGTGAAAGATTTCAACACCGATGAAAACAAATAGTTTTTAGCGCGGAAATCAAAGCATAACCTATTCCATTTCCTATTGATTCGCAGCAATCCCTCCATCAGGCTTAAAGTCTAAAGAAACAGAATTCATGCAAAATCTTTTGTAAGTCGGAGGAGGTCCATCATCGAAAATATGGCCAAGATGAGAACCACAGCGGGCGCAGATCACTTCTGTACGGTGCATTCCTAATGAATTGTCTGGGCGATAGATAACACTATTGGCACGTGCCGGCTCAAAAAAGCTGGGCCATCCGCAGGTGCTTGCAAACTTGGCATCCGATCTGAAAAGCTTATTACCGCAAACGGCGCAATAATACGTTCCTCTGGGATTTTTATTCCAGTATTTACCGGTGAACGCGGGCTGAGTCTCGGCTTCCCGTGCAACAGCATACAATTCCGGAGACAATATCTTCTTCCATTGCGTATTTGACACATTTAGCACGGTTGTGTCAGTGTTTGAATAGTATGGGTTTTTCCCATGAGCCTTTTCCGTTTTGTGCTGCTGGCAGGAAGCGCAAAAAAAAGACAGTAAAAAAAGATGGGCTAAAAGGATGACTGATTTCATCTTATTCTATTAAGGATTTCTTCAATTTATCTTTAAAAACCTTTCTGAATTTTTCTAATTCCGGTTGAATTACATACTTACAATAATGTTGTTCCGGATTTTTATTATAAAAATCCTGGTGATAATCTTCGGCTTTATAAAAAACAGTATAAGGAGCAACTTGTGTTACAATTTTATTTTTATAGGCGTGTGCCTCGTTTAATTTTTTGATGTAATACTCGGCTTTGCGCTTTTGGCTTTCGTTATGATAGAATATCTCAGACCGATATTGCGTACCTACATCATTTCCCTGCCTGTTTAGTTGTGTAGGATCATGTGCGGTAAAAAAAGCTTCTAAAAGTTCATCATATGTAACCACAGTGGGATCGTAAATAATATTGCACGCTTCCGCATGGCCGGTTCTGCCCGTACACACTTCTTCATAGCTTGGGTTCTTTACAAAACCTCCGCTAAATCCCGATATTACCTGCTTTACACCTTTCAGTTGACTGAATTGAGCCTGCACACACCAGAAGCAACCGGCAGCAAATGTTGCGGTATCGGTCTTTCCTTTTTTAATAAATGATTGTGGTGTGCTATTGGCTGAATGAGCAAAGACAAAGGAAGACAGCAGCAATACCAACGAATAAAAAGTAATTTTTTTCATGACCATTATTGGGATTGTGAATTCGGTCAGGTAAAAGTATTGCAAAGTCAAATAAACCGCTGTTAAAGGTTTAGGAATATTAGCAGCTAAGGTTAAGCATAAAAAGCGGCATACTTTTTTGTAATTTTTTAAAAAAAGCAGCCATGCAAAGAGACAGCGCAACCAAAAGTTTATGGCAGATGAATATGCCTGATTATATTTCAAAAAAAATTGAGATCATTGATACGATTTATGATGTAATAATTGTCGGTGGCGGCATTACGGGAATAACAACGGCTTTGTTGCTACAGGAAGCAGGGAAAAAATGTCTTTTGCTGGAAGCCAAAAATCTTGCTTTTGGAACCACTTCCGGAACCACCGCTCATCTCAATACTATTTTGGATCTCACTTATGCTGAAATAGAGAAAAAGTTTGGAGAAGAAAATACAAAATTTGTATTGGCAGCCGCCATGGAAGCGATCAATATTGTCGAAGAAAATGTAAAAAAATATGGAATTGATTGTGAATTTGAAGAAAAACAGGGCTACTTATTTTCAACCAATAAAAATCAAACGCAGCGGCTGGAAGAGGCTTTTGAAGCCTCCAAAAGAGCCGGGTGTGATGTCGCTTATTCAGACACAATTCCTGTTCCGGTTGATTTTGAAAAGGCATTGGTTTTCAAACGCCAGGCCCAAATTCATCCCACGAAATATGTTTACGCACTTGCAAAAGCATTGGAAGATGCAGGTGGCCAGATCTTACAACATTGCCGCGTTACAAACGTAGAACAAAAGGAAAAAGACTTTTTGAATGTAACCGCTTCCTGCGGAAATTTTATAGCACGCAACGTTGTGTATGCCACTCATATTCCGCCGGGTGTAAATATTCTCCATTTCAGATGCGCTCCATACCGGAGTTATGCAATGGCAGTAACATTAAAGGGAAATTATCCCCAGGATTTATGCTACGATCTGCACGATCCTTATCATTATTACAGAACACAGGAAACGAACGGGATAAAATATTTCATCGCCGGCGGAGAAGATCACAGAACCGCTGAAGTAAAAGACACAGAGAACTGTTTTGAAAGGCTGGAACTTTATGTACGCAAGCATTTTGATGTTGAAAATGTAGTTTATAGATGGTCGTCGCAATATTTTGAACCGGCTGATGGATTACCTTATATCGGCCATTTACCAGGCAATCCTAAAACTGTTTTCGTTGCCACTGGCTTTGGTGGCAATGGAATTACTTATAGCCAGATTGCCGCAAAGATCCTTACTGATCTCATTGTAAAAGTCAAAAGTGAATGGGAACAAGTGTTCAAACCTTCACGAATTGAACCTGTCGCCGGCTTTGAAAACTTTATAGAAAATGCATCAGGCGTCACTGAAAATTTTATCGAAAAATTATTTCCAAAAGAGAAAATTGAAGAACTGAATGAGATCAAAAGCGGGCAGGCAAAACTGGTAAAATTTGAAGATCAAACGATCGCCATGTTCAGGGATGAGAATGGAATATTGCACTCAGTAAATCCGGCATGCACCCATATCAATTGCACCGTAGCCTGGAATACTGCTGAAAAAATGTGGGAATGCCCTTGTCATGGCTCCAGGTTCAATGAAGATGGTGAGATGTTTACGGCACCAGCAAGAAAAGACCTGGAAAAAATAAAACTGGCAGAGTAATACAAAATCGGTTTATTTCCTGGTTTACTGTTTTATTGTCTTGCCACAGCATATGTCCGGCTGGCGTTTCGTTTCATAAATTAATCTTCTACATATGAAATGATTTTTCAATCAACCGTTTGCGTAACGATGTTCTAAGTTTAAAAGCTACCTTTGTATTTCTCATAAGCAGTTAGTTTTGGTAACGGCTCTTGTTTCTACAAGAGCCTCCGTTTTTTAAATCCTTACTTCATCTGCTTTTTGTTAACTCTTGCATGGAGCGTTACTTCATCGCTTAAAAATTAAAGGTTCAATCGAAACAGCTAAGCAAGCAGCAGCCAAGATTGCGAGGATTGTCCAATGGTAACAGGAAAACATGGACCACATTGAGGCCCGCTTCTTCAATTCATTTAATTTTAGCGATGGTATCATTATTGCAATTTCTGTTTTTATAGATGAAACACATTAATATGTCTAACCGCAAAGCCGCTTCCATAGCTGCTTTTGCATTAGTTCCCCTGTCCGGCTTTGCTACTGATCTATACCTGCCTTCTTTTCCGGAAATGGTTCGGGTGTTCCACGCCACACCTGCTCAGATTCAATTAACGTTATCAGTTTTCCTGATTACCTATGGAGTAGGCCAGTTTTTTGCAGGGAGCCTGATGGATAGCTTTGGTCGCTACAAGCCTGTTATCATCGCTTTGGTATTATTCATTCTTTCGAATATCCTGATCGTACTGACCCGGAGTTTATTCCTGTTAGACGCCTGTCGCGTGCTCCAGGGCCTTTGTGTGTCCTTTATTGCTGTGGGTAAAAGAACTTTTTTTGTGGATGTTTATTCAGGGAAGCAGCAACAAAGCTATACGTCATTATTAACCATTGTATGGGGCACAGCCCCGATCGTTGCTCCCTACCTTGGTGGTTTTCTGCAAGTCCATTTTGGCTGGACCTCCTGTTTTTATTTTCTCGCTGTTTATGCCGCCATCGTGCTGATCGCAGAACTGAAATACAGTGGCGAATCGCTCAGGTATCGTACCCACTTTCATTGGAAGCCGGTTACAACCGTTTATTTAAAACTGATGAAAACAAGGGATTTCAGCGTGGGCGTAGTGATCCTTGGATTGAGTTTTTGCCTTGTCATGTCGTTTAACATAGCCATTCCATTTATTGTTGATAAAGTGTTCCATCTCTCACCCGTTGTCACGGGGTATTGTGCATTGTTTTCGGGAATTGCACTTTTCTCAGGAGGAATTATCGGAAAGTCGATCGGCATCCGTAATTTATTAAAAAAGGCCATGATCCTCTCTTTCATTCAGGCTACCATCATTCTTTTGATGCTTGTCTTTGTAGATTCTCTGACTACGATATTTTTCTTAATGATTTTTGTTGTGGTAATTCATTTGATACAAGGCGTTCTGTATAATCTTTTCTTTACTCACTGCCTGATAAGATTTCCTAAAAACGCTGCTACTGCCGGCGGCATCACCAGCGGCGGTTCGTATATTGTACTTTCTGTTGCCCTATCATTTTTATTGGCCTTTCTTCCTCATCCGGGACAAAGAACCCTCGGTTATAGCTATCTGATCCTTTGTATTTCTATAATTATTTTATTGTTGATCTTTAGAAAATCAATCGTCAAAGGAAACCTGCATGAATTGAGTGAAAAAAAGATTGAGAAAACTGAATGAATAGTCCACT
>JBQCIM010000141.1:0-18110 GCA_051953735.1 Ginsengibacter sp.
CAATCAAAAAACAAACACTCAGAGATTATGGAAAAACTATTTTAAAAAAAGAAATACTTTTGAAAACGAACATCAAAATCATCCTGTAAACCTATCTCAGGATTTATCTATTAACCTGTAAACTTTTTTTAGGACGAGTCATACAGAAGTGTTGGAACATAAAAATAACATGAGTCGTTGGTCAAGAGACCAGACGACGGAATATAACAGCGGTGGTTACACGAAAACATAAAATATAAATTCACTCTATTTGTTTCTCTACTGAAAAAAGCTTGCTGTCATGTGCTATTAAGATGGCAACACACCATTACAAACTTTTTTTAGAAGAAAGTTTACGGTTCTCTTCAAACCTTCATTTTATGGATATTCGAAGCACTGTCTTTAAGATTGGGCAAAGCCATCTCAACAAAAATATTTTGAACACCGCCTGTTTTCGCCGCCGCAAAAAATTCTTTCCAATCAATGATTCCCTGCCCTATCGGTACTTCCTTTTTATCTATAGTCCAGTCGGATAAATGAGAAGAAATAAATCTGCCGGGATATTTTCTGAAATAATCAGCGGCTCTATAACCCAAATTGATTACTTCTGTCTGGAACTGCATTTTTACCAACTGCGGATCAAAGCGCTCCATCAATGCATCATAGATCAACCGGCCATCAAGCGTTGCAAATTCAAACTCATGATTATGAAAACCAGTTTGCATGCCAGCTTGTTTTATTTTTTCCGCGGCCTTGTTCAGTTTATCCGCAGATGCCTGGTAATCACTTAGTGTAGCGGTTTTCGGCAGCCAGAAGGTAGAACAGATCATTTGCGTAAGCCCTATGTCTTTTGCAAATGCAATACTCTCATCAATTTTATCATCTGCCAATTCACCAAAACCAAAATGACAGCTGATGCACCCAAGACCAGCATCAGCAATAGTTTTACGCAGGTCACTTGTTTTCATTTTTGCAAGCAGGCCAAATCCAATATCGGCATATCCTTTTGGTGAACACATTTCGATATTGCTATAACCCAATTCTTTCATCATCTTTAATGTGCCCACTAAATCTTTACCCAGCAAATCTTTTACTGACCACGATTGAAATCCGACAGGCATTTCCGCTGCATGGGCATGAGCCAAAAGTTGCTTTGGTAATTGTGCCAAAACGAGCGCCGAACCAAGTCCAAATGCGCTTTTGCCAAGAAATTCTCTTCTGTTTATTTTTTTCATTACAAAAGTTTTTAGTTGAATAATTGATTTCTAAATGGTTTCAGGATCCCAGCCTTTCCTGTATTCGCGTGACAGATATTTATTCGCATCAGGCACATTGCTAATTTTAAGATTATCGGCATCATATTGCAAAAGCTTGTTCGACCTTAATGCAACCGCATACAAATTGATCGCATCGGTTAAATGTTCCGCTTCAGAAAAATTACCGGGATATTGCTTGCCAGTCTTGCACGCTTCAATAAATAGTGGTAACGCCTGTGCATGCTTTTGTTCCATTTGTTGTTTTTCCTGATCAGGAGTAATGACAGGATCCATTTTTTTACCGGAAATGATCTGTGGATTCTGCACATTAAAGCCAGCGAGAATTTTACCAGTGTCGCCAACGAACATCATTCCTTCTTCCGGCAATTGTTTATTTTGTGCAACCAACTCATCGGGAATTGGCGGACGCATTCCTCCATCGTACCATACTAAATCAACCGGTGGACGGTTTCCATTTGCGGGATATTTAAAGCGAACGGTACAAGCCATCGGGAAAGAAAAATCATTGTCTATCCGATAAGGCACAGGACCATGAAAATCGCAAACATGACTGCGATGCGGTTCTACGCTTATGGGCGAAGTAAGATTTAATGCATTGAAAACAGTCCAAAGACTATAATGTCCCATGTCGGCCATTGAGCCTCCTCCGAAATCATACCAGCCGCGGAAGACCATATTGGTGTAGTCGGGACTATAAGCTCTCGTAGCTTCAGGACCGAGCCATAAATCCCAGTCAAATCCATCAGGCACAGACGGCGCATCGGTTGGAAGATGAGAGTATTGCGGCCATACAGGACGATTGGTCCAGTTGTGAATTTCTTTCAATGTACCAATGGCGCCACCATTGATCCATGCCATCACATTTTCCATGGATCCATTGGAATCCCATGGAATCAGGTGGGTAATTACTTTGCTGTTGCGCGACAATCCAATTACCTTTTTTGATTCTACCAACCTGTTTGAAATGGGCTTATGCACCAGTACATGTTTTCCTTTTTTCATGGCCGCAATAGACAGTATTCCGTGAAGGTGATCAGGCGTCATTATTTTTACCGCATCGAGATCTTTTTCTTTATCCAGTAACTCACGCGCATCAGCGTAAGTTTTACAGCCTTTATATTTTAATTCAGGATGAAGATTTGCATAATAAGTGTCAACAATCGATTTTGCATTGTCTCTTCCACCGGGAATCGTGTTATCTCCGCCCGGATTCCAGTTGGGATCGTTGATGGTTTTGCGAATGTTGTCTTTCAGATAATTGATTCCCCAATCCCTGTAGCCAACAGCGTTTTTATTAGGATCGCAAACGGCAATTACCTGTATCCCGGTTTGAGGAAGCAATTCCAGTAGTTCACGCGTTCCCTGCGTTCCCACACCAATGTAGGCAAGGGTAACTTTATCACTCGGAGCAATAAAGTTTTTTCCTCCAAGAACATGTCTTGGAAGAATGGTGAATCCTGCGGCAGTGGTGGCAGTCAATTGAACAAATTTGCGTCGGCTTAATGTAGAGCCTTTTGCAGAAGAATCGCCTGGATTTTCGTTTTCAATATCCTTTGCAGAAAGATATTGAGGATTGTCTTTTTTCATATCAAAGCTTTTATGGTGAGTGAGTGGTGACTACCTTATGCAGCAAGTGGAAACGCTTTGATAAATGTAAGAAAATTACTTTTTCAAAAGATATTTATTAAATAAACTTTTCGCGGAAGCGACTGCTTGTGCCAGTGAACAAACAATTTTTGAAGTTTTGTCTTTTCAATAAAGTAATTTTTTTTTGTACCATGAGATAGAATTTTATTTGCCAGTAGCACAAGTGGCGCTTGTACTAAATCACGGGTTTATTTAGTAAGTTTAAGCCATTCAATTGCTTCAATAATTTTCTTATCTAACCACAATTGTTCTATGTTATCTCCAGCTGTCCTAAGCATATAGCTTAAAAATAAAGAATAGACTGCTGTCCTGAGTTTGCAACTCAGGCAATACATTATCTTCATTAAAAAATCATGAGCACAGGCGGTTATAAAATATTAGATCAGGGAGCGATGTATTTTGTCATTTATGGATGGTGTATTATGAGTAACCATTTACCTTTAATCATTTCTGCTAAACAAAACAACGTAAGTGATGTACTTGGGGGGCAAGTTCTTTATCAGATAAAGGATCACTACCATCATCAAGCTGCGAAAGGTATTTGCGGACACTGTTGCGGCTCATACCGGTACGTCGTGCTATCTCCCGGATACCAATACCATCATTTTTTAGTTGTAAGATCTGTTTTAATTGTTCCATTGTTATTGGTTTTTGTGCCATTGCTCTTCTTTATTTTTTTAGAGCAAAAGACGTCAAAAAGCTTCGAACAATTATTGCCTCAAGGGTGGGTCAACATGCCGGAATAAAATGAAAGGGCTGAATCTATCCCTCTTTTTGCAGGTGGGTCAACATGCCGGAATGTCGCAATCCATTTCTAAAAGCAGGTGGGTCAACATGCCGGAATAAATTAAAAACATTTAATAAAATGTCTGATAATTTTGATCCAAAAGTGGGTGGGTCAACATCACCGGAATGGTGGGTCAACATGGATCGGAATGGTGGGTCAACATGGTCTGGAATTTACAATGCTACAATAAATGACAAAGATTTTCATCTTACTGTAAAAAACAACAAGACAAAACCCTCAATCGATTTTAGACCGAGAATGCAAATAAAACCACAAATAAAAAACTTTGGTTTTCCTTGCAAGTTACTCATTGGGACTGACAAATTACCAAATTAAAAACCTTCCAAAAGCATATACCAGTTTTTTACGACTTGGACTTAGTTGCCGTCTAAAATAACTTTGCCCCAGACAGTAAAAGGTTTGGCAAGAAATAACAATGGTGTAATTGATTATCATCTTCTCCAGCAGAAGAATAAATATCATCTTATTGTATTTATCTTCGGTTTTAGTTTTTCAATCAGCTGAAGCTTTGACAAAAAGTTCATTGAATATCAACCATTGACAAGCATTAAATTTAGTAGGCATTTAAAGCCGGAACATGATTAAACTCTTACTTACTTTCACTTTGGCACTCTTTGCCTTGACTGGTTTTGGACAGGCTGACCTAAATAATTATCTTAAAACTCACCATTATAGTTTTTCTCTTGACAAGGGTTTTGATACTGTTGCTACTGATAGTTTAAAAAGAAAATTTTCAAATTATAACTTGGTAATTCTTGGAGAAGGTGGTTCGCATTATTTGCAATTTTACAATCCTCTTCGTTTAGTTTTTGTAAAATTTTTAAACAAACAATTTGGTATGCGTCATTTTTTTTTGGAATCGGGTCATTCATCAGATATCTTATGGAATAAATTTTTAAAAACAGGAGACACATCTTATATACCTATTTATGGATTATCGACAAAATTTTGGCTGCACCTTTATAATTATAATGAATCATTACATAAAAGCGAAACGGTAACACCATTGGGAATTGATTTTGAAAGAACAAATAGTTATTGCAAATCATTAAAAGTACTTCTTCCGAACTCTGTTCCACCTGAAAATATTAGAAATAGTATTGACCTTATAAGAAATGCAAATGATACCTTACGTGATTGCGATTATATTTTAAACATTAATTCACAACTAAAGCAAAATTTGAAAGAAAATAGAGATCCCTTTAAAACTTATTTTTCCAACAACTTTGATGACTTTGATTTAATTATTAATAATAATGGCAATTGTAAAGATGCTTTTAAGAACAGAAATAAGCATATGGCAGAAAACTTGTTAAGATTTGCTAGCATTCTCAATGAGAGAATATATTATTTGCAAATAGGAATGGCGCATTCTGTATTATTATACAAAAACACGGCGTCCTACATTAATAATTCGGGTAAATTTAAAAATAAGGTTTGTGTGATTAATACTTATTGTTACAATTGTTCAACAGTCAAAGAGCAAGTAACAAATTGGCAATTGCATAAAATAGAAAATGACATTTTGGAAAATCTTTTACCATATTGCAAGACAGATTTTACTTTGTTCGATTTTAGTGAGAACAGCCAAATAACGAAGAAATTCAGAATGTTTGGCCAATTTTTATTAATTGCAAAAAACCAAAACTAACAAAATGTCTACTACCATAGATGAAGTAATTTTCTTTTTGGAGCTTTTTTATACCTTTTTTGCTTGTTTATATACTTATTCAGATAAGAAAGACGAAGCAGGAATAAGAAAATAAAAAGCGAAGTGCAAACAACTATAACAAAGGAATACGACAATATTAAAGGGCGAATAGTGCTTTATCCTTTCTTTGATTCTAAGTTTAATCAAAAAATTTCCTCGGAAGAATATGATTGTTTATTTTGCAGTTATGAATAAATTAATATTCTTACTCTGTTGTTTCTATATTTTGTCAAGTTGTTCTCTTCAAAGTGCACGATTTTTAACTAAGACTGCTTACACCGGTAAGCAAAAACTTAAAAATGTTTTTGTAGTTGTAGTAAGTGACAATGACACAAAAGATTGTATGCAGTACTACGAAAACTTTTTGGTAGACTCACTTAAAAGTTACGATATTGATGCAGAGGGCACATTTTACTGTTGTCGGAATAAGAGCTCGGACATTGTAGAAATAATAAATTCCTCATTGCCTTCAACTAAAAACTATCAAAACATATTTACAATCGTGGTCTCCAAGAACATAAAGGGTTATGGAGCTCCAAGCACAAGGGAATTACAACTCGACTTGTTTGATGGTCCTACGAAACAGAAAAGTTGGGATGGGAAATTGTCAGACACTTTTAGTTGGTTTGTTTCAGATGATGATTATCGAAAAGTCGCTACTAAATTCACGGTGGCAACACTAAGGGAACTAAGAAGCAGAAATATTCTTTAATAATTACTCACTGCATACATGATGTTTATAAATTGTGCCGGGGACGTTAATGAGAACTGAACCCGTACAACGCATAACGAAAGACTCCTATATCCCTTAAAGCCGAGGAGTTAATATGGTTATAAATATCTTTTAAAAGAAAATGATCTAAAAAGGATTTCAAACCTTTTCTGTGCTGCTATCACCGCGGTTAGGGTTCTTATCCTACTATTGAGCATACCAGGTGCCAACACTGCTATAAGCAATCTGATTTCTGCTTCCGACTACCGCTACTCTTACCCAATACTGTTTACCTGGTGTGAGATTTTCGAACATATATTTGCAACTGGTGGCAGTAATACTGGTCCAAATAATTTCTTCACCGTCAAAAGCAGTGGCAAACTGATGTACATAACATTTTGCACCTTTTACGGCCTTTACCCTGCTTATCATTTGGCCTGTAGAGATGCCATTAGAAAGAATTACATTTCCGGGGTTGGTAATGTACCTGGATTCCCTGGCTTTCGCAAGATCATAACCACTGCTCACCAGCATCGTTTGATCGCCGTTCGCTTCAGCCATCACGGCAAGCCCGAGGTGATTTAAAAGCGACATAAGTTCTTTGCGGCTTTGTTTTTTTTGGGCTATTGCTATGCGATCTCCTGTTGCTGCTGCTGCAAGGTCTGCACTGTATTGATCCAACCGGGCTTTTAGAATCGGAAGTATCGTTTCAAGACTTGCATAAGAAATGTTACCATGCAGTGAGGCATATATGAACCTGCCTTTTAGCAGCAAATTATCATCTCTGTATCTGCTGAACGAAATACAAATACGCTTCATAAAATTGGTTTTTAACTTTAGCCACAAGTCGTGGTTCAATGTATAACTACCTTTTACTCCTTATTATTGTGTACGCATGCATAAATTCGATCCTGATGTGCTGAAATGTCTTGAAAAGTGGGGAAAATAGTAGTTTCATGCAGCGCAATTGTTATTGCCTGCATTACGATGTTCATTGGTTGTGATGCAATCGTTATCGTCTGCGATGCGATGCTTAGTGTATCCGATACAATCGTAATTGCGTGGGTTGCTATAGCCATTGCATGTGATGCAGTTCCGATCGCTTGCAATGCAATGCTTATTGTTTGGAATGCAATGGCCACTGTAACTGATGCAATCATAATTGCTTGCGAGGCAATGGTCATTGTTAGTAATATAGCAGCTACTTCTTCAAAAGATATTTATTCAATAAACTTTTTCCAAGCTTTATCGCATCTCTTCCTTTCGATTCAATACCATACCAGCCATGATAACCTTCATGCTGGCAAAGCTCAATCAGTTTTGCTGTTTCTTCTTCAGTTGGTTGATTTCGGTAAGACATTCCTTTTGCAAAGGGAATGGTTTTTTCAAGATACGTGTAATTGTCAAATTCTTCTGTTGCTTGCCGCCAGTCGGGATAAGTGCCGAATAAAGGGTGATTCACTTCTTTCATCAATGCTACCATCCAATCCGGATCATTAGAAACGCCACCGTGATTTTCGATCAACACTTTGACGTTTGATTCAGTTGCATAATCCAGGAGATGGTGATAAGTTTCTGCTGCAATTTTTAAAGCTTCTTCTTTTGAAACATTGCCGGTGCCTCTGCAATTGGTTCGAATGGCATGACAACCGAGATAATGAGCGATGTCAATCCATTTGCGGTGATTGATTACAAATTGTTTTCTTTCGGCCGGAGTTGCGGCGCATCCGTCGCCTTCCTCATCCACCATTATTAATACGAGCTCTGTTCCATAATCTGCCGCATTTTGTTTCAATGTATTCAGGTAGCTGATGGTGGGCACTTCAAACAGCGTATTTACAAACTCAATACCGTTGATATCAAAATCTTCTCTTGTGATTCTTGGAAGATCCAAAGTTTTCCATTCGCCTGCTTTTATTTCATTTACCAAAGCCCATTGAGCGAGAGAGATGTCGTCTTTTTGCATAGATGTGAAATTGAAATGAAGATAATTATTTTATTATTGAATTATTCCACAATCTTTATTATAAATTGTCATTTTAGTACTTAAACACAGAAAATGAAATCAATTTATTTGTCAGTTTACTGTAGTTAGCAGCCAGGAATAAACGAATTGTTTTCAACCTCGATTCTATTCTGTTAATGTCCAACGCTGACGTTTAAATTAGGTAGTTCTACCTGAAGTTTTACTTTTGCCTGTAATGCTGAAAAAACCCTCATTAATGTGTCAATGGTTGCATTACTTGCATTGCTTTCAAGTCTTGAAATTTGAGCTTTTTGCACACCGATAAGTTTTCCTAATTCTTCCTGTGTCATGTGTCTTTCCCGCCTTGTTTGCCTGATCGCTTTTCCAATTAAATCCATTTGAAGCTCATATTCAAATTTATCACGCGCTGGAGTTCCTATTTTGCCAATAAGCTTATCCTGAACCTGGTTTAAGGTATATGTTTTCATTTCTTCTTATTTTTTATTTCTTGTTTGTCCTCAAAATATTTAATTCGTAGTTGCTGTGCTTTTTGAATTTCATTGTCTGGTACTTTACTACGCTTCTTGATAAATCCATGTGTTGAAATCACCAAAGTGTTCCCGGCGTTTGTCTTATCCCAAAAAGCAAGCAACCGGTATTGTAAACCTTGATAAAGGGTTCTGAACTCCCAAATTTCATCCGTAAGTTTCTTAAAGAGATCAGAGTTGCGGTCCCTCTGCGCCTTACGAATGTTGTAAAGTATTTTTTCGTAATGTTTTCTATCAAGACTTTCAAGAAATGCAAATGCTTCCTCTAAAAAAATAATTTCGAAAAGTATTTCCATGCATTTGCATTTGGTTAAAGCAAAAGTAAATAAGTTTCGTTAAAATGAAACTTATTTACTACCTGATCTAAACTTTTCATCAACGAAACTTCTTTTTGTCTTTACCTTCGTGTGCCAACCAATAAAATTCATTTTTTGCAGCTAAAAATGTATCCGCGGCTCTTACGATTTCTTGTCATGATCAATGACTGGCGTAAAAGAAGCATCTCCAAAACGAACTTTTTAATTGTTGCAGCAGCTGTTGTTGGTATTTTGGGTGGGATCGCTTCATCTTTATTAAAAGAACTCACTCATTTTATTGCCAACTTTTTGCAAAACGACTTTCATTGGGAATATAAGTACTACCTGTATCTTTTTTTCCCGCTCATTGGTATTTTCCTTACGATCTTATACATCCGCACTTTTATCCGCCGCAGTAAATTCCAGCATGGCATTCCGGCCATTTTGTATAATATTTCGCGCAACTCCAGCAAAATTGATTTTCATAATATTTACAGCCAGGTGATCTCAAGTGCACTTACCGTTGGCCTTGGAGGATCAGCCGGTCTGGAAGCTCCTGCAGTAGCCAGTGGTTCAGCAATAGGATCGAATATTGGTCGCTTTTTTGGATTAAGTTACAGGGAAACTACTTTATTATTAGCTTGTGGAGCGGCCGCCGGAATTTCCGGTGCGTTTAACAGCCCCATTGCCGGAATGATCTTCGCAATTGAAGTGATCCTGCCTGAATTTTCTATTCCGGCGGTGATTCCTTTGTTACTTGCATCGGCATTGGCTTCTGTGATATCCAAATTCATTTATGCGGAACCGCTTTTTGCGCTTGTCACCAGCGGGTGGATTGTACAGGCATTCTGGTATTATATTGTGCTGGGAATTTTAGTGGGCCTTTATTCAGTTTATTTCAGCAAACTGAACACCTATCTTTTTAATCTTTTCGACAAAATAAAAAGCCGTTATAACAAAGTTTGGATCGGAGGGATCACGCTGGGAATCATGATTGCATTGCTTCCGGCGCTTTACGGGGAAGGTTATATTACCATTCAGAAATTATTAAATGGCGACTACCAGTCGCTTCTGGCAAACAGTCTTTTTTCCCAGTATCAGCACCTTGCATGGGCATTGGTTTTGTTCGGCGCCTTATCAATGTTGGGCAAAACTTTCGCCAGTATTATTACAATGGCCAGCGGTGGAAATGGTGGAATGTTTGGTCCCAGTGTGGTCGTAGGGGGATTGTTTGGATTTGCTTTTGCCTTTGGACTTAACCAGACAGGAATGGTTCATCTGAATGTCACCAATTTCATGATAGCAGGTATGGCAGCTTCTATCAGTGGTGTGATGCACGCGCCGCTCACCGGCATTTTTTTGGCAGCCGAGATCACCGGTGGCTATATATTAATGGTTCCGTTGATGATCGTTTCCGCGCTTTCGTATTTTATCAACAAAGGGATTTTAAAATATTCTATTTATACAATTAAACTTGCTAAAGAAGGCTCTTTGTTATCGCAGGAAAACAGGGACAATAGCGTGCTGATGAGCATCAAATTAAAATACCTGATAGAGACAGATTTTGTGGTACTTCATCCGAATGATACTCCTAAAAGCCGGAGCAACGATATTGTACATACTCACCGTAATGTTTTTCCCGTAGTGGATGATGAAGGTTGTTTAACCGGACTTTTATTCAGTGACCAATTGCTGGAATATCTTGTCAGCCCCCATGAAAAAGATCATGAGCGGCTTATAAAAGATATAGCGCAGCCGGCGCAAAGAGTCATCAAAGTGAATACTCGGATGCGTGATGTAATGCAAATTATGGACAGCCAGGATTTGAGAATTCTTCCGGTAGTGGACATAAATGATAAATACCTTGGCTTCGTAACAAAAAACAGCATTTTCAATAAATACCGCGCAATGCTGATCCGGCAGGGAGATTATTTGCAATAGAAATACAGGAGCAGTTTTCCGAGATAAAATTCGGTTTCTTTCTTCATCGCACCTTATTGAAATTTCCATTTACGAAAAGAGACTTCGTTTTAATGTATGGTTTTTGATGCACCATTTAGGTTTGACTACCTTACGCGTTAATTCAATAATTTAATAATTCAATAATTAAAATGCCTAACTCTCTCATAAACGAAACTTCGCCTTACCTGTTGCAACATGCCAACAATCCCGTAAACTGGTTTGCATGGAACGATACGACGCTGCAAAAAGCAAAAGATGAAAATAAAATGCTGCTGATCAGTATTGGTTATGCAGCTTGTCATTGGTGCCATGTGATGGAACATGAAAGTTTTGAAAATGAAGAAGTGGCCAAAGTGATGAATGAAAATTATATCTGCATAAAAGTAGATCGTGAAGAAAGGCCTGACGTTGACCAGGTTTATATGAATGCCGCGTATCTCATCAACGGAAATGGCGGCTGGCCTTTAAATGCGCTTGCTATGCCGGATGGAAAACCATTTTTTGCAGGCACTTATTTTCCAAAAGAAAACTGGATCAATGTATTGAATTATTTCACTGATATTTTTAAAAATGATCGTGAGAAATTAGAAGAACAGGCGGAAAATCTTTCGAAAGGAATTCGTGAAATTGAAGAGATTCCAATGAACGAACAGTCAGTATCATTTGATAAAAATGATCTTGATGAAATGTTTTCCCTGTTTGAAAAAAGAATTGATTTTGTTTATGGCGGCACAAAAGGTGCCATGAAATTTCCAATGCCATCGGTGTGGGAATATTTATTACAGTACTATTATTTCTCTAAAAATGAAAAGACTTTGGACGCAGTCAAAATTACTTTAGACCATATGGCCAAAGGCGGAATCTATGATCATGTTGGTGGCGGATTTTCGCGATATGCAACCGATCCGCGATGGCATGTTCCTCATTTCGAGAAGATGCTTTATGACAACGCGCAGCTTGTAGGCCTTTACAGTCACGCTTTTCAACTGACTAAAAATAATTCTTATCAAAAAGTAGTTTATGAAACCTTGGAATTTGTAACAAGAGAATTAACTTCTCTGGAAGGTGGATTTTTTTCTTCTTTAGATGCAGACAGCGAAGGAGAAGAAGGAAAATTTTATGTTTGGAGTGAGAAAGAAATCAAAAATATCCTGGGAGATGATGCCGTTTTCTATGAAGAATATTATGGAATAACCGCAGATGGAAATTGGGAGAAAAATAAAAATATTCCTGATGATAATTTTAGCAAAAAAGATTTTACAGTAAACGAAGAAATAGTATCAAAACTTAATTTCTTAAATAAAAAATTATTGACTGAAAGAGAAAAACGTGTTCGCCCGGGAACGGATGATAAGATCCTTACTTCCTGGAACGCCCTGATGACAAAAGGTTTCATCGATGCTTACAAAACTTTTGGTGAAGAAAAATTTTTATTTCCTGCAAAGCTGAACATCGATTTTTTACTACAAAATATTTGCGGCGATAACAATTCTTTGTTCAGAAATTATAAAAATGGTAAAGCAACAATTCATGGTTTTTTAGATGATTATGCATTTTTTATTTCTGCCTTGATCGAATATTATCAAATCAGTTTTGAAGAATTTTATTTGCAAAAAGCCAATGACCTTACTAAGTATGTGATTGAACATTTTTACGATAAAACTTCAGGAATGTTTTTTTATACGGATAGCGACTACAGCAACCTGATAGCACGAAAAACAGAAATTACTGATAATGTCATTCCTTCTTCCAACAGTGAAATTGCGAAAAATTTATTCTTACTGAGTTTGTACTTTGATAATAAAGATTATGAAGAAAAATCGTTGCAGCTCATCAAAAATGTTTCGCAGGATTTAAAAAACAATTTGAATTATTACAGCAACTGGGCGCAGGCATTGATCTTGCAGGTGTTTCCGCCGGTCGAAATTGCGATCGTTGGAAAAGAATGGAAAGAAAAACTGAAAGAATTTCAAAAGGAATTTTTGCCCAATGTAATTTATTCAGGAGGAGATAAAGAAGGAACCCTTTCTTTATTGGAAAATAAACTGGTAGATGGAAAAACGCTTATTTACGTTTGTAAAAATAAAAGCTGCCTGTTGCCTGTAGAGAAAGCAGGAGAAGCATTCAGTCAATTCTAAATGATCAGGAGAAAAGCGTAATGGCACTTTAATTGTAAGAGTAATATTCAATTCACTAAAAATCAAAATTATGAAAACAGCCGGATGGATTTTAATTGCTCTTGGAATTATTATGATTATTATAAAAGGTGTTTCTATTCCTGAAAAGAAAACGATCATCGATGCAGGGCCGATACAGGTAAATAAAACAGAAAATCATTGGTACGGCTGGCCAACTTATGCCGGCGGCGTGCTTGCTATTGTTGGCATTGTGATGGTTGCCAGCTCAAAAAAGAACAGTTTAACTTTTAAAATTTGCAACATAAAAAATGCCCGTGGAAACCACGGACATTTTTATTAAAGGCAATTCATCTTATAATAAAAGGATCAGTAATAAAACAATGATTATTACAGCGCCGATTGATAAATAAATTCCACGGCTGCGTGCTTCTTTTTTCAGGCTTTTTACTTCTTTTCTTAATTCTTTCTTTTCAACTTTTGTCAAGTTGGTTTTATCCATATCACGAATTTCGATGAGACGTGCTTCAATTTGTTGTGCACGAACTTCTTTTGGCACTTCAGTTTTTACAGGAGTTACTTTCGCTGCAACAAGAGGTGTTACGAGGGAAAGACACATTGCCATTAATAATAGCGGAACAATTTTTTTTGTGCTCATAATAAATGTTTTAAAAGATTTATAATTTTTTGTTTATCAGTTTATTCGGTTCACAATAATCATTCCTAATCTTTAATATCTTTTATAAAATGTTTCTTTCATGATATAAAAAAACCACCGGTCGAAACCAGTGGTCATTGACGCTTTCCGCGTCCAGATTATTTTAATGGAGCCTTTTCTAATTAGAAATTTAGAACAGGCATCCATGATCTATCTGTAGATTGCATGAATACCTCCTTTTTTTTGGTGAGAAATAAAGGTAAGATAAAAAGCGAAAAAGAAAAGCAAATAAAATCATCATTTCAAAAGCAATCTTCGTAAATCATATTGCAGATCAGGATGAAGAGTTGATAAAGCCTGATCAATTTTTTTAAGTTGCGTTTGATACAAATTCATCAACTGCTGGCTTTTTTTTATTGGAACGGAATGAGAAATAATGCAATTACAAAAATGAATCAGCAACTCTGCTTCCACCTGTTTCGACAAAGAAAAACGAATGTATTTATTCAGGCTGCGTAATATTTTCCGCACACTTTTTTTAATGAAATAAATGTTGCTTTTATTTATTTCTTCAAATTGAAGGTCAGTTTCGTGTTTGATATTTTTAAGGTATTCTGAAATGTCATCCGCATCAAAAAGCAGGAAAGAAAGCAGTTCTTTATTTTCTTTTTTAAATCTTGCCAGGCGAAGGCAGTATTCCAATATTTCATCTGGATCACGTTTCTCTAAATCCTTTTTTATTTCGTTTATTGATGCGGCTTTCATGCAATTTTAATGAGTAGTAAACAAACAAATAACCTGTTTTTTATTCCTATTTTCTAAACACAACATTCAAATTTACTTCTTATTGATGTGCGGATTAATTCCGTTCAAAACCAGATAAAGGCAAGACCTTTGCTGTAAGTGAATTAATATTTTTTAAAAATAAAAAGTAAGCAATTATGAAAATTACAAGAATTGGTTCGCAACCATCTTCAAAAGGTCCGGAAGATTGGTTCACAGGTTCGGTACGAATAGATCCATTGTTCCAGCCAAATGATGCAAGGCGTGGAGCATCGGCCACTGTTACGTTTGAACCAGGCGCAAGAACAGCGTGGCATACCCATCCGCTGGGGCAAACATTAATTATCACATCAGGAAGTGGTTGGGTGCAGAGAGAAGGTGGTGCTGTGGAAGAAGTGCATCCGGGAGATATAGTTTGGTTTGAGCCAAATGAAAAGCATTGGCATGGAGCCACACCGACAACAGGAATGTCGCACATCGCCATACAGGAAAATCTGAATGGAAAAGTAGTAGACTGGATGGAAAAAGTTAGTGATGAAGAATATAATGGTGGCAATAGTCCGAACTAAAATAAATGACTGTCCTGTTCCGTTATTATCCGGTAGACAAACAAATATCTTTGTTTCCTTTTTTAAACTACTTTAAAAAAATAAAGTCTGTCTTCGCAAATCAAATCAATGAAGCGACAATTATTAACTGCATCTTTTTCTTTTATTTTCATTTTTATTTTTCTTTCCTGCAAAAAATCTGCGGAGACAAATGTACCGACTTCAACAACAGACAGTTTTAAAGTTGTTGTAAACAACGGCTACGGAAGTGGGAATTATAAAACCGGTGATACCGTGCACATTTTCACAAGTCATTATACCACTGATCAGATCTTCGATAAATGGAGTGGCGATGTTGCGATTTTAAATGCGCCTGACGAATGGCATACATGGTTCATCATGCCTGATAAAAATGTAACCTTAACAGGAAGTGTAAAAAATATTACGCCCTTCACTTTACAATATGAACAGATCATGGGAAGGGATAGATTAAAACCGGTGTATTCTTATTTTCCTGCGGGACATAAAGGAATTGTCTACCTGCTTCATGGAACCAATGGCACTGCTGCCAACCTGGTTGGTGATTATGAATGGCAACAATTGATCAAAGATTTGGTAAACGATCATTTTGCGGTGATCGTTACAGAAGCGGAAGAAGCGACGACACGTATTGATGCCAACGGAGATGGAAAATTGAGATGGTATCTTTTGCCGGCAGATACGACGGACAACGTTGATTATGCCAACATCCGTATTATCACCGATACGTTTTACAACAGAGGCGTAACAGATCGTTCCAAACCAAGATATTCTGTCGGGATGAGCGATGGCGGATTTTTTTCTGGCGCACTTTCCTACGTGTATCATTTCAAAGCAGGAGTTCAATATTGCGCACAGGGAAGCACTAACTTGATGCAGATCACTTCAATTCCTGTTCAATTTTGTATGATGGCAAATGACAATAATCCTTCTGTAGGAGCAGCCGGAAATGCAGAAGCTTTATCTGATTTCAATTCGTTGACCGAAAGAGGTATTTGCAGCAAATATTTTATCAACCAAAGAAGTCCGGTTTATCCTGAAAGATTTGCGAGAAGTGGCGCTATCTCTACAACACAATCCGTCGCGATTTACAATGAATTGAAATCAAAAGGTTACATTGACAATAAAAGCTATTATATCGGATATTCAGACGCATTTATGAATGCGTTTACGGGCAACCCTGCCGCTTTTCCTGTTATCAGTAGTTTGACGATTCCGCAGCAAGTATTTGTATTGGAACAAATCAATGTATCAGTTGCAGATCATCATATTTACAGTGATTATAACAGGGCAACATTAAAGTTTTTGGACAATCAGTGTGAATGATTTGATGCCAAAGTTCATTTAGAATAACTGAAAATAGTTTAGCGAAAAAAATATGAAGAAGTTGTTTGGCAAAGTTCAAATTTTATTATCTTCGCGCTCCCAATTAAACGGATCGGTAGTTCAGTTGGTTAGAATGCCGCCCTGTCACGGCGGAGGTCGCGGGTTCGAGTCCCGTCCGGTCCGCAACTAAAAACAAAAAGCCTTTCAAACAGTAAGTTTGAAAGGCTTTTTGTTTTTTTTAGAAATGAATTTTGGAGTCAATTGATTAAAGGAAATTTATCTTGCTTTTATTAGATCTTTCGTTTTCATAAACTTTTAGAATTATTCTCCATCTGCTGTCCTGTTAAAGTCACGACAAGAGAAATGCTAACTTCGATTGTTTATTAGAAAAAAGCTATGATATAATGGAAAGGATTTTTGCCATAGGCGATATTCATGGTTGTAGCAAAACTTTTGAAAAAATGCTTTTTGAAAAAATCAATATTCAAAAGACAGATCAGATTTATTGTATCGGCGATTATATTGATCGTGGCAAAAACAGCAAAGCCGTCATAGACCTGATCTTGCAGCTTCGCGAACAGCAATATAATATTTTTACCCTGAGAGGAAATCATGAGCAAATGATGATAGATGCAATGTTTGAAAAAGAAGCGTTGCCTGATTGGCTCGAAAACGGAGGTACAGAAACGATCAGGAGTTTTGGCATCGGATCATTGAAAGATCTTTCCAAAAAATATGTTTCTTTTTTCAAAGAGACACGCCTTTATCTTGAAACCGAAAAATACATTTTCGTTCATGCAGGATTGAATTTCAAACGCGAAAATATTTTTGAAGACAAAGAAGCGATGCTTTGGGAAAGAGATTTTTCTGATAGACAACCGGCTTTGAAAAATAAATTATTAATTCATGGTCATACACCAAAATCTCTGAACTTCATTCTCAACCAAAAAGGCAATTGTATCAATATCGACGGTGGTTGTGTTTATTCTCATCTTCGCTTATTGGGGAAATTAGTAGCAATAGATTTGAACGAAAAAAAATTTATCTGGACAGAAAACTGCGATTGATTTTTTTTATAAGCAGTTCTTTTTAATCAATTGATTAATTTTTTAAGACAATAAATTCCCATTAAAACTTTGTTTACTGTTGATTTTAAAAAATCCAACTTCTCCAAATAACTGAATCCATTTATCTTCGTTTTATGTCGAAGTTTTTAATCATTGGTTTGGGAAATCCCGGAAGCGAATACGCACATACGAGGCACAATATTGGTTTTGACGTTGTAAATGAATTTGCTCTGAAACACAATGCTCTTTTTCAGCCATCAAGATTGGCAGATGTGACGGAAATAAAATTTAAAGGCAAAATTTTCGTTTGTATAAAACCAACCACATTTATGAATCTTAGCGGAAGAGCAGTAAAGTATTGGCTGGATAAAGAAAAAATTGCGATTGAAAACTCTTTGACGATTGTGGACGACCTCGCGCTTCCTTTAAGCAAACTGAGATTGAGAAAGCGTGGCAGCGACGCGGGGCACAACGGTTTGAAGGATATTCAGCAGATTTTAGGAACGCATGAATATCCAAAATTGCGTTTCGGCATTGGCAACCAGTTTCTAAAAGGAATGCAGGTTCAGTTTGTGTTGAGTCGCTGGCTGAAGGAAGAAATTCCGGTCGTAAAAGCTAAAATCGAAAAAAGCGTCCAGATCATTGAAG
>JBQCIM010000142.1:0-4135 GCA_051953735.1 Ginsengibacter sp.
TCTCCAAGCCGTGTACCTTCATTAATATGTTCTTTACATATTTTATGCTTTAACTCAATGCTGTAAACATTCTTGCTTACATAATAGGTTTGATATTCCATTTTTCACTTCATTTGTGTAAACCTATTTTAGGACAAGACAGTTTCAAATTCCCTAAGCCGGTCGGTGGGGACACCGACCATGGAATAGAATAAAATTTCTTAATTTGCTTTGAACAGCACCACTTCTGTAGCATAATGCCCTGTCACTTCTGCTTGCACCATTCAAAAATTGATTAATGTCACAATTTCTTCAAGATATTTTTTGTCGGTATCATCAAAAAAGTGATACGCTTCACTATCAACATCAAGAACCGCAACTACTTCGCCATTTCTTGTAACAGGAACCACTATTTCTGATTTTGACAAACTATTGCAGGCTATGTGACCGGGAAATTTGGCAACATCAGGTACGATAAGTGTTTCAGCACGTAGCCACGCTGTTCCGCAAACACCTCTGCCTATTTGGATTCTTGTACAGGCTACAGGTCCCTGGAAAGGCGCCAGTACCAGTTCACCGTTTTTTACCACATAAAAACCAACCCAAAACCATTGAAATTGTTCTTTAAGCGCCGCCACTACATTTGCCATGTTCGCCACAAGGTCCGTTTCACCCGTCAGTAATCCTTTTATCTGCGGAAGCAGTGATTGATATTCTTCTTCTTTACTTCCTTTCACGATCGTAAGGTCTTCAGCCATAATTTTTCTTACAAAGATAGCGCAACCCCTAAAAGAGAAAAAGTGATTGAGGCCTTTATGGGTGTTTCTCCCGTTGTCGTCTTATGACCAACTTCTTATTCTTATATTTGTTTAAAAATAATAAAATGAATAATGAATTACTGGTAAAGATGATAACCGATAGCTGGCAGAAACAAATTGATGCCACCAACAAAATTTTTGATAATTTATCCGATGAAGAGTTAATGAACGAAGTTGCGCCCGGCAGAAATCGTGCGATCTATTTATTAGGCCATTTAACAGCAGTGCACGATCGTATGTTGCCATTACTTCGTTTTGAAGAATCGAAACACCCGGAACTGAAGTCGATATTTTTAGACTCACCTGATAAAGCGGTTGAAGCAATTCCTTCGGCGTCTCAATTAAGACAACAATGGAACGAGGTGAATGACGCTTTATCAGATCATATCAAAAATTTACCTACTGATGATTGGTTTACACGTCATGCAAATATTTCTGAAGAAGATTTCATGAAAGAGCCGAATCGCAACAGGCTGAATGTGTTACTGGATCGCACGATTCACCTGAGCAATCATCGCGGACAGTTATTATTGTTGAAAAAGAAAATGTAAATAAAACTCGTTTTACTGTATTTCTTTTTACTGACCAGTGATCTTACTTTAATATTGGAAGCCATGCATAAAATCATGATTCTTTTTGTTCTTACCATCCTGTCTGGTTCAGCTTTTTGCCAGGGTAAAATTGATTATGGGAATAATAAAAACGCAGGTAAGTATTATAAAGTACGAGGCATCAATATATACACCGAACAATATGGCAGCGGCAAACCATTATTACTGATCCATGGCAATGGCGGAAGCATTAAGTCTATGGCGAAAATTATCCCTTATTTTTCCAGCCGGTATAGGGTCATAGCCGCTGACAGCCGGGCCCAGGGCAAATCAACTGACAATAGTGATTCTTTAAGCTTTGAGATGATGGCAGACGATGATGCCGCACTATTAGACCAGATGCACGTAGATTCTGCTTATGTAATTGGCTGGAGCGATGGCGGCATCGTTGCCTTGGTGCTTGCGATGCGCCACCCTTCCAAAGTAATAAAGCTGGCTTCTACCGGGGCCAACCTGTGGCCCGATTCAACAGCGCTGATACCTTCAGTTTGGAAAGATGAAAAAAAATACTATGATTCGCTACATACTAAAATAGGGACTACGGCAAAAGAAAAAAATGACTGGAAAATATTTATGCTCGACTGGCTTCAACCCAACATTCCTTTAACTGCCTTGCATACGATTCATTGCCCGTCATTGATCATCAGCGGAGACCGCGATGTGATCGTCCTGGATCACACGGTTAAAATTTATCAGAACATTCCCAACGCTTATTTATGGATTTTGCCTGATTCAGGACATGGCACCCTCATAGAGCATACAGATGAATTTGATAAGAAGGTGAATGAATTTTTTGAAAACCCTTTCCATAAAAGGTAACTACCATTGCCGTGGCCCTCGCGCGTCCATTGCTGAACTGCCCAAAAGTACTGCATATAAACACTGATTAAAATACTACTATATGCTAAGATCCTGCTTCCTGGTTGTTATCATTTTTCTCCTTTCATATAGTATAGGAGGAGCTCAGGCCATCAGTAATACCTATAAAGAACAATACCGCCCCCAAATTCATTTTTCACCAAAAGAACATTGGATGAACGATCCGAATGGGATGGTGTACAATAAGGGCATTTATCATTTATTCTTTCAATATTATCCCGGTGGAACAGTATGGGGGCCTATGCATTGGGGCCACGCTACCAGTAAAGATTTGATCCACTGGCAACAACAGCCTGTTGCTCTATACCCCGATTCTCTTGGATATATATTTTCGGGAAGCGCGGTAATAGATAAAAACAATACCTCCGGGTTTGGCACTGATGGAAAAGTGCCGCTGGTGGCTATTTTCACCAGCCACTATCCTCATGCGGCACCAGGTGCTACTGATTATGAAAATCAAAGCCTGGCTTACAGTCTTGACAACGGAAAAACATGGACTAAATATTCGGGGAATCCCGTTTTAAAAAATCCCGGCATTTCAGATTTCAGGGATCCCAAGGTGATGTGGTATGAGCCGGAAAATAAATGGGTAATGACATTGGCAACCAAAGATCGCGTCACTTTTTATTCATCAAAAGATTTGAAACATTGGATCAAAGAAAGTGAATTTGGCCAAAGCGCCGGAGCACATGGCGGTGTATGGGAATGTCCGGATTTGTTTCCCTTAAAATATAAAGGAGAAACGGTTTGGATATTAATTGTAAACCTCAATCCTGGCGGCCCGAACAGAGGATCCGCGACCCAATATTTTACCGGCAGTTTCGATGGCCATAAATTTCATCCAAACAGCAGCCAGGTTAAATGGATCGATTATGGTCCGGATGAATACGCAGGCGTTACCTGGAACAATACAGGAAACCGGAGAATATTCCTCGGGTGGATGAGCAATTGGTTATATGCCAATGAAGTTCCCACTGTAAAATGGAGGAATGCGATGACCATTCCAAGAGAATTGTCTTTGACAAAGAGTGGTCAGGAAATGTATGTTGTCTCTGAGCCCATCAGTGAATTAAAATTGCTAGCACGAAAAGCGGTGGCTAAAACAAATGTCACGGTTTCGGAAACCACAGACCTGTCAGCGCTTATCCGGCAGCCTGTTTCATTGCCTTGCCGGATAGATGTAAGCATGGCTCAGCTTACGAATTTTTCAATAATTCTTTCAGGTAAATTGAACAGGAAACTCGTGGTTGGCTATGATAAAGGATCCAACCAATATTATATAGATCGCACAATGGCAGGCAGATCTGATTTTAATAAAGAATTTGCAGAAAAATATTTTGCTCCGCGAATTGCACAAAACAGCGGGATGAGGCTATCAATAATTGTAGATGAAAGTTCAATAGAGCTATTTGCAGATGGAGGATTATCAGTAATGACATCCGTTTTTTTCCCGGAAAGGCCTTATGATAAAATTGAGATAAGCGCTCCGGGGGAAGTCCTTTTTAATAATATTACTTACACCTCTTTGAAAAGTATCTGGCATTAATTTTTTGAAAAAGTGGTTGATGCAGGATTCGCAGAATCGGTTCTTCTCTTTGTGAACCTTTATGCCCTTTGTGGCTTTGGCGAAAAAACAACTTCTCTTTGTGCCCTCTGTGCCTTTGGGCGAAAAAACTTTGCGCCAGCAAAAAAAGAACCCTTTAGAAGTAACACATTTTTTTCTTCCTGATTACTGCAAGTCAGTATGAAGAGAGTATGAAGAGAGTATGAAGAGAGTATGAGGAGAGTATGAGGTAAGTATGAGCAGAGTATGAGGAGAGTATAACGTAAGTATGAGGAGAGCATAGG
>JBQCIM010000143.1:0-18016 GCA_051953735.1 Ginsengibacter sp.
CAATCGGTTTTCACTGGTATGAAACATGGACAAAATCCACTCCGCTTTTTGATAATGTAAAACGTGTTCAGGAAGCTTTTCCAAATGTGAATTTAATGTTTACAGAAGGTTGTAAAGAAAATTTTGATTACAACAAAATCATGGACTGGAGCCTTGGAGAATTGTATGGAAATAATATTTTGAATGATCTGAACAATGGCATCACTGCGTGGTGCGATTGGAATATCTTATTAGATCAGACAGGTGGACCTAACCATGTTGGTAATTTTTGTTATGCACCAGTGATCGCAAATACAAATACCGGCGAAGTTTTTTATACCAATGAATATTATTACATCGGACAATTTTCCAAATTCATCAGGCCGGGAGCAAGAAGAGTAAGCGCCTCAAGCAATCGTGATATTTTGCAAGCCACTTCATTTATCAATAAAGATGGTAAACTCGCTGTGGTTGTCATGAACAGGACAGATAATCCTATTTCATATCATTTGTGGATCAATGGCCAATGGGCAAAAGCAGTTTCGAAAGCGCATAGTATCGCCACCATTTTACTGTAATTTTTTAAAATATTTTTTAATTAAAATGAAAAGAATGATGAAAAATATTTTGAAACAATTTTTTAAATCTGATTGTCAAACGGTTTTCTTTTTCGCAATAGTTTTTATTTTTTCTTCTGGAAATCTTGCCGCGCAAGGATTTTTAAAAGTGGACGGAAAACATCTTGAAAATGATGTGAATAAAAACTTCATTTTAAGAGGAATGGGCTTTGGCGGTTGGATGTTGCAGGAAGGATATATGCTTGACTTAGGTTTTTTAGGACAACAATACAAGATCAAAGAAAAAATTACCGAGCTGGTAGGAAAAAAGCAAGCTGATATTTTTTATGATAAATGGTTGAAAAATCATACGCAGCAAACTGATATTGATTCGATGGCATCGTGGGGATTTAATTCAGTTCGGTTGCCTATGAATTATGATTTGTTTACACTCGCTGTAAAGGATGAACCGGTTGCGGGAAAAAATACCTGGCTGCCAAAAGGATTTAAAATGGTAGATGATCTTTTGAGTTGGTGTAAAAAAAATAAAATTTACCTGATCCTTGATCTGCATGCGGCTCCCGGCGGTCAAGGAACTGATCTTCCTATTTCTAACAGAAATCCTGATGAACCTTCGCTTTGGCAATCACAAGCCAACCAGGATAAAACAGTTGCTTTGTGGAAAAAATTGGCTACACGATATGCGAATGAACCTTACATTGGTGGTTATGATATTTTAAATGAAACCAATTGGGGATTTACGGATACTGCGGATACGCATGGAATTAATGAAAAAGACAATTCGCGTTTGAAAGATTTTTTTATCAGGATTACAAAAGCAATTCGTGAAGTGGATAAGAACCATATTATTTATCTGGAAGGAAATGGCTTCGCAAATAATTATCATGGAATGTTTCCGTTGTGGGATAATAATCTCGTGATCAGTTTTCATAAATATGGAAACTTTACTACAAAAGAAACCATCCAGAATTTTTTGGATTATCGCGAAAAATATAATGTGCCTTTGTGGTTGGGAGAGTCCGGAGAAAATTCGAACACCTGGTTTACTAACACGATCAGGTTGATGGAAGATAATGATATCGGATGGAGCTGGTGGCCTTTGAAAAAAATGGGAATCAATAATCCGTTGGAAATTAAAAAGCCGGATCATTACGATTTGTTTATAAAATATTGCAAAGGAGAAATTCAAAAACCAGATGCTGCAACAGCTCAAAAAATTTTAAATCAGCTTCTTGAAAATATTAAAATTCAAAACAACATTTATCACAAAGATGTGACTGATGCTATGTTTCGACAGGTTTATTCAACTGAAACTTTGCCTTTTAAATCGAATATCATTTCAGAAAATACGACGATAAATGCTGTTGATTATGACTTGGGAAGAAATGGTTTTGCGTATAATGATAATGACACGGCAAGTTATCAATATACAGCAGGAGTGCATACTCAAGGCAATCGGGGCCGCACTTATCGCAATGATGGAGTAGATATCAAAAATGATAAAAATAACGAGCCTTATGTTTTTAGCATTGAAGATGGAGAATGGCTGCTTTATACAATTGATGTAAAAAAATCAGGAAATTATTCTCTAACCTTTTCTACTTCTGATAGCAGTGGCGTTATCAATATTTATGTTAACAACAAAAAAGTTTCCGAAGATATTTCTATCAATGCTTCGGGAGATGAAAATAAATTCGACAAATCAACCCCCACAAAAATTAATTTGAGTAAAGGCACAAATAAGTTGAAAATTTATTTTAAGAAAGGCGGATTTAATTTAAAGAACGTTCAATTGAAATTGGACGAATAGCTTTCAATTGTTTTAGAACGAAAATTAACTGTATGTCATTATTAGCTTTTGATCTTGGCGGAACCAAACTGGCAACTGCTGTTTTTAATGAACATGGGAAAATCTTGTGGAGAGAAATTACGCCTTTAGATAAAAGGAAAGGAGAGGAAGTGGGAGAATTGATTACCAGCCGGATTCTTTCTTTGTCAGATACAGCAAGGCTTTCAGGAGATGAAATTATTTCTGTGGGCGTGTCCGTTCCGGGAATTTATCATTCGAAAAAAGGAACTGTTTGGGCACCGAATATTCCTGAATGGAATGACTTTCCTTTGCTTGAAGAAATCAAAAAAGTTGCAGCAAATATTCCTGTAAAAATTGACAGCGATCGTGCATGCTATATCCTTGGAGAAGCGTGGAAAGGAAATGCGCAACAATGTGATGATGCTATTTTTCTTGCGGTCGGAACAGGAATCGGTGCAGGAATCTTAATTGATGGGAATGTTTTAAGAGGCGCACATGATATTGCCGGAGCAATAGGCTGGATGGCACTTTCAGCACCTTTCAAAAAAGAATATGTTGAATGTGGATGTTTTGAACATTATTGTTCGGGAGAAGGCATTGCAAAAGTTGCGCAGCAATTTCTATGTGAGAAAAATGATTATTTGGGCGAATTGAAAAATAAACCGATCAAAGAAATCACTTGCCATGATATTTTTAATGCTTATTCAAACAATGATGAAATTGCAAATGAAGTGATCAATATTTGCATTCAGTTTTGGGGGATGACAACTGCAAACCTGGTCAGTTTATTCAATCCTGAAAAGATCATTTTTGGCGGCGGCGTTTTTGGGCCAGCCATTCCCTTGATTCCAAAAATAAAAGAAGAAGCAACCAAATGGGCACAACCAATCAGTATAAAGCAGGTAAATTTGGAAGCGTCAGGCTTGGGAAGTGATGCCGGAGTTTTTGGTGCAGGTTTTCTGGCACTTAACAATCTTCATTCATAAAAAATATTTCATGTACAACAAAAAAGTTATTTTTTGGGCAGCCTGCATTGGCATTTTATTTTTTGGAATGGGCATTACAACCCTTGGTTCAGTAAAGCACGGACTTGAGCAAAAATATTTGTTGGATGAGATTGCGTCCGGAACTTTATTTTCCATTTTGCCTTTTGGAATTTTATTAGGCTCTTTATTATTTGGGCCTTTTTGCGATAAATACGGTTATAAAATTTTGCTGGCACTCACTTGCTTCAGCATGTTCATCGGTTTTGAAGGAATTGCTTATTCGCCTTCGCACAGTTTATTGAAGGTGAGCATTTTTTTATTTGGACTTGGTGGCGGCGCTATCAATGGCGCAACAAGCGCTTTGGTTTCTGACATTAGCGATAAAGATAAAGGAGCCAATCTAAGTTTGCTCGGTGTCTTTTTTGGCATCGGTGCATTAGGAATGCCTTTTCTTTTAGGCATTCTTGAAAATAAATTTTCTTACGAAGTGATCTTATCTGTGGTTGGTTTTGCAACACTCGTGGTTGGAATATTTTATTTGCTGATAAAATTTCCACCAGCAAAGCAAGCGCAAGGATTTCCTGTTGCAAAAAGTTTATCGTTGCTGAAAGATTCAGTGTTAATTCTCATTGCATTTTTTCTTTTTTGCCAGAGTGCTTTTGAAGCGATCATCAACAACTGGACGACAACTTTTCTTACTTCCGGACTTTCAGTTCCACAAAATCAGGCATTGTACGCGCTTTCGCTTTTCGTTGTTGGCATGACATTGATGCGGCTTTTGCTGGGAAGCGTTTTCAGAAATACTTCTTTGAATAAATTATGGACAGGTGCATTTACGATGATATTTTTGGGATTACTTTTTTTGTTTATTGGAAAGTATTTTTATTTATCCGTTGCAGGATTGATTTTGCTGGGAGCGGGGCTGGCAGGCGGGTTTCCGCTGATGCTCGGTTTGGTTGGAGATCGTTATAAGGAACTTTCGGGAACAGCATTCAGTCTTGTTTTTGTAATTGCGTTGCTGGGAAATATGCTGATCAATTACGGAATGGGAATCATTGCACAGCTTTATGGCATTCAACATTTAATCACTGTCGCATTTATAGAAATGCTCGTGATGATTATTTTATGTTATAATATTTTAAAAAACAGAACGACTCATGTTGAAAGCAAAACGCTAAAAGCTGAAAGTCAATTACAGCAAACAAACAATTAATGGAACTTTTTATTCTAAACTGTCTAAACAATAATTTAATAAATCAATAATTTAATAATTAATCTATGTTAGCAAAACAATGGTTGGAAAACACCCGCGGCATCATGTCGAAAATTGAAGAAACACAAATGGAAAATATTAAAAAAGCTGCAGAAGTAATGGCTGATTCAATCGAAGCAGGACGTTGGGTTCATGCTTTTGGCTGCGGACATGCAACCTTGCCGATTGAAGAAATGTATCCACGCATTGGCGGCTTCGTTGGGTTTCATCCAATGGTTGAATTGCCACTTACTTTTTTTACTAATATCACCGGGCAAATGGGTGTTCACCAATTTATTTTCCTCGAAAGAGTTGAAGGATACGGAGTTGAAATTATGAAGGGATATAATTTTGATCCACGCGATACGATGTGGCTTTTCTCACATTCAGGAATCAACAATGTAAATATTGATATTGCGCTGGAAGCAAAAAAGAAAGGAATGAAAGTGGTTGTTTTTGGTTCTGCTGCAGAGGCAAAAGGCAAAAAGACAAGACACTCCAGCGGTAAAAATATTTTTGAGATCGCAGATATTGTTGTTGATACCTGTGCGCCAATTGAAGACGCATCAGTTTCTTTAAAAAATCATGTTGATAAAATCGGCCCTGTATCTACGATGGCTTTCGTAACCTGCGTTTGGATGACCGTGTGTACGGTTGCAGAAATTTTAGCTGACCGGGGTGTAAAATTATACATTCATCCATCGCATAATGCACCAGGAGCAGGAGACTCAAAAGCGAGACTGGATGAGGCTTTAGCTGTGTATAAGGAAAGAATTACAGGTGTTTAATCAACAACCTTTTGTAGTAAAGAAACAAATACAACAAATTCTTATTTTGCTCTTAATGCCCCAATCTTTGGGGCATATTATTTGTTGAAAAGGCAGTATGAATTGGGTTGATTTTGTGCTGACCATCATTGTTTTGCTTGCAGTCTGGACTGGCTGGAGAAATGGATTTATTTTAGAAACTCTTGGTCTCATCAATTGGATTGGAAGTCTTGTGCTTGCATTTATTTTTTATCCTTATACCGCTTCATTACTCACAAAAATTTTTCCCTCTTTGGAATTGTGGAAATTGCCGCTTGGTTTTATTATCACGGCAATTGTTGCAAGAATTCTGATCGGTCTCATCACACGACAAATTGCGTTAGCAACTTCTGCATATACCAATCAAAATGTGTTGAATAAAACCTTTGGAATCATTCCGGGTATTATCAACGGAATCATTCTCGCAGCCATCATATCTGCGCTGTTACTTGCATTGCCGCTGACTGACGGAATCAATTCGGCAGTAAGAAATAGCCGGATTGCAAACCAGCTTTCTGTAAAAATGGAAACAGTTGACCAGAAATTATCTCCCGCTTTAAACAAAGCCATTTATCAAACTTTGAATGATCTCACGATTCATACCAAGTCTGATGATTCCTGAAACTCCCTTTTAAAATTACTCATGCAGTTGTAGATTCTTCTTTGGAAGTAAAAATGACAGAACTGGTAAATAAAGACAGGGCAGAGCATGGATTGGCGCCTTTAAAAAGAGACGATGAATTAACAAAAGTTGCGCGTAAACATTCTAAAGACATGTTTGTCCGTGGCTATTTTTCACATGTCACTCCTGATGGAAAAGATCCGTTCGACAGGATGCATGCCGATGATATTCATTTTATAACAGCAGGAGAAAACATTGCACTTGCGCAAACTATTTCTATTGCTGAATACGGCTTCATGCATTCACCGGGACATCGCGCAAATATTTTAAATCCGGCATTTGGCCATATTGGAATCGGAATTTTAGACGGAGGAATTTTTGGATTAATGATTAGCCAGGAGTTTAAGAATTGAAATACATTAGTTACAATTGCTCTATTGTAAACCAACAAATAATAACATTTCCTACCCCTCCAATACCTTCTCCAAATTTTTATTTGCCAATTGCCCGCAAGCGGCATCAATGTCTTTTCCACGGCTCACACGGAGGCGAACATTGACACGGTGCGCAGCCAGGTAATCCATAAATCTTTGAGTCGCTTCCCTGTCGGGCTTTTGGTAATCGGCGTTTTCAATTGGATTGTATTCGATCACATTTATCAGGTGACACGGTACCTGGCGGTAAATTTTTATCAGGTCATCTGCGTCTTTTAAAGAATCATTTTCATTCTTAAATAAAATGTACTCGAACGTGATGTCGTTTTTGGTTTTATCATAAAAATAATTCAACGCGTCTATCAAAGATTCGATATTGTTCGATTCATTGATCGGCATCAGTTCACTGCGTTTTTTGTCATTGGCTGCATGAAGTGATAAAGCAAGATTAAATTTCACGCCATCATCGCCAAGCTGACGGATCATTTTTGAAATGCCTGAGGTAGAAACAGTGATCCTTCTGTGACCCATTCCAAGCCCGTCAGGCGCTGTGATTCTTTCAATTGCTTTTAATACGTTTTTATAATTCAGCAAAGGCTCACCCATTCCCATAAAAACAATGTTGCTGAGTTTCTTCCCATATGTTTTTTCAGCCATTTCATTTAACATCGCTGCTTCATCATAAATTTCATCGAAAGTCAAGTTCCGCTTTCTTTCCATAAAACCGGTTGCACAAAATTTACAGGCAAGGCTGCAACCAACCTGCGAAGACACACATGCAGTCTGGCGGTCTTCAACAGGAATTAAAACGCCTTCCACCAGGTTTCCGTCAACAGTTTTAAATCGGCTCTTGATCGTTCCGTCACTGCTGTATTGCGACAGATCATGTTTTAAAGCCGGAAAAGAAAAATTATTAGAAAGATTTTCACGAAGTTCTTTGCTCAGGTTGGTCATATCTTCAAAACTCCTGGCATGTTTCTTCCAAATCCATTCCCACACTTGCTTCGCGCGGAATTTTTTATCACCAATTGATAAAAAATATTCGGTTAATTCATCCAGAGTAAGTGTCCTGATATTTTTTTGAGCATTCATTTTGCAAAGATCAATCAATTGTATTTATTGTTAAATTGTTTTATTGTTAAATTGGATTTTCTAAACTTTCTCAATCCTTCTAAACTTTCATTGCTATATTGTTCTGTTGTTTTATTGTTTCATTGTTGTATTGTTAAATGAATTCCTAAACTCTTCTAAACCTTCTAAACTTCCTAAACTTAACCCCGACTTTTAAAAACATTTATCTTGCACTTTCTTAATAAAAATTGAATGGAAACTGTTTATGTTGTAGATGCAGTAAGAACGGCAATCGGCAGATATGGCGGCGCTTTGAGCATGATTCGTCCGGATGATCTTTTAGCCGAAATGATCAAAGCATTGATAAAAAGAAACGAAAAAATTGATGTAAATGATATTGAAGACGTGATTGCGGGCGATGCCAACCAGGCTGGAGAGGATAACCGAAATGTGGCTCGTATGGCGGCTCTGCTCGCAGGTTTACCGATTTCTGTTGCCGGAAATACGGTGAATCGTTTATGTGCAAGCGGATTACAGGCAATCATGGATGCTTCGCGGGCAATAATGGTTGGCGATGGAAATATTTTTCTTGCCGGCGGCGTCGAAAGTATGACGCGCGCGCCTTTTGTGATGGCGAAATCAGATGGTGCTTTCAGCAGGAAAACAGAAGTGTATGATTCGACAATTGGCTGGCGTTTTCCGAATAAAAAATTAACTGAAAAATATTATCCTTATTCCATGGGAGAAACCGCGGAAAATGTAGCAAAGCAATGGAAAATATCCCGTGAGGCGCAGGATGAATTTGCGTTCCAAAGCCAGCAAAAATATTTTGAGGCACTGGCTGCAGGAAAATGGAAAGATGAAATTATTCCTGTCGAAATTACGCCCAATAAAACCGACAAGATTATTTTTGAAATCGATGAACATCCGAGAAAAAGTTCATTGGAAAAATTATCACAATTGAGACCTGCGTTTGTAAAAGACGGAACCGTAACCGCAGGAAATTCTTCAGGAATCAATGATGGCGCTGCAATGCTGATGTTGGTCAATGAAACAACTTTAAAAAAATATGACCTGAAACCAATGGCAAAAGTAGTAAGCATGGCAGTTGCAGGAGTTGATCCGGCAATCATGGGAATAGGTCCTGTTGCCGCAACGAAGAAAGCCATGTCCAGAGCGGGTTTGAGTATTTCAGATTTGGATTTAGTCGAATTGAACGAAGCTTTTGCATCTCAATCCATTGCGTGTATCCGCGAATTAAATTTGGATTTGCAAAAAGTAAATGTGAATGGTGGCTCGATTGCTTTGGGACATCCTTTGGGTTGCAGCGGCGCAAGGATTGCTACCACATTATTGCATGAGATGCAAAGACGCGATGTTCGTTTTGGATTGGCAACAATGTGTGTTGGAGTAGGGCAAGGGGCTGCGATGATTTTTGAAAAGGTGTAATAAAATGAAATTTAGAAAAACTTTTATGCAGTTCATTTCTTTACATAAATAAAACCTGTTTTCCCTGATGTAAAAACTGCTTCCACTCTTTTATAATCGCTCACTTCATATTCATCTGCTCTCAAAATTTCGTCATTCGTAACCTCATATAAAATTCCTTTTACCCTGCTGTTTTCATTACCGGAAAAATGAAGAATGGGATGGTATTTCTGATTACTTTTTCGCAAAACTTCTGCATCAGTAATTTCGAGCATAGATACTTCATAACCGGGAAGAGAATCAGTTTCACCTTTTAGAATTCTGCCAAAAGTTTCCATTTGAACCTGTTCATTTTGAAGTGTTCCATATGAAAACAGAAAAGGCATAAGAATTAATTTTTAGCATGATTGTCTTTTATGCAATGAGATATTTATCGTGTTGAATTTCAAAACAACGTTAGCGGATTAAATGAGGAGTCATTCTTTTTTTACCAAACTTCATACGCCAGTAATTCATTCTCCTCTTTTGCTCTTTTGCCTTCTTTAACGCTAATTACCACAACAGCAGTGGTTACAATTGCGGCTGCAAGAAAATAAAATCCTGCATAACTTTTTTTCTTCTTTTCAGTTTTTTTATCAGTGTTGCTCATCTCTGTTATTTCAAAAAATTATATTGCAATTTAAAGAAAACAACGCGTTGAAAAAAAGGAAATTATTAAATAATCATTATGTTTTTCAGAAGTGAAAAACCTTAAAATAAAAATTAAACTTATTTATTGATTTACTGTAAAAAAGCAATTTTACTGACTCAAAATATTGACGGGAACAATAATTTCCCAGCGATTGCTGCCTTTTGCGCCAAATAAATCTTTATCCAACAAACGGCTGTAGCGGATTCCAAAAGAAACATTTACTTCATTCCACCATTTCGTATCAAAATTAATTTCGGTTCCTGTGGAACGAAAAGAAGCCGAAAAATTATTTCTGTTGGAATAAAAATCTTTTACTTCCGTGTCATCATAAAATAAATTATCCCTTACTCTCAACAAATAAAAAATATCCGCGAAACCAAAGTCAGGACACGCAATAGGAAAATGATAATTAATTCCCCATTTATACATCTGGTAAAAATTCAAAGATTGATAACCTCTTGAAAATGGAAATCCGCTGGAAAAATTAATTTGATTCAAACTGTCTTTTCTTAAAAAAGCACCATTCAAAACGAGACTATTGGTTTTGACAAGTCCGGGAAAATATAAATTGCCATTTGCTAAAAATTGAAATCCTTTTACTGCAGTTAAAGCAGTTTTATAAGAAAAGGAAATCGTTTGCGCGAAGCGCGGGAAAATTTGTTGTTGTGCCTGTTGAATCTGATGACTGAATGATAAAAAATTATTAATGTAGCTGTATGTCGAACGGAGAGTATCCTTGTAATTTCCAGGGAAAATTCCCTGGCTATAAATATATTGAGAGCCAAAATTAAGATTCGTGAAAGACCTTTGTTTACTGAAATCCAGGGGAATATTAAATCCTGCAAATGGTTCAAATTGATTGAACCGAACTACATTTTGGCGGTACAAAATACTTCGGTCAATCAAATAATTTACACCAGCAGAAAGGAATGGAAACCATCCGCTATAAGTAGCATCAAAAGAAATTTCTTTATATTTTTCTGCACGATCATAAGTAAAAGAAAGATCTGATTCAAGTGTGTTTAAAATATTTTCGCTTACAAGAGACAATGTATAATCAGGATCGCTTATGGCAGGTTCGATACTATGAAAATTAAATAACCTGAAACTTTTCCTGTATTTTTTTACAGCAAACGAATCTTTTGGAACGGCGTATAACAAGTTAGCATTTGTCTGATGCAAAACAGTTATTCCAAAATCAGAAGTTGTGTTATCAAGTTGACTAACATTAATTTCAGTAAAATGAATATTTTGTTTTGAAGATTCCTGCAAACGGTTTCCTTCTGCTGTAAACGAAGCCCATACGATATTTGAATCATTCACAGAAGGATGATATTTTCCAAGACCGGCATTATTATTTGTTTCTATTCTCCATAATTTTTTATCAGAAAATGTGTAAGCAAAAAGCTCGTCATTTTGTTTATAAGAATAAGAAAAATAAAGTGTGTCGTGTAAGATCATCGGAAATCCGATAACATTATAAGTGAAAGGAATAAGAAATTCTTTTTGATCATTTTTCAAATCAATCTGAAGAATAGACATTTTTCCTTCATTATTTCTAACTGCTGTAATTATTTTTTCATCACCATAAAATTTAGGATAGGTGTAAAAAAGTTTTTCGGGGTTTGGAAGTTGAGAAATTATTTTTCCATCTTGTGAATTCAATAATTTCAAGCTACAATTTCCTGATGCCGGTTCATCTACAACAACAATTGTTTTTCCATCATTGCTGATATCAGGAGAAAAATATTTGGTCTTTTTGGAAAGCGTTTGTTCATGACCGGTAGAAACATCAATTAGTTGTAAATCGCTGTAATCACGATATCCCCAGCGAGCATCAGGCCGAAAAGAAGTGTAAACAATTTTTCCGTTTCGATAACTGAAGTAACTGTTTAAAGTATAATCCAAAGTCCTTATTTTTTTCTCTTTATTTCCATTTCGAATTACAAACTGTGGAATTTCTTTAAAAGTATTTTTTACAAAAATCACAGAACCATCTTCTGTAAAAGAAGGAAATTGTTCATCACGATACGAACCTAATTTGACAGGTTTTAATTCTTTTGGATAATTAAATTCATTTTTAAAAAAATCAAAAGCATCTTTTCTGAAAGTAACATAACTAACGCCGGAATATTTTTTGATCGCGTGTTGAAAAGGATAGAAGAGGCTTTTGAAGGAAGCCGCATCATGAGTTACATTTTCCCAAAACTGGTCACCATATTTTTCACGCCCATAAGAAACTAACAAATATCCAAGCGCATAATGATCGGGAACAAAATCTTTCAACGAACCATTTCTTAATTTCATCCAACTGTAATTTTTTTCTCCTTTCCACAAAGAGCGATAAGCATTAAAAAATTCCGGTAAATTTCCGCGGCATTGTTGACTCAAATTGGTTTCATTGTAAACAGCATCACCTTCATAGAACCAATTGGGAATCGCTGCGTTGTTGGCAAGCGCTTGTCCTTCTTCTCCAAAAATAGTCCGCATTACTTTTGAAAGTCCTACATTGAAATTATTGTATTGTTCTACATGCCGGTATTCATGAATCGTAAGCTGGTCGGGCCACGGCAGGCTTCCCATTTCAAAGCTGTTTTGATCGGGTGTAAGAAAAAATTCACTTCTGAAAGGACCTAAACTTACATACGCATTCGAAACTGTTGTTTGATTTTGAAGAACAATATTTATTTTTTTCGTCTGATTTCCAATTGTTTTTTGAGTAGGATTTTTGATGAATGAAATAATATTGGTAATTCGCGTTGCAATAGAATCTAATCCTTTTGGAAAAATGACACGCGAGGAAGAAGTATTGATTTGTTTCCATTTTATTGAAGCTGGATCACCACCAAAAACCTGTGAAAATGCATTGGAAGAAATGAATGCAATTGTTGTAATCAATAAAAGCTTCCTCAAATAGATCATATAAAAATTTCAAAACTAAAGATAGGAAAATGTTTAGCAGAATTAAGAATGAACAATGACAGTGAACAGACAAATAACAAGATTTCTTTTTCCTGATTGATTCACATTTCATGCAGATCCATATCCGGATTTTCCATCTTTTTTTAAACCGCTGATAAATCTTTTTGGATGATTTTTAATTTATTGCTTATTTTTCCGCTTATTTAAAAATGTTCCGAAACAATTCCAAAACCGGTTTAATATTATTTGATTATTTTTCACACTTATAAAACCAAAAACTCCGCAGAAATACGATGAGTAGTTTATTTATTACGAAGCCTGTCAGCCATCTGATGCATGAAGCAGGTGAATCGCAAAACACATTGAAAAGAACGTTAGGCGCTGGGAACCTTATCGCGCTTGGTATTGGCGCGATTATCGGTGCCGGACTATTTGTAAGAACCGCTGCTGCTGCTGCTCAGCACGCCGGCCCTTCAGTAACCATTGGATTTATAATTGCCTCTTTAGGATGCGCTTTTGCAGGCTTATGTTATGCGGAATTTGCTTCCATGATACCGATTGCCGGAAGTGCTTACACTTATTCATATGCAACGATGGGAGAATTTATTGCATGGATCATTGGATGGGATTTGATTTTGGAATATGGCGTCGGCGCGGCAACTGTTGCCATTGCATGGGCAGAATATTTCAATAAATTTTTAGAAATTTTTGGAACGAGCGTCCCGTATGAATGGTGCCATTCACCGTTTCAGCATACTGCGGATGGCTTGCATTATGGAATTATGAATTTGCCTGCTTTGGGAATTGTAATTATTCTTACGATGTTGCTGATTCGCGGAATGCAGGAATCTGCTTTGGTAAACGCGATCATTGTTATTCTAAAGGTTGCCATTGTTGTTGTGGTGATCGTTGTTGGATGGCAATATATGAGACCCGAAAATCATACTCCATTTATTCCGGCGCCCACCACTTATACCGACCACATGGGAATCTCTTATCACTATGGAGGAATTCTCGGAATCCTCGGAGCAGCGGGCGTTGTGTTCTTTGCGTTCATTGGATTTGACGCGGTTTCCACTGCAGCGCAGGAAACTAAAAATCCGAAAAGAGATATGCCGATTGGTATTTTGGGCTCATTGGTTATTTGTACCGTTTTATACATTTTATTTTCTTACGTGCTTACCGGAATTGCTTCTGTCGATGAGTTCAGAACCACAGGAAGTGAAGCTTCTGTAGTTTATGCAATCGAACACATGAAAGGCGCAATGGTCGGTGGTGTTTGGGTTCCGACATTTCAGTGGTTGAGCGATTTGGTAACGATTGCCATTCTTCTTGGATTTTCTTCAGTGATCCTTGTGATGTTGATGGGACAATCAAGGGTTTTCTATTCAATGAGTAAAGATGGATTGGTGCCAAAAGTATTTTCAGAAGTACATCCCAAATTCAAAACGCCTTACAAATCCAATTTGATCTTCCTTGTTTTGGTAGGTGCATTTTCAGCTTTCATTCCCGGCGACATTGTAGGTGATATGACAAGTATCGGAACTTTGTTTGCCTTCATTTTGGTATGTGCCGGAGTTTGGATCATGCGCGTGAAGCATCCGGAAATTCCAAGAGGATTTAAAGTGCCTGCGTATAAATTAATTTCAGTTCTGGGAATTTTAGTTTGTGCTGCGATGATCTTCGGATTGGGCTGGACGAACTGGGTGCGGCTTTTTGGATGGCTGTTTATTGGGTTCATTATTTATTTCAGCTACAGCCGTTATCACAGCAGATTGCGTAATCCCGGAAAATATCCTGACGACGACATTCACCAGATACCGGAAGAAATTCCACCGCTGATTTAAAAATAAAAATTTAAAAGCCGCTGATTTTTTTGAAGCGGCTTTTTTTGTTGTAGAGGACCTGAATCAAACCAATACATTCGTTTATTTTTGGAATGCAAAAAGTGGGTTCAAATTGTATTGTACTTTTTTTGTTGGATAGCTTCTTATAGTATAAATTAGCGTTTTGGCTGCTATATAAAGTCCACCTAAACTATAACGAGAAATATGAAAAAACAACTTGCTGCATTTGATCTTTTTTTAATAAATAGAGTCTCATACTACAGAAAAATATTTCTTTTTCTCGCTATTCTTTTGATAACATTAAGCCGCTTTACAGCTCTATATGCACAAAGCAATGGATTTATCATTCGCGAAAATGGTGATAGTATTCCAGCAAATATCAAAATTTACAAGGCACTATTTGGAGGTGTGAACCTTGATCGTTACCAAAAACATGTTGAAATAGAAGATAGTGCTGGCCACATGCAATGGATTGATCCGACAGAGTTGACATCATTCAGCTTCACTTATAATGGGACCTTATATCAATTATATTCTGTACCAATTCGCCTTCGTCCATCAAATGACACTGCAATGAGATTTCTACCTGCCTGGATTAAGGGCTCCAAAGCCTCTGTATATAAATATAGCGGGCCTCCGATGGGCATGACAGGAAGTAGAGAGGATTATTATACGTTTGAAAAACCTGGCAATAAACACGAGTATTTAGCCAGTTGGATAAAGCTTAACACCTTCATTGAAAAGCTAAGTGCATTTTATGGAGAATTTCCTGGAATTGTAGATTTAATTAATAATAAATTTATTGAACGTAAGAATATACCAAGCGACATCAAAGAGATTATAGATAAGATTAATGAAGATTGAGCTTCCATTTACTAACGCTCATTAACTCTAATCCTAAATCCTGTCGTTCTCATCCAAAATAAAATCCCCTTATTTCTTCCTCTACTGCTTAAAAAATGGCGACACTTTTTCTTTCATGTTTTCAGGCATGGCGCAGCGTTTCCTGGTGGCAGCGTCTAAAAAATAAAGACTCACTTCGCCAACATTCAGCAGTTGATTTTGTTCGTTAAAGATTTCACTGTGAAAAACTATTTTGTGATGTGCAGGCATTTCTTTTAAAGTGGTAACAACGGTGATCAGATCATCATAAACTGCCGGGCGAAGAAATTTGCTGTGAATTTCTGTAACAACCATCATAACGCCTGCAGCTTCTACTTCTTTGTAAGTCAAACCGAGCCTGCGCAAAGCTTCTGTTCTTCCTATTTCATAAAATTCCGCATAGCGGCCGTGATAGACAACGCCCATCTGATCGGTAAAACCGTAGTGAATTCTGATTTGGGTTTTGGAACTGAGCATTGATTGTTAGATGACTAAATTATTTCAATAAAAATTTTTCAAACCAATTTGGTAAAGTTTCTTTATCAAATTCTTTCATTTCATTCCCGCCGCAAATCTCAGCAATAAGTTTAGCTATTTCTCCTGAATTATCAAATACAAATGCCCTGTTGCTTAATATTATAGCAGACTTTAAATTTTCTAAACTTTTGTAGTATCTTTTTTTAATTGTCTCAGGGTTAACAGAATGTCCTTTTTGAGCAATCCGAATTTTTACTCTGCTGATATTTATTTCAGGATCATCAGTAGCAATAAAATATAAATAGATCTTGTAATTTTTTTTCTGTGCTTTTTTGAGGAATTCAACTTTACTGCTATGACTCATAACAGTTTCATAGGAAAAAGAAATTTCGGCATTTAATAATTCTTCCCGTAAAAAATTTGCTATATCTGCAGCAATATATGAATTGACTGCCTCTGTCAAAAACAACTTATTGTCTTGAATCGTAAAGGACTTCCAAAGGTCTGGCGTATTTAATTTTTTTGGAGAGAATTCCGACTGCTCAAAGTATGATTGAACCTGCTGTGTTGTAAGTAATATTTTAAAATCGTCTAAAGGTAGGAATCCAAGCTCTGAGATTGTTTTTTCTATATCATCTGCATTTACATAAATTCCAAATTGAACAAGGTCTTTTAATTTATTGATTAATGTTGTCTTCCCAGATCCATTAGGTCCTGCAAAAACTCTCATCCTTTTTTGAGGCATATTATTTTGAAATAAAATTTTGGGAAACCGTTGTTAAGCTTTTCGGGAAAGACTTTAAGAGTTTTTTTTCACCATCAGAATTGACTTCATATAGAAAATCTCCTTCTTTCATCACCAATGGCAGTTTTGTTTTTTTTGCATTTTCATAAGCCTCAAAAGATGCTTGCAAAGCGGCACCGGCAATTACACTCAACGTATTGTCCTCATAATCTTCAGTAACAATCTGATACAAATCATTTCCAATTAATCCGTTCTCATGAAGCGTTTCATATAGTTCATTACATTCCATATCTCAAATTTACAATTTTATTTCTATCAGAAGTTTGAACAAAAACTAAAGAATTAAAAACTAAAAGAATTAAAAATTAAAAACTAAACTTTGAGGAACTACGAACTAAAAACTATCTAATCATCCCATCCACACTAATTCTCCCAGGGCCGCAAAGCAGGATGACAATCGTTGCTGCAAAATAAATGGCGCCTCTTTCACCTTCAGCAAAAATATGACCGTGAGATGCTACAAAAACCACAACGCCCATCGCGATTAAAATTGGAATGCATGCAAATCTTGTAAACAATCCAAGGATCAAAAATATCGAACAAAAGAATTCTGCGAAGATCGCCAGCGATAAAGTAACGCGAGATCCGAGATGCAGAAAGTTCATGAAGTGATCTTTCAGTCCGCCGAATTTTAGCAATTTCGCATAGCCATGACTGATAAGTAACAAGCCCAACACCACTCTTAAAACCAACATGCTAAAATTGAAAGCGCCGACAGAATATTTGGTTGACAGAAACTTACTCATTATTTTTTTTACAATTGTATTAACAAAGATTTGCGCAATTTAAATTGTTTTTGATTTGATTCAAATATTTTTGAACAACTGATTAGTGGAACGGTGTTTGTACTTTTGCGCGAAGTAAAAATTCTTTCCCTTAGACGATTGTTTTTTGTTCACGAAAAATAAAATCATAACATTCATGAGCCGTTTTTTTCTTCCCCTTGCATTTACACTTTTGTCTGCTTCATGTTTTGCGCAGGCCAATTACAATGTAACCGATCCGGAAAAAAATTTTAAAGACGCCAGGGAATATTTTATGAAAGGTGAGTACACGCTTGCGTATCCTTTGCTGAAACCCTTGCTGGATAAGTATCCTGAAAATACCAAAAGCAGTCACGCTTATTTAAACTCCGACATCGAATATTATTATATCGTCTGTGAATTAAAAATGAATCATGAAGTGGCCGAAGACGCGGCCAAGCGTTTTATCAATTCTGCGAACAATGAGCCTCGCCAGCAACTGATGAGCTTTCACCTGGCTCAATATTATTTTACAAGAAATGATTTTGCACGCGCTGTGGTTTATTATGAAAGAGCCGGCTATAATAATTTGAGCAACGAACAGATTGCAGATGCAAAATTTGAACTGGCTTATTCTTATTTTAATGTTGGTCAGTATAACAGTGCAAAACCTTTGTTTGATG
>JBQCIM010000144.1:0-71611 GCA_051953735.1 Ginsengibacter sp.
CACTTCAGTGTCAGTCTCACTTTTAAAAGTGTATCCTTTTTTAAGTAATTCTGATTTTAATTGCGCATAATTTTCAATGATACCATTGTGAATCATGGCAAGTTTTCCATTATTACTTTTATGAGGATGCGCATTCACGTCGCTCGGCTCTCCATGTGTTGCCCACCGGGTGTGGCCGATCCCAATATGTCCATTTACAGGTTTGCCGATCAATGATTCTTCCAGTTCTGCAACCTTTCCTTTTTTCTTATAAACATGTAAACCGCTTTCATTGATCAAAGCCACACCGGTACTGTCATAGCCGCGGTATTCCTGCCTTTTAAGTCCGGTGATGATGATAGGATAAGCTTCTCGGGGGCCAATGTAACCAACTATTCCACACATAATTTCATTTATTTTTAATCACACAAAATAACGAAAAACTGCTTAGTTCATTTTCAATCCTTTGTCAACTTTAATTCTCTGTTGATTTAAAAAAAGCAATTTTTATTTTTTACAAAAAATCACAGTGGCTTATCTTGCAAAAAAATGTTTGCTGCCATGAATAAGTTTGCTATAATAAAAATTGCCATTATTTGTTTGTTTACTATTGTTGCTAACAGTGATGCATACACGCAAATCAGGAAAGCTGATTTTGATAATAGCTGGAAATTCAACTTGGATAGTGTAAATAATTATTCAGAACAAAATATAAATGACAACAATTGGCGAACCCTCAACCTGCCGCACGATTGGAGCATTGAAGGGAAATTCAGTAAAGACAATCCTGCAACTCCTGCCGGTGGCGCATTGCCGGGAGGAATTGGATGGTATCGCAAAACATTTACTATTCCTGTTTCAGAAAAAGGAAAATCATTTTATATCAGGTTTGATGGTGTATATAAGAACAGCGAAGTGTGGATCAACGGAAAGCCATTAGGCATGCGGCCAAATGGTTACATCACTTTTCAATATGACCTTACTCCTTATTTAAAATATGGAAATGAAAAAAATGTTATCGCAGTAAAAGTTGACAACTCAAAACAACCAAACTCCCGCTGGTACAGTGGTTCAGGAATTTTTAGAAACGTGTGGCTCATCACTGTAAATAAATTGCATGTTGATCAATGGGGCACTTTTATTACTACGCCAAAAGTCACTGAAAATGCAGCAACAGTAAATGTTGTTACTCAAATTAAAAATGAAAATTCATCACAGAAAGATGTTGTTTTAAAAACAATGATTTATAATGCGGATGGAAAAGAAATTTTAAGTAAAACTTCTGACGCAACAATTCCCTTTGAAAAAAATAATGAAGTAACCCAATCATTTGATATTAGTAATCCAAAGCTTTGGTCTTTGGATCATCCTTATCTATATAAAGCGGTATCGCAGGTAATTTTGAATGGAAAAGTGGTTGACTCTTATGATACAAAATTTGGTATCCGCACTTTTTATTTTGATGTTGACAAAGGATTTTTCCTGAATGGAAAACCTGTAAAAATACTTGGTGTATGTGATCATCACGATCTTGGCGCTTTAGGTTCCGCAATTAATACAAGAGCCATCGAAAGACAATTGAAAATGTTAAAAGCAATGGGTGTAAACGGGATCAGAACTTCACACAATCCGCCAGCACCGGAGCTTTTGGACCTTGCGGACAAAATTGGCTTCATTGTAATGGACGAAGCTTTTGATATGTGGAAGAGAGCAAAAACAGAATATGATTATCATCTTGATTGGGATAAATGGCACAAAAGAGATTTGGAAGACCAGGTGTTGAGAGACAGAAATCATCCTTCTGTTTTTATCTGGAGTGTAGGAAATGAAATCCCTGAACAATGGGGTGAAAAAGGTGATACATCAGGACGAAATATTGCGAGAGAATTGGTGGGCATTGTAAAATCATTAGATACCACACGCGAAATTGTAACCGCAAATAACGGACCTTCAAAGGGAAATAACCTGATTGAATCAGGCGCTTTCGATCTGATCGGCGTGAACTATCATCACCAGATGTGGGAAAAGTTTCATGATATTTGGCCAGGAAAAAAAATGATTGTTACAGAAAGCACTTCAGCGCTTGAAACCCGCGGTTATTATGAGTTACTGCCATTTGATTCTATTCGCCGCTGGCCAAAAGGCGACAATGAACATTTTAGAAATCCGAATGGAACCTGGGATGTTTCTGCCTATGACAATGTAAGTACGCCGTGGGGATCCACTCATGAAGAAAGTGTAAAAGCGTTATTAAAAAGTGATCATGTTTCAGGAATGTATATCTGGACTGGCTTTGATTATCTCGGCGAACCTACACCCTATTCATGGCCTGCCCGGAGTTCCTATTTCGGAATTATTGATCTTGCTGGGTTTCCAAAAGATGTATACTATATGTACCAAAGCGTATTTACTGATAAACCAGTTTTGCATATTCTCCCACATTGGAACTGGAAAAAAGGTGATACTGTTGACGTGATCGCATATTACAATAATGCGGATGAAGTGGAATTATTTTTAAACAATAAATCTTTAGGAGTTCGTAAGAAAACCGGAGATGATCTCCATGTAAAATGGACAGTGCCTTTTGAACCTGGAACATTGAAAGCTGTTTCAAGAAAAAATGGAAAAACAGTTTTGACAGACATAAGAAAAACTGCCGGAGCGCCTGCTAAAATAATTTTGAAAGCAGACAGAAATAAGATTGATGCAGATGAAAAAGATCTTTCATTTATCACCGCAACGATCGTTGATAAAAATGGCGTTGTTGTGCCGCGTGCAGATAATGAAATTCATTTTAAGATCAGCGGAACAGGATTTATTGCTGGTGTAGATAATGGAAGCGAAACAAGCCATGAATCTTTCAAAGGCAATGAACATGCAGCTTTCAACGGATTGGCTTTGGCAATTCTTCAATCGAACGGAAAGAAAGGAACGATTACCTTAACCGCCACTTGTGAAGGATTACAACCAGCAACCATTGTTATTGAAACAAAATAAAAATTGAAAGAATTTATTGCTTTACTGGGTAAAGTTTTGTGACTTTAAACAATCGCCGTCACTTCAATTTCAATCAATAATTCTTTATCGATCAGGCTACTTATTTCCACCATTGTAGCTGCTGGTTTTATTTCTTTAAAAAAAAGTGCATGCGCTTTTCCTACTTCCTGCCACTTTGAAATATCCGTTACATACATCCTTGTACGCACTACATCCTGCATGCTGCTTCCTGCTTCCGCTAATATCTTTTCAATTTTTTTAAGAATAAAAACTGCCTGGTGGTAAATATCTCCTTTACCAACTACAGTTTCTCCATCTACTGCGGTAGTTCCGGAAATTTCAATCACATTCCCAGCTTTTACTGCTCTTGAATATCCGACAATATTTTCCCATGAAGCACCTGATCTGATACGATTTTTCTGAGTCATAATAATTTTTGTTTTAATTTTTGAAAAATTATTTTTAGATTTGTCTAAATTTATTTTTACACAATATGAAATTATCTGAAAGTGAAGAAAATTATATAAAAAGTATTTACAATTTACAGATGAAAACTGAAAAAGTAAATACCAATTCGCTGGCAAATTTTTTAAATACCAGCGCCGCTTCCATTACGGACATGTTGAAAAAATTAAAAAGCAAAAAGCTGTTGGAATACAAAAAGTATTATGGATTCAGGCTAAACGATGCAGGAAATAAAGAAGCTTTAAAGATCATCAGGCGCCATCGTTTATGGGAATATTTTTTAGTTGCCAAACTTGGAATGGAATGGGAAAAAGTACATGACATTGCTGAAGAATTGGAACATGTAAGCAGTCCGGAACTGATCAATAAATTAGATAATTACCTCGGAAATCCTAAAATAGACCCGCACGGTGATCCCATACCTGACGAAAAAGGAAAGATTGCCGTATTAAAACAAAAGGCATTAAAGGATTTACCGATCAAGCAAAATGCAATTGTAAGTTCTGTAAGTAACCAGACTGCTGAAATGATGGAAATGCTCAACCATTATGGCATCGGAATCGGATCGCAGATAAAAGTGCTGAAAGCATTTGAATTTGACGGCTCACTGCAAATTAAAATAGCTAAAAAACCTGAGTGTATTATCAGCGGAATGGCCGCTAAAAATATTTTTGTGTATGATAATTCAGAAAAGTCATGATGATCTTTCTTTGGGAGAGATTCATGGAAGTATAGAGACAAAAAAACGAACCGGATGGCGCAGAATATTTTCTTTTTTAGGGCCTGCATACCTGATCAGCGTTGGTTATATGGATCCTGGAAACTGGGCCACCGATTTACAGGGAGGGAGCAAATTCGGATATTCGCTGATCTGGGTTTTGCTCATGAGCAACCTGATGGCTTTGCTGCTGCAAGGATTATCAGCAAGGCTCGGCATTGTTCGTGGGCGCGATCTTGCGCAGGCTAACAGGGAAGCGTATCCCAAATTCCTCAATTTTATTCTTTACATTTTCGCGGAGATTGCGATTGCAGCATGTGACCTTGCGGAAGTGTTGGGGATGGCAATAGGAATTCAATTGCTGACAGGCTTGTCGCTTATTTGGGGCGTTTGCATTACTGTGTTGGACACATTTTTATTGTTGTATTTGCAAAAGCTTGGGATGAAAAAAATGGAATCTTTCATTATTGCACTCGTTGCCATTGTTGCGGTTGCTTTTTTAATTCAGATTATTTTAGCAAAACCAAATATTACAGAAGTAGCGTCAGGCCTCATTCCTTCGATACCAGGCAAAGAAGCTCTTTATATCGCAATTGGAATTATAGGCGCTACTGTTATGCCTCACAATCTTTATCTCCATTCTGCATTAGTGCAAACAAGAAAAATTGAAAGAACAGAAAAAGGTATAAAACAGGCAATAAAGTTTAATAGAGTTGATAGTGCGATTGCATTAAATATTGCATTTCTCGTGAACGCTGCAATCCTTATTCTTGCTGCAACAGTTTTTTTCAAAACCGGAAATTCCCAGGTAGCTGAGTTACATGAAGCTCACAAATTACTTCCCTCTTTTTTAGGAAATGTTGCGCCGGTTTTATTTGCCGTTGCACTAATAGCTGCGGGCCAAAGCTCAACAGTGACGGGGACTTTAGCAGGTCAGATTGTAATGGAGGGCTATTTAAAATTAAGAATCAGTCCGTGGATCAGAAGATTAGTAACAAGATTAATTGCTATCATTCCGGCAGTAATTGTAATTCTTATATATGGTGATGACAAGATTGATTCTTTATTGATTTTAAGCCAGGTAATCTTGAGTGTTCAATTAGGATTTGCAGTGATTCCATTGATTCACTTTGTAAGCGACAAATCAAAAATGGGAAAGTTTGTGATAAATGCGCCAACACGTTTTTTTGCGTGGCTGATCGCCATTGCGCTTGTTTATTTGAACTTTAAAATGCTTGTAAGTCAGGCTATGCCTATCTTTGAAGGAAATAATATTTTTGAGCAAACATTAATTATTACTTCCGGCTTATTTTTTTCAGGATTGCTTTTATATATAATTGCAGAGCCGGTTATTAAAAGAAGCAGGTTCCTTGCATCAATTCAAATACATCCGCAGATGCAAAATATCACTTTCGATATTCCGGAATATCATAAGATCGCAGTAGCCCTTGATTTTTCTGAAAACGATAAAAAGCTGATTAGTTATGCAATTGGACAGGGAAATGCTTCAACAGAATATATTCTTGTGCATGTCGTCGAAAGTGTGTCTGCGCGGCTTTGGGGAAGTCAGAGTTACGATTATGAAACCAGGAAAGATCAGAAACAATTAGATCATTACGTAAACCAATTGGTACAAAAAGGATTTAAAGCAATTGGTTTGCTGGGATTTAAAAATCCGGCAAAAGAAATCGTAAGATTGGTAAAAGAATCAGGTGCGGATATGCTGATTGTTGGAGTTCATGGGCATCGTGGAGTAAAAGATCTGATCTACGGCCAAACCGTAAATACGGTCAGACATCAATTGAAAATTCCTGTGTTGATGGTAAGCTTGAAAGATTGATCATTGAGCATTTTTTAGCTGCTCCATCTGTTGAGAAATTTGTCGATTCCATTCTTTTTGTTTCTCAACATTCATACTGTTGTTGGTTTCCTTATCATACTCATGTTGCCATGCTATATTTTCATCATACACTTTTTCAAAAATCGAATTCAATAATTTTCGGTAATTATTTTTAGTAAAGTGCGCTTTCTTAATTTCATCTACTAATTTTTCAGCGCCTAATCTTGTTATATCAAAATGATGTTGTTCGTGTTCTAAATGATAAGCGGAACTAACGTTTGGTTTTTTCCATGAATCATGTTTTGTAAAAAAAGTGTAAACACCAACTGATATATCAATGTGATCGCCATCTTCTTCCATTGAAGAATTAAAAGAAAATCCGGAAGCAGTCATTGCGCCCCAAGGAACTGAAGGTGGAACAGCTCCCTGAAAGTCGCTCCAGTTAAGCTTTCTATTAAAATTGTAATAAATAGTATCGCTTTTCGGATTGTTTACTTTTTTTTCTATAAAAACATTTACGGTTATTTTTTGTGAGAATGTTTGAGAAGAGAAAAGGAATGAAATAATAGTAAGAAAGAGAATTTTAGAATAAACCATTTTTTTAGCGCGTTGATTTTTTATCAGCTGCACGAATTTCATTTTTAAAGTTCTAATATTTTTTTAAAGAGAAATTTTTAACAGGAATTATATGAATTGAGCCTTTAGATCAGAAAATAAAAAATCAATTTATTTATTCTTTTACTTCTGAATTCACTTTTGCACTTTCTGCAATCGCATCTATCGATTGTTCATTCATGCATTTAAAATGTCCGAGCGGACATTTATCAAAACCTGTTTTGGAACATGGCCTGCACCATAATTTATTTACCTGGAAAACTTCGTATTTTGTTTTGTAAGGAGTCATGCCAAAAGAAGGAACGGTGTTGCCCCAAACAGATAAAATATCTTTTTTGAAAGCCGCTGCAATATGCATCAATCCTGTATCGTGGCTGATTACCAGTTTTGCATTTCTGACAATATCTGCTGACTCATTTAATGAAAATCTGCCGCATGCGTTGTAAATTTTCACAGGATCTGATTCAGCAATTTTTTCACCATTCATAAAATCTTCTTTTCCTCCCAGGAGAACAATAGGAAATTTAATTTTTTGAACAAGCTCTTGTAATTTTTCTACGGGTAATTTTTTGGTGTTATGTGCAGCTCCAATGGCAATGGCTATATAGCCTTGCAAATGAGAAAATGGAAGATCACCTTCTTTTATTTTTTCATTTTCCGGAATAAAATAATCAAGACCGAGTCCATCATTCACAACTCCCAAACGTTCAACTGTTGCCATATATCTGTCAACGATATGCTTACCAGGCAAGGTGTTTATTTTAAAATTTGTGTAGAGCCACTTTTTAATATTGAGCTTATTAAATGAATGAAAAGGAATTTCACGCAAGGCGTTTTTCATTCTCAGGGTCCGTAGATTATGATGCAGGTCGATGATATGATCATATTCTTCAGTTTCCAGTTCCTCAATTGTTTTTTTCAGATCATCTTCTAATAAAAAAACTTTATCAAGATATGGGTTAGACTGAATTATGGATGCAAATTTTTTTTTGGTGAGATAATGAATAACTGCATCAGGGTATTTTTTTCTTAAACAGCGTATAACCGGCGTCGTTAGTACAATATCACCGATCGAGGAAAAACGTACGATGAGAAATTTAAGACTTGTAATTTCTTCAATTGGATTTGATGGATCCGCCGATTTCGTATTGAATATATTGAAATTCAAAAAATGAATTTTAAAGAATTTGACTTTATTTATTATTCAATTAACCTACGCTGTCTGTTCTCTTTTTTCCGAAAAACAGCTTCCATAGAACAGGAAATGTAGTAATCACTACAATGCCGATCACAATCACATCCAGATGCTCTTTCAGATCAAAATGAAATTGATTCATAATGAACCTTTGCAAATAATGTCCGCCGATCAACATACTTCCCACCCATAAAATGCATCCTACAAAATTATAAAACGTAAATTTCTTTTGATCCATTTTTACAATGCCTGCAACTATTGGCGCGAAAGTTCTTACGAATGGAACAAACCTGGCAATGATGATCGCACCACCACCATTTCTCTCATAAAATTCATGTGCCTGTATCAAATGTTTTTTCTTGAAAAAAAGTGAATCTTTTCTTTCATATAAAAAAGGGCCACTTTTATATCCAAACCAATACCCGACAAAGTTTCCAATGATTCCGGCAGCTGATATTAATAACCATAAAATACCAAGATCGACCCACTCGCTATTGGAGTGAAACAATGCTGCACTAACGATCTGGTCGCTGTAAATTCCCGTCACAAAGAGCAATGCATCGCCGGGTAAAAAAAAACCGGCAAACAATCCGGTTTCGGCAAATACAATAAAAATGATCATCCACAATCCCCCATGCTCAATATAAAATTGCGGGTTCAATAAATCCTTTATGTTAATTCCTAAAATGTACAACAGTTCCACTTAATATATTTTTGATGAGGGCACTAAATTTTATCCGATAAAGAAACAACAAAAAAACTTAACAAAAATGGAAATCACTATTCAGGGACAAATGCCCATGCTTTTTGCTGATCAAACTCTCCTTCCCATTTCGCTACAACGCAACTGGCTAAAGCGTTTCCGATCACATTCACAGAAGTTCTTGCCATATCCATTAATTCATCAATTCCTAAGATTGCCATCACAGGCCACAATGGCAAGCCAAATGATGAAACTGTTCCGAGCAAGATAACTAATGAAGCACGAGGCACACCGGCAACGCCTTTGCTCGTTAGCATCAAAGTAATTCCCATGATCAATTGTGTGCCAAAAGACATGTGCATTCCTGCTGCCTGCGCCACAAATACGCTGGCCAGCGAAAGGTACAAGGTCGTTCCATCAAGATTAAATGTATATCCGGTGGGTAATACAAACGAAACGATTTTCCTCGGAACGCCAAATTTTTCCATATTTTCCATCGCTATTGGAAGAGCAGATTCCGAACTCGTTGTTGCAAATGCAATAGCAACAGGCTCTGACACCGCTTTAATAAATTGACGAATAGGAATTTTTAAAAAATATGCAATCGAAAAAAGTACGAGTCCAAGAAAAACAAGCAATGAAGCATATAAAGTAAGAAGCAATTTTACCAGCGAAAAAAGAATGTCAAGACCTAAATGCCCAACCGTTACTGCAATTGCAGCGCCAACACCAAATGGAGCAAAATGCATAATAATGTTTGTAAATTTGAACATTGTTTCTGCCAGACTTTCTGAAAACATCAGCATCGGCTTTCGTCTTTCTTCTTTTACCATTGCGAGGCCAATTCCAAAAATGACACTGAAAACTACAATCGGCAAAACATCTCCATTGTACATCGATTTGATAATATTTTCAGGAAATATATGAAGTACAACGTCCTGCCATGTTTGTGGAACTGCCGGAGGCAATTCTTCATGAAAGCCAGGTGGAATATGAATTCCAACTCCGGCCTGGGAGATGTTAATCGCGATAAGCCCGATGAATAACGCAATCGTTGTTACAATTTCAAAATACACTAACGATTTCCATCCCATTCTTCCAACCTGTCTTAAATCAGAATGGCCGGCGATTCCAACGACTAAAGTCGAAAAAAGTATCGGAGCGATAATTGTTTTTACCAAACGCAAAAATATCTGACTCAGAACTTTCAGATCTTTCGCAAATTCAGGGAAATCCAGTCCAATCTCTACACCGATCAACATGCTTACAAGAATCCATGTGGTAAGTGATCTTTTCAAAATGGCAAACCATACCATTGATCCAATAAACATCCATCTTAATATTCTTAAAAATAATGGAGAGATGCTATTGAAATTATAAATATCAATGAAATGAAAAATCGCTGTAACAGTAAGGACAATAAAAATGAGAAGAATACTTTTTCTTTTATTCATAAAACAGTTGCCGATGATGTGCATCAAAACTAAGGAATCAATTGTAAAGAATCGTTTTCGAAATGGTTAATAGGACTTTTTTAGTATTTTACATTTTGATTCATTCACCTCAAAAATTAAACAATGAAAAAAATTTTTATTTTCATTCTTATTTCAATTGCATCTGTTTCGGTAAACGCACAACTTGCAAATACAAAATGGAAAGGAGTTTTGAATATTCAATCGGGCATGAATACTGTTTTTAATTTTAGTAATGACACATTGGAAGTTTTGAATGCTGACACCAATGAAAGCCTGGAAACAATGAAATATTCTACTACAGATTCTTTGCTAACCTTGCAGAAATTATATGGCAGCAGCCAATGCGACACTTCAACTCCCGGAGTTTATAAATATCGGATCAATAATAATGAGATGACCTTAACTCTTGTCTCTGACGATTGCCCCGATCGATCAGAAGCGATTGGAACAATGAAACTGAATAAGGAATAGATTTCATTTTTTCATGAATGGAAATAAAAACGAAAGATATTTGTTGATTCACTGCATCAGAATTACTTGTTTCTATGCTTCTGGATAAAAGCATATTTAAATGACAGTGAAGCGATATTTACATTGTAGTTGAATTCCAGGTCCGAGATAAAAGGTAGATTTATCGGAAGCATGTCACAAAATGAAATATTTATTTTCTGATTGATCAACACACCTAATTCAGGACGAACAGTCAACCTGTCATCAGCGCCATTGCTTTTCACGTTGGATTGAGCACCTTCAATGGTTTGATAATTCAAAAGAACCGGAAGTCCTCCTGCAACTGCGGCATAAAATGAAAAATTCTCTTTTTTCACAAACATATATCCAACTCCAAGATTTACATTGATCAATGTTGCTTTTGATTTTAATCTTCCATTATCAAAAGAATTGGAAAGAGGCATTAAACTAATAGTAGGTTGAAAGAATGGCTTTCCAAAGTTTCTTTGGCTATAAATTCTTATTCCAAATTCTACTGAAGGTGAAAAGGAAGTCCCCGTGTAAGGCTTTGCTCCATAGCTACTTTCTATTTTTGCAAAAGATTCGTTTAGCCCTGCACCTAACAATATTTCACTGGCATATTTATTTCTCAAGTTTTCTGATGAATGCAACTTATCTCCAAATACGAAGGCGAAAAAATTAAGCAAATCATTTTCTTTATAATTCAAATTATTAATTTTCCCCTCGAGTCCCTTAATTCCTTTTGAAGAAAAGTACTGCATTAAATAATTCTTGTAGCCATTAAAAGGGATAACGGTATTGTCGTTAATTGTTTCATAGAATTCTAGTTCTTTAATATTTCCATGATCAGAAACATAAAAGTTAATTCTTTTATTATCATAAAGTTTATAAAGGGTATAATTATTAAACTGATAAATTCTTCTTAGAAAAACATGAACTGAATCTTTCACCATTTGGTCACTTTTCAAGCCTTGGGAAAGAATGTCATCACTATTTAAAATCCGAGTTCCGCTGTAACTAATAAAGTAATCAGAACCCGCGGTAAAACTTTTACAATTTTCTGGAGTTAGTATTATCTCAGCATCAGTAACATTATTTTTAAAAAGAACAGTAGTTGGATTTTTTGACCATTCTTTATAATTTTCAACAGTTCCATTTATTGTTTTACCGTCTAATGTTATGTAAGAATCCTGACTGAATGAAAATAAAAAAGAAAAAAGCAGAAAGGAAATAAAAAGAATTCGTTTCATTAAAGTAGTTAATTTCTTAACAAAGAAAAATAAAGTATTTTCTATTTTCAAATATTTTTTATAATAATTTTCATTTGTATTAGACAACTTTATTGGCATAGGCCTTGTATCCTTTTTCAAAAAAACTTTATGGAAACTGAACCTAAAAAACACTCGTCTGATAATGACGAATCAGAAAGCAACGATAATAACAATCAAAATTCAGAAAATTCAAACGACGCTGTAGAAGATGATGGCACTCCTGTTCTTGAGGAAGAAGACTTGGAAGAAAACAATATTGATGAAGATGAAGCCGACGATATTGAATGGGATGAACCCCAGACAAAATAATTTTTGATTGTTTTAAAATGCTTTTACAAATCATAGGAATTATAATTTCTATGATTTTTTTTTGCGCTGATTTTCAGTAAAGCGACAAATAAAGACGAATTTTATTTTAAAATAAAACGAATCAAACGACTAATTTCATTAACTTTCACTACCTATCTTAATCTTTTAAAATCGTCCCTGCTATAAACTCCTGGTTCTGCATGATCGCCGGGTTTCATCGCAATATTTACAAACTTAATATTTTTTAATTCTGTCAAAGTAAAGGTTGTTGAAGCAAGATAGTTTTCGGCGCCTGTGTTACCTATTTCATTTGCCAATCTTTTACTGTCAGGAATTTTTACATAGATCGTATCGTTAGAAATTCTTACAAGATCAAGTTTGATGTCAGGAAAATTTTTATTCAGCAAATCAATTAATTGTTGTGAAGAAAGGGTATCAATCAGAACATTTTCGGGGCCTTTTAATTTTTCATTCTGTGATTCTCCGCTTTCAACTGTCCAGATCATTGAAGGATTTACAATGGTTCTTGCAGTGTCGCCTGAAACGTTGGCAGAAACAGTATCGACGGGCGGTACAGGCAGTGTCTCTTCTTTTTTCTGATCATTGGAATGGCAGGCAAAAAAGAAAGAAAGTACAATGGCAGCGAAGATGGATTTTATTTTTTGCATGAGTGAAATTTACGAAAAAAATTTAGAATGGATAGCCGATCGCTAAGTTTAATACAAGGTTTTTTCTTCGCCATTCCCTGTTGCTAAAATCAATTTGATTGATTACCCAACGTTGTCCGGGTTGTAACCATGGCTCTCTCAAAGGCATACCCAGATCAAGTCGCAACAGTAGTATGGTAAGATTAATTCTCAAGCCAACTCCGGTTCCTACAGCCAGTTGTTTCATAAAATCTTTTGTAAATTCTCCTCCTGGTTGCAAAGGATTTTTATGATACAACCAGATATTTCCTGCATCAAGAAAAACAGCGCCTTCAAGAATATTGTTGATCTTAAGCCGTAACTCGGTATTCATTTCCAATTTAAGATCTCCTGATTCGTCCGGAAAAAATGAGAGACTGTCTGCATTCGGATTTCTGTAAGTGCCCGGGCCAACTGAGCGGCTTCGGAACGCACGGATACTATTGTTTCCGCCAATAAAATATTGCTTGATATAAGGTAGCTGTTGCGAGTTTCCATAAGGATAGCCGAAGCCAATTAACAGCCGGTTCGCAAGTCGTGTACTTGGAGTGAATTGAATATAATATCTCAGATCAGTTTGTGCTTTCAGATATTGTGAAACTGCTGCACCAAAAAGTCTTTTTTGTTTGGTAACCGGATCCACAGGAAGAAATAATCCGACAAGATTTCCAGAAAAATCTGCAAGACCATTAAAATAAATTCCGGTTCCAACAGGGCTGTTTACAAATGGATCAATTGTAAATGAATAGTTGGAACCAAAGATAAATTGTGTATCAATGGAGTGTTTCAGAATTGGATCTCTTTGAATGCTGTCAATATATTCAGGCGTTATATTAATAGCACTCACATAATTGATAGAGAATAGATTTAACTCCTGTTGCAATTTGATATTCGGTTTCCACGTATAACCCAGTTCGCCTTTTACCGAACTTAAAGTGTACAATTTTCTGCGGTTCAGCAGATCATAACTCAGATCAATTTTTGTTTTTGGAACAAACGCATTCGTTGTATTAAAATGGAAAAAGGGCACTATAAATTTTGGAATACCAAAAGTAACTCCGCCGCCAAGACGATAAGTGTTATACCCGCTTTGTGCACCACTGTATTGAGCTTCACTTCCTACATTCGCATGCACATCCAACTCTTCAGCTCCTCTAAAAGTATTTCTGTTTTTGAAGGTAAGCGTCACATTGGATCCTACATAATTATTTGATTTTGTATCACCGGAAATCTCTGCACGCAGTGATTTTTTCGGTTGAGGAGTCAGGTAATAATAAGCATTCAATCTTCCTGTATCACTTTCGCTGTTTGAAGAAACTTCAAACCTGTTTTTTACAAATTTGAAAACACCCAGATTGATCAACCTGCTTAGAGTAAGATTGTGATCATTACGATTATAAACATCGCCTGAATCAAAACGCATGATCTCAGGAAATAATTGTGGTTTAAATTTATGTTTCGGATCAACAATATAATATCCGTCAAAAAGATTTTTTTCTGAGGCTGTATCTGATGCGTTTCCATTCAAACGATAATTGGGATAAATGTACACATTGTCTATTATGTAAGGCTTGCGTGCCACGGTTGGCGTGCTTGATTTTACTTTCAAAAACATATTTACTTTATCATTCCCTATTGTGCTATCTGCATCCAGGATCAAGACATCAGGACTGAAAAAATAATATCCTTCTTCTTTTAAAATTGCATCGATTCTTATGCGCTCGCCTTTTATCACTTCAAGATTAAACGGATCACCAGGATGAAGAAGCGTTCCTGGTTGCGTTTCTTTAATCGACCTACCAAGAGCAGAACTGTCAGTCAAAAAATCAACTTTATTAATGGTATAAACGGGGCCGGGAGTTAATGTATAATAAGCGTGTGCTTTTCTTCTTTTTACAATCGTATCGCCTGAAGCTTCAGCTTTAAAGTATCCTATATTTTGCAAATAATTTTGCAGCACTTTTACATTATAATCCAGATTAACGCTACTCAACAGAACCGGCGGCTGGCCTATCTTACGTAAAAACTTCCTGACAAAATTATGTTTGTTCGTATCGCCGGCCATGTTATAAAAAATCAATTTAAAAGGAATTCCCAAAAACTTGCTATTAGGCAAAGGACGAGGCAAATGTTCCGTAAGATCAACCACTTTATTTTTTTGTTTTCGTGAAAGTGTACTGTCTTTTACTTTGATGGTTGCGCCTGTGTACAAAGCATCTCCTTTCGGAACCAACTTCGTTGTATTGCACGAAAAAAATATGAATACAATCATCAAAAAAAATATCGCTGATCTATTTGTCATTTGTACTTGCTTTTGAAGGCGGTGTAATTCTTTGTTCACTTTCTTTTTTAGCGTTATCTGCCTTTGTTATTTTTCTGTTGCTTTTTCTGATCTCTCTTTTTTTCTTTCGTTGGGCTTTACTGCTAAAAATTTGTTTGAATCTATTGTAATCAACAGAAATGATAAAACCAATTCCGGTTTCAATTACATAACCTTCAATCTCGCCGGTGTAGTCATTTTTGTGGTAAGCTCTCAGCATATATCTTCCGTCTTTGCTTAATTTATAATTCACTGCGATATTACCTGCCAGGTTGTTTTGAGACTGATTGGATTGCATCGGCCCCTGCAGCTCAAAGTCGCTACCAACGCTAACTGTAAGCCGGTCACTTAATAATCTTTTTGAAATACCAACGTTCAGATCAGTACGGTTTTGCTCGGATCCTGTTGTATAATCCTGTGTGGTAGCAAGATCGAAATTGATGTCAACTCCCTGGATAAGATTTTGTGCCAGTTGATTCAATTGTTCCGATAAAAGACGGCTGACACTTTGCATCGCAAATGTGCCGGCATCCATCGTACCGCCACTGCTGCTGAACGGATCTTCTCCCACAAAACGATTCAACAACAACAAGGCAAAAACCTGTTTATTCATTTCTGAAGGTTCCTGTCGTATTTGAGCAAGCTTGGTTTCTACGGTGCTGATAATATCCTTTGAAACATTGTAATTTTTGTCTTCAGGAAGAACAATATCAAAAGTGATTTGCGGCTTTAAAAGCTCGCCTTGCAATAAAAGATGTACTTCAAAAGGAAGTTTTTGTTTATAGATATTTTCATTCGCCTGTGTCGCTTCTATCTGACCCTGAACAAGATCTATTGGCGCTGTGTTGGCAACATAAATTGCCGTAACATCGATCTGTGCTGTTGTTGGCTCTCCTGTCCAAACAATGCGGCTTCCTTTTTGAATATCAAATTTGCGTTTTAAGAAATTGAAAGAAAGATTATAAGTGCCTTGTTCTATTTCATAAGAACCTACCAAAGTTATTTTTCCACTCGCATCAATTCCACCAGTCATTTGTCCGCTTCCTTTTAATTGCAAGAAATCACCATTTCCTGCATCTACAATAAGATTGAAAACTGCATTCTTACTAACAACAATATTCAAAGAAACATCGTAACCAACCAGCGGCGATTTTTTTAAAGAATCGTAGGGCGACATAAACAACGAATCTTCTGCTGTTGCACTCATGTCCACAAAGCGAACAATTCCCTGGCGCTTCTCAACTCCAGGCTCATTCTGTGGCAACACAACCGTAAAATCTGTTTTATCGTTGATGGTAAGGCTCCCATCAACTATAGGATGAGTGGGCGTTCCCTTCACCGTCATGTTAGTAGAAAAAACCATTTTCCCGTAAAAAAGATCGTTGTCTTTTTTGGTAGAATTGATTGCCTGAAAATTATCAGCTTTAATTTTTAAATCAAATGTATAATTGAAAAAATCAGGTGTGTTTAGCATTCCATCGATTACAATTGCATTATTTTCGGCATCACGAATCGTGAATGTGTTCAGAAGAATTCCTTTGTTATTAATAATTGCAATTGCTTCTTTATCCACTTTAAAAACATTGTTCAACATACTAAAATTAAAAGAAGTGGAGTCAAAATGAATTTTGCCATCAATATTGGGATTGTTCAAAGTACCATTCATTGCAATTTTTCCAAACAAAAATCCACTCGCATCTTTTATCTGTCCTTTCGTAAATCCTTCCAGGGACTTCATTTGCAGTGAAACAACATTTAAGACCAAATCGTAACTGCTGTTTGCCGGTTTTACCTGGTAATTGCCTGCAAGATTTACATTATTTCCCCGACCGGTAAGGCTTACATCCGCCTGATACACATTGGCAACATTATTATTTACTTTGGCAGTAAGATCACCGAGCGTGTCTTTGTAGATGCTCAGATCATTTATTGTCAAATCTGATGTGAACGTAGGTTGTGTCTGAAGATTTTTTACAACAGCATTTCCATTCAGCAAGCCATTTACCATCAAAGAATCATTTTCTATAAAACCAGTAAGCGTTTCAATTCTGAAGTTTTTGAAATTAACCTGCAAGGGAGAATTGATTCCGTTGCCTTTACTGTCGATCGCGAATTGTTGATTGCCCTGCGATAAAATAAAATTATGTGCAATGATACTTTTATTAAAATATTGAATCTGATTTCCCGTGTTTACTGTCCATTTATCATAGTTCAATAAAAGGCTGTCTGGCTTTAAACTGAAGACATATTTATTCAAAGCAGGCTGATTCAAATTACCACTTAGCCGGTATTTATCTTTAGACTTTTGATCTTTGATATTTAATGTAAAATCCAAATCATTATTTTTTAAACTACCTTCTAATCTTGTGGCATATACGCTGATAGAAGTGCCACTTTTAAATTGATTCAGGGAAGTATTAAAAACAAGCGCGTTATTTTTCGTTGCAGCATTAAAATTGAGAGAATCAAGCACTATCGTTCCATAAATGATCTGGGGCGAGCGGATAGCAACATTCCATCCACTGTCACTTGCAAAATTTCCTTTGAGATTAACCGGCTTTAGTTTTTTGATTGATGGAAGAAATGCGTGTAAGGCTGCGTTATCAACTACTCCGGCGGTTATTGTAAAATGATAAGGAGCAACTTTTGCTTTATTTTTTTGATTGCTTAAAGAAAAATAAGGATCAATTGCCTGTTGAAAAACATCGGCTAATTGCGTCAGTTTGTATTGCCCACTGATTGATGCGGAAAGAAAATCTGTTTTAGCAGTGAGGCTTTGATTTCCGCTTGAATTTACAGCAATTACAGCAAGTGAATCTATAGTGATACGTTGACTGTCATTCACTAAAATAGAATGTGTAACATCTAAAGTTCCATTCAGCTGATCAGGGTCAAGATTAGAAAAATTGGCAGCAATCTTTCCATGATAAATTATTTTATTGGTAGTTAAATGAAGCGGAAATGTCTTGATACTGTCAATGGTAGATTTTAAAACGAGCGACGGATATTTTCCTGCAAAAGTTCCGTTTGCATAAACTACTGCGTCAAGGTTTGGATCATGAACCGAAGCGTTCACATTATATTTTTCGTTCGCAATATTTCCATTCGCTTTGATGTTGTGATAATGATAATTATTCAATGTTACATCTGAAACAATTCCACTGAAAGTAGCGTTGGCGGTTTTAGGATCATAGCCGGTTCCATTTGCTTTTATATCAGCGGTCAACAAACCTAAATTTGGGTTTTGCATAATGGTTCCCAGCTTTAGATTTCTGGCTTCTAATGCCACATTATAACGCGCTTTATTTTTATCGGTAATGTTCAGCAAAGTGCCATTTATTTTTGCTCCTCCGTCTGTTGAATTTACAGTAAGATCAGTAGTGAGGTTATTCATACCACCCTTCACAAAACCACTGGCAGAAAGGGCTACAGGCAATGAAATGTTTTTAGGTAAACTATTTTTTGGAATAAAGGCAAGCATGTCCTGGCGTGAAGTCTGAAATTTATTAATGCGTAAATCAGCATACATTTTCTTTACGTTCGGCATTCCTTTTATCGTTCCATTGATATTAATCTCTGTTGCTGTTAATCCTCTGAAAACTACTTTTTGTAAATTAAGATCACTTACTTTTCCCGTGATTCGTGCATCAACATACATTGTTGAATTAGGTGAAAGAGAAGACATCTGAGCTTTTAATTGCGGCATGAAAGTCCAAACATCCTTCATGCTTATTTTGCTGTTTTGAAGATCAATATCAAGCCCGAGATTTCCTGGATTCGATTTTATTGCAGCCAGTGATGGATAAGAAATTACTGCCGTATTTCTTAATTCTGAACCCGGAGTTTCAATCAAAAAATTCTTTAAAGAAACACCGGTAGAATCCATGAAAAAATCACCAGTGAAATCATTTAGAGCAAAACCGCTTTTTTCCTCCATTGAAGCAGTATTCATGGTAAGTAAAGTTGTGTCAGCACTGTACTCAAGATTACTAATATCAACGTTCAGATTTTTAATACCCAAATGCGAAAAATCCATTCCCGACGGAGCTTTTGGGGCAGACTGATCATCAAATTTTACATTGACACTTTTTAATTTGATCGCTCCTGCAATCACTTTCATTGATGGTGTTGGAGTCACTGTAATTACTGTATCTTTTGGTTTTTTATCAGGCACTTTTGAAGCAGTTTCAACAGCGATATCAGAGTTATCCATTGATACATCATTCAAAGTGATGACGCTGTTTTTTAAGTCAATCGTTTTTGGATGAACCTGCGCATTTGCGATAACAAAAGATGAATTGATATGCGACGGCTGACTTTTGTATGCAACATCAATATTACTTAAATTGATTTCTTTATTGAGGAATTGTAAATAATTTTCAGGCTGCGCCGATGCTTCCGAAACAGTTTTTTTGAGTGGTTGTTTTAACGGCGCATTCTGATAGAAATATCCGTGCAAACCATTTAGAGTAATTGTCGGAACGTTGAACAGCAAATGAGTTGGATCGAAGGTGGAAATTTTTGTATCAAGATGCCCAAATACAAGATCCATATCGTTTCCGGTAAACGCATCTTTATAAACGATTCTTGTTTTGTTTACTAAGATTTCGTCAATATTCATTTTTAAAGTTGCCGTATCTTGCTTCTGCGGAACCTTTTTTTGTTCCGAAGCAAACGCATCCACAATGAATTGAAAGTTAAAAACAGAATCAGGTGGCAAACGCTTTACTTCAAGGACAATATTATTGAGCGCGATCTCTTTGATCTGGATATCGTTGTTCAAAAGGCGCACCATATTGATGTTCACTTTGATTTCGCGGCCATAAAGCAATGTATCCTTTGATTGATCTTCGATAAAAACATTTTGCAATGAAAGAGAGCTTGGAAAATCTACATTCAACTTGCCAATCGCAACTTTTGTTTTTAACTTATGTTCCAGGTAAGTGACGACTTTTTTTCGTGCAAAATTTTGGACAAAAGAGGTTTGAATAAGTATGAAAACAAGGATAATTAAAAAAAGAAGGGATGCTATTATCCACAAAAATATCCTTCCAAGAGTTGATAAGAACGATCTCTTTTTTTTTATTACTTCTTCTTTTGAATCCATGGTAATTAATGATAATTTTTGTAACTCAAATTACACACCAACTTTAAGGAAGGAGTTATATCAGCTATAAAAATCACTATTTCAGAAGGTCTGAGGGTCAGTAAGAAGAAATTTTCCTGATAAAAAACAAGAGACAGTAAATCAACAAATAAATTGAATTTCTATTTTCTTTTTAAAGAATTAGTATTTCAGTTCATTCAAATTCATCCGCGCTTTTTATATCTACAGAATGTTTGCCACCACCATTGATGAGAAGAAAAATCAGAAGAAGCGTCATCGCAAAGTCTGTACGATATTCATGAGCGAAAGGCCAGAATCCCTTGTCCAAAAGAAAGGGAATTTTTGTGGTGACAAAAGCTGTGATCATAATGATTAAAAGCGGTATGGCAGCGATTCTTGTAAGAAATCCAACCAGTATTAAAAGACCACAAAAAATTTCAAAACCACCCGTGAAATAAGCCCAGAAGGCAGGATCAGAAAAACCAATTTTTGCAAAACGTCCTGTGCCTACATCTTCAGGACGAATATATTTTTGCAAACCCTCTGAAAGAAATATTAAGCCAACAGCAAGACGGCAAAGAAGTGTAGGAATGGCGGATGTACTTAAAAGCTTTTTCATTTTAGAAGATTGAAAAAATAATAATGAATCCGATGCAAAAAGTACTAAATTTTTAATGAAAACAGTTCAATGCTTTTATCTTTTCCTTTTAAATCTATTAATCCTAAACTTTCTGTCTGCCATCCTTTGAGCTTACTTGCGGCAACAAATTCTTTTGACACAATAAAATGATGATTCAGTTCATTACATGCACTTCTTATTCGCGCCGTTGTGTTCATTGTGTCGCCGCTCATAGCAAGATCTTTTTTTAGAACGCCGATTTCTCCAACAGTTACTTCGCCAACATTAATACCTACCCTGAAATCGGGAACCATTCCAAATCTTCTTTTAAAATAACCGCTTTTCCTGTGGATATTTTTTCTACATTGGATCACTGCGTCCAGGCATCTCGTTGTATTTTTCTCTGAATTTTTCCATGAGCAAACCACTTCATCGCCAACATACTGATAAATAGTTCCTTCAAATTCGATGATCGCGAGGGAAATAAGATAAATAAATTCACGGATAAATTTGAAGTAAACACTATGACCTAATTTTTCTGCAATGGGCGTAGAATCTTTAAGATCAATAAACATGATGATCCTGTCTTCTACCTGTGGATGAAGATATTTTCCTCCAAGGATATCTAAAAAAACTCCGGGAGAATATTTTTCATTAATGATCAGAATAAGTTGGGTAACAAAAAAAATTGCCAGCCAGTACACGATCTTTTTCAGCAACCAGTTGCCGTATAAAGCATAATCTTCCAGCTGTTGATAGGTATCCGAGGCCGGCTGTCCCTGAAGGACCACAGAATTAAAAAAATGGATAATAAAAGTAAGTATCAGCGCCGAAAGCAGGAGTATAAAACTTTTTATAAAAAAATTGATCCAAAGGGGCGAATTGCGCAGCATTCTTTTTAACCGGTACACAAAAAGATAGCCCATTCCAAGGCTGACAATAAACATAAATATTTCTCTTGTCCAAAGTTTATTATGCGCCTGTTTAGGTTGATTTAGCAAAAAGATAACCAGGTCAATAAGAGTCCAGAAAACACCAATAAAAAGCACCGTCCTGATGCGTATTTTATTAAGCTGAGAAATTTTGAATATGCCTGATCTGCGACTCATTTTATTTCAGATAAAAAATTGTAAACTGATAACTGTACGTTGTGTTTAATGTTGTCGGTATAATCTATTTTCTTTTGAACTACACCGTCAGACAATAAATGAAAATCCTGGTCGTCATTTTGCCATTGGATGTCAAAATAATTGATCAGTTCTTTTTTACATCCTTCCTCTTTGACACGAACAAAAACTTCAATGCGATGATATAAATTTCTTGTCATCAGATCTGCTGATCCCATCACAACTTCAGCATCGTCTCCGGCCCCAAAAATTAAAATTCTTGAATGTTCAAGATAACGGCCAACAATTCTTTTGACTGTAATGTTGTCACTTTCTCCTGGTATTCCTGGAACGAGGCAACAAATGCTGCGAACGATCAGCTCTATCTTCACACCTGCTTTTCCTGCTTTATAAAGCTGACCGATAATATGAGGTTCTTCGAGATTATTTACTTTAATTCTTATCAGCGCTGGTTCTCCAGCTTTTGCTTTTTGAATTTCTTTATTGATCAGTTTTTCCAAAGCGGAAACCATGTTGAATTGCGAAACCAGCAAACTTTCAAATTTTATTTTTTTATCGTGATCAATCACGTGACTGAGCTCAAGGAATTTAAACAGTTGCATTAATTCCTTTGTTATCTTTTCATCAGAAGTCATCAACACATGATCTGTATAAAACTGTGCCGTTACTTCATTAAAATTTCCGGTGCTTAAAACGGCAAAAAATTCTTTCTCTCCTTCTTTCTTTTTTTTGACCAACGCTATTTTCGAATGAACTTTTATTTTGGGAAGACTGTAAATAATGTGAACGCCAGCATCCTTCATTACCTTGCTCCATTTGATATTATTGGCTTCATCAAACCTTGCTTTCAATTCAATAAATACAACAACATCTTTACCATTTTTTGCAGCACTGATCAGGGCGTTAATAATGTGAGATTCTTCAGCCACACGATAAAGTGTGATATAAATTTCTGTAACATTTACGTCAACAGCAGCCTGGTTAAAAAAAGATAAAACAGGATTATAAGATTGATAAGGAAGGTGAAGCAAAATGTCTTCCTTCAATAAAATATCAAAAATATCTCCGCTGTTCAGAATGTTCGAGGAAGCCAAAGGCTTCCTTTGTTGATAATATAAATTTTTATTGAAAGAAGGAAAGTCTGCGAGATCGCTCAGATTATGATATCTTCCTCCTGCAAAAATTTCATCTGAATTTACATTAAAAACAGAGGCCAGGAACATTTGCAGGTTTCTTGGCATTCCATCCTCATACAAAAAACGTGAAGGAGGATTAAAGTCTCTTTTCTTTAATTGCTTTTCAATTTTTTGTAAAAGATTCCCACTGTAATCATCAGCCAGGTGCAGTTCTGCATCACGATTGATCTTAATGCTGTAAACACTCGTAATTTTTTGATTTGGAAAAAGATATTGAAGATTTTCGCGAACGATATCGTCTAAAAAAATGACGTACTCAAAATTATCCAAACGGCTGAGCGTATAAAAACGTTTTACTTTTCCGGAAGGAATATTTACAATAGCATGTTTTAAAATTCCTTCTTCATCATCCTGCAATGTGATCAGAAAATAAAGCTGGTTATTTTTTGGAATAAAGTTGTTTGAAACATCCGGCTCCAGGTAAATAGGTTGAATAAAAGACAGTACATCTGATAAAAAAATCTCTCTTATTTCAGGAAGATGTTCTTTACGGATCGGTGTTCCATAATAAAAAATGATTCCGTTGTTTTTTAATTCGGGAAGTATTTCTTCATGTAGTATTTCGCCGAAGAAATTTAATTGAAATTTTATTTCATCCTGCACTTTGTCTGCAATATTTTCCTCAAAATTTTCGATAGCTTTTTTTGTTTTTTTATTTAGAACAGAAAGCGCAATGACTTCAGGATATCTTACTCTGAAAAATTCATTGAGATTAGAAGAAAAAATAGAAAGAAATTTCATTCGCTCAAAAAGCGGCACAGCCGGATCATGAGCTTCTTCTAAAACCCTCAGATTAAAACTAAGCCAGCTAAGATCACGATTTACTAATATCATAGATTTAAATTTCTTATAATGGCGATCCTGTGCCATTAATTATCGTTCCACCGGAAGAACCGCCAAATAAAGTAGCAAATCCAAAAGCGATTACCGAAACAATAATTCCGATCATAAAAACATTGTAGGCAATGCGAATCAGTTTGTACTTCTGCCCCAGAACTTTACCAAGATAATAAATGTCTTTGATCAGCGATCCATAAAGATAATCGGTATCAAGCATCATCTCTCTCATTGCTTTGTTGTATTCTTGATAAGTACTTTTATAAAAATTGCCAAAAAAGAGCAGGTTGATTTTCTTTTCTTTTACGCCTTCCATCGTAAAATTTCCGCTGGTCACTTTTGGTCTTGTGGCCAGGATTGCAATAACGATTGTGACAACTGCAGAGGTTAAAAACAAAATAGTTGGTATGATCAAATACGTTTCTGTAGAGAGTTTGCGTAAAAGAACACTTAAAATTACTGAAATGATAATCGCATTTACAGAGATGAGAATATTGGCTTTTCTGTCGGCCATTTCACTAAGTTTTAAATGATTTTGGGAGGTGAGACGAAGCATCGTTTGAATACCTTTGCTCATTAAACCACTTTTATCTTTTTCAACTTCTGACAAATCAACCTGCTCAGCACTTTTTTCGTCTTTATTCTTTTTCTCTTTTTTCTTTTCTGCCTTTGCTTCTAATTTTTGAAGATTTTTATTTTTTCTGTCGTTCAAAAGTTCTTTACAATAATTGGTGTAAAAAACATGTGCTTCCAACATGGCAATCGTCCCTTTCCTAAATTCTTGTGTTGTAATGCTGTTATCGCGAAGCTTTGCCTCCTGCATCGCTTTTTTATTCATCGCCTTAAAATCTTTGGTTCCGAGATGATAAGTATCCGCATCACAAATAATCTCCTGCAATAAATTTTTAGGATTTCTTGGAGCTTTTGTTGACATGATGCAGCCTTCAATTTCTTGAATTATATCCTCGTCCGGTACCAGATCTTTCATGAATTTCTTCATGATGTCACAACTCATTTCTTCATGCTTGCCAGGCTCTGTAAACAAATAGCCGGTATCATGAAACCAGGCGGCAGCATACAGGATGAGCATTTCTTTTTCAGAAACATTGTAGTGGCCTGCGATTTCTTTTGTTCGCTTTACGACATTTTCAGTATGTTCAAGGTTATGAAAAACCAATGAAGGAGAATGCATTTGTTCAAATACTCCCCTGACATATTCTTCAATGCGTTTATCTATTTTATGATAGTCCATAATTAAAAGGTTATATTAAATTTAGTGCCAATTGAGAAATTAAATAAATTGTCCTCCGGCGAATGAGCAATGGTTGCTGAAACCAATGCAAAATTGTAAGGAGAATAATAAATACCTCCTCCAAAATCATCGTGCCATTTATGCGAGATTTCATTATGCATCCACACTCTTCCAACTTCATTAAAACCGATCAAACCCACAGCACCGGGAAGAACATAAGATTTTGATTCAAAAAGTTTGACGCGCAATTCCGTTGTCTGATACATTACTGACTGACCGGCAAAACGATTTTTTCTGAATCCTCTTAAATAATTATTCGCTCCTAATGTAAGCGCCTGGAAATATTCAAAATTGTTATTAAAAATATGGCCTGCACCAAATCGCAATACAGCAACTAGTTTTGCCGGATCGCGTAGGCTTGCATATACTGCAAGATCTGATGTCAATGAAGTAATCTGATGACTATTGTCATTGGTGCCAAACATTGATTTTAATTCTGTATTCCAGATCACACCTCTTGTTGGCAGCAATTCGCTGTTCAGGTTATTGACAACAACGGCAAACTTTCCTCCCAAATAAGATTTGCCTTTGTAAATACTGGCTGAATCCAATCCAACCAATGAAGGATGTCCCAATATTTTATTTTCATTGTCGGCGTATTTATTCCAATAATGATAATAAGTTGGTCCCAGATAAAACTGTAGCAGATTATGAAAATATTTTTTGCGCAACAATACTTCTCCATCTACATATTTATATCTGGCATGATAAAATTCCAAAGGTTTGCTTTTATCATTTACAGAATTATTACCGAGTCCATAAAAATTATTGAGAACGGGATTATAAAAATTAGCATGAACAACAAGATCATTGTTTTTTACCAACTGGTTAAATTCTCCTTCGTATTTCAATTGATAAGCAGCAGAACTAAAACTATACAACGTCGATAGTTTTTGATAAGTAGCATACGGATCTTTTCTAAAGCCAAACGTTTTTAATGAAAAGCCAAGGCCGATCAAAATGTTGTCTTCAACATTATAGCCGACATTCAGCATGGGGATCCGGTAAGTGTTGTATTTGTAGCTGGTAATATCATACCGGTTAACAGAAGGCGAAGTAGACATTTCATTTTTGCTTTTCCTGGCATTTACAATAAAATTCTTTTCTGGAGAATAGTCGTATATTTTATTTTTGATATTTCCTTTAATATTGAAAGTGTCATTCCCCTGCCCGCCGATAATTCTCAGTTTTATTTTTGAATTTACATTCGAATCCACATAAAAAATATCATCACCATTCAGACCATAAAGATTAATGTACTTTGTCACCTTTGGATCGAAAACACGATCGTACATTAACGTTGAAGAATCGTTTTCGTCTTTGCGTTTGAACACTTTTACTTCCAGGCTGTCGTTTCGGTTGGAAAGCCTGAAAAATTCATTTTTATTACTGCTCACAACATTCACTTCTTTTGAGAGAAACCGGTAATAAACCATTCCTTTCTTATACAGAAGATCGCGTCGTCCTTTTAATTTTGTTTCAATTACGTTTCCATTCATTTTATAAATCTCAGGCGGAAATCTTTTTATTGCTGTTTCAATTACTGAATCGCTCATATCTGACTGGAATTTCCTGATGATATTCTCCCATGTTTTTCCATCGAGATTGTTCATAAAAATTCTATCGAAATCTCTTTCTTCCCAATTGAACCATTTTATATTTGGATAATCTTTTTTAAATCCCTGCAAATAAGGCATCGCTGAAAGGCTTACTGCTTTTGCCAATAACCCGTTCGAATTAAAAAATGCCTGGTCACGATCCTTTGGAATTGGAAAATACAATTTGCCCACACCCGTATCTCTTGTTCCAAAATCCCATTGGGCGAAATGTCTGTCCCAATCCCCAATCACCATGTCTAAAAGCCTTGCTCTTAAAACCGCTTGCTGATCCATATGATCTTTACTGTCTGAGATCATTTTATTGATGATCTTCTGCGTGCTTTTAGTATCTGTTTCTTTATCAACCGGATTATCTGGTTCCAGTAAACAAACTTTATTTGCGAAAACCTGTCTGTATTTTCCCAAAGCCGGATCGTCCGGAACAAAATAATAAACGGGGGTATTATAGATCACATTAACCGCTTTTGAAAGAACCGGAATCGCCAAAGGGCCATAAGGTGATTGCGCAGAGATCATATCCTGCACAATAGATTGTGCAATGGTTCCTTTAAATGCTTCCGGAACCGCACCCGCCGGATCTTTGTCCACTGTTCGCAAAACCCATTTTCTTCCTGCGGTATCTTCCATTTTTAACGACTTCGTTTGTCTTCCACCTCCCAGTTCTTTTATTTTAAACCCTCCTTTTTCTTTATCAACTCTAAATACTTTCAAATGAACAGGCTCTGCCCATTCTTTGCGATAATTTTTTCCCGAAATAATCTTATGAAAACCTGAAACCTGCGCATAATGTTTATTGACCGGAACTGTAACACTGTCCTGAAAATGAACAACGGGAAGTGTTTGAGGAATTTGGGTGGAATCCGGTTTGTTCACATAATTAAAATTGAAAAGATCTTTACTGAATGCATGTTTTACAGTATCTTCATTTACCTGATAATAATCGATATGAACATTTTTGTTTTTCGAAATTTCAAGTGTTGCAAAACCTAAAGACTGCGCTTCGTACAAAACCTTTTTATTCTTCGAAACCCTCGTCTTTTTAGAACCTGCACCGCTTACAACATAATAGCGACTGCTGTCTTTAATTAGTTGAAGATCGTGCTCATGACCAGCAACAAAAAGTACATTTGGATAACCTTTTACAATCTTTTCAACTGCTCCGATCATTTTTTCATAAGCCGGATAATGAAGATCTTCCGGTGTTCCAAAAATTCCGCGTGCAATCGGATAAATTGAGCCAATAACAGGAAGCGGGATCCAGAGCTTTGGATTGAGATCAGTAAAAGGAAAAATATGTTGTTTTAATGTATAATATCCCCCATGAACGCCATAGCTTTTCAAAGTATGATGACAGGCAAGGATCACTAATTTTTTAGTATTATTTCCCAGCATTTTATCCAATTCTTCATAAAATTCTTCTTCTGTTTTTGAAGAACAATCTGACTCCACACCGGGCTTTTCCCCTTTTTGTATAAACCATTGGCTGTCAAATAAAATGATAGTAATGTCATCGCTGATGTCGTACTCAACAGGGCCAACGCAACCATCTGTGGGAAGAAATTCAACATTTTTATTTCCCAATCCATTAATATAACGTTCCTGGCGTTCAACATTTTCAAGACCGATCGGGCTTCCATCAGTCCAGTCGTGGTTTCCGGGAATGAAGATCACTTTTGCATCCGTGCCTTTCGCTATGTTGATTTGTGAATCCAAAACCGCTTTTGCGGCCTTATATTGAGGCAAAAAATCCTGCGGCAAGCCGGTTTTATAAAGATTGTCGCCCAAAAACAAAACCGTTGTCTTTTTATCCAATGGAATCAAATCACGGGCTGCATCCACAACGGGTTGCCGTCCAAAATTCAATTTTCCCGCATCACCGATCAGAATGATCCTTTCCTTAATTGAATCTGCTTTTTGAGCAAAACCATTCTGAAATAAAAAAAATAATAAAATAATTGCAACTAACTTTTGCATCAACTAACTTTTTTTCGTTTAAAAATGAATATGGAGGCAGAATTGTGTTTATTTCCCGCTTCATTTGAAATGATCATATCTCCTTTTGGAGTAAATGAAATTCCTTCTGGCTGGGTATAAAGCCCGGGATTTAGAGGATAAGCTTCTTTGCAATTTCCATTCTGATCTGCCCGAACAAGCAATTCGTTTACTGCTGAAAGTATCCACAACTCACCGGTAGCCGGATTTATAGCCGCCGCTGAAGGCTTGAATTTCATTTTCTTTTCACCTGCTTTCTTTGCGATGATCTCAGCATTGATAATAAACACGGCTTGTGTGAAAGCATGATTTTCCGGGTTATATCCCCAGGCGGTAACAGCACTTTTTTTATCGCCTTCACAATCTTTGCAGATCATAATAAAACTGTTGCGCGCAGAGTCGTAATAAAGCGATTCGAATTCGTTCTTCCCTTTTCCTTCAGAATTAAAAACTGTTGTTTGAGTTGTGATGGTATCTCCGCGTGGAGCAAATTTTAAAGTATGAATGTTGCCATTGCTTTCCAGAATATAAAAAAGGCTGTCGTGAAAAGATACATCTTCAAAATCAAGTGTTTTATCAAATTTCCATTTTTGAGTGACGTAGTTATTCTTTAAATGGATTTTAAATAAATAGCCGAGTTCATCCGAAATTGCAAAAACGCTCGTATCCTTTGCATAAAAATCAATTCCTGAAATTTCACGCAATGCATCATTCAAAGACAATATAAGCGGGCGATTCAGGTCATATTCTTTGCAGGTACTATCCGCTTTTATATAATTACCCGTACAACTCTGAACCGTGATGATACCAAAAGAAGATAACAGAATTATCAAAAAACGACATAACATAACCTTAGAATAAAAGTAAATCATTACAAAGCTGACATTGGATACTGTTGAGAAATCAGTAATACTTAATAATGTAATTGCCAACTTTATACCAAGAAATTTATTGCTGAGAAGTGCTATAAACTCGTAAATTTTATGGCAGATGGGGTTTTTTTTCCCCTTAGACTGGAAAAATATAAAAACAAATTATTTGTTTGTTTACTATAAAGCGGAGTTTCAGACGAGAAAATAATTGATTGCTTACGTACTGTAAAAGGTTTATTGAATAGAAATCAAAAGCTTTTTACGAATAACTTTTGCTTAAAAAAAATCTCCGGATGTTTTCCGGAGATTTTTAAAAAATTGGATGCTACAAATTATTTCAACGCTTCGATCTTTTTTACAAAATTAGATTTAGGTTGAGAACCAACTAATTTATCGACTACCTTACCACCTTTTACAAACAAAATTGCAGGAATGCTGGTAATGCCGTAATTAACACTTAATTGAGGGTTGTTATCAACGTTTACTTTTCCAACGTTTACTTTTCCGTCATATTCTTTTGCAAGTTCTTCTACAACTGGTCCGATCGCGCGGCAAGGGCCACACCATTCTGCCCAAAAGTCGATCATTGTTAATTTATCAGAGTCTAAAACTTTTTCTTTAAAGTTCGCATCGGTATATTCCTGAGCCATAATGAAATTTTTAGTTTAAAATAATAGTAATATTGATTGCAAAGGTAAAGCCAATAATTTTTAAATGTTGAATTGTCATATCCACATCATGTTAATTCAACTTTGATATCTAATTCAGGTTTTTGTTGCAGATAATTAGCCATTTCGTCATTCATTTCAAATCCTTTTTCCATGGTATACATGGAGAATTTTAAGCGCGAAAGATTATTCGAAATATTGAACTTTAAAGCAGATTTTCCGGGAAATTTTTGAACATTATTTCCAATAAACTCAATAAATTCTTCAGAAACATCCTGCGGGTTCATTTCAATATGAAGCTTTTTTGTCTGGCTTCTCATCACTGTTTCCAAAAGGCTAATACTGCCGATTTTGAATTCGTACGGAGATGTTTGATAACGCTGAACAAATGAGCCTGTGACGCAAAGAACCATTCCTGCTTCAAGGTAATGGCTGTATTTTGCGTAATCTTCGCCAAAAAGCATCAGTTCCATTTTTTCTGAATAATCTTCGAGGTGAAGCACACCAAATTTGTTTCCTCTTTTTGAAAGACGGTGTTGTCCATCAGTTACCAGTCCGGCGATCCGAAAAGATCTTGAAGGATTGGGATACACATTCACTGCTGCTTTGAATTCATTAAAATCAGCGATAGAATCGAATTTATAATGCTTAATCTGGAATTTAAAATTATCCAACGGATGGCCGCTCAGGTACATGCCGATCACTTCTCTTTCATTATCCAGCAATTGAACCAACGGCCAGCGTTCACAATCCGGAATGGCCGGTGGTGTTACTTCTTCCATTTTTAAATCGCCAAAAAGTGTATTCGTATTATTATGAACCTGCGCCTGGTATTGATTTCCAAATTTGATAATTTTTTCCAGTGAAGTGATATTTTCACCCGGCGCTGTAAAGAAAAACTGTGCACGATGAAAATTGTTGAAGCAATCAAATGCACCGGCATAAGCAAGACTTTCCAAAGATTTTTTGTTCACAGTTCTTTGGTTCACTCTTTTGATCATATCAAAAATGGAAGAAAAAGTTCCATGCTTTTCTCTTTCGTCAATGATATTTTCAATCGCCGCTTCGCCCACACCCTTCATTCCGCTGAAACCAAAACGGATCTCACCTTTTTTGTTTACTGCAAATCCTTTTTGTGATTCATTGATATCAGGGCCAAGAACGGTTAAGCCCATGCTTTTGCATTCTTCCATAAAGAAAGTGATTTTATCGATGGCCCCTGCGTGATTCAAAACCGCAGCCATATATTCACTCGGATAATGTGCTTTCAAATAAGCAGTTTGATAAGCTACAAAAGCATAGCAGGTAGAATGTGATTTATTAAAGGCATATTGCGCAAATGCTTCCCAATCGGCCCAGATCTTTTCTAAAATGTTTACAGGATGATTGTTCTTTTTCGCACCTTCAATAAACTGCGCCTTCATTTTATCCAACACAGCTCTTTGCTTTTTACCCATGGCTTTTCGCAAAATATCTGCATCGCCTTTGCTGAATCCTGCCAGCTTTTGAGAAAGTAACATCACCTGTTCCTGGTAAACGGTAATACCATAAGTGTCTTTCAGAAATTCTTCCATTTCCGGCAAATCATAAACGATCTGTTGCCTTCCATGTTTTCTTTCAATATAATCAGGAATATATGCGATCGGGCCTGGACGATACAAAGCATTCATCGCGATCAGATCATCAAATTTATCCGGCTTTAATTCGCGCAAATATTTTTGCATTCCTGCACTTTCAAATTGAAATGTTCCGTTGGTTTCTGCGCGCTGAAAAAGTTGATACGTTTTTTCATCATCCAAAGGCAATCCATCGAGATCAATAGAAATTCCGTGATTTTTTTTTATGAGAGAAAGACATGTCTTTAAAATGCTCAATGTTTTTAAACCCAGAAAGTCCATCTTCAAAACTCCTGCAGCTTCAATATTACTTCCGTCAATTTGCGTGAGCCATAGATCAGAATCTTTGGAACTGGCCACCGGAATAAGTTCCATCAAATCCTGTGGTGCAATGATGATCGCTGATGCATGAATTCCTGTGTTTCTTACAGAACCTTCAAGAATTTCTGCTTCATGTAAAACTTTGCTCCTTGTATCATCGCCATTATAAATCTCACGCAGGGCTAAAATGTTGCTGATGTCGTCAGGGCCAACACCTTCTTCGGTTAACGATTTCGGTCCGGTTACAGGCGCTTTCAAAACTTTCTTTAATGAAGTGCCGGGCTTATCAGGAACTAATTTTGCCAATGCATTGCTTTCAGAAAGCGGAAGATCCATAACACGCGCCACATCTTTAATGCTCATTTTCGCAGCCATCGTACCGTAAGTAATGATTTGCGCCACCTGGTTTTTTCCATATTTACCGACCACATAATCCAAAACTCTTTGCCTTCCTTCATCATCAAAATCCGTATCAATATCCGGCATTGATTTACGGTCAGGATTTAAGAATCTTTCAAAAAGCAGTTTGTATTTTATCGGATCAATGTTCGTAATTCCAATACAATAAGCTACAACAGAACCAGCAGCAGAACCTCTTCCGGGGCCAACAAAAACGCCCATATTTTTTCCGGCGACAATAAAATCGCTTACAATTAAAAAGTATCCGGCAAAGCCCATCGTTTTGATTGTGAACAATTCAAAGTTGATGCGCTCTTCAATTTCGGGAGTAATGGTTTCATATCTTTTTCTCGCGCCTTCCCAGGTAAGATGATCAAGATACGCTTCCTGGTTGGCAAATTCTTTTGGAACCGGAAAATGCGGGATGAGAATGTCTCTTTTTAAATCGAGCACATCGATCTTATCAATTACTTCATTGGTATTATCCAAAGCTTCCGGCAAATCATCAAAAGCCGAAAGCATTTCATTCGTGTTCTTTAAATAAAACTGATTATTGGGAAATGCAAATCGTTTGTTTTTGATCGCTACATCATCGTCGGTGAACTCGCGTAATGCCGGAGTAGCTTGTGTTTCACCCGTGTTGATACAAAGTAAAATATCATGCGCATTAAAATCTTCTACATCTACATAATGCGAATCGTTACTTGCAATAACATTTACATTATATTTTTTGGCGAATTTCAATAAGACTTTATTCACTTTATCCTGATCAGGAATTCCATGTCGCTGTAGTTCCACATAATAATCTTTTTGAAAAATATTCAGCCACCATTTGAATTCATTTTCTGCTTCCGCTTCGCCTTTTTTTAAAATCGCCTGAGGCACCAAAGCACCGAGGCAACAAGTAGTGGCAATCAATCCTTCATGGTATTTATGAATCAGTTCTTTGTCGATGCGCGGATATTTGGAATACATTCCTTCAATATATCCAAGCGATGTAAGCTTTGTAAGATTTTTATAACCTTCTGCATTTTTGGCCAACAATATCTGGTGATGACGCTGGTCTCTTTGTTCTTTGGTAAATTGTTTTTGATGCCTGTTTTCAGTGATATAAAATTCACAGCCAACGATCGGTTTTACCTTCAGACTGCCGTCATCATTTTTTAAAGTGTGCGCATGTTTTACAAATTCAAAAACACCAAACATATTTCCATGATCAGAAATGGCAAGTGCCGGCATTCCGTCTGCAATCGCTTTGTTGTAAAGGGCTTTGATAGATGCAGCGCCATCTAACAAAGAAAATTGGGTGTGAACATGAAGGTGAGAAAACTTCATAGCAAATTAGAAATTACGAATTTTAAACGACTGCAAATATCGTTAATAACGAGGTGTCGTTTTCCGCAAATTATTAACAGATGCATGAAACTTTTTGATGTTTAACTTTTCATTTTTTTTTATTGACTCTTTTTAAAAAGCGATCAAAATGTTATGATTCCTCAATGAAAAACGAACGGCTTGATTTTTGCAAATTCTCAATAACAGGCAAAAGTTTTTGAAATAAATTGTGTTGAAAAGTCCTGCAAATATTTTTTTGATTTTTTGTGATTCGAAACTTATCTTCGTCGCAACTGAGAAATTTCAATTTTAACCTGGATTTATTCAAATGCTAAGCCTGTTGCCATATCTATGAACAACGTTGCTTATTTTTTTGAATAAACAATATAACCCGATAAGAATGAACAAGCCTGCATTAACCTGCCTATCCATACTATTTGCATGCAGTGTGCAAATAGCGTCTGCTCAAAATAGTGTTAATAATATTAGTGTTGCTAATTTTCTTGAAAACCCCTCTCCTTCTTCTGATGGAATTTCTTTTACTCCTGATGGTATTTTAAAAACAACAGAAAGCGGTGGTACAAAAAGTATAAAAATGGTAGAAGCGCCGGTAGTAACAAAGAAACCTGCAACTATCACTGAAATCGCTACTTCTGCGATTGAAAAACTTTCTGCTCTTCAGTTTAAGTATGCCATGATCATGAATGTGGATGTAGAATCTTTAAAAAATCTTTCTTTACTGGGATTTATTGATAACTGGTTTGGAACACGCTATCATCTCGGAGGAACAACCAAAAGAGGAATTGATTGCAGCGCTCTTACTGGCGCGCTTTTGCTTGCCGTTTATGGATTTAATATGCCCCGCACAGCAAGAGAGCAATATGATGCGACAGAACATATTGATAAAGATGATTTAAAAGAAGGCGATCTTGTTTTCTTTAATACTCATGGCGGAGTTTCTCACGTTGGCGTTTATCTCGACAATGATTATTTCGTCCACGCATCGACGCATGGCGTCAAAATCAGCAGTCTCGACGATCATTATTATTCAAAGAGATTTATTTGTGGAGGAAGAGTTACCGACGATAAACTAAGCGGCACTGATTAAATATATTGTTTGACATCCCGTTCAAAAAAAACCAAGAAGGCTTTATTTCAAACTTTCAAATAAAAATAAGACACTTACAAAAACCTTCTTGATTTATAAATTAGTTTGAAATCAAACTATTTTGATCCAATTATTTCTTAATAGTAAACGAAGAAATAATTGGATTTTTTATTTCCGGGAAAGAAGATCAATTTAAAATCTTAATGATTTCAGTATTTCCATCTGGTTTTTTAATTTCCAGGTTGTAAATTCCTTTATTTAAATTCCTGCAACGAATCGTTTCTCTACTGCTGCTGCCATTGTGATTGATATTTTTTGAAAGAATTACTTCTCCAATAGAATTGATCAAACGAATAGAATACGTTCCCGCAGGCTGATTTGAAAATTGCAAATGAATGATTCCATTTTCAAGAGGATTTGGAAAAACTGAAATGGTTTGAATTGAATTTCCCATCATCACTTTTACAATTGATGAATAAGTGATTTGGCCATCTTTGGAAACGCTGGCAATCCGGTAATAATTATTTCCTGGAACAGGCTGGTCATCTGTCCAATTATATTTACCCGCGCCGTTAATCGTTGCTGCTACATTTCCTGCTATGATAAAATTATTTCCATCTAAAGATTTTTCTACGCGATATTCCAGCATTCCACTTTCATTTTCTACATTCCATTCCACCAAAATTGATTCATCTTTTTTTGTTGCCTTTAATGACATTAATTTAACCGGCAAGACATTAAATGTTTTGAAAACAACTTTAAACCTGTCAGCGGCTGATGAAGCAGTGTTTGAAGTGATAGAAATATTTACGAATGTAGTGTCAGCAAGGCTGAGGATAGTTGAAGTATTTAAGAAATTATCAACCAGAAAAGCCTGTGCATTATCACTCTGCATATTTTCAGGTACAAAACGTAATTGATAGGTCTGCTGACGAAGATTACTGATTTTATAAAAAATCGTATCATTTGAAACAAGTGGCGCTCTTGCTTCCACTGCCAAAAATTTTCCATAACGAAGAATGCCAAAATTTTCTCCACTGTTGGTTATTTTCAATCCATCATCTGCATCAATGCTGTCACTGAAAATTTGATCGAAAGCAACCGCATTTCCATCGGCGATAGCGGCATCTGGGTTTGCACTTGCATAAAGACTAGCTCTTAAAAATTGCCTGTCTTCGATTTGTGTATTATTGGAAATTCTGGCAAAATTTACAGAACTGCTACTTGACTTACTACTTTCATTAAACGTGATGGAGCCTGCCGTTGCAGAAGAAGAATGGACAAAAACTGCCTGCCCTGATTGAATGTTTTTTCGGTTCGTTCCTGAAGGGTACGCACTGGTGCCACCGGGAATTGGTTGCCAATTATTGGTGGCCGAGATTGTTTGATAACCGCCAAATCCATATGATCCATATAAAAAAGGATCCCACGCATAATACAAATTATCAAGATTGGTTTTTGGCAAAAGGCTAAAATCAACGGGAGAAGCATAAGGATTTCCAATGGACTGGTAATGTCCGGGCAACACACTGATGGCTGGTTGTGTTCCTGAAAACAAATTCCCTTTTGTTCTTAAAATGGTTGGAGTTGCAGTAGTAATGGTTGTTCCGTCCACCGTTCTGTCACCACGAATAAAAACCATATATCCTACTGAATTATAAATAGAATTATTTGCGCTGGAAACACCAACCCAGCTATTGGAATTTGAGTCATAATATTTCATAGCATCGCCGGGTGAATAAGCATCAAAACCCGCCGTTGTTCCGTGAGGGCTAGTTAAATAAGTTCCATACCCGGAACTTGTTCGCTGATCTTCCATCCAACTTTGTTTAATTGTTTGTCCGTTGGTTGGCGTTGCTAAAAATTGCCATGATTTTGAATGTTGTCCACTTGCAGTACCTATGTTTACATAACGGTCAACGATTACTTTTCCATTAATAGAATTTCCTGTTCCTACTACTCCAACACTTGCTGTTCCGTTTATGGTTGATAATAAATTTAAATTATCATTGGTATTTAATATAGCAGCAGAATTTCCAAAAGTCAATGTTCCCGAAATCTTTAAAGTATCATTTAAAGTTGAAGAAACGGAAAGTCCAGAACCACTCGTATTGTTATCAATTAGATTATTAACTGTTTTATTGTAGAACATACTACCGGCAATAGTTTGAGCCGCTGTTCCATTCATTCCTAGCGTTCCATTCGAAACATCCAGAGTTCCGTTGTTAGTGATTGTACCAGAAACTTCTAATTTACCTAAAACTTTTAAAGTGGCACCAGGTGCAATTGTAAGATTATTAACAGTCGCTACAGTTCCTCCGGAAATAATAGGATAATCTGTTGAAGCAGGAATTGTTACATTAGTCCCATCTGTGGGAACAGCAGGGCACCAATTTGCCGGATCGCTCCAGTTAGAATTGGCTCCCAGCCAGGTATTAGCCGCATTTACTGTTACCTGCATTGTTTTTACAACTGAATATGAATTTGCTGTTGCTACACAGGTAATAAAGTAATTTCCGGCAGCCGGAGTTATTGTTGCAGTAGATTTTGCTGCATTGTAATTAAAGGTTCCTGACATGGGAAGTAGTACCCATTGATAGGTATAAATAACTCCACTGACAGAGTATACAGGCGTAATACTTGCTGTTATTGAGCTTCCGGAACAAACAGATGAACTGGAAGTCAAAGTGAAATCCGGCAAACCGCCCTGTGTGTTAAACTGGGAAAATGTAAAAGTAGTGTTGCTTGATTTATCACTTGAAACAGCAATAATAGTGCTGCCTATAATAAGTCGCTGCGAAGCATTACCATTTCCGGTGGTCGGTTGAAGTCCTTGTGAAGACGGATCAACTGTAATGCTCGTACCGGTTGCAAAAGTAAGATCGCTATTGTTTGTCCAGTAGATTTGTCCGTTTGGCGCATTTATGATTACGCTGGTAAAATTTAATAAAGAAACATTAGAAGAAATTTTCAAAGTTCCATTAATGATAAGAGCCCCGGATTGACCGGTTAGTGTGCTGGCGTCAACTGTTGAACCTGATGGAATAGTGTAATCGGCCAAAACAGAAGAAGAAATTAAAAGCATTATTACAGAAAAAAATAATGACCTTTTAAAGACTGCAGAATTTTTAAAATTTTTACTGCTGGTTTTCATTGATACGGATTCACCTTTTGTGATCACGTATAAACGCATTATCAACAGTTAAAGTATTTTTTTATTTATTCTTTGTTGTAACAAAAAAAGAAAAGTGCAGCTTAAAAATGAACTGATAAATAAAATATCCTTCTCATTACCAATAGATTATAATAATAGATTAAAAAATTATTTAAAAGCGTGAAACTTCTAACAATTGATAATAATCAACGTTTATTTTGACGTGAACGAATCCTGGAAAGGGTCTCAAGTGTCATTCCCAGGTAAGAAGCAATATATTTTAAAGAAATTCTGTTCAGTAAATCAGGTTGTGTTTTTAAAAAATGCAGGTATTTTTTTTCCGCAGAAGGAATACGGGAAATATAAGCCCTTTCTTCAGCGCCGCGGTAATTATATTCCCAAATCCTGCGACCGATCACATTCGTTTCGGGATATTTATTGAACATCAATTCCGTAAAATCCAGTGGTATTCCAACCAATTCGCAATCTTCAAGCGCCTGCAAATATTCCTGGCAAAGATTGTTGGTTCCTAATGTTCGGATTGAGCCAACGATTTCATTTTCTTCATTGATCCAGGTAGTGATTTGTTTTCCATCTTCTTTTATAAATCCATGAATTACGCCTTTCACAATAAAATAAAAATGATCGGCTACAGAACCGGGTTTCAACAAAAATTTCCTTTTTTCAATTGAAAATGGAAAAGTATTTTCATCAATTTCCTTTACAACTTCGCTGGAAAGCGTGGCAATCTGATTCAAATATCCCGCAACAGGCGAATGACCGTCGATCGTATTCCATTTAACAGGAGCTCGCATAAAAAAGGTTAAATTAAGCAGTAGAAATCTATTCGTGCAATATAATATGAATGCTTAGAAAACCAAAAATTTTAACATAAATGTTAGTAAAATCAAGGGTTTCAACAGAATTCTCTTGAAACAAAATCTGATGATTCCTGAAACAGTGAACAAAGGAATAATTACTTTTTATTTTCTGCATAAAATCCAAAACACTACATTTCTTACTTTTACATTCATTAAAGTTTATGGAACATAACCATTCGCACCACGATCACAGTCATATTGCCGTTCTTACAAACGTGAACTCAGCTTTTGTGATCGGCATTTTACTGAATTCTCTTTTTGTTCTCATAGAAGCATTCGTTGGTTTCTCCATTCATTCTCTTTCGCTTTTGTCAGATGCCGGGCATAATCTGGCCGATGTTGGAAGCCTTGGATTGTCTTTATTAGCTTTCCGGTTATTAAAAATAAAATCGAATAACAAATACACTTACGGATACCGCAAAACCACGATAGTAGCAGCTTTGTTCAATGCGCTCATCCTTTTGATTTCCATCGCAGCAATCGCTTATGAAGCGTTTCAGCGGTTTGCAAATCCACCTGCTTTGCCGGGAAAAACGATCGCAATTGTAGCTGGAATTGGAATTGTAATTAATTTTTTAACCGCTGTTTTATTTTTAAAAAATAAAGAACACGACCTCAATGTAAAAAGTGCTTACCTGCATATGGTTGCCGATGCTTTGGTAAGTGCAGGAATAATGGTAGGCGGAATTATCATTTTCTATACCCATTTATACTGGATCGATCCGATGATCAGTATCATGATTGTTTTGGTGATTTTGTTCAGTACCTGGTCTTTGCTAAAAGAAAGTCTTGCGCTTACACTGGATGCAGTTCCTAAAGATATTAATCTGAATGAAATTAAAAACAAAGCCGAAAACATTGATGGAATCAAAGATCTTCATCACATTCATATCTGGGCGATGAGTACAACAGAAAACGCCATGACAGCACATCTGGTGGTAGATTCTGATAAAAATGCGGAACAGGTTACGTGTATAAAAAATGAATTAAAACATACTTTGCAGCACATGAATATTCAGCACATAACGCTGGAAACGGAGTATCTTAATGATAGTTGTAAAAAAGTTGAATGCGGCAAATAAAACGCAATCAGGCAAACCTTTTGTATATTGTTTTATAATTCTCACTAAAATTTCAAAACAAAATGGATTCGTTTATTCCCGTCGGAAAATCGCGTTTTCTTTATTATCTCAATAAAGTTGAAACGATTCTCGACAATGCCGCTACTTCTGAAAGTCCCGCCCTTATTGCTTATAAAGAAGATCTGAGAACGCCTTTTTTTATGCTTGAGGCGCTAAGCAGGCTTTATAAAAAAATCCACAGCCATAAAAAATTGACGAAATTAAATGAGCATTTCAAAGACATTGAGGATGCGCTAGGAGGGATTGATTATTACGATGGTTTTTATCAGCAATTTCTTCAGCAGAAAAATATTCCTGCTAGAATTACAGGTTTTATCAAAGATCAGCGCGATGAGAAAACACAGGATTTAAACGATCTTTTAAAAGAAGAAAAATGGATTGGAAAAAATAAAAACCGTGTTTCAAAAATTAAAAAAGATCTGAATCAGATCAATTGGTTTGATGAAAAGCATGATTCACAGGCAATTTTAGATGTTTACCAGGACGACATTGATAAAGTGATAAAAAAATACAAAGTAAAAAAACTGGAATTTAAAGATATTGAAAATGATGTTCACGAACTGCGGCGACGCGTTCGATGGCTCAGCATTTATCCACAAGCGCTGCGTGGTTTAATGCAATTGAAACAAAACGTTGAACCACCCGATTTTTTAAAGAAATATCTTACTCCTGAAGTTCTTAATTCGCCTTTTAATGTGTTGCCTGACGGAAGCGGTTTGCAATCGCATATCATGCTCAACAATAATTATTTTTATGCGCTAAGCTGGATCATTGCAGAGTTGGGAAAATTAAAAGACAGCGGACTTAAAATTCTTCTCCTCGAAGAGAGCATTGACAAGGTTTATAAAACGAAAGGAAATATACGCGAATTGGCACATTCGATCAGTGGTGAAGACCAGCCAACTCTTGATCAAATTTTATCCCAATCGCAAAAAATTACCACTACTTTTTTTGAAGAAAATATTTTGCAAAATTTGATTGCATAGTTAAAGGAAATTTTACGCGATATTTAGTGCTTATTTTTTGTTGGAGATGTGAAGGGGTTCCAGTAATATTGTACCGCCTGAAATAATAGACAGTGGCATTACAACAATCGAGAAACTCGAAAGAAAAGATCATTAAAATTATAAAGCACAAGAACTGCCTACTTGCTAATAAAGAGAAAATTGTATAAAACTAACATTTACAAAGGGAATCCTTGGTTTTGTGGTAATACATTAGCCTTGGCCTATCCAATTGTCTTCGGATTGATAGATAATAGATTCAATACAAGAAGTGAAATTCCAATCGAAGTTATGTTGTATTTTAGTTTAGCATTATTCATTGCCATTGGTTTTCAGATGTATTATTTCGAAATACAAGCCGACAACTTACTGATAAAAAATCATTATTTCCCGTGGATACAGAACAAATTCCCTCTTACTACTATAGAAGAAGTAAAAATGGAAAAGCATGGACGGAGATCCAATGGTCTTAGAATTACGTTTAATGATTTTAATTCAAAATATTATAAAGCGGGTAGTTTGCGAAAAGAAACTTGGAAAAGGCTCTTAACCGATTTTTCAGTCTTGGGTATAAAAATAAATGATTTGTGAGATAGAATTGAACTTTCCGATCTGTATCTTCAATCCTATTGCTAATTTGAAACTTACTGCAAGAAATTAACTTTGTAACTATTATAAAAATTTAATGGCTGCAAGTACTATTGAAAATATTTACAATGACTATAGGACAGCGAGTGAATATCCACCTGACTACACATTTGACTTCTTTTCCAAAAACGCAATCCGGTTCAATAACATAACGACATTTAAAAATGAAAGTGAGTTGAAGCTTTACATTCAGCTAATATGGCAGCAGTTAAACGCTTTGTATCAGAAAGATAGATTTAACGAGGCTGCAGACGTTGCAATTAAACATTTGAAAATTATTGATAACGAAATTGACAGACTCAACTTGTTATCGATTAAAGATGACTGGTATTATGGCATTTTATTTTTCAAGGGAATGGCATTTTACCGACTTCGGAACTATAAAACTTCCACTCCTATTTTCAAACAACTGGTTGCCCATGATTCTAAAAATGATAATTACAAAAATTGGTTTAGTTATTCTTTATATGGACAAAGAATGTGGATTTCAAAAACCGTTACTGTTGTTTGCGCAATTATGATTTTAATTGAAATATTTTTTAAGAAATTCATTCAGTCTTATTCCGTGAGAATGTCGCTTGATGGAATTGCAATTTTCGGACTTGTTGCAACCATGATTTATGACTATTACGTTAAGAGAAATTTTAGAAAGAGAAAAATAGAATGAACAAGTTTCAGATCGGCTTTTGTAGTTATCTTGTTGTAGAACCGCTCGATAACCTATTTCACCACCGGAAATGCCGATATTCTCAACCTTGCAGCACCCATCGGAATTAATTCAATTTCTTCTGCTTTGGTATTTACCGTAACAGGACTTTCCGGCAAAACGCCACACAATCCATATTGGTCAATTGTCCAGTCGGGAATCAGTTTTCCTTTTGCCTTGATCTCAATCGGAGCAGTATTTTGAGCAAACGGAAAATCATTTTTCGGCCACGGCTTTTTAATAATCTCAAACTGCTGATCGATCGGTTGATTCGTTAGCCATAAACCATAATTCCATTTGCTTTCAGGATAAATTTCATAAGCAGGCCATTTGCTTTGATCAGCAGTTGCCTGCCACTTTGAATCCTGCTGGGAAGCTTCTTTACTGTCCATCTTTTTATAATATTCATCGATCTTCAAAGAAAAAGTAAGCGGACCGTAATTCACGCTGATGCTGTTTTTATTTTTCGTCCAAAGCTGCAATTGTATCTTCATCGGTAGCGTCAGTTCTATCACATCGCCCTGCTTCCATTGATTGGCCAAACGGATATAGGAACCGGCTTTTCCATTTACATCAACCGCTTTTCCATTGATCGAAACTGACGCATTATCACACCAGCCAGGAACACGCAGGTACAAAGGAAAATTTACACTTTTAACTGTGTTTACTGTTATTTTGATATGGTCATCGAAAGGATAATGAGTCGTTTGTTTCAGAGAAACAAGCTTGCCATCTTTGCCAACTTTTACATTTACCTCGCTGCTGTTGTATAAAATCGCAGCCACGCCATTGTCGGGAGTTGCCATCCACAAATGCTCTTCATAGTAAGGCCAGCCCTGGGAATGATTGTGCTGGCAGCAACGGCTGCTAAAGGGATTCATCGTAAGAAAAGGCCCTGAATTTTCAATTCCAGGAGAGTGATCCTTGCTATCGCTCACCACCATATTGGGAGCCGTCAAATAACGCAATCCACGAAAATCGGGCATCACAGCGGCAGGATATGTATTGAAGGCAACATCTTCGCAATTATCAGCCCACATCGGGTCGCCCGTAATCCCTGTGAGAATTTCATCGGAAGACATTTGTTCTACCATTCCGCAGGTTTCCACTGCCTGTCTCGGATCGGTGTAACCTTTTCGCGCATCTTCATCCGCACCAAACATTCCACCGGGAACCTGCCCATAAATATTGCGGATCAGGTAAAAATCATTGTAAGTTGCTTTTAAAGAACTGCTGTCTTTGTCCTGCATAAAATAGGTAGCCGGCTCCCGAAAAGATTGCGCCACATTTACGTTGTGCCAGTTGGGAAGATTGTTTTGTTGAGACCAGTTGGCCGTATTTCTGAAAATTTTATTTCCAAGATCGAGTAAGTTCTTGTCAGCAGTATGATCGTAAAGCCAATAAATGCTGTACAAATTATCGCCACCGCGACTGTTTTCCCAATAAGTTCTCAGCAAAATGCTGTCCGGCACTTTACTTTGCCATTGAAAATATTTGCTCATAAATGGAATCACACGGGCATCGTTGCTGTATTCATAATATGATTGCAGGCACCAAAGCATGATCATATTGGGCCACAGATCCGGAACTTTGATGATATGGTTTTGCTGATCATAAACAACCGTTCCGGGTCCAAAATATCCATCCTGCCGCTGGCTTTGAAACACTTTTTCCAGCCAGGATTTGGTTTCTTTGATAATCGATTGATCTTTTAAAATATAACCCATATCACCATATCCTTTCAGCCAGTAAGGCACTTCTTCCCAGCCATGATCGCCTTTGCCCGTGCCGCTGTACCAGGCATTATTTTTCTTATCCAGCCACGCGCTGATCTCGCCGAGGTGACCAGTTAATCCGTCCCTTTGCAACTCAAGATATTTTAAGATCCATCCTTTGGGGTTTATCGCTCCAACCGGAAGTTTGATCAAAGCAAGCGGCAGCAAAGGCGCTTTGTTACTTACATAAAATGAATTCACATGATTCGTTTCAGGACGCTCGACAACAGTTGCTTTCAGATGATTTTGACCAAACGATTCTGGTGCATAAAAAAGAAAAATGAAAAAGCAGTAAACGAAGAAATGTTTCATTTTTTATTTTTTGGGAAGAAGAAGTTTTTGGGAGATAAAGGTAGGGAAATGTGAAGGTTTGAATCAATTGAAATTTTCATTTCCATTATTGATTTAAATAAATATCTGTCTCAGAATCCTTTGCAGGAGGAGGCTGCATTAATTGCTGCTTATTTTTATTCATCAGCGGACAAAATATATTCTTTGTCAACTTTATCCCATTCTGAATTACCAGCATAATTTTCGTAAAGAGCTTTCAGAATTTTATTTGCGTCAGCAGAATCATTCAACATGATAAAATTAACCGCTTTGTTGGTAACAAACATGAAATAATCCTGATTGTTTTTGCTCATGGTGTCCAAAACCTGATTGCAAATCGATAATGATTTCAGAAAGTCTTTTTTCGCTGAAATTGTATCACCGGTTTTTTCATAAATACCACCTCTCATCAAAAAAAGATTATGAGCATGAGGTCTTAATCTGATCATTTCATTCATGTTTTTAATTTCCTTATCGTATTGTTTTAAACCTTCAAGAAAAAATAACGTGTTATAATAAATCAAAAAGTCATTACTATCAATCTCTATTGCCAATCTCTATTGCGCTATCCAAAAATAAAAGAGCCTTTCTGCAACTGTCTGGATTGTCGGTATAATTATACAAAGGAATTACCTGTTGAGAAAGTCTCACTGCTTCAGGATTTGACTTATGCCCGACTGTATTTTGTGCACAAGAATAAAGTGAGAATGATAATAATAAGAGCAGGAGTTTTAAAGTTGGCATAAATTTCAATAAGTAAATATAACATCAAAAGATTGGGTCGTAAAAAAGTCAAAAACAGTAAGCAAAGAAATGTTTCATTTTTTTATTTTTTTGAAAAAACATCCTCATAATTTTTTCCCAACATACAATATCGAAGCCTTTACCGATTGTTCCTTTAAATGAAGGAATCGCTTCCGTTCTTCATCCTGCGAAAAGTTTTGGAAATCTTTTTCGCTGTCAAATTCGACAAGATGTATTTCATACGGCTTGTCAATTGAATTCTCAATAAAAGAATTTTCTTTAGGCCTGATCCGCAACAAAAGTCTTCCATTGTATTTTAAAATTGCGGGCATCGCAATATCCTCAAATTCATGAAACACATTTTCCTGTCCTGAATTGATGTAAATTAATTGTGTGATGTAAATCATTTTTATTTCAAGTTAAATGGTAAACTATATTTTATTATACACCTTGATCACCGGCTCACGAACAACTGATGCTTCTTGGGAAGAATAAAAATAAATCACATCAGCAATTTGCGAAGGAGTAGTCCACTGGCTGAAATTCTTATCAGGCATGTTTTTACGGTTCTGGGGTGTATCAATGATTCCGGGAACAATGACAGATGTAACAACGTTTTTCCCTTTGCTTTCGGCATTCATAATTTTTGCAAGATCAAACAAAAGCGATTTCGACAATCCGTATGCCGTTACTCCTTTTGCATGAGCAGTATTTAGTCCCGCTTGCGAACCAATCAAAAATAAACGGCCGCTGTTTTGTTGCATCATCTGTAAAAAAACAGGACGCGCAACATTGTAAGCAGTTACAAAATTCAATTGAAATTGTTGATGAATCTGCGCCGTTCCTGTTGATTCAATATTTCCCATTGCGAAACCGCCGGCAGTGAGTATCACAGCATCTATTGCCTGATATTTTTCAATGATGTTGCTAATAATTTTTTGGCAATCATCTTCGTTCGACAAGTCACAAACTACTTCCTGGTATTGATCGTGCTCTACGCGCGTTTCATTTCTTTTATGAACAATTCCAATAACCGTATATTCATTTTCTAAAAATTTTTGTACGACAGCGGTGCCGAGATTTCCATTCGCACCGGTGACAATCGCAACTTTTTGCTTTTTCATTTTTTTATTTTTACTCATGTAAATTTATTCTTTTAAAATTTCTTCCAGATTTCGAAAATATTATAGAAGAAAGAAATTGGTTTTAAAAATAAATTTGCCTTTACTCATATCACTGATCTTGGATTTCAAAAAACCTTTTTTTTCTGTAATCATCACTTCTTACAACCGGGCGAATCTGTTAAAAAGAGCGCTGGATTCTCTTCTTTGTCAAACCGAAACCGATTGGGAAGCAATCATCATAGACGATGGAAGTACCGATAATACTGCGTTTGAGATATGCCCTTACCGGAATCAAAAGATAAAATATTTCTGGCAACGAAGTAGAGGCGCTTCTGAATCTAAAAATGTTGGAATCAAGTTGGCCAACGGAAAGTTTATAACGTTTTTAGATTCCGACGATGAATATCATCGAACACATCTTCAAACCAGGAAGGAAATTTTATCAAAAGAAAAAATTGAGTTTTTGCACGGAGGTGTGACAGTGATTGGCAACAAATGGGTTCCCGACAGGTTGAATTATCACCAATTGATTTCTCTTTCTGAATGCACGATTGGCGGCACCTTTTTTATTCGCAAAAGCATTGCTATTGGGTTGAAAGGATTTCGTGACCTCCCTTTGGGAAGTGATGCAGATTTACTGGAAAGAGCCAGGCAAAAAAAAGTTGTTATTAAAAAAACTGATTTGCCTACCTACCTTTATCATCGTGAGAACAGCAATTCGATTACCAATAATCTCGCTTCGGCTTTGCACGGAATCCCTGTTTAAAAAACGTTGCAGCAAACAAGAGAAAAGAAGATTTCTTATTCTCCCACGTGGCTCATGCTAACTTTCTGTCTTGATTTTTTTACGAAGATGATTACAAACGGAACGCAGACGAGGAACATCACTCCGATCCATAAAAAGACATCCATGTAGGAAAGTACCGTTGCCTGTACATCTACTAACCTTTCCTGTAAGGAGATGGCAGTTTTTCGCGCAATATCCCACGGCATTCCTTTCCCCTGAAATCCCCTGCTCAGTGCTTCAATTTTTTGTTGCACTTTTGGATTGGTCACGTCCATGTTGATAAGCAAATCACTTCGGTGAAACTGGTTGTCGCGTACGAGAAAAGTGGAAATAATGGCTACACCAAAAGAGCCGCCGAGTTGTCGCATCATTCCTGAAATAGCAGCGCCCTGCCCTATTGCCGCGCCCTGCAAAGTAGAAAGCGCCAGCGTGGTAACAGGAATCGAAAGCAATCCAAGACCGATTCCACGGATCACAAGGATCCAGAAAAACGCGTCGCTTCCGGTGTTGGGCGTAAGGATTTTATAAGCCATCATACTGTAGATAAAGAAAATGATCATGCCCGTCGTGATCAGGTATCGGAAGGGCACCCCTTTCTCCATCATCTTGCCCACAAAAGGCATCATGATCGCGGTAAAAATTGTACTCGGAATCATCAGCCATCCCGCCTGCAGCGCAGTCCAGCCCATAATCGTTTGCGTATAAAGAGGAATGATGAACGTCGATCCAAACAAACCAAATCCCAGCACAAAAGACAAAATACTGCCGATAGAAAGATTGCGATCTTTTAAAACACGCAATTCTACAATAGGATGTTTATATACCAATTCGCGCCAGACAAAAAAATAAAATCCGAAAAAGCAAATGACCGATAAGGTGGTGATGAGGTTACTGTTAAACCAGTCGTCCTCCTGTCCTTTTTCCAGAATGAATTGCAGTGAACCGATTGCGACGATCAGCAAAAAAATTCCAAGCCAGTCAACGTTGCTCGCTTTTACTTTCTCAGCGAATTTGGGACTTTTTACAAATTGCAAAGTGAGCAAAGTAGCGATAACGCCAACAGGAATATTAATGTAAAAAATATATGGCCATGAATAATTATCTACGATCCAGCCGCCAAGCGGTGGACCAAGTGTAGGGCCAACAATTACACCAAGCACATAAATCGTTTGTGCCATAGCACGCTTTTCAATTGGATAACTTTCTGTAATGATCGTCTGCGCAGTTACCAGTAAAGCGCCCCCGCCAATTCCCTGGATAAACCTGAAAACAATCAGTTCATTGATGCTCGTCGCGTTTCCGCAGGCCCATGAAGTAAAAGTGAAAATAATAATAGACGCAGCGAAATAATTTCGTCTTCCGAACTGTTGGCTTAGCCAGCTTGTCATCGGCATTACGATTACGTTGGCGATAGCATAAGCAGTGATAACCCACGTGATCTCTGTAAGAGAAGCGCCAAGGCTTCCCTGCATTGTGGGCAATGCGATGTTAACAATCGTGGTATCAATGATCTGGAGCAGCGCACAAATAACTGCGGTGATGGTGATGATCACACGCTTAAAGCCATACACAACTAATGAGTTCTCTTCCATAAACATGAATTTTCCAATCCTTCTGGTTCATCTCTGACAGACAAATTATTTTCCCATAAACATGCCAGGCTCTCGTAGCGGTTATATTTTAATTTTTTACTGATCACTTGCTTTCATGAAAGAAAAATATTTTCTTCCAAAGCAGCAGTGTTATTTGAAACTGCAAAATTACGGCAATAATTATTAGTTTGAATTCAAACTAATTTATTAAATTTGTTAAGAGTTTTTTTTATAAAAAGCAGTTACATTTAGAAACTAATATCTGGTAATTATGCCCAACAAAACGAATGGCGCACTTGCACTTCAACTCGGTAGATTATTTAATGAAATGAGATACCAGATTCGTCGGGATATGCTTGGCAAATTGAACAGCAGCAACGGAGACATCAGTTTTGAGTTGCTGGAAGTCATGTCATTTCTTTGGCATGAGGATGGAATGAATCAACAGGAACTGGCCAACATGGTGGTAAAGGATAAATCAAGTATGACCTACCTGGTTGGTAATCTGGTAAAAAAGCAATTGGTAAAAAGAATAGAAGATAAAAACGACCGGCGGAGTAAACTTATTTTTTTGACAGCAAAAGGAAAGGCTTTGCAAGAAAAGATCCATCCGTTGCTGATTGAATCCTATAAAAAAGCAGCGGTAGGTTTAAATGCAACGGAAATAAAAAATGCGATTTTATTATTAAAAAGCATGAATGAAAATTTAAAAGAATAAATTTATCTGGCATTTCAAAAGGATTTATTATTTGATTTTTCACTTTGATAAATGATTTATGAAAACATTACTCGTACCGGTTGATTTTACTGCTGCTTCACAAAATGCAGTAAACTTTGCGGCAGAATGGAGCCGGAAATATCTTTATGAGCGAATCATTTTATTGAGATCTTTTTATACATCCATGTATGAAGGCGCAATCATGTCAGGAGAATTTGCCAACGTTGACCAGGATTATCTGAACAGAACCAGGAATCAGGAAAAAGAACAGCTTGATGAATTGTGTAAAAGACTCGCTGAAAAAACAGGACCTGAAATTAAAGTTCAAACAGCAGTTACAGAATTGCCTTTGATCCGTGGAATTATTGAAGTGATAAAAAAAGAAGAACCGGTGATGGTTTTATTAGGCACCGACCAGATGAATAGTAACAATGAATCTATGATCTCGGGAAATGTGATTAACATTGCAAAGATAAGCCCGGTAAGAGTTTTGATCGTTCCGGAAAATTACCGGTATAAAGAAATAAGAAAAAGTTTGGTGCCCTGCGACTTCAACGCAATTGAATCATTGAATAAAGTGAACCGGCTTCATGCTACGCCTCAATGGCGCACTGTTCAACTAATGGTTTTAAATGTTGATGCAAAACAACGACACATAAACCCGGATGAAAAATTCAACGCAGCAGAAAAAAGTCTTCACGAATATTTAAAGAACTTTCAGCATACGATTTATTATGTGCAGGATAAAAACATCCTCAATGGAATTTTGAACTTTACCAAAACAAATGAAGTAGAATTATTGATAGCATTGCCCGGAAAATATAGTTTTCTTTATGCATTAACTCATAAAAGCGTTTCAGAAGCTTTATACAGAAACACAAAAATTCCTGTAATGATCCTTAAATAAATAGTAAACAAAGAAATAAACTGATTTTATATTTCGCATTTAAGAAAAAAATATTTTTCATTTTTTCATAAATTCTCTTACCTCATTCATTTCATAAACAGGACAGCCTCCCGAACGTGAAGCAACTAACGCTCCTAATGCATTTGCGAAATCCAATGAATCTTTTTCACCAACATTATCTATGAAAGAAGAGATCATGGCAGCAAGAAATGCATCGCCGCTTCCGATGGTATCTGCAACAGAAACCGGATAACCTTTGTGATAATAAAAAATATCATTGCTGAAAAGAACCGCACCCTTACTGCCTTTGGTGACAATGATGGTGTTGATATTAAAATCTTCTTTCAAAAATTGGATCCTGTCTTCATCATTTTTTAGATCATTGAACCAGCCAGAGATCAAATGCAATTCTCCTTCATTTAATTTCAGCATATCTGCTTTCTGCAACAGTTCCTTCAAAACATTTTTATCGAAATGCGGAGGACGCAGGTTGATATCAAGCACTTTTGTATGGGCAACTTCCAAACATTGAAACAGGGTTTTTCTTGAAACATCGTTCCTGGTAACAAGGCTTCCGAAAACAAAATATTGTGACTCATTTAATAGAGAAGAAAACTCTTCTTTCCATTCGATAAAATCCCACGCAACAGGTTTTACAATATCATAAACCACTTCATGATCTTTAATATCTGCGATGACTTTTCCGGTTGGATGGATTGGATCCGTTTGAAAAAAAGTGGTATCAATTTTTTTCTGTTCAAATGATTTTTTTAATTCCTTCCCCAAATCATCATCTCCGATTTTTGTTATTACAGCCGGACTTTTACCAAGTTGCGTTAAATGATACGCGACATTTACAGGCGCGCCGCCTGCAACCTTTCCCTGTGGTAAAAAATCCCACAATATTTCTCCAAAACAAACAACAGAGAAGCTTGATTTCATAATGAAAATTATTCTTTAAGATTTTTGATCATGTCGCTTGTCATGGCCGCCAGGTCATATTTCGGCTTCCATCCCCAATCCTTTGTCGCAACAGAATCGTCAATACTTTGCGGCCAGCTTTCTGCAATTTGCTGCCGGTAATCAGGTTCGTAGGTGATGGTAAAATCAGGAAGATGTTTTTTAATTTCTGCTCCGATTTGTTTTGGAGAAAAACTCATTCCGGAAATATTATAAGAAGTGCGCACAGAAATTTTATCTGCAGCAGATTCCATCAATTCAATAGTTGCGCGAATTGCATCAGGCATATACATCATCGGCAAATAAGTATTTTCTTTCAAAAAACAGGTGTAGTGATTTTCGTCAATAGCATCATGAAAAATTTCGACTGCATAATCCGTCGTCCCGCCGCCGGGTTCACTTTTATAACTGATCAATCCCGGATAGCGAAGGCTTCGAACATCAATACCGTAGCGATGATTAAAATAATTGCACCAAAATTCACCGGCATATTTACTGATGCCATAAACCGTTGTTGGCTCTATTATCGTTTGTTGTGGACATTTAATTTTGGGTGAGGTTGGTCCAAAAACCGCGATGCTGCTCGGCCAGTAAACTTTACGAACATTTTCATCCTTAGCAATTTCCAGAACATTGATAAGGCTTTGCATATTAAGGCTCCATGCAAGATGCGGATTTTTTTCGCCCGTTGCCGAAAGGATCGCTGCAAGCAAATAGATCTGTGTAATATTTTGACGGATCACCTGCACGTGCAACATTTCTTTGTTCATCACATCAAGACTAACATAAGGACCTGTACCTTTTAATAAATCATTTTCTGCACGCAAATCTGAAGCAACAACATTGCCTCCTCCATAAATTTTTCGAAGTTCTAATGTAAGCTCCACTCCTATCTGCCCACACGCACCGATCACTAAAATTTTATCTCTTATCATCATTTAAAATTATCCGGCAAAGTAAAATTTAAAAAACGAAAAAGGCAAAAGATTCAGAAGGCTTGCTGTAAATATTGTTCAGAAGATTTTTAAAAACCCATGAAAGAAAGAAATCCATGTGCTGTTTAGTATATAACAGTCATCCATACACGTAAATCAGTAAACGAAGAAATAACTCAATTTTATTTTTTGAAAAGAAAATAAACAGCCAGGATCAGCAAGGCAAAACCAACCAAATGATTCCACCTTAGTGGTTGATCTTTGAAAAACAAAAGCATGAAGCCCGTGAAAACAGAAAGTGTGATCACTTCCTGGATGATTTTTAATTGCCATAAGGAAAAAGGACCGCCATTTTCATTAAAACCAATCCTGTTGGCCGGCACCTGGAACATGTATTCAAAAAAAGCAACGCCCCAGCTTCCTAAAATGATCAAAAAAAGACTTACACCAACCAGCTTGTTCATTTCCTTTAATTTCAGATGTCCGTACCAGGCAAGTGTCATGAAAGTGTTCGAACAAATTAACAGAAATACAGTGAGGAGCGCTTTTTTCATTTTTATTCTTTGACAGTTGATCAGCTGATTATTTTTCCATCTTTCATATGCAGCAACCGGTCGCTTAGCTGGGCGAGTTCTTCATTATGCGTAACAATTAAAAATGTTTTTTGAAAACGATTGCGAAGGTCTATAAAAAGATGATGCAATTCTTTTGCATTAGCAGAATCAAGATTGCCTGTTGGCTCGTCGGCCATGACGATGGAAGGATTATTAATTAAGGCTCTTGCTACTGCCACACGTTGCTGTTCACCACCAGAAAGTTCTCCCGGCTTATGATCACCGCGATTCTTTAGATTTAATAAGTCAAGTAATTCGTTGGCGCGTTTCTCCACTTCCCTGTTTTTTTTTCCTGCAATCCACGCTGGGATACAAATATTTTCCAAAGCAGAAAATTCCGGCAGCAAATGATGAAATTGAAATACGAAACCGACGTGTTGATTCCTGAAAGCCGCTAATTTTTTTCCCTTTAACTGGTTAACATTTACATCATCGATCACTATTTTTCCTTTGTCCGCTTTATCTAATGTGCCCAAAATATGTAACAAGGTACTTTTCCCTGCACCCGAAGAGCCGGCAATACAAACAATTTCTCCTTTCGAAATTTCTATATCGACTCCTTTTAAAACCGGTAAGGGGCCGTAATTTTTGTAAATATTAGTTGCTTTTAACATGCTTAAATGTAAGTGTAAAATTGAAATTGAAAAATTAAAAAAAATTAACTAAGCCGGCACAATATACTGGATAAAAAACCGTCATTTTGCCGAAAAAAAAGTCTGCAAAAACAATATTTGGTTTTCTAAATATAACTTATACATTTGCGGAAAATTAGAAAATCCATTTTTTAATTTTATCAAAAAATAAACTATACAATAATATGTTTTGGACATTAGAACTTGCCTCTCACCTCGAAGAAGCACCATGGCCGGCTACAAAAGATGAATTAATAGATTACGCTATCAGAAGCGGCGCACCAATTGAAGTAGTCGAAAATTTGCAGGAGTTGGAAGACGAAGGCGGTGATATTTATGAAAGCCTGGAAGATATCTGGCCGGATTATCCAAGCCAGGAAGATTTTTTCTTTAATGAGGATGAATATTAGTTGGAGGTTTGATGTTCAAGGTTCGAGGTTGAAAATTGAAGGCTGCGCTAATTTGAATAGAAATTATAAAACATTTACAAAAGAACCGCTCTATCAAAGGAGCGGTTTTTTTATTACGGAAACGCAATAATTCAATAATTCAATAATTTACTTCTCCATCTGCTCTATCACAGCATGAGTAACTCCTGTTGAGGAGAAACCTCCATCATGAAAGAGATTTTGCATGGTTACATATTTGGTAAGATCACTGAAAAGTGTAACAAGATAATTGGCGCAATCTTCACCGGTAGCATTTCCAAGCGGACTCATCTTTTCCGCATAAGTGATGAATCCTTCAAATCCTTTTACACCGCTTCCTGCGGTGGTTCTTGTAGGCGATTGGGAAACGGTATTTACACGAACTTTATTTTTTAAGGCATAATGATAACCAAAACTTCTGGCTATACTTTCCAGCAAAGCTTTTGCATCAGCCATTTCGCTGTAATCCGGGAACACTCGTTGTGCGGCGATATAGGTAAGCGCTACCACGCTTCCCCATTCATTCAATGCGTCCAGCTTATAACAAACAGCGAGTAAGCGATGCAAACTTGTTGCAGAAATATCCAAAGTTTTTTGATTGAAGCCATAATCAATTTCAACATAAGGTTTTCCTTTCCTCATATTCATGCTCATGCCAACAGAATGCAAAATAAAATCAAAGCTACCGCCAAAATGTTCTTTCGCTTTTGTGATTAGGTTCAACATATCGTCATTACTGGTTACATCACACGGAACGATCGGTGCATTAATTTTTTCGGCAAGTTTATTGATCTCTCCCATCCTCATGGCAATCGGCGCATTGGTCAATAAAATTTCAGCGCCTTCTTCATGACATTGCAACGCTGTTTTCCAGGCGATAGATTTTTCATCAAGTGCACCGAAAATAATTCCCTTTTTTCCTTTCAATAAATTGTATGACATAGATTTTTATTTTTTACAAAGTAACAATTTTCCCATCAGCTCATTAGCTAATCAGCAAATTACCTAATTAGAAATCAACTCCCTCGCATTCTCAAACGCAGCAGCAGTAGGCTTTTTGCCGCTTAGCATCGTTGCAATCGCAGTGATCCTTTCATCATCATTTAAAATCTTGATAGCAGTGATAATTTTATCTTCTTTAATTTCTTTATAAACGAAAAAATGCGTGTTCGCTTTTGCAGCGATCTGTGGCTGATGCGTGATAGAAATCACCTGGTGTTCTTTTGAAAGTTCTTTAATAATGATTCCGACTTGTCTTGCTGCCTCACCACTGATGCCTGAATCAATTTCATCAAAGATCAAAGTAGGTAATTGAATGCTTTGTGCAACCAAAGATTTTATGCTCAACATCAAACGGCTCAATTCACCGCCACTGGCTACTTTGCGCAAAGGTTCAAATTGTTTGTTGGCGGAAGATAGGTTGGCATTGAATAAAAATTCAATCGTATTATTTCCAAAAGAATTAAGCGTTTCTGCATCTTTGATCTCTACTTTTATTTTTGCATTCGGCATACCAACCTGCGATAAAAGCTGGTTCACTTTTTCTTCAAACGGTTTTATTTCTTTTTTTCTTTTTTCCGAAATGGTTTTTGCAAGCTTCAACGCGTCATTAAAATATTCAACAGAGATTTTTTCTTTCTCATTGATCGAGTCAGAAAGATTTGTTACTTTTTTCAACTCATTTTCCAAATGATTTTTGATGGCAATTAATTCTTCTGTTGTGCTGACACTGTGTTTCTTAAGAAGGCTGTACGCTAGCGCCATTCTATCATTCAGCCGGTTGATCTTTTCTTCATCATAATTGACTTTATTGTTGATCAACTCAATTTCTGAAGCGATGTCTTTTAGTTCGATCTGAAGAGAAATCAGTCTTCCATTTAATAATTCAATTTCAGAATAAAGATTTTGAAGAGAATGCAACTTTTGGTGGATCGATTTTATTTCCTGCACGATCGGTTGCTCACTTTCTTCCAGTTGAAAATAAACATCACTTAAAATTGACTTGATGTTTTCAGCATTGCTCATCAGCTTAATTTCTGATTCAATATTTTCAATTTCATTATCGGAAAAATTCGCTTCTTCCAATTCATCAAACAGAAATTGGTGATAATCCAATTCCTTATTCGCTGCCGCCTGATTTGCTTTTAATTTTTCAAGCTCCTCCAAAACGATTCTATATTTTTTAAAAACGGTTTGGTATTGTTCAAGAAGCTTTGTGTTAGAAGCAAGCGCATCAATTACTTCGCGTTGAAAATCGTTACTGTTCAATTCTAATGTGTCAAACTGCTGATGAAGATCAACGATCAATGAAGACAATTGCCTCAATTGTGAAACCGTAACAGGCGTATCGTTTATAAAAGCACGGGATTTTCCATTTGTAGCAATTTCGCGCCGGATAAGCATTTCATCTTCGCTGTCCAGATCATTATTGACCAAAAATTCTTTTACAGCAGAATAATTGGTTTTAAAAATCCCTTCAATAAAACATTTTTTTTCTTTATCAAGCAATACGGAAGTATCAGCTCTTTCGCCGAGAATTAAATTTAATGCCCCCATTAAAATACTTTTTCCGGCGCCTGTTTCCCCGGTGATAATATTGAGATGATTGGAAAAATTGATCTCAAGTGAATCAATGATAGCGTAGTTCTGTATGTGTAATTGCTTCAGCATAAAAAAGGCAAATTACATTATTTATTTTTTTTGATTTTTCTTTTTTCGAATGATTTTGTCGCTGAAAAATAGCAAGATCTATTCATTAAAAAAGGCGCTGCAACAGCGCCTCTTTTAAAATATTTGTTACAAAAATTATTTTACTTCAACAGAGTTTTCCAAATCATCATCCACTAAAATGCGCCCGCAGTTTTCACAAACAATGATCTTTTTTCTTTGTTTAATCTCGCTTTGTTTTTGCGGTGGAATCGCATTGTAGCAACCGCCACAAGAATCTCTTTCAACAGGAACCACCGCCAGTCCGTTGCGGTAATTATTACGGATTCTGTCATAGCTGGTCAGTAATCTTTCATCAACATGTGAGCGTGCCTCTTCTTCTAATTTTCTGTAGTGTTTTTCTTCTTTATCTGTTTCTTCAATGATCTTTTCCAACTCACTTTTCTTTCCTTTCAGATTATTCTCTTTAACTGAAATTGCTTTTCTTGCCAATTCCAGTTGTTTGCCTTTTTCAGCAAGATCCTCAGTAGCATCTTTAATGTGTTTTTCTGCCAGCTTCACTTCCAGAGTTTGCATTTCCATTTCTTTGCTGATGGCTTCAAACTCACGGTTATTTTTTACATTATCACTTTGCTTCTCATATTTTTTGATCAACTCCTGTGAATCTTTGATCGCTGCTTTCTTCTCTTCAATAAATTGCTGAATTCCGTTCATCTCTTCTTCAATGCGGTTCTGACGCGCATTTAAACCTGCAATCTCGTCTTCCAGGTCGCTAACTTCAATCGGCAATTCGCCTTTTAAAATCTGAATGCCATCCAGCTTGCTATCTACTTTCTGAAGCTTTACAAGCGATGATAATTTTTCTTCTACAGAGTATTCTTTAACCTGTGCCATTTTATTTGATTAATTTAAATTTTTCCGGATTTTGTAACCTCCTGTTTATGAAAAATATCTGACAGGATTGGTATTCGTTTCCGTTTTTAGGACGGCAAAGTTAGGGAATTTTTCCTGCAAAAATTCAGTTAACAAATCAATCGTAAACTGCTCACTTTCATAATGCCCTATGTCACATAAAAGTATTTGGTTGTCAGCATCAAAAAATTCGTGATATTTTATGTCGGAAGTAATGTAAACTTGCGCCCCTGCTGCAATCGCGTTGGGTAACAAAAAAATTCCCGCTCCGCCACAAACCGCAACTTTTGTAACCGGCTTCTCTAAAAAGGGAGTATATTTTATAATAGAAACGTTAAATGAGGATTGTAGTTTTTTTAGCAATTCTTTTTCTGAAATTGGTGCTTCCAATTCTCCCGTCAATCCGCTTCCTATATTTTCCTGCACATTTTCAAGGCTGTGAACGTAATAAGCCACCTCTTCATAAGGATGTGCTTCCTTCAAAGCATTGATAATTCTTTTTTGGATAAATGAAGGAAAGATCACTTCTATTCTCGTTTCATTTTCCAGGTGTCTCTCTCCAATGTTTCCAACAAAAGGATTAGTTCCTTCGCCGGCGCGAAAAGTTCCGCTTCCATCAACATTGAAACTGCACTCATCATATTTTTCGATTGCTCCCGCTCCTGCGGTGAACAAGGCTTTTCGCACTTCTTCCGCATAATGTAACGGGCAAAAAGTAACTAATTTTTGCAATGTATTTTCTTTAGGTAAAAGAACTTTACAATTGGTAAGATGTAACTTATCCGCGATCATTTTGTTTACACCCTCTGCTACATTATCAAGATTGGTATGAATGGCATAGATAGCCACGTCGTTTTTTATCGCTGAAATAACAGTTCGTTCCACGTAATTTTTTCCATTCAGTTTTTTGATTCCTTTAAAAATTACGGGATGGTGTGCAACGATCAGATTGCAATTCTTTTTCACTGCTTCTTTTACAACATTTTCTGTTACATCAAGCGAAGTAATAATACCGGAACATTCCGTTTCTTCATCACCCACGATCAGCCCTGCATTATCATAGCTTTCCTGTAAGGTAGCAGGAGCAAAGGTTTCGAGAGATTGTGTAATTTCCTTTATTTTCATTCGATATTGTCTTAAGCTAAAAGAATTTTCAAAGATAGCATTAATGACGCTGTTAAAAACTAAGAATTGATTACAGCAATTTTATAAAAAACATTAAATATAAATTCTCATTATTCCTTTGTTGACTGCTATTTCTGCTATTTAAAAAGATATTACTTTTACTAAACATAAAAGCAGTTTTAACAATAAAAAAACTTCTTAAAAATGAAAACAATACTCGACCAGGCGACGAGAGACGAAATTATCCACAGGATCAATTCTCTTACCGAAAACAGCAGCGGCCAATGGGGCAAGATGAACGTTTTGCAAATGATAAAACATTGCAACGGCTTTGAAAAATTGGTTCAGGAAAACGAGCATCACAAACGCGCCTTTGTTGGCCGCCTCTTTGGGAAAATGGCATTGAAAAATGTGTTGAAAGACGATGCGCCTTTAAGAAAAAATTCTCCCACACTTCCATCGCTTAAAATGTCAGCCGAAGGTGATTTACAATCAGAAAAAGAAAAATGGATTTCGAGGATCAACGATTATAATAATTTTTCAAAGGATGTATTTATGCATCCCTTTTTTGGAAAAATGACAAAAGAACAAACAGGATATTTTGCCTATAAACATTCAGACCATCATCTCCGCCAGTTTGGAGCATAACACACTCACCACTGGCAACTCACAACTCACCCATGACTTATCCCATCTACCAAATCGACGCCTTTACCAATCAATTATTTGGCGGCAATCCAGCTGCTGTAGTTCCCTTAGAAGAATGGATCGATGAATCCCTGATGCAAAAAATTGCCAGTGAAAATAATCTTTCTGAAACTGCATTTTATGTAAAGAAAAACGGGCGTTTTGAGATCAGGTGGTTTACACCCGTAGCAGAAGTAAACTTGTGTGGACATGCAACACTTGCTTCTGCCTTTGTCATTTTTAATTGCGAAGGTTTTGAAGGGAAAGAAATTCCTTTTTATTCTCACAAAAGCGGAGATCTGATGGTAAATAAAAACGGCGATTGGCTCGACATGACTTTTCCGGCTGATAATTTTAATGAGGTTGAAATTACACCGGAACTCGAAAGTTGTTTCGATAAAAAACCAACAGCCATTTTTAAAGGCAAAACCGACTATTTGTTTATTTATGAAAATGAATCAGACATCCGCAACATTCAACCACATTTAGACAAAATTGCAAAGTTTGCACGTGGTATTATGGTTTCCGCAAAAGGAGATACAGCGGATTTTGTATCCCGGTTTTTTGCACCTCAGGTCGGTGTAAACGAAGATCCGGTAACGGGTTATGCACACACAACGCTTATTCCTTACTGGAGCCGACAATTGAGAAAAAATGAATTAGTGGCGCATCAACTTTCAAAAAGAAAAGGCTTTTTAAAATGCAAAAACCTTGATGGAAAAGTAATGATCAGCGGACAGGCGAAGTTGTATATGAAAGGAGAGATTTATGTTTAAAGTTAATGACTGCGATGAAACTTCAAATATTCCCTCCCGACAGATTTATTAGAGCAGGGAGAATATCGTTCACAAAATATGTATGTTACCACAGACGATGGGCGAATTGAATGGTTGTTGAATAAGCTGCTTCAGATCGGCATAAAATTTTTTCATTTCTTCCTTTACCTCAAACGGACTGGCAGCCACATGGATTATTCAAAAGCACTTCCATTCTTATTAATGCTGCCTGAGAGTCTGTTCAAAGTCTGATCAGTTAAAGTGGCGAAAAGAAGAAATCAAATTAATTGTTGCTTCACTTAATTCGTAATTCGTAATTTTTAATTTCTTAATTCCACTTCAAATTCCTCGTTTTCCATCAAAATTTTCTAATTCTTTTCCTACTGCATTCAGGAAAGTAGATCCGTATGCGCCATCAATGATGCGGTGATCATAACTTAAAGAAAGATACATCATATGGCGGATAGCAATGCTGTCTCCCTGCTCGGTTTCTATGACAATAGGACGTTTTTTTATCGCGCCAACTGCAAGAATAGCTACCTGCGGCTGATTAATGATAGGCGTTCCCATAATGCTTCCAAAAGTGCCAACATTGGTTAATGTAAAAGTTCCGTTAGCAGTGTCATCAGGTTTTAATTTATTGTTCCTTGCATTGTTGGCCAAATTATTTATCTGTTTGGTAAGTCCTGTAAGATTTAACTGATCCGCATTTTTAATAACGGGCACGATCAAATTTCCATTAGGCATAGCAGTGGCCATACCAATATTAATATCTTTTTTGATAACGATTTTATCTCCGTCAACGCTGCTGTTGATCAGCGGATATTTCTTGATACATTTTACGATCGCTTCCAAAAAGAGTGGTGTAAAAGTGATCTTCTCTCCTTCCCTTTTCTCAAAATCTTTCTTTATTTTTTCGCGCCATAAAACCAGGTTGGTTACATCACATTCAGTAAAACTGGTAACATGCGCACTCGTATTCTGGCTGTCAATCATGTGTTTGGCGATCATCCTGCGCATTCTGTCCATTTCAACGATCTCTACATTTCCTGAATAAACTGTCGCACTGTATTCCTGTTTTGGTGTGGTGGCTGGAACTTCATGAACTGCTTGTTGCTGTTGGGCTTGCTGAATCTGTTGAGGTTTCTCAGCAGACTGCCTTGGCGCGTTTTTCCTGTTTTCGAGGTAATTCATAATGTCCTTTTTACTCACTCTTCCATCCTGACCGGTGCCTTCAATATTTTCAAGCTCACTCATCGAAATTCCTTCGCTTGCAGCAATATTCAAAACCAAAGGAGAATAAAAACGAATTCCTGAATGGGCATTATTGAGCGAATGTTTTTCTTCCGGCTGGTAAGGAACTTCTTCCATTATTTCTGCTTCTTCATGCTGCTGTTGAGATGAAGATTGTTGAGACAAATTTTCTGCAGAAGCATCGCCATTCGTATTAACTCTTGCGATCACTTTTCCAATAGGAACCACGTCATTTTCGTTATACAAAATTTCTGCGATGGTTCCTTCTGCTGTGGAAGGCACTTCGCTGTCAACCTTATCAGTTGCAATATCGAGCACGGTTTCATCCATAGCCACTTTATCGCCTGGCTTTTTATGCCATTTCAAAATAGTAGCTTCCATGATGCTTTCTCCCAATTTGGGCATTATAAGATCTACCATGCTCATATACTTATTTTAAGTTTTGTAGAAAATTGATTCAAAAATAAGGGTTAATTAAATAATCTGCTGATTTGTGAACTTTCAACCTTGCCGCTCTTTGTGCTCCTTTGTGACTTTGTGTCTTAGTGGCAATTTTACTTCGCCAAAATCTTATGTCCCATCTTATCCCTCTTTGTCTTCAGGTATTTTTCGTTGTGCTTATTGGGAAGAATTTCGATAGGCACGGTTTCTACAATTTCCAACCCATAGCCTAGCAGTCCGGCTCTCTTTTTAGGATTATTGCTAATCAGTTTTAATTTGGAAATATTCAATTCTCTCAGGATTTGTGCGCCTACACCATAATCTCTTTCATCCATAGAAAAACCGAGTTTCAGATTGGCTTCCACGGTGTCCATTCCTTCTTCCTGCAATTTGTAAGCTTTTAGTTTGTTTAACAGTCCAATGCCGCGTCCTTCCTGGTTCATATATAAAACCAGGCCTTTGCCTTCGGCCTCCACCATCTTCAAAGCGTTGTGCAACTGATCGCCACAATCACAACGAAGTGAGCCTAAAATATCGCCCGTCATGCAACTTGAATGCACCCTTACCAAAACAGGTTCATCTTTCTTCCAATCGCCTTTTTTAAGCGCCATATGCACTTCGCCGGTATTGAGTTGTGTAAATGCAATTAATTCAAAATCTCCATATTTGGTTGGCATTTTCACCCGTGTTTCTTCTTTGATCAGCGTTTCTCTCTCCAGGCGGTAAGCGATGAGATCTTTGATAGAAATTAATTTCAGATCATGTTTATCTGCTATGTCGCGAAGCTCAGGCAAACGCGCCATCGTTCCATCTTCATTCATGATCTCTACCAACACGCCCGCTTCTCCATGCCCTGCCAGCTTTGCAAGATCAATGGTTGCTTCAGTGTGTCCGGTTCTTCTTAAAACACCGCCATTCATCGCGCGAAGCGGAAAGATATGCCCCGGCCTTCCAAGGTCTTCCGGCTGGGTAGCAGGATCGATAATCGCCTGAACGGTTTTTGCACGGTCGTGCGCAGAAATTCCTGTGGTGCATCCGTGACCTAACAAATCCACACTTACGGTAAACGGAGTAGCATGAAGCGCAGTATTTTTATTCACCATCAGGTTCAGGTTCAGTTCCTCGCATCTTTTTTCAGAAATAGGCATGCAAATCAGGCCCCTGCCGTGTTTGCTCATAAAATTGATGATCTCTGGAGTTACATTTTTTGCAGAAGTAATAAAATCTCCTTCATTCTCGCGGTCTTCATCATCCACCACAATCACTAACTTGCCATTTTTAATATCCTCAATGGCCTCACTTATTTTATCCAACATATTTTTTATTTAAAATGCAAAGATAATTGATTTAAAAATGTTGATGGGAGTACGGGAAGATCAGTGTTACAGCGAAAAATAGAAAAAAGCTTTATTTCTCCATTTACTCCAATTGTCTCTCAAGCCATCAGTGCATTGAATGATATTTTATTAATCCTTCCATTGGCGTTCTTAGAAAAGTTCCAGGTTGCAGGTTGTAATTTTGACAAAGCTCCATCACCACATCTTTAAACCCATAAGCGATGCCACCGGTAAAATGTACCGGTAATTTCGGACTTTCACGATAAGAAATAATGTGCGTATAAAAAAAATCACTGATGCCATCTTCAATGATATTCTCGATCATATAATGTCCACGATTTTCAGCAAGAAAAATGGCAAATGAAGCCAGGTAGCGGTTGGGCAAAGGCTTTTTATAAACCGATTCAATGATTTCTGTTCCTGTAGTTAAAAATTTTGCATCAAATCTTGCCCTTAGTTCTTCATCAAAAATATTGTACAAATAATGCTGAATTACTTTCTTGCCAAGGTATGCTCCGCTGCCCTCATCTCCTAAAATAAAACCCAAACCGGGGCTGTTTCTCACGATTCTCTTTCCATTATAATAGCAGGAATTAGAACCGGTCCCCAAAATGCACGCAATTCCTTTTTCATCGCCGCAAAGCGCCTTGGCTGCGCCGGAAAGATCATTGTCAACTACTACAACTGCCTCCGGAAATAGTTGGCTAAAAACCTTTTTAAACATCTTTATGTTAGCTGGATTCTTACACCCTGTTCCATAAAAATAGATTTCGTTGATCTTGTTTTTTTTGATAAATGGAAAAACTTCTTTGTCAATAATTTGTTTGATCTGTTCTTCGTTTACAAAATACGGGCTCATTCCCTGTGAAGTAAAAAGCGTTGGTTTGTTATTTTTTAAAAGGCACCATTCGGTTTTGGTAGAACCACTGTCTGCAATCAATTTTATGGGAGGTATCATTTTGTCGTCTTTATTGAGGAAATTTGCAACTTCTAAAAAAATAAAAATAGAACAAAGAAGAATATGCGCAATAAAAAATTACAGGTTTGGTTGCCACTGTTGTTGAGTGTTTGCATGATCGCGGGAATGTTTGTTGGTTACAGGATCAAAGGAAATATGCCGGATAACGGAATTTTTTTCGTTGAAAAAGAGCGCCCGGTTCAGCAGGTGCTCGATCTCATCAAAAGAAAATATGTAGATAATGAAAATGTGGATTCTTTGGGAACCGCCGCGATACAAACGATTCTTGCCAAATTGGATCCGCATTCTGTCTATTTACCGGCGCAGGAATTAAAACAGGTAAATGAAGACCTTGAAGGCCAGTTTTATGGTATCGGCATTGAATTTAATATCATCAATGATACAGTAAATGTGGTAAATGTATTGCAAAAAGGGCCGGCAGAAAAAGCAGGATTGCTGATCGGAGATCAAATCATTAAAGTGAATGATTCCACTGTTGCAGGCACTAATATCACTTCTCAAAGGTTGCGAAAACTAATTGGCGGCGATGCCGGAGAAAAAGTGAATGTTACTGTTTATAGAAATGACGCACCAAAAACTTTTGCAGTTACCCGCGGTCCGGTGCCGCTTTACAGTCTAGATGCAGCTTATATGATCGCTGATACGGTTGGTTATATTCGTCTCAATAAATTTTCTGAAACTACGTACAGGGAATTTATGGAATCCATGCAGAAACTGCAAAAGCAGGGAATGAAAAGCCTTATCCTTGATCTGAGAGATAATGGCGGTGGCATTCTTACGGAAGCGACAAACATTGCCGATGAATTTCTGAATGATAACAAACTCATCACCTATACAGAAGGTGCTCATTCTCCCAAAAAGGAATACCGTTGTGAAAAGGACGGACTTTTTGAAAAAGGAAAACTGGTCGTTCTGATCAATGAAGGCACTGCTTCTGCAAGTGAAATCCTCAGTGGCGCTTTGCAGGATTGGGAGCGTGCAACAATTGTGGGAAGACGCAGCTTTGGAAAAGGATTGGTGCAAGAACAATACCAGTTGAGTGATGGTTCCGGCTTGCGTCTGACCGTAGCAAGATATTATACACCACTGGGAAGAAGTATTCAAAAATCCTACAGCCAGGGAATTGAAGCGTACGAACATGATCTGATCAATCGTTTTAAAGAAGGAGAAATGACCTCGGCAGATTCTATTAAACATACTGATGAGAAAAAATTTAAAACCGCCTCAGGAAAGATTTTGTATGGAGGTGGCGGCATTACACCTGATGTTTTCGTTCCTTATGATACCACTCAATTTGGAAAAAATGTAATGGCAGCTTTGATGTCAGGAACTTTAAACCGTTTTGTTTATTTGAATTTTTTAAGACATCAAAAAGATTTCAATCAATACACTTCGCCAAAAAACTTTGAAAAGAATTATGTCGTTAGCGATCAGATATTACATGATCTGAAAAATTATGCGCAAAAAGATTCTGTTCCGTTAAACCTTGATAATAAACAGGAAAGATCCCTTCTTGAAAGGCAGATAAAAGTGCTCACCGCCCGCGAGATCTGGCGCACAGAAGGATTTTATGAAGTGAACAATACCTATGATTCGACTGTAGCAAAAGCTTTGGAATTGATGAGGTAACATACTGTTTTGCATTAGAGACTTTGCGTTTATAGATAAAAGAATTCCACAGTATTAAAACTATAAACAATACTGATCGGAAATTTATGAAAGTCTGATCCATTTTATACAAATTTTCTAACTCATTAGTCTAATTTTTCACAGTATAATTTAGAAGGACCAGTATGATTTGATTTTTGTAGTAAACGAACATTTAGAGCAGATTTTTTATGTACGAATATACTCGTCTTTCTTTCAGCTGAATTCCCGGCATAAAACGTTTCACCGATTATCATTTAATGTTTTTTTTCTGTATTTTCATCTTTACTTATCAAAAAAAAGTGAAGGCCATCTTTTTCTGATTTTCTAATTACTGTTACTATTTTTTTACACATATTTCTTTTATTACAGGTGATCTTAGCATTGCTTGATGTTTTTCCACCAATCAGATAAAACGATTTGCCCGATCCCATTATGCTACCGAACACACTACATGATAGATTGCTGTCACTTTTTTCTGTATTCCTAGAAAATTTTCTACAAGCATTTCGAAAGATTCATTACAATCGGCTCCAAATTCAACAGATAATTTTGCGGTTATAAAACCGATAAGATGAAAACCACTTTACCAATAAAGCTGTTACTGGTAATCACCATCACTTTCTTTTGCAGCCTTACATTTGCACAAGGGCCGGCTGACCCCGGAAATGATCCGATGATACCTTCCAACAACAGTATTATTCACGAAAATATCAAAATACCATTACAAACTTCAGAGAATAAAAAAGTAGTAATACATACATCACAAAGCAACTCAGCGAAAGAAGAAGTAGCAGCCAGCTCTTTTAAGAATCACGAGGAAAAAATAGCAAGCGTGTCTTTTTTTAAGACGGAAGAGAATGAAAAAACCCTACAATGCATCCTTGAACTCGCTTCCATTAGCCTCCTCTCACAGATTTAGATTCTCATCTTTTAATGGAATATCGATTGCGATCTCGCAACCATTTTCCGGAGCGGAATAAAGTTTAAATTTCCCATAAAATAGTTCTACCCTTCTTTTCATATTGGATAAGCCAATTCCCTTTTTGACAGCATTTACATTGAAGCCAACGCCATCATCCGCTATTCTCATTTTCAACTTATTATTTTTGATGATGAGGTCTACTTCGATGTTTTTACAATCTGCATATTTTAAAATATTTCTTAACTGCTCCTGCAGGATCCTGTAAAGATTCAGTTGAAGATCCCTGCTGATATTTGAATTATCTACGGCTTCATCAAAATAGAGAGTGATGTTATATTTATTTTCGACATTGCAATTATTCAGCAAAAGCTCAAACGCTTCTTCAAGCGTGGAATCACTAAAAAATGCAGGTGCGAGGCGGTGGGAAAGATTTCGTATCTCCTGTGTAGCAAGATTGATGTATTCGCGGCACTGATTAAAAAGCCCGATACCTGAATCACTGATCGATCTTTTCAAAACCCCCAAATTGATATGAGTAGTTGCCAATATCTGGCAAATATTATCATGCAGCTCGGCTCCTATTTCGTAACGCTCATTTTCCTGAGTACGGATAATGGCTTTTGTGATCTCATGTTCCATACGGTTTTTCTCGGTTACATCTGTTATAATGGCCAGCCGGTATTTCTTTCCTTCAATAGTAATAAAATTGCTTTTTACTTCTACGTCGATTAATTTTTTAGATTTCGTAAGATGCCTGTATTTTCCGAAATTAATTCCATCCTCCGGAACATTGGCAAGCGCTCTTTTCACCTGAGGAATATCCTCCTTTGGCCTCACATCAAAAACCGTCATATTCAAAAATTCTTCTTCAGAATATCCATAAAGATCAATAGCAGCTTTATTTACCTGCATAAAGCGGAAGGTTTCCAACTCGAAGATCCATATAGGTTGTGGGTTTAAGCGGAATAATTCACTGTATCTTTTTTCAGACTCTTTCATTTGCAACATTCTCTTTCTTCTTTCGAGGCAATAAATAATCGTTTTATAAAGAGAAGTTGCATTCAGGTCATTTTTCAACAAATAATCTGAAACACCAAGCGAAATGGCCTGGAGGCTGAATTGCAGATCAGAAAAACCTGAAAGAGCAACGATTGGTATCCCAGAAGAAATTTTCACGATCTCATTGATAAGGGCATAACCGCTTTTATCCGGCAGGGTCAGATCTAATAAAATAATAGTGAAATCAGGATTTGCAGAAAGAAGGCTTATTGCCTTTTGAAAATTAGATGCATGTTCAATAAAAGGAGCTTCTATCCGTTCTTTTAAATAATCTTCAATAAGGAAAAAATCTCCGGGATTATCTTCAATTACAAGGATCTTAAAATCGTTCCTGTCTTTTATCATGATCAATTAGTTTTTACGGGCAAAGTTGCCACCGAGACCCAAAAGTTTTCTACTACAGAAATTACATCAAATAATTTTTCGGCACTTCCCGGCTTTGTAATAAAGCAATTGGCATACTGGCTGTAGGATTGATTAATATCTTTTGGGGAACTCGAAGTAGAAAGCATAATTACGGGGATATGCTTCAGGTTGCTATCTTCCTTTACAAATTTCAGTACTTCAAAGCCATTTCTTTTGGGAAGATTTACATCGAGCAGCAAAAAATCGGGGGTACCTGCATTGGAATAACTGCCTTTTTTCTCAAGAAAATAAATGGCTTCCTGCCCGTCTTTTACGACGCTTAATTGGTTGCTTACATTAGAGTTTTCAAATGCTTCTTTTGTTAGCAGTATATCCCCTTCGTTATCTTCCACTAACAATATATGAATAGGTCTCATAGCTTCAAGGTTGGATTTTTAACGAATTTACTTGATTATTATCAATAATTAGCTGAAACGGTTTTTTTTCTGAAAAATTTTATTCTTTTAACGTGAAGAAAAAAGTGCTTCCTTCTCCAGGTTTTGATTTTATCCATATTTCTCCGCCCATCACTTCAATGATCTTTTTTACGATCGCCAGTCCTATTCCTGTTCCTGAATATTCATCCTTATTGTGCAATCTTTGAAAGATGGCAAAAACGCGGTCATAGTATTCAGGTTCAATCCCAATGCCATTGTCTGAAACTGCGAACTGCCAATGGGTTTCCTTTTTCTCAGCAGAAATATTAATCACAGCTTTTTGATCAGGTTTTTGATATTTTAATGCGTTGCTGACCAGGTTTTGAATCACCTGTCTGAACGGACTTTCAAAAGTTCGGACCGCAGGCATATCTTTAAAATGAATAACGGAGCCGGTTTCGTCTATTTGGTTTCTGAAAAGGGAAACCACCTCCTCCATTACTTTGTTCGTGTCTACTGTTTCCATCTTTCCGTCAAATCTTCCTACTCTTGAAAATTCCAACAGATCTAAAATGATCTGTCGCATTCTTTTAGCGCCATCAACGGCGAAATAGATATACTGCTTCCCTTTTTCATCAATTATATCTGAATATTTCTTTTCCAGCTGGGATAAAAAACTGGTTACCATCCTTAGCGGTTCCTGCAAATCATGTGAAGCGATATAAGCGAATTGCTCTAATTCAGCATTAGAAATAGCGAGATCACTGGCGGTTTTCTGAAGATTTTGATGAAGTTCGTTGAGCTTAATCTGTGATAATTTGCGTTCGGTGACATCTTTAAAATAAACAGACAATCCATTTTCTGAAGGATACGCTGTAATCTCAAACCATTTATTTAAAGGCTGGAAATAATCTTCAAAAAAAACCTGTTGATTTGTTTCAATTGCTTCGTGATATTTTTCATAAGATACAGAGCCAATGCTATCTGAAAATACATCCCACAAATACTGACCAACGATCTTATCCTTTTGAACCATCAGCATCTTCTCTGCTTCTTTGTTCCAATAAGTAACCACCCAGTTTTTATTGACGGCAAAAAAAGCGTCACCTATACTTTCAAGAATAATATTTTTTTCTTCATAAAGCTTGCGGATCTCAAGTTCTGCTTTTTTTTGTTCGTCGATATCCTGAAAACTTCCATAAACTTTTACGCATTTCCCATCCACTATTTCTGCATTTCCAATCGTTCTCATCCATTTCAGATTTCCTTTGTGGGTATAGATCTGCAACTCTTCACTCCAAGGAGTTCCTTTTTTTACAGCCTCCTTTACTCTTGCAATAATCGTGTCCTTGCTATATCCTTCTTTAAAGTGGCTGATGCCATCCTGTAAAGTCGGTTCATACCCTTTAGGCACTTCGCGAATTTCTTTTACAATATCAGACCAGTAAACGGTGTTAGTTTCCACATCTATTTCCCAACTTCCAATTTTTGCAAGCCGGTTAGCTTTATCCAAAAGTTGTTGCAACGTTTTCTTTTCGGTAATATCCTGTATGGCGCCAATCATCCTGGTGGCTTTTCCTTCTTTATTCCTGATGATGATGCTGCGGTCTAAAACGTAAGCATAGGTTCCATCTGCTTTGCAAAAGCGGTATTCGTTGAGCCATTTGGTCGCATTTCCTTCTGCCGATCTTTGAATTTCATTTTCTATTTTTTCTTTGTCTTCCGGATGCACATGGTTTTCCCAAAATAATTTATCAGAAAGCGTTTCTGCATTATAACCAAAATCTCTGGTAAAGCCTTCGCCCCAATAACATTCATTAGAAATAAAATCCCAATCATAAATAGCATCAAAAGTTGCTTTACTGGCGTAATAATATCTTTCGTTACTTTCTTCAAGAGACAGTTTCAGTAACTTCTGTACAGTAATATCCTGTACTGTTCCTTCAAAACTAACAGGTTCGCCTTTTTGATTGTTTTCTAATTTGCCTTTTTCATGGATCCATTTTTGAATTCCATCCGGCAGCACCACGCGGAGTTCAATATCCAGTTCCTTTTCTCCGGCGATGGCAGCATTCCTTGCCTCACCAAATGCTTCCTTATCCTCCGAATGAATTTGTTTAAAAAAAGCTTCGTAAGTGATCGGCGAATTTTCTCTCTCTATACCAAGAATATTATAAACCTCATCAGACCAGAATAATTTTTTCCTGGGAATGTCTAATTTCCAATAACCGATCTTGCCGATCTGTTGCGCAGCAAGTAATTTTTTTTCGGTGCTTTTTAATTGCCTTTCTGCAATTTCTTTTTCAGTTACATCGTGAACGGTAAGAAGGATATATTCAATCTCTCCATGTTCGCCTGGCACCGGTGTATTTTCTATTTGAAAATAGCGACGGACGGTTTGATTGGCCGGATCGATGAAAGGAGTCAATTTATAAACCGGCATGGTATCCGGTTTTTTCGAAGAAATAACTTTATCAAAAGAGCAATATAAGTTTGCTTCAGCATTTTTATCCTGGCGAATAGCAGGAAAAACTTCACAAATTCCTTTTCCGATAAGATCTTTTTCTTTTTTATTGATAATTTTTAATAATGAGAAGTTAACTTCTGCGATGGTAAAGCGCGGAGGATCAGGCAACAGGATCAATGAAGGCAAGCCGGAAGTTTTGAAAATTCTCAAAAGGGAATTAGCGGTAATCATCGAAACAGGAAATTATTGACAAATTTAACTTCTAAAGCGAATAAATCACAGTAAAAATTGTTCTTGCTG
>JBQCIM010000145.1:0-18334 GCA_051953735.1 Ginsengibacter sp.
TCTTTCATAATAAACCACAGCGCGTGCAAAATCATTTCTTGTAAAATAATATTGAGCCAGGTGAAAGCTCATCAGTTGCCGGACAATAAATATTATTACGACGCCAATTATTATTATGGCTTTCTGAGTTATAAAGATCACAACTACAATGACGCTCTCACTTCTTTTCAAAAAGTAGAATCGATTCCAAAATATCGCGGACTGGTTCCTTATTATATTGCGCAGATCTATTACTTCCAGGGCAAGCCGGACGAGGCTTTGCGCTATGGAGAGAGCAAGCTTTCGCAAAATGATATTGCCAACAGGAAAGAATTGAACCTGCTGATGGGACAAATTTATTTTGAGAAAAAACAATTCTCAAAAGCATTGCCTTTGCTGGAAGCGTATGTAAAAAGCAGCGACAAAGTTTCCAAAGAGATCATGTACGAACTGAGCTATTGTTATTACGATGCCAACCAGGTTGAAAAAGCAATTGAAGGCTTCAAACAACTGAGCGGTGAAAAAGATTCTCTCGGTCAAAACTCAATGTATCTTCTTGGTGATCTTTATTTAAGAACCGGCCAGAAAGAAAATGCGAGAAATGCATTTCTTTATAGTGCGGACAACAGCAGCAACAGGAAGCAACAGGAAATCTCCAGATTTAATTATGCAAAGCTTTCTTATGAATTAGGCTACAATGATGTGGCATTAAGCTCCATGAATAAATTTTTAGACCTCTATCCGCAATCTGAATATGCCAATGAAGGCAAGGAAATTATCATCAACCTTTTGGCAAATACCAATAACTATGCGGAGGCGCTTGCGATGTATCAATCTTTTGGAAATCCAACGCCAACCATGATGAGAATTTATCCAAAAATTCTTTTCGGAAGAGCTACAGAATATATTAACGATCAGAAATTAAATGAAGCGGATGATCTGCTTACCAAAGTGATCAAAGATCCAAACGCCGGTGCTGTATTGCCTTTCGCCGATTTCTGGAAAGCGGAAGTTGCGTACAGGCTTAACCGTTATGACGAAGCGATCAAATACATGAGCGATTATTTGCAGTCTGGAGGAATACAAGGCGAAGCAAACCCCACCGATGCAAAATATGTTCTCGGCTATAGCTATCTGAACCTTCAAAATTATCAGCAGGCATTGAATAATTTTAAACAGGTGGCTCCATCCATTTCTGCACAGTCATCTACACTGCAACAGGACGCTTATGTAAGAGCAGCGGATTGTTATTTTATGCAAAAAAATTACAGCACTGCAAAAAGCATGTATCAAAATGTGATCAATAATGGGCTTGCTCAAAGTGATTATGCTTTGTACCAGGTGGCGCTGATCAATGGGATCAACAATCCTGCAGAAAAGATCAGAACTTTCAACACGCTTACAGAACGTTATCCTCAAAGTGACCTGGTGGCGGAATCTTACATGCAGATCGCAAATGCCTACATGGTGCAGGAAAATTTCCGTGATGCGATTCCGTATCTCAATAAAATTTTAAACATCAAATCTGCATCAGCACAGTTCCCGAAAGTGTATTTAAAACTCGGTCTTGCCAATTATAACCTGAATAATAATGCGGAAGCGTTGAATGATTACCAAAAGCTGGTAACACAGTATCCGCAATCAGATGAAGCGAATGAAGCACTTGATAACATGAAGAATATTTATGTGGAAATGGGCAAGCCAAATGACTATGTTGATTTTCTGAAGAAATCAGGAAAAGTGATCAGCATCAGCGAAGCCGATTCATTGACCTATGCCGCTGCTGAATTGCAATATACGAACAACGATTGCGCCAGTGCCATCAATTCGTTCAATGATTATCTTTCAAAATATCCGCAGGGTGCTTATACATTGAATGCGAATTTTTATAAAAGCGAATGTTATTCAAAAAATAAAGATTGGCAGAATGCGGTTACAGGATACGATGCGGTTGTAAACCAGGGCAGCAGCCCGTTTGCAGAAAGAGCGGCTTATGCAGCAGCACGGATTTATTATTTTGAATTAAAAGATTACAAACAATCTACTGTTTATTTTACCAAATTACTTGAACTGGCAACCACTCCGGAAAATCAACTGGAAGCTTTGCGTGGATTGGTTAGAAGCTATTACCAGACAAAAGATTTTGCACAGGCCAACAACATCGCTAATGAACTGCTGACCAAAAAAGGAATCAGCACAGATGATAAAGCGATTGCTAATTTGGTGTTGGGAAAATCATTGCAGGTCAATGGCCAATGCAACGACGCGATCACAGCATTCAAGCAGGTTTCAGCGGTTAACAAATCTGAATGGGGTGCAGAAGCGAGATATGAAACTGCGAATTGTTATTACACGTTGAACCAGCTTTCTACTGCGGAAAAAGCGGCAATGGAAGTAATAAAAGTTACAGCCGCTTATGATTATTGGGTTGCAAAAGCATACATTTTGCTGGGCGATATTTACCTGAAGGAGAAAGATTATTTCAATGCAAAAGCGACTTACAAAAGTGTTGCAGATAATGCTACCATTCCCGAATTGAAAAAAGAAGCGCAGGATAAATTGAATGCAGCAATCGGTGAAGAGCAACAAAATTCAAAAGTCGATACTTCTAACAGTAAATAAACAAATAAACACAAATCCTTTTTTATGTTTAAAAAACTGATGATGAAAAATTCTTTAAATAAAATCGTTTTCTTATTGCCTCTTTGTTTTTTATTTTCTGAATTACAGGCACAGGACACGACGCACAGGCAAACGATACAGATCACTTCTTCGTACAAACCATCTTTGCGCAATACGGTCAAGATCAATTTATATGCAACGCCGATAACTCCTGATACAACAAGGCCGCGGCTCGCTTATAATATTCCGCCACAAAATTTATTTTTTCCTTACCAGCCGGTTTCTTTAAAACCGCTTTCTTTACAAACAGACACTTCTTTGCAGCTTGGTGGAAGAAATGAATTGAAAATTGGCTATGGAAATTTGTCCACTCCTTATATAAAAGGTGCATTCAGTTTTGGTGATGGCAAACATAATCTTGCCAATATTTATGGCGATTATATTTCTTCAAGAGGAAAAATTGTTAACCAGGATTTCAGTGAGATCAATGTAAAAGGAACCGGCAGTCTTTTTTCTGCAAAGAATGAAACCTACGCTGCTGTTGCGTTTTCACAGCATGAACATTATTTATATGGCTACGATCATGCTGCTTATAATTTCTTGAAACCAGATATCAGGAGAAGCTACCAGGATCTTTCAGCAACGGTTGGAATCAGAAATATTGTAAACAACGAAATCGGAGTTAACTATGATCCGCATTTGGAAGTGCATGAATTTTCAAGAGAAAATAAAGCGAATGAAACCAACCTGATCTTAAATCTGCCGGTGGAGAAAAGATTCTCAGATGCAGTATCGGTGAAGGTTACAGCGCTTGGAAATTTTGACAGATACCAATTGAAAAATGCCGACTCTTCCATCGTGAACAATCTTTTTCAATTAGCGCCTGAGGTGGTGTATTACAGTGATCGCTTTACTTTTCACGGTGGCATCACGCCTTCATGGAATAATGGCCAGCTCGCGGTCCTTCCCAATATTTATGCAGAAGCACAATTACAACAAAATGTCCTGATGATTCAGGCAGGTTGGGTGGGCAGGTATATTTCAAACAGCTTCCGCACATTGAGCAAAGACAATCCTTTTATGCAGGATCCGACTTTCTTGAACAACACAAAAGAAATTCAATATTATGGCGGCATTAAAGCCACTGTTGGCAAGCATTTCAGCTTTAATGCAAAAGCCGCATTTATTACTTACACAGATGTGCCTTTGTTTGTAAATGATACTGCCGCCGGAAACAGCTTCGTAATGCTGAATGCAAGTAAAATGAACGATTTGCAAATTCACGGAGATATGAATTTTATCAGCCAGGATAAATTCACCTTGACAGGCGCCCTGGATTTGAACAGTTATTCAGGCATCCATTACAATATTGCAAAAGCGTGGGGATTGTATCCATTAAAATTAACCGGTTCATTTCGCTGGAATGCCTTCGAGCAGGTTTTGCTGAAAGCAGATGTGATTGCATTTTCAGGAGCAAAAGCTTTGTTGAAAGACGGTTCAGAAAAAAATATGAAAGGCGGCACGGATCTGAGTGTTGGCGGCGAGTTCAAGCTAAACAAACAATTCAGTGTATGGCTTGATTTTGATAATGTGCTGAACAGCCAGTATGAGCGTTGGAACAATTATCCTGTTTATGGATTCCAGGTGATCGGTGGTGTCATCGTGCATTTTTAAGGATTGGAATTTCCGACTTCATCTCAATAAAAAACTGATATTTGCTTTTATGCAGGATTTGATCGCTTCATTTATTATTCAATCAAAAGAATGTAAACTTCCTCAGATCGGGAGGTTTAATGTGGTGGTTACTCCCTCGCAATCTGACATTGCCAATAAGCAAATTACACCTCCGCAGTTTAAGATTTCATTTTCAGGAAGAGAAGAAAAAATTTCTGACGGACTGATAAAATATATTGCCGCCAAAAAACATATTGAAATTGCGCAAGCGCTTTCAGAAATTCAAAGCTGGTGTGGCAGTGCTAAAACAAAACTGAAAGAAGGCGAGGAGATTTTGCTGGCTCCGTTGGGAGTTTTAAAGAAAGGACCTTCAGGAAATTTATTCATTCAAAGTGAAAATGATTCTCTTTTTTTTGCTCCGGTTGCGGCTGAAAGAGTGATCCATAAAAACAGCGAGCACGCAATGCTGGTAGGAGACAGGGAAACTACTTCATCAGCAATGAACCAATTTTATAATGAGGAAGTAACTGTTGTCAAAAAGAAAACCTGGAAAATAATTGCGATCGCTCTTTTGGTGATCGCGATTGCGCTTTTATTTTTTCATTTTTATGGACATCCTTTCTCATCATCGGAATTGGGAAACCAGCAAAAAGTGGTGGCTCCATCCGCGCCGCCAACTTATTTTACCAAATGATCTTTCCATCTTTTACCGAACCAATTCTTTACTAAAATGATTGTGTACACGTCATGTCCTAATTGTGCTGAATCCGATATTTCCAAAGTTCTTTCTGCAAAAGATTATACCGTTTCGCATGAAGTATTTGAAATCTGGGAATGTAAAAACTGTACGCAAAGATTTACTCAAAATATTCCTGGCCAGCAGCACATCGGTAAATATTACCAGTCTGAAAATTACATTTCTCACAGTGACACTTCCAAAGGTTTGATCAACAATTTGTACCACAAAGTGAGAAAAAAAACATTGGGTCAGAAGAAAAATTTAATTGAAAAAACGACAGGCAAAAGCAATGGAAACATTTTGGATGTAGGCGCTGGAACCGGGGCATTTTTGAACGAGATGAAGAATGCTAATTGGAATGTTACAGGCTTAGAGCCAGATGAAACCGCACGAGCAAAGGCTTTGGAATTATACCACCTGAATTTAAAAGAAGCGGGAAAACTTTTTTCACTACCCGCGGAAAGCTTTGATGCTATTACGTTGTGGCATGTGTTGGAACATGTGCACGCATTGCATGAATACGTGGAGCAATTAAAAAATCTATTATCAAGCGAGGGTAAATTATTCATCGCAGTTCCCAATTACACTTCTGCTGACGCAAAAATTTATGGAGAGTTTTGGGCAGCTTATGATGTGCCGCGACATTTGTATCATTTCTCTCCGGCGTCGATGAAGAGATTATTAAATGCTCACGGATTAAAGCTGGAAACAATGAAGCCCATGTGGTACGACAGCGTTTATGTAAGCATGCTCAGCGAAAAATACAAGACAGGGAAATCCCATCCGGTAAAAGCTTTGATCAATGGAATTGTTTCTAATATGGAAACGGTTTTTGATAACACGAAATGCAGCTCGCTGATTTATATTGCTTCAAAAATTTAAGGCGAGCGTTGTTACCGCATTTCAATTTAAGAATCATTTTTTCGGTGGAGTGATCATGATATGCGCCTTCGCTGTGCCCGGATCCATCAGCCACGGCATTCCCGGTTCGGAAGGCTTTGGCGACATTCCTGTGGATGCAGAAGTGGCGTAAGGAACATAAAAAACATACCTGATGTGCGCATCTTTAAGCTCGCCGGTGGCTTTATTATAATTTTCGTCAGTGCCGTTCAGCACATAAAGAATATTCGGCTCTTTCGGCATTTTCAGTTTTCCTTCATCAATTTCCTTATTGCGTATTTCCTGTTTTTGATCTTCGGTTTTTCCTTCTGCCAGCAACTCTCTTCCACGAGCCATGAAGGGTTCAAGATTGGCCGAATAGCAAGCCACACTGATTCCTTTTTTCTTTGGATCATCAGCAAGACAAACGAGATTTCCGGTTCCTTTTTTTAGCGTAACCAACTTTCCCGACTTGTCATAACCCAAAACGGTGGCACTGTCACGCTGATCGGCGGGTGCGGCCAGCAACGCGGTTTTAATTTGAATATCGGGAGAAAGAATTTCCTGTGCATAGCTGTTATTCAGCAAAAACAGGAAGCAGATTGCTGTTACATATTTCATGACAATACATTTTTGAAGTACCTAAAGGTAAATAAATAATAGGAGATAGGAGCAGAGCTTTTGACTTATCACATTCAATAGTTGAAAGGATTGCCAGCCGCCGTCTGGTCTCCTGACCAATGGCATACGCGATGCGGCGAAAAACCAGGAGGGTCTTATTTCAAACTTTCAAAAACGAAAGAAGCATACAAGGTGCGGAAAAACCAGGAAGGTTTATTTCAAACTTTCAAAAACATAAGGGGTTGCCAAAAACCTTCTTGGTTTATCATTTATAAATTTTCATCAGAGATTTGCACTTGCTACCGTAGTAACAGGTTTTGGAAGAAGAAAAGGAAATTACCGCGGCCAGGTGGCGAAGGGAGCGCCGATTGTCCTTTTGACACTCGGAATGGCGATTCCAACAGATCCGGAATCAATGATTGAACTGCCCGAACCTACCTTTCCCGTCTTAAGAGAAGGGCTTCCCCTGACAGAAGAAGGGCTTCCCCTGACAGATGAAAGGCTTCCTCTGACAGATGAAGGGCTTCCCCTGACAGATGAAGGGCTTCACTTGACAGATGAAGGGCTTCACTTGACAGATGAAGGGCTTCACTTGACAGAAGAAAGGCTTCACCTGACAGAAGAAAGGCTTCATCTGACAGAAGAAAGGCTTCACCTGGTAGAAGACAGGCTTCACTTGACAGATGAGGGGCTTCTTATGCCAGAAGATTGACATCTTCCTAAAACTACCTGGCAGATTTTGCCGCTGAGAATATCAGCGTTTTTCTTAATACGAAAACAGCATCACGATTTTATTGTTATTACTGAAATTGCGTTTTCATTTTTTTCTTATTCCTGATTTTGCCTGACAGCCACTGGCTTTAATTCTGGAAATTTTTATTGGTTTTTTGTTATTACTAAAAATGGGGAGCGGTAAATGATTTGTTTTTCTTTTATAAATAAGAGTTATCGTAATATTGTGTTAGTAGCAAGATTTAAAAATGACCAAAACATTTAAGAACAGATTTGAAAAAGTTCCTCTTACGCTTGAAGAGAAAAATTATTTAAAAAAGAATTCTTCTTTTAAAAACATATTCTTATTAGATACATTTTCGGTAATACCGTTTCTTTTTGGACTTATTATATGCTGTTTTTTTCCCTGGGTTCCTCATCCGGTATATGGTTTTGGAGCAGAAGCCCCATCTTCAATTAAAAATTATTTTGAAATTGTCGGAACAGACATCTTATCCATGCTTTGCTTTATGGCATTCATTGTTTTGCTATTTACAATAATCAGTTTCTTAAGAGCTAAGCTTGATATTATTTTAGACTATAAAAAAATCGGTGTTTTTAATGTGACTAGAATAACAGAAGAGAATGAGATCAAAGTGGTTCTATTAAGTAATGGCAAAAGACTTAAACGAAAATCTACAGAAATTCCTTTTAATAAATTATCTGAAAAAGATACTCTTGAAATTTGTGAGAGTGCGACGAATAGGCCTATCAGTTTTAAAATTCTATATTAACTAAAAAGGGTATTGAAGGGCTGTTAATTTGAATTGCATTAACATGCAGACCGATCAGCTAAAAGCATTATTTATTTCCTGCTTTTATATAATCTTCAACAGCCTGCGGATTGTCACCTACTTCCCTTACCACCTTTTTTAATTCGTCGCGGGAAATACCAAATTTATTGGCCCAATAGCGCAATTCGTAATCTTCTGTGAGGCTGATCCTGCGCCGGTCCATGCCTCCGGGATGTCTTTTATTATCTGGCATAAATGATTGTTTTATGAATTAAAGTCAACAGTTGTGCCAAAAGCTGGCACCTTTTTTAATAAAGAAAATTAAAAATCATTTATGCCTGACGAGCGTGAAATTGAAAATGGTGCTTCAATCAATGAATTAACTTCCAGGGCAGCGGAAGCAGAAAAGACCGATCCGTCTTTGGCGACAGACCTTTACCACCAAATTCTGAAAAAAGATCCTTTGCAAACCAATGCCTACGACCGGTTAATGATCCTTTACCGGAAAGAAAAGAATTATAAAAAAGAGCTGTCCACCATCAATTCCGGAATCAAAGCATTTGAGCAATTTTATAAAAACCAATTGGGCAAACCTTCCCGCAAGATCAGTGAAATAAGCAATCAATTAAACAAAGCGTTTCACTTAGTTGACAAAAAAGGAAATTCTTTATACACTCCTGAACCTATAGACAGATGGCTTAAAAGAAAGGGGGTGGTTGAGAAGAAGATCGAGAAAATGAAATAACCGAATGTGCTCTTGTTGAAATAGTAAAGCAACCAATAATTTCATTTTCTCTTTTTCTCCTCCAACTTTTAGCAGATTCTCATATATTTGATGATAGAAAATTTTGATTCTGAAAATAATTTGACTGCTACTTAGAAGCAAAAGTTGTTTTTCAATTGCAAAAACAATTTCGATTTGAATCATTAAAAAAAGCCACTATCAACCCAACTGCATGCCCACAAAAGAAGAAGCCCATTCACAGATCTCAGCACTGGTAGAACGTTTCGCAGAACAATTGCCTTCTTATAAAAAAAGCGATTATAATGAAACGCTTACCCGCAGGGATTTTATTGATCCTTTCTTTAAAGCGCTCGGTTGGGATATGAACAATTCCGCTGGAAATGCAGAAGCTTACCGCGAAGTGATCCACGAAGACAAAATAAAGATTGGCAGCGCCACCAAAGCGCCCGATTATTCTTTTCGCCTCCCCGGTGGAAAACGCTTGTTTTTTGTAGAAGCGAAAAAGCCAAGCGTATATGTGAAGGATGAAATATTGCCTGCCTACCAGGTGCGCCGTTATGCATGGAGCGCCAAACTGCCCATTTCCATTCTTACGGATTTTGAAGAGTTTGCTGTGTACGATTGTAAGAAGAAGCCCAACATCACGGACAAGGCCAGCACCAGCCGCATTAAATACATTACCTATAAAGATTACCTGTCGCAGTTTGATTTTATCTGGGACAATTTCAGCAAGGAGAAAGTGCTGAAAGGCGGCTTTGATAAATTTGTTCAGAGCGACAGCAACAAAAAAGGCACTTCTACGGTTGATAAGGAATTCCTTGTTTCGCTGGATGAATGGCGAAAAGAACTGGCGCAGAATATCGCGCTCAGAAATATTCACCTGAATGAAGATGAAATTAATTATACCGTTCAGCAAACGATAGACCGGCTGATCTTTTTGCGCATAGCCGAAGACAGGGGCGTGGAAGAATACGGAAGGTTAAAGACTTTTTTGCATGGCGACGCATATTACCAAAACCTGTTTCAGTATTTTAAAGAAGCCGACAGCAAATACAACAGCGGCCTTTTTAATTTTAAGAAAGATACGCTGAGCACAGGTTTGACGCTGGATAATAAAGTGATCAAAAACATCCTGAACGAATTGTATTATCCCATCAGCCCTTATGAGTTCAGCGTGCTGAGCGTGGAAATACTGGGCAGCGCTTACGAACAGTTTTTGGGAAAACAGATCAGGCTTACTGCCGGCCACAAAGCGGTGATAGAAGAAAAGCCGGAGGTGCGCAAGGCCGGTGGCGTTTATTATACGCCGCAATATATTGTGGAATACATTGTAAAGAATACCGTTGGCAAACTAACGGAAGGCAAAACGCCGGAAGAGATCCAAAAGCTGAAAATTGTTGACCCGGCCTGTGGCAGCGGTAGTTTTTTGATAGGCGCTTATGAGTATTTATTAAATTATCACCAGGAGTATTACAAGCCTAAGTTTGAAGAGCTGACGCAGATAGCGGCCAGCAACGAATACACCAGCAAGCAACGCACTGAAGCACAAAAGGAGAGGAATAAACTGCCTTTGACGCCGGATGGAAACCTCACCACGGCAGTAAAGAAACAAATATTGCTAAATAATATTTTCGGCGTTGACATTGATACGCAGGCGGTGGAAGTGACCAAGCTGAGCCTGATGCTGAAATGCATGGAAGGCGAAACCAAAAGCAGCATCAACGCCGAAATGAACTTTGGCGAAAGAGTGTTGCCCACGCTGGATGATAATATTAAATGTGGCAACAGTTTGATAGATGTAGATTTTTATGACGGCCAGCTAGACTTTGAACCAGGTATAGAAAAGAAAGTAAAACCCTTTAGCTGGAAAAAAGCATTTCCAAAAATTTTTAAGCAGGGAGGATTTGATTGTGTGATTGGGAACCCGCCGTACGTGCGACAGGAGTTGTTACACGATTTTAAAAATTATTTTCAAAAGCATTATAAAGTTTATCATGGAGTAGCAGATCTGTATAGTTATTTTTTTGAAAAAGGAATCAGTTTGCTAAATGATAATGGGCTGTTTGGGATTATTGTAGCGAATAAATGGATGCGTGCCAACTATGGAGAGCCGTTGCGCAAATGGCTGAAACATCAACCGATTTCTGAAATCATTGACTTTGGCGATTTACCTGTTTTTCAGAATGCTACCACATACCCATGTATTATTATTGCTGGTAAAGATGTACCCAGGACGGGAGTTGAACCCTTTACAGTAACAATGAAAACGTTGGAATTTGACAGACTTGAGGAGCATGTAAAAATAAATAAACAAACGCTCCATCAGCAAACTTTGGAAGATGAAGGTTGGAATTTGGGAAGTGAAGCAGAACAACAATTATTAAAGAAAATTCAATCGGCAGGAATTCCTTTGGGAGAATATGTAAAAGGGAAAATTTATCGTGGTGTTTTAACTGGATTGAACGAAGCATTTGTAATTGATGAAGAAACCCGGAATTGTTTGATAGCAGAAGATAAAAGAAGTGAAGAAATTATCAAACCATTTTTAGCAGGAAGAGATGTGAAGCGATATGAAATTCCGCGGAGTAATAAGTATTTGATTTTTACGAAAAGAGGAATTGATATTGACAACTATCCAGCAATAAAAAAATACTTACTTCAATTTAAAACCGGGTTAATGCCAAAACCAAAAAACTTTACAGGTGATTGGAAAGGAAGAAAGCCTGGAAGTTATTTGTGGTACGAGATACAGGATGCTGTTGATTATTATAAAGAATTTGAAAAAGATAAAATCATTTATCCAAACATTTGCAAACAACCGGAATTTACTTTTGATGAAAATAAGTGGTACACAAATCAAAAATGTTTCATCATTTCTGTACCTGATAAATATCTTTTAGGAATATTAAACAGCAAGCTGAATTATTTTTTATTTCAAAGGTATCTTCCAAAATTAAGAGGCGGTTTTTATGAACCGAGTTACGTTTTCTTTAAAAATTTTCCTATCAAAAAAATTGATGAGAATAATAAATCAGAAAAATCTCTTCACGACGAAATCGTTCATTTAGTAGAAACGATGTTGCAATTACAAAAAGAAAAACAACAAAGCACCCTTCCTGATAAACTGGATCAATTAAATACAAGAATAGAATACACCGATGAAAAAATAAACAAACTGGTGTTCGAGTTGTATGGATTGGGAGAGGAGGAGAGGAAGATTGTGGAGGGGGGATAAATTTTGGAGCAAGCAAAAATAGCATTATGAAAAGAGTTTTATTTTTAGCGTTACTACTAATGTCTTGCAATATTGATGTAATAGATTTCTCAAGAGTATCGGACAATATTGACCAATCAAAAAAGAATGGCGTTTTCCTTTGCAGCTTAAAAGCTGATAAATCAGTAATTAATATCATGGACAATCAGCAAAGTAGCATTAAGCAGGCTTTTGTTGAATACCAGTGGAAATATGTCAGTCATTATCTTTTTTTTACAAAAATTAAAAAGGATTCAGTCCAGCAATTGGTTATCCACTTTGCTCATTTGCCTGTTTACCAAGGTGCGAACAGCGATGTTTGGTTAAAACAGGGGAACTATTATTTTGGATGGATGGGAGGTGCAGCCGCTGAACCTGTAAACAACATTAATTTCGATTCATTAATTTACGTAATATACAAACCATTTGCAAGTAAAGATTCAATTTTAGATAGTTTCAAATTAACAAAATAACCAGCCCTGATACTCAATCAATTAAATACAAGAATAGAATACACCGATGAAAAAATAAACAAGTTGGTGTTTGAGTTGTATGGATTGGGAGAGGAAGAGAGGAGGATTGTGGAGGGGAAGGAATAAAATATTTGCGATTACTTTTCAATTAATAAATATTTTAAAATAAACAAGAAAAATAATGCAGGGAGATCCAAGATTAAAACCACTTTTTGCTAATTTAAAACGACTCAAAATTGGAGAGTATTTTAATACAAAAGAATTTGATTTATTCATTTTGGAAAATGATCTTGACGAAATGTGGGAAGAGTGTAAACAAATCATTAGTAGAAAAAAAACAGTTATTATGGTAGGCTACCATGATACTGAGGACGAAGAAGATGCATTTATGTTATTTATGAGTTGGTACTTTGAACAAGAAAATGCTTCTTTTGAAAATTTCATTTTCCTAATTCTTTTAAACTTTGCGAACTGGCATTCGACTAAGCTAGATTATACTGGCATCATACGTAATCTTATTCAAATTGGAATTAAAAAAGAAAAGGTTGAGCAATTTGAAAAAAAATTCGAGTATATACAAGAGAATAAACCTTCAGAAACTAAAGAATTAAAAACAAATAATAATAACAAATTAAATGATGGAATGATCCGCTCAAATAAAATATTTGTTGTTCATGGGCAAGATGACAAATCAAGACTTGAACTTTGTAAATTTCTAAAAGATGATTTCAAATTGGAACCTATAGTTTTAAAAGAAAAACCTAATAAAAGTATTGAAACAATTATTTCAAAATTTGAAAGACTTGCAAGTGAATGTTCGGCAGCCATTGTGTTGTTTACTCCAGATGATGATTCCGGTGACAATAAAAGAGCAAGACAAAATGTAATTTTTGAACTGGGATATTTTCTTGGAAAATTTCATCAAGAAGATAATAGAAGAGTAATTATTTTAAAAAAAGGGAATATTGAAATACCTTCTGATATCAATGGAGTACTATATTTAGAATATACTAAAGAAGTAAAAGAACTTTATTATGATTTAAAGAAACAACTTGAATATTGGGGCTATTTAGTGTGAGTGTAATTGTGGCGTTACAATCTGCTGCATAGATCAAAATAAGTGAACAATTTTTGAGTTGTATGGATTGACTGAGGAGGAGAGCAGGATTGTCGAAGGAAACAGTTAAATCAAAAAATAAAGATTTTTACATTTTTATCAAATTAAAAGAGTTACTATGGAAATAGATATTTCTCGAAATTTCAATGATAACAATCTTGATAAATTTGGACAAGCAAGACAAAAATATAAACCGGCTAAAATAAAATATCTTTTCATTGCTGAAACGCCCCCAAAAACGGACTCAAATAGATTTTTTTATTTTGAAAACGTAGATAAACAAGATAGTTTGTTTCTTGAGACTATGAAGTGTTTATATCCAAAAGAAACCGAAAATGTTGATTTAAAATTAATCAGACGTCATAAAAGTTACTTTTTAAAAAATTTATGAATGATGGTTTTTATTTGATTGACTCTTTAGATCAACCATTTGAATCGAAATATACAAGTAAAAAGAAAGAAGTTTTATTGAGAGAGGGGCAAATGGAACTATTAAATAAAATTAAGAAGTTAGCCGATGGAGATACAAAAGTGATTTTAATTGCTGCTCCTGTATTTAAAGCGAACTATTTTTTTCTTAAGTCCAAAAATGTGAATGTTATAAATAATGAACTTCTTGATTTTCCTGGTTCTGGCGGACAAAAAAAATTTAAACAAAAATTGGCGATTCTATTAAAATAGACTTTACTAAATAGAGCTTAGTTAACAGTTAATAATTTTAAAAATTAAGTATGACTTTTGAACAAAAAAAGGATTTAATCGATTTAGGTATTTTTTTTCAAATAAACGACTTAATAGCATTGGATAATATTTTATTATCGCGTAATGTCCACCCTGATGTCTCCTTAAAAGGAAAGGATTTATTAAAAAGTTTAGAGCAAATATTGTTAGTGTCGTACGGTTCTGAGATTGATGAAGACCAAAAAATAAAATTATACTATTATTATCGAAATATCAAATTGGAGATGGAATCAATTCTTGACAATGAACAAGAAGATGAAGAGGATGAAGAAAATGAAGAAAGTATATATAATGCAGCAGACAGAAAGGAAATCCAAAAGCAAAAACCATTTGTTGATAAGGCAGCCGGGATGACTATAAAAGAATTGACAAATGAAATACTGCTTTTTATTAAAATCCAAATGCCAGATTTACTTTATAAAGGGTTTGACAGAACAATTATTAATAAGCTTGCACTTCTCTACCGAGAAAAAAATCAAATTTTAAACTGGAATTTATTACCTGATGGTATATATAGAAAGACAGAAAGGGCGATAGATAATCTTAAAGAAGAATTAAGAAAAGAGATAAGCAATTTTCAAAAAACAAATATTCAGCTTTACGCAGATAATTTTGAAAACTGGCTTATTAAAAACAAAATCTATAAGAAAACTAAGCAAAATTTCAAAAGCTTTTTAAAGCAAAATGATATAAAAATTGATCAATTTTTAATAGAAAAAATCCTTACTTATAAATCACAAGCGGTTTGAGTGGTATGGATTCGGGAGGAGGATTGTGGAGGGGAAAATTTAAAATTTATGAAAACAAAAGCTCGTTTTTTTGATAGGATAGTTGATTTTATTGATAGAAGGCAATCACGTACTATTTTTATTTTAATCATCTTTTTACTATTGACCTTTTTTGCAATTCCAATATTGGTAACCAAGTTAAACGGCTTTATTGTTTTTGACAATAAAACAGCCAATATTGCAAATACCATCACTGGTGTAACATCACCTTTACTGGCACTCCTTGTTGCATTTCTTGCTTTTTTAGCTTTTTGGGTTCAGTATAAAGCTAATCAACAACAAAAGATTGATTTGAAAAAAGAGAGGTTTGAAAACAAATTTTTTGAAATGCTTAAGTTACATAAAGAGAATGTGGAGGAAATGAATATTGAAGGGTATGATAGTAATGAAAGTTTTCAGACTCCATTATTCGGAGGAATTATTTCTGGAAATAAGTTAATGAAAACTACTGAGCAAATACAAAAATTTACTTCAGGAAGAAAAATTTTTGTTACAACGTTTACTGAACTTCGGGCCTCTTATGAAATTTGTCAAACTACGCTGCATTTTGAAGATATCCCGGATAAAAAAAGATATTTAATAAAAATGGCTTACAAGTTTCTTTATAATGGAGTGGGTTCCGACATCGTTACGGAGGTTGATAGTAAAATTCCAATGGATAAAGAGTATGTAAAGCTTTGTAAAGAACAATTAAAAAACGCAAGCAAACAGCACGTTGATTCTCACGGGAAAAATAATGTTTATAGAATGCCATCTTCTAGTATTAATGTTGAGCTTTATTTTAAATATAAACCATTTTCGGGCCATGCTTCAAGATTTGGCCACTATTATCGCCATTTATATCAAATGGTAAAATTCGTTGTGAGTCAAGATTCTGATCTCTTTGATTATCCAGAAAAGAGAGAATATTTAAGAATTGTAAGAGCGCAATTATCAGACAATGAGCAACTGATGTTGTATTTTAATTACCTTTCTGGATATGGTGAAGCTTGGGAAAATAATGAGAATCACTTTTTTTCGGATTATAGAATGATTCACAATTTGCCAGTTCAACTTGTTGATTTCACTATAAATCCATCAGAAGAATTTAAAATGCAAATTGAGAAGATTAGAGAGAGTGGTGAAGAAATGTTTGAAGCAGATGAATAATATTGAGGCTTCTAAAGTTATTTCCACCCTTGTTAGAACCGGATGGAATAATAAACAATGCTGTAACACCCTACAATATGAACTTTCAAGAATTTATAGATAAACTTCCACCCGAAGACCGACAATTCGTTATAAACCACTTTGTTCGCAACATTCTTGGGCAAGAACCAAAAGAAGAAGTTATTATCCGTCGTACTGCAAAATTTTCAACTTTGGGTACAGAAGAGGAAATGATTGAAGAGATTGCTAAAACTTTCAATATCCCAATTGAACAGATTAGAAATCAAAATGTCGCTCAAAAATTAAAAGCAGTTACTCAAGGGTATCATCAAACTTCTTTAATTATCGACCAGTATAAAAATTTTTTAACGAAGAAAGGTGCTACGAAAGACAAGTTTGAAGAACTTTATGATGTAGGCAAATTTCTTGTCTCCTTGAATATTCAATCTACATTAGAAATTCCCGATAATACGTCTGCTATTCCAGATTTTATCATTTCATCGGATAATAAAAGGATAGGAATTGAACACACAAGGCTAATAAATACCATTTCACAAATCTGGATTAAAACAGTTTCTCAAATTCTTAAAAAAGCTGAAACCCTTTTACTTAAACGAAATCCGGAATTAAAACAGATTGTAAACATCAGCATCAACTATTGGAAGTTAGGTGTTAATGGCAAAAACTTATCATTCAAACTAAGTATACATGAAAAAGAAAAAATTGCCAACGAGGTTGCTGACTATATTGAAAGTTTATTAACTAATAGAGGTATGACACAACCTTCATTCATCGACAAAATTTCCATTTCAGAAAAATCTGAACATCCTTTGAATTTAATTCTTAATGAAAATTATATTGCAAAAACAGAATCTACAAACCTATTTGTAGAAAGAATTAGAGATAAAGAAAGCAAACTTTGTTCCTACCTAGCAAATAATTCATTAGACGAGTTGTGGCTTTTAATTGTCATTAGCGATGTTACAGGATCTTCGAGCTTTATTTTGCAAAAACAAAATCATTTCGAAACAAAGTTTGACAAAGTATTTCTATTTGACAATTTTTCGAATGAATATTTAATTTGTAAAAGCTAGCATTGAATAAAAAAGGACTGAATTAAACAGTCCTTTTCAAAGTGGTGGATCCTGGAATCGAACCAGTGATCTATCTTAATTCAAAAAATTATTTCACGATTAGGTGCTAGTTGGATAATCCACCGTCGACTCCAATTAGATCCATCACCAGGGAAATTAAACCCCCATAAAAAGTAAAGGCCAAGCCAATGACCAAGTGTAACGCAACTGCTTTAAGAATTTCCATATTTTTTATTCTTTGGAACATTAATAAATGAGCGATCACAACAGTAGACACCTCCTTAAGATGAAATATTTCAAAGAACGCTAACAGATTTTCCTGAAGTTTATATATTTATAGATATACGTATTCTCAAAAAATATAGCAATTGCAAATGTACGAATCAAGGCGTAAAGAAAAACACCCCAGCTATTCGTAGAATATAACTTTCCGGATCAAAAGAAAAAAAGAAAAGTGCTCTTTTTAGCGCAAGCGTCCGCTTGTGCTTTTTAATTTCATCAAAATAAAATTCGAAACAATTTATTGCTTTACTGTATTTTTAATTCTCTGTGAGGCACAAGCGGATACTTGCTCAACAGGGCCTTAGATAAAGCCGTTGATCTTTGTTACAGACCGCAATCTTTTATCGATGAAACGAAGAGAATAGAGTATTTGTTTGAGTTGTATGATTAATATACGAGCGGGATGTTTGGGGAGGGGAAGAAGAAAAAATAAGTTATAATATGAAGGAGAAAGATACTTTACGTGACTTTGAAACAAGAGATTCAGAAAAAAGCAGGTATTTTATTGTTCTTATCATTTTAATCATTTCGTCAATACTCGTTTTATTATCAGATCTTGTTTTTGACTCAGATTACGAATTTGCAATTAAGCAGAACGTAGATTGGAACTTTGCTTTTTTAATGTTAGCTCTTCCAACAATAGGCACTTTCTTATTCGTAAAAAAAAACAAGT
>JBQCIM010000146.1:0-23173 GCA_051953735.1 Ginsengibacter sp.
TACATTATGAAACCAAGAATTGCTTTTGTTACCGGCGGCTATTCCGGCGAAGCAGAAATATCCTACCAGTCTGCTAAAACAATTGAAAAGAATATTGATCCTGAAAAATTTGATTATCTTAAAATAGACATTACTCCGGAAGGGTGGTTTCATCAGTTGCCTTCAGGAGAAAAAATTGAAGTGGATAAAAACGATTTTTCGCTTTTGATCAATGGGAAGAAAACTCTTTTTGACGCTGTATTAGTCGGAATTCATGGAACGCCCGGCGAAGATGGAAAATTGCAGGGCTATTTTGATATGCTTAATATTCCTTACACTTCCTGCGACTGCGCCATTTCAGCGCTTACATTCAATAAAAGATACACGGTTGCCGTTGCTTCCTTTGCAGGAATCAAAGTAGCTAATTCGGTTTTGTTATTTAAAAAGAACTATCAAAGCCCGGATGAACTGGTGAAAAATTTACAATTTCCTGTTTTTGTAAAACCCAACAATGGCGGATCAAGTATTGGGATGAGCAAAGTAAATTCTCCCTCAGAAGAACTGGGAGCAGCTATTGAAAAAGCTTTCAAAGAAGATGAACAGGTTTTAGTGGAAGAATTTATTAAGGGAAGAGAATTTACAATCGGCGTTTTTAAATCAAAAGGAAAGATCATTGCTTTACCAATCACAGAGGTAATCAGCAAAAAAGAGTTTTTTGATTATGAGGCTAAATATCTTGGCGCGAGCGAAGAAATTACACCTGCAAAAGTGGATGAAAGTGTTGCTGAAATGATAAAAAAGGAAGCAATAAAAATTTATCAAATCTTTAATTGCCGTGGAATTGTGAGGATAGATTTTATTTATAACGAAGCTGAACATCAGCCATATATGCTGGAAATAAACACAGTACCGGGACAAACGGAAGCGAGTCTTGTGCCTCAACAAGTACGCGCAATGGGCTGGACGCTGATGGATTTTTATACAGCCCTGATTGAAGAATGTTTGGCTGTATAAATTTATTAAATTGCACCACTTAATTTTTTCACTAATATCCTCAGCGTGTTTAAATTTATAGCAAGACAAAGTTTTTTTGTAAATCTTCTGGCAGCCATTGCTTTGGTTTTCCTCGTAGGATTTTTGTTTTTTCAATCTCTTGGGTGGATCACGCATCATGGCGAGTATCTGAAAGTTCCATCTGTTACTGGAAAAAATGTTGATTCTGCTACTGATCTTTTAGAAAAAGAAGGTTTTGAAGTGGTGATTACTGATTCTATTTATAATGACAGCCTGCCTTTGAATGTAGTAAAAAAGCAATTGCCTGATCCTGATGCGACAGTAAAAGTGAACAGAACTGTTTTTTTAAATGTAAATCCGACAACCTTGCCAATGATCGATATGCCGAACCTTGAAGGTTTGAGTTATCGGTTTGCTTTGGATAAACTGGAAAAGAATCACTTAAAATTGGGCGATACAACCAATCGCGCAGATTTTATGAAAGGTTCCGTTTTGGAGCAGCATTATAATGGCAAAAAAATTGCTCCAGGCGCTCAGGTGAGATGGGGTTCTTCGATTGATCTTGTAGTTGGTGGAGGACTTGAAGCACAAAAAATTCCTGTTCCGGATCTTACCGGAATGACAGTAGCGGAAGCGAGAGATCTGCTAAAACAACAAGGAATTATTCTGGCAGCAATCCTAACTTCAGGAGATATAACTGACACTGCCAGCGCTTATATTTATAAACAAAATCCTGATGTTTTTTCTTATGGAACCACTCCTGCTTATATTCAGCCAGGACAAACGATGGATATTTGGATCCAGCTTCAGCCAGTGGCGATATCCGATAGTTTAAAACGTGATACTTCAAAATTTAAATAACTTTTTACAATGACAAATATTTCCTGCGAAGAAGTAAAATCAAGAATGGATGCCGGTGAAAATTTAAATCTTTTAGACGTGCGCCAACCTGAAGAAACCGCTGAATTTAATATTGGCGGAATTGCGTTGCCTTTGGGAAAAATTCAAAACATGCAAACAGATGAAATAGAAAATCTCAAAGACCAGGAAGTGATTTGTTATTGCAGAAGCGGCAACAGAAGCGGAATGGCAGCTTTAATTTTAGAGCAAATGGGATTTTCAAATGTTAAGAACCTGGCAGGAGGAATGCTGAAATGGACAGAAATAAATTCTAAGTAATTTATCTGTAGTAAACCAATAAATAAAGCCGGTTTTTATTTCCATTTAAACCAGATCGTATTTGTAGTAAACGAACAAATAATCGGTTTCTCTTTCTAAAATTACTTCACGCCTTTATTTACATATTCGAGAACGATATTATTATTCGTCGCTTCAATCACTTTGAAAGGCACTTTTGAATTAGAAGGTAGTCTATCCCAAAGATCTGTTGGGTTTCCTTTAAATGGAACTTTTAGCGTAATGGTATTAGACTGGAATTCAGTTGAAACCGATTTAATCCCTTTTATTTTTTTCAATTCATCCTTTAGAACGGAAAGATTCGGGTCACCGTATTCAATATTTGAGATCGAAATTGTTGTAGTATCCTTATGTCCTTTAAAAAGGGTATTAAAAGAATTTTTAGCATCGTTCATCGCCATTTTCAAAGAATCCGCAGCTTCTGTCATTGTTGGCTTTGACGCTTTTTGTGAAGCAGGACCTCCGGATTGATTGGTTGCTTTTTGAGAAGCTGAACGAACTTGCGCTCCCGTGTTCGTTGCAAGTAACAGCGCTATTAAAAAAGAAATCAGGCAGATCAGTTTCATGATTTTGATCTTTAAATTTTTCAAAAAAAAATTCCTGAAATTAACAGCGGTAAGAGCCTGCAAAAGTATTTTTATTTTAAATAATATAGTTTTTGTGTTTATAAATGGAATGAAAATGACAAAACCATTACAATACTTCAGATCAACACAATTCAATTACCATCGCACTCGCTCCTCCTCCGCCATTGCAAATACCTGCGGCTCCGATCTTTCCGTTATTTTGTTTTAATACATTTATTAAAGTAACGATGATCCTTGCACCACTTGCCCCTAACGGATGACCGAGAGCGACAGCGCCGCCATTTACATTTACTTTCGTAGCATCCAATTTCATATTTTGCGTATTTACAATTCCTACCACACTAAATGCTTCATTCAATTCAAAAAAATCTATATCAGTAATTTCTAAACCTGTTTTTTTGATCGCTTTTGGAACCGCTAAGGACGGCGTTGTTGTAAACCATTCAGGCGCTTGTTCCGCATCAGCATAACTCAGAATTTTTGCAATAGGTTTCAAACCTAAAGCATCGGCTTTTTCTTTGCTGATCAAAACCAAAGCCGCAGCGCCATCGTTAATGGTGCTTGCATTTGCCGCAGTTACACTTCCTCCCTTGTCAAACGGTGATTTTAAATCAGGAATTTTATCAAATTTCACATTAAAAGGCTCTTCATCTTTCAGCATCAATACAGGTTCGCCTTTTCTTTGTGGGATTTCAACTCCTACAATTTCATTTTTAAATTTTCCTTCATTTACTGCTGCCTGGCTGCGCTTATAGCTTTCTATTGCAAATTCATCCTGCTGCTCACGGGAAATATGACATTCCCTGGCGCATAATTCTGCCGCATTGCCCATTGCATAATCTTTGTAAACGTCTGTTAGTCCATCTTTAGCCATTCCATCAATCAGGTTGGTATTTCCATATTTGTTTCCCCAACGAACCGCCGGAACATAAAAAGGAGCGCTGCTCATATTTTCCATTCCTCCGGCAATAACAACATTGGCATCTCCTAATAAAATACTTTGGGCGCCATTCATAATCGCTTTCATGCCGCTGGCGCAGACTTTATTTACGGTAGTGCAGCAAACTGTATCAGGAAGGCCTGCATAAATTGCTGCCTGTCGTGCCGGAGCTTGTCCAAGATTTGCCTGTAATACACAACCCATATAAACTTCATCAACATCTTCCGGCTTGATGCCGGCTCTTTCCACTGCACCTTTAATAGCCGCAGCGCCAAGTTTTGTCGCAGGAATATCTTTTAAACTCCCACCAAAACTTCCGATAGGCGTACGAACTGCCGATAAAATATATACTTCTTTTTTCTCCATAAAAAATATTGTAAAACAAAGATAAGAATAACCCACGGCGAAACCGCCAATGCTTCACAACAACAGAATCAGGATTATAAAAGTGATTTTAATTGTTTAATAAATTCATCCGTATTATATAAGGCCATCCCCGTATGTTTTAATACAACTTTTCCGTCTTTATCAACCACGACAGTAGTTGGTAAACTTCCCGAAAATATCTCCTGTGAAATTTCTCCCGTGCGGTAATAAAAAGGAATTGCAAGATGCTCCTTTTGAATATAATTTATTCCTTTTTGTTTGTCTTCATCTTCATTGATAAACAAAAAAACGAATCTTTGATCCGCATGTAATTTGAGATATAGTTCATTTAAAGAAGGCATTTCTGCACGGCAGGGCGGACACCATGAGGCCCAAAAATTCACGAAAACAATTTTCCCTTTTAAATCTGAAATGGAAGCAATTTTCCCCATTGAATCAGAAAAGGAAAAACTAGCCGTCACAAACATTTGTTTATTTTCTTTTTTTATTTCAGCGTTAAATAAACCGGCAGATACCAGCTGCTGCAACAGCCATGATTTTGCGGCCGGACTAAAAATAAAAACAAGCAGCAATCCATAAAATAAAATGCTGAACCATTGCTTTTTTATTACCGGAATTATCTTTTTAAAATTCATTGCGTCTCTGCCTTCTTTCTTTTTTCAATCAAACAAAGATACCTAATTTGCAAGCGGTGATTAGCTTGGTTGAAGTTGATTGGTAGGTTTTTTGCACCACTTTAAATCTGAAAAAGTTTCGGATATTTATAGCTTTATAAAATGCAATAAATGATTTTACTTCGCATTAATTCTTAAAAAAAACCGATCGTAACATGAGTACTATTATTTCAATGAAAAATTTTGTAGCAACTATGGTAGTCACCACTATCATTTCTGTCATCATTGCAATTATTTCTTTGGTTTGGACCTATTAATTTTTGTAAAGATTTAAAGTCAGTTGCTAAAAGGACATGATCCCGCAGGAAACCATACAACAAATTGTAAGCAGGATTGATATTATTGAGATCGTCAATTCTTTTGTGAAACTGAAAAAAAGAGGCACGAATTATATTGGTTTGTGTCCTTTTCACAACGAAAAATCCCCTTCTTTTACCGTTTCTCCTTCAAAAGAAATTTACAAATGTTTCGGTTGCGGACGTAGCGGAAACGCCATCAGCTTTTTGATGGAGCATGAAAAATACAGCTATGTAGAAGCGCTCAAATGGCTTGCCGCAAAGTACAATGTAGTAATTGAAGAAAAAGAAACCAGTCCTGAATTCAAATTACAACAACAGGCTGCGGATAGTCTTTATATCATCAACAAATTTGCGCACCAATTTTTCAGTGACACTTTATTGAATTCTGAAGAAGGGATCAACGTTGGATTGAGTTATTTGAAGGAAAGAGGATTTCGGGAAGAAACGATCACCAAATTTGAACTTGGATACAATCCTGAAGCGAGAGACACTTTTGCAAAAGCCGCAGTCGAAAAACAATTCAATAAAGAGCTTTTAAAAAAGGCAGGCTTAGTTGTTGAAAGAGAAAATGGTTTGCAGGATAATTACCGCGGCCGCGTGATTTTTCCGATTCACAATCAGTCAGGAAAAGTCACAGGTTTTGGAGCAAGATTGATTCGCAAAAATGATAAAGCGCCAAAATACATCAACACGCCGGAGAATGAAATTTATGTAAAAAGTAAAATTTTATACGGCTCGTGGTTTGCGCGACAAGCGATTGATAAAAACGATGAATGCCTTTTGGTAGAAGGTTATACGGATGTAATTTCTCTTCACCAGGCAGGGATTGAAAATGTGGTTGCGAGTGGAGGAACTTCACTTACTCCCGATCAACTACGACTGATTAAAAAATACACTTCCAATCTTACCATTTTGTATGACGGCGATGCTGCCGGAGTGAAAGCTGCTTTGCGAGGACTTGACCTCGCGTTGGAAGAAGGATTGAACGTGCAACTCGTTTTGTTGCCTGATAATGAAGATCCGGATAGCTATGTGAACAAGTATGGCGCTTCCCGATTAAACAGTTTTATTAAAGAAAATAAAAAGGACTTCATCCTGTTTCAACTGGAATTTTCTTTGTCAGAAGCCGGAAATGATACCAATAAAAAAGCGCAGATTGTAAACAGAATTGCTGAATCCATTTCAAAAATTAATAAAGAGGAAGATTTTACCAAACAACAGGATTATATCAGAAAAGCTGCTGAAATTCTCAAAATTGACGAAGGAGGTTTACATAATCTTGTCAATAAATTTTTGCGTGAAAAATTAAATAAGGATGAAAAGAAATTTTTTCAACAGGAAAAAGTTTTTCAGGAAATGGGAAATGAAGTTCCTGAGCTTTCATCTGATGAATCCGAATCTCTCAGTCTTGTAAAAGATGAAATTTATCATGAAAGATCGCTTGTAAGATGTTTATTGGAATATGGATTGATGGAATGGGAAGGAGAAAAAAAAGTAGCAGATTATTTACTATACGATTTCATGGAAGAAGACACGCTGGAAGACGAAATGTTGAAAAGAGTTGTTGAAAAATACAGGATATGGTACCAGGAAAAACTTAATCCTACAGCAAAAAATTTTTTATATTCAGACGATCTGGCAATGAGCAATGCAGTCGTCCACCTGATTGAATTTCCTTATGAGGTGAGTGATGGCTGGCAACAAAAGTATGAAATGGCTGTTCCAACAAGAGAGGCAAATTACAAAAATGATATCGGCTCCACTATTCGTTATCACGAATTAAAAAAAATAAAAAAACTGATAACAGTGAATGCAGAAGAGCTTTCAAAAACCACTTCAGCCGACAGGCAAATGCTGTTGATTCAAACTCATGCACATTTGAAAACAATGGAAATGCAACTGACAAAAGAAATTGGAATCGTAATTATGAAATAAGTTTCTTACAAATAAAAATCGATTTATTCCTTCGTTTACTGCTCTTTCTAAAATAAAAAGGCCATCTGAAAATCAGATGGCCTTTTAGCATTATAAAGTTTCAGAAAAAAATTTAAAATCCTTCTGCTTCAGCAAAATTTCTTGAATCACTTTTCATTCTAACTACTTTTGAAGCTGTTTTTGGTTTTACTTCTTCCACAATTTTTGAAAACCGTTGCGCACTCCATACATAGTCGAGCGCTACTGTCTCTCCGGCTTCGTATCCTTTGTCAATTAAAAAATCCCAGGAACCCTGGCGATTCAAATCACTCACGATTTTGGAAGCTTGTTTAGGATACGCAATCCATAATTTGGTTTCATCACGCAGAGCAGGAGAAAGTTCTGCAAAGATCTTTTGTAACTGATGTGAATTTAATGCGAAGACAAGAGCAAAATCCACTTTGCGAACTTTTAAGAGCTGGGTTACATTTTTTGAAAATGAAAGTTTTGAAAACTGTTTTTCGATGGTAGATGGAAGACCTTGTATCAGTAGATTTTTCTCATCCTCTAATTGCAGTTTTTCAAACAGTGTTTGGGACATAAAAGAAGCAATGTTTTAAGATTAAAAAATAGTCTTTAATATCTGCAAAATCTTTTGCTTTTTTTGAGAAGAAATAGTTTTTCCAGATATACATTCCTTAGACGCTGCAAAATTACAAAAAAAATCGTTGTAACCCATAAAAAAACCGTGCAAAAGCTGATGCAGGGCTATTTTCACGTTAAATTTTTTATTTTTATTGAACTGGATGGTAATATTTTAATGCTTCAGGCATTTCTTTTTGCAGAGCTGCAATTCTTTTTGAATCCACCGGGTGGTCACTTAAAATTTCAGGAGTGCTGCTTCCTCCACTTAATTTTGACATTCTTTCCCAAAGTGGAATTGCTTCTCTTGGATTATAACCGGCCATCGCCGCGAAGATCAAGCCATAATGGTCAGCTTCCAACTCCTGTTTTCTCGAATTAGGAAGTAAAACTCCTATTTGAGCACTAGGCGCAAAAACCGCATTAAAAACATTATTCGCCTGTGTATTTCCGGAGGTAAATAAATCTCCACCTATTCCAATTCCCTGAGCTACCAAAGCCTGGCTCATTCTTTCCTGACCATGATGCAACACTGCGTGAGAAATTTCATGTCCTAACACGATCGCAAGACCTGCTTCGTTTTGTGTGATGGGTAATAATCCGGTATAAACCACTACTTTTCCTCCGGGCATGCACCATGCGTTGACTTCAGGGCTTTGTACAAGGTTAAATTCCCATTTATAACCTGCTAATTGGTCGGACATGCCGTGTTCAGAATAATATTTTGTAATTGCGTTGGCAATACGGGTTCCAACGCGTTTTACCATTTCAGCATCTTTATTATCGCTGCTGCTAACTACTTTATTTTGAGATAAAAAACTTTGGTATTGACTTACTGCTTCCTGCTGCAATGTGGATTCAGGAACGAGAGATAACTGACTTCTTCCTGTTATTTTATTAGTAGTACAAGCCGTGATAAAAATGGCAGAACTAAACAAGAGTATTATTAATCTTTTCATTTGATATTAATTTTTATTTACAATAAACAATTGATGTACCAAAAAATATTTTGATATTCTGACTTTTAAAAAAGAAAGAAGTTGTAAATAGTTTGCAAAAGAAAAGTAAAAATTAATCTTTACGTCGTGATTCTTTACGACGATCGCGGTGCTTTAAAATGGGAACACGTCCTTCGTTTCCTTTTAATAAGCGGCTGATGTTTTTTTGGTGAGTTAAGACAATCAGCGCCGCAACGGCAACAGCGAAGACTCGATAGAAAACTTCCTGTTCGTTATAAATCCATAAAACACATATAGGTAGTGCAACGCCCGCAAGAATAGAACTTAAAGAAACATAACGTGTCAGGTAAAGAACTAATAAAAATACACCTACACAATTAATGGCTACGATCGGCTGAATGGCGAGCACCATTCCAAACAAAGTAGCTACTCCTTTTCCCCCTCTGAAATCTGCCCAGATTGGGTAAATATGTCCAATAACAGCCGCAAGACCAAGACCAATCATTAAGTTAGTTCGATCCAGTTCGTTGGTAAGATAATAAGGCAATAAATTATAAAGTGAAACGGCAAGAATTCCTTTTAGCATATCCCCTATCATAACGATGGTGCCAAACTTTGGTCCTAAAACTCTGAAAGTATTTGTAGCGCCCATATTTCCGCTACCGTATTCGCGGATATCAATATTGAAAAAACTTTTGCTGATAATAATTGCTGTAGGAATGGAACCAATAAAATAAGCCAGGATAATTAAAATAAATTCTTTCATATTAGTTTAATCAGTACAAACAATGGGATAGCAAATATAACATATAATTGTTGTCGTGTACCCTTAAATTTCTTAAAATTAAATTTCCAAATGCTGAAATAAAATTGCCAACCAGTCACCACGTTGTTTACGGGATTTTTTAACAAGTCTTTTTTCAATAAAAACAGATTCCATTTCTTTTTCATCACTTACTAAAAATCCTGAAACCAACAGAAACCCTCCTGGCTTTAATAATGATTTTATCACGGTTGAATGATTTTTTAAAACATTTAAATTAATGTTGGCCAGTATAATATCTACAGGTTCAATTCCTGAAAGATCACTCTGTTGTTTCACAGAAATTTTATGGCAATCATTTGCTTCAATATTTTCCAAAGCATTATTAATACTCCACGCATCACTATCAATTGCTACCACTTTTGACGCACTGCATTTTTCTGCCAGAATAGCCAGCACAGCGGTCCCTGTTCCAAAATCAAGAACCGATTTGTTTTGAAAATCCAATGTTTCCATCAGCTCTATCATTAGAAAAGTAGTAGCATGATGGCCGGTTCCAAAACTCATCTTTGGAGTAATTACCAGATCAAACTTTAAATTATTTATTGGTTTACTGAAGGAAGGTCTTACCGCGGCAAAATCATTTACGATAACCGGTTCAACAGAGCTTTCCCATTGTTGGTTCCAGTTTTCTTCTTCAATAATTATTTTTGTAAAAACAGAATCCGAACTCAAAATTTCCTTCAGCCTTTCTTCATCAAAATCCTCTTCATTTATATAGGCGCAGAGTGAGTTATTTTCCACCTCAAAGGCATAAAAATGAACGTCAGACAATTCCGCGATAAGCATTTCTGATTCTTCAGTAGAATCGGTTTCAATTTCTATTTTAAAATATCTTTTCATAAAAAAAGCCTGTAAAATTTACAAGCTTCTGAATTTTTATTTGAAAATAAAATTATTGCTGATTGTTTCTTTGTTGAGGCGCAGAACTTTGTTCAGGTTTTGGCAACAATGCTTTTCTGCTCAATTTGAATTTGCCCGTTTTAGGATCAACTCCAATCAATTTCACTTTCACTTTGTCTCCTTCCTGGAACACGTTGTCCATGTTTTCCAGACGTTTCCACATGATCTCAGAAATATGAAGTAATCCTTGTTTATTAGGTAAGAACTCAACGAAAGCGCCAAATTCCTTAATTCCTTTCACAGTTCCTTCATAAACATCTCCCACTTCTGGAACAGCAACAATGCTTTTCACCCATGAAACTGCCTGATCCAAACTCTCTTTATTGGCTGAGAAAATGCTTACTTCCCCGGTTTTACCAACTTCTGTAATATTAATAGTTGCGCCGGTTGTTTTTTGAATTTCCTGGATAATTTTTCCGCCTGGCCCAATCACAGCACCAATAAATTCAGAATCAATGATCAGTTTTTCCATTCTCGGCGCCTGCGGTTTCACGTCAGGATTGTGTTCAGGAATACATTTGTACATTGCATCTAAAATAAACAATCTTCCTTTTTTAGCCTGCTGAAGTGCCTGCCTCATTACATCCATGCTTAAACCATCTACTTTAATATCCATTTGTACACCACAAATTCCATCTTTTGTTCCTGTAACTTTAAAATCCATATCACCTAAATGATCTTCATCTCCTAAAATATCAGAAAGGATTGCATATTCATCTCCTTTAGAAATCAATCCCATCGCAATTCCACCAACGTGTTTCTTAAATGGAACGCCAGCATCCATCAACGCCAATGAACCAGCACAAACAGTTGCCATTGATGAAGAACCGTTACTTTCCAGAATATCACTTACGACACGAACCGTGTATGGATAATCGTTTCCCGGCATGATCTGTTTTAAAGAACGCATTGCCAGGTTTCCATGTCCAACTTCGCGACGGCCAACTCCGCGCATCATTCTTACTTCCCCTGTTGAAAAAGGAGGGAAATTATAATGCAAAATAAATTTAGAATAATTGCTGGTAGCAGCGCTTTCCACCAATAATTCATCAAGAGGAGTTCCTAAAGTTACGGTAGTTAGTGATTGAGTTTCGCCGCGTGTAAACAAGGAAGAACCATGAGGCGCAGGTAAAATATTTACTTCCATACTCAAAGTTCTGATATCTTCCAGTCCACGTCCATCAAGGCGTCTGCGATCTTTTAAGATCATATCACGAACGACGTGATATTGCAATTCATGGAAATAATATTTTATAAGCGCTTTATCTTCATCAGGCAAATCTTCTCCTAAATGCTCTGTTGTTTGTTCTAATAATTGTTCAAAAGCTTCTTGCCTTTCATTTTTCGAAGTTCCTTTTGCAGAGATATCGTGCATTTTATCTTTTGCAAAAGCGATAATTTTTTCGTCCAGTTCAGGATTACGATAAGGTTTCGCATAATCACGTTTTTGTTTTGCGCCGGCTTTGTCTCTCAACTCTTGCTGAGCCTTCACCTGAATTCTGATGGCATTATGCGCAATTTCCAATGCTTTTACCAAATCCTCTTCCTGGCATTCTTTTGCTTCGCCTTCCACCATCATAATATTTTTATCGGTGGCTGCGATCAAAAATTCGAGGTCAGCCTGCTCTAACTGGCTACGGTTTGGATTTACTACAAATTCACCATTTACTTTTCCAACTCTTACTTCAGAAATAATTTCCTGAATCGGAATATCAGAAACAGCCAGCGCAGCTGAAGCAGCAAGGCAAGCTAGTGCATCAGGCATTACTTCAGGATCGCTGGAAATAAGCGAAACCAGAACCTGTACATCACAAAAATAATCGTCCGGAAATAGCGGCCTTAATGCGCGATCAATCAATCTGGAAGTCAAAATTTCGTAGTCATTCAATCTTGCCTCTCTTTTAAAAAAAGATCCGGGAATTCTTCCTGCGGAAGCAAATTTTTCCTGGTAATCGACAGTGAGCGGAAAGAAAGATTGACCTTCTTTAGGCTCTTGAGTTGCAACAGCTGTTGCAAGAATAATACAATTGCCTAAACGCACTGTAACTGCGCCATCGGCCTGGCGCGCGAGTTTGCCGGTTTCTAAAGTAACCATGCGGCCATCGCCAATATCAAACGTTACATTTATCGGATTTGGAGTATTCATTTTGTTGTTTAATTAGTTTATAAAAAAATATTCCCAACCGTATTATTCAGTTGGGAATGCTAAATATAGTTTAAAAAGAATATAAATTATTTACGAAGTCCTAACTTTTCAATCAATGCACGATAACCATTTAAATTATGTTTGCTCAGATAAGCAAGGAGGCTTTTCCTTTTCCCAACCATTTGCATTAAACCGCGTTGAGTACTGAAATCTTTTTTATTATTGCTTAAATGTTGAGAAATATGGTTGATTTTTTCTGTTAAAATTGCAACCTGCGCTTCAATAGAACCTGTGTTAGTCGCGCTTCCGCCAAATTCTGAAAAGTATTTTGCTTTGCTTTCTGAAGTTAAATAAGACATCTTTTTTGAAATAATTTTAATAATTGGCTGCAAATGTACTATTATATTTTGATTTCTAAATAATACACATTCTTATTTTTTGAAAATATTTTCTTTTTACCTTGGTTTAAAAATCCTCTTTGCCGGTTCGCATCGATTTTAAATTCAAAGCATACAAGGCAATAAAAAGCAAACCAAAAAAATTGGCAAAAGAAGCAGCGCCGACAGCAATCAGATCGTTTCCATATAAATAAAAAGGAATGAGGATTCCCAAAACGACACCAAGAATATAAATATAAAATCCCTGTCGCTTCAACTTCCACATCAGGATAGCGCCGGCCAGAGTTAGCAGTGAAGCAATAAAGCCACCGATAGCTGCTTTACGCATATTTTCAACGTTTACAATTTTAGAAAAAGATGCTTGTATTTTTCTCTCTAAAGGCGACATTTTTTCATCTCTTCTAATATTTGCTGTGTCGTTTTGTAAGGTAGAATCATTTTTCACCTGTGCACTTTCCTTAAAAATGATATTCGTTTTGCCAGCCATCGTATAAGTCCAAACACAACTGATCAAAGCCCAACCACTACCGATAAAAGTAAGAATACATAGCCAGGTAAGAAAAGAAGGTCTTTCAGCGGGTTCGGTTTCAAATTCATACAAACTTTTTGGCATTCTTATAATTTAAGTTTGCAATAATATGAAAATAATAAAATAATTTTTAGAAAATAGGAATTGTATTTTTTTGTTCGTCCACTGGAAATAAAGCGAATTAATGCCAATATTTTTCTACACCTGCAGCTGGTTTCCATCCATAATTCGGTTCAAAATAATTCCACAATAATGAAGAAACATTCCTTGCAAGCTGCCATGCTTCGTTATCCGGTTTCCAGCTTGTATCAGAGTTATTTTTTGTAGCAATATAAAAAACATAATCCCCATGTGGCGCATTTACCAAAACTGCTTCTGATCTTGACGCATCAACCATTCCCTGTTTGGACGCTGCCTGCACATAAGGCGGAATTTGGGAAAGCGCATATTCGTCCCAAAAAATATGCGTCAGATCTCGATACATTCTTTCACTGGCGGCAGCACTAACCGTTTTCCCTTCACGGATCATTACCAACAGGTTGGCCATTTCCCTCGGTGTTGTTTGGCCCCAACCAAATTGTTTTGCGTTTTCTTCGCGGCCCGGAGTTCGCGAGTTCAACCTTGTAAATTCAAAACCATTATCGGCAAGCCATTTATTGATCGTAATTCCTCCACCGGCTAATTTTTCGCACCATCTTGCAGCAGTGTTATCGCTGTGAGAGATCATCAAAGTGACCGCAACATTTAAAACAGTTTGTGAGCTATCTTTAAAAAATTGCATCAGGCCAGAACCACCATGAGCCATGCTGTCGCGGTACAATAAAGATTGATGATATGAAAAATCGCCGCTATCAATTTTATTAAAAATGCCAATAAGTATCGGGATTTTAATGATGCTGGCAGTAGGAAAGATTGTATCAGCGTTGATGGCAACTTCTTTTCCTGTTTTTAAATTTCGAACATATACTCCGGCAGTTCCGTGAAAATTGCCGAGTAATTCTTTTAATTGTTTCTCCAATTTTTTATCCGTTTTGTATTGGCAAAAAGCAGTTTGCGAAATGAATGAGATCAGTAAAAATAAAAAACAAAGAAAGCTTTTTTTCATGCGATTTTTTTTCGAAAAGTACAGAAATATTTCTCATCAATTAAAAAAATAAAAATAGCCACCCGTTTGAGTGGCTATTAATAAAATCGATTTTTTACTTTACTATTTTGCTGAAACAGTAACCTCATTTTCTTTTGCTGCAAAAAGATTTTTGTCGACTAACGCTGAAGTATTTTGCGCAATACTTTCAGACATTTGTTGATGAATTACAAAAGCGCTGGCTTTTGTAGTATCAGTTGTTGTTGATGTTGAGTCTGCTCTGTGCATTGTATCAGTCCTGGGGGGCTGAGGAACTGTGTCATGCTGATTTTGAGCAAATAAAGCACAACTGAAAAAACATAGTGCCATTGAAATTGCTGCTGTTTTTCTTTTCATAAAATTTCATTTAGGGGTTAAGAAATAGTTGAACAGGCTATAATGCAATTATGGTGCCACCGAACTTTTTTATTTATAACTATTTTAGCTCAGATTTTATTGACAGCAGGAAAGTCATTTGTGCATAAAATTTATCGTTAAAGAAAGCAGCTACAGCCAAACATTTGCAAAAAATCAATCATTTTTGATTTTTCTGTTTTTGGTTGTTACTTTACCGCTTTTAATTTCTGAATGATAATGCAACTTTTCCAGGTTAACGATACTGCTTCTAAACACGAATTTTTGAAGGTTCCGCTGATCATTTATAAGGATGATCCCAATTTTATTCACCCATTAAATAAAGACATTAACGATGTTTTTGATCCTGAAAAAAATAAAGCTTTTCGTTTTGGAGAATGTGCGCGTTGGATTTTAAGAGATGAGGAAGGAAATTTAAACGGCAGGATCGCAGCATTTGTTTACAAAAAATATAAAAATAAAGGCGACGAACAAAAGACTGGCGGCATTGGTTTTTTTGAATGTATCAACAACCAGGAAGCAGCAGATATGTTGTTCGATGTAAGCAAACACTGGCTGATGCAGCGTGGGATGGAAGCAATGGACGGACCTATCAATTTTGGTGAACGCGATCGCTGGTGGGGACTAGTGGTAGAAGGTTTTAAACCTCCGATTTATTTGATGAACTACAATCTGCCTTATTATAAAGATTTATTTGAAAATTATGGTTTCAAAAATTTTTATAACCAGATCTGTTTTCACATGTTTGTCGATACGCAATTGAATCAAAGATTTAAGGAACAAGGCGAAAAATATGAACAGCTTTCCGAATATTCAGTAACCAATATCACTAAAAAAAATCTGAAAAAGTTTGCTGATGATTTTTGTTCAGTTTATAATAAAGCTTGGGCGTCTCATGAAGGCAATAAACAAATGAGTAATGAAGTTGCTTTTAAAATGTTTCAAAATATGAAACCGGTTATCGACGAAAGGCTGATCTGGTTTGTTTATTATAAGAATCAACCTATTGCTTTTTGGCTCAATCTGCCCGAGTTGAACCAGATATTCCGGTTTTTTAATGGACGATTTGGATTGATTGAAAAACTAAGACTTTTACTCCTCAGAAAAAAAGGGCTGAATGATAAGTTTACGGGAATTGTTTTTGGTGTAATTCCTGAATTCCATGGAAAAGGAATTGATTATTATATGATCTATGAAGCAGCGAAAGTGATTCAACACAAAACGGGATATAAAGAAATGGAAATGCAATGGCAGGGCGATTTCAATCCTAAAATATTAAACATTTCTAAAAATCTTGGGGCAAAACAGAGCAGAATTTTGACAACTTACCGGTATCTTTTCGACAGAACAAAAGAATTTAAAAGACATCCGGTTTTAAATTAAAGTTGCATGCAGTAAAGCGACTTTTACTTGATTTTTCTAATTTTCTTTTAAGAGATCGTTTCTTAACTTGCAGCATTCTCAAAAAAATAAAACACTCTTTTTAAGAGTCGGGGCTCATGGAAAAATTCATTGTATCAGCACGAAAATACAGACCACAAATTTTCAGCACGGTTGTTGGCCAATCTCATATAACAACTACACTAAAAAACGCGATCAAAAATAATCAGCTTGCTCACGCTTTTCTTTTTTGCGGGCCTCGTGGCGTTGGGAAAACAACCTGCGCAAGGATTTTAGCAAAAACAATCAACTGCGAAAACAGAACTGCCGATGGCGAAGCTTGTAACACCTGCAACTCATGCGTTTCTTTTGATAGCGGAAGTTCGTTAAACATTCATGAACTGGATGCTGCCAGCAATAATTCTGTTGAAGATATTCGCACGCTGGTAGAGCAGGTCCGCTTTGCACCACAGGCAGGAAAGTATAAGGTGTATATCGTGGATGAAGTTCACATGCTTAGTTCAGCAGCGTTTAACGCTTTTTTAAAAACGCTGGAAGAGCCGCCGCCATTTGCAATTTTCATTTTGGCAACTACAGAAAAACATAAAATCCTTCCTACCATTTTGTCGCGTTGCCAGATATTTGATTTCAAAAGAATTACCAACAACGACACTGTTGAGCACCTCCAGGAAATTTGTGAAAAGGAACACATTACCGCTGATAAAACTGCGCTGCATATTATTGCTCAAAAGAGCGAAGGATGTTTGAGAGATTCATTAAGCATTCTGGATAAAATTGTAAGCTTTACGAATGGCGAATTGACCTATTCCAACACGCTTGAGCATTTAAATATTTTGGATGAAGATTATTATTTCCGCCTGGTAGGAGCTATGCAAAATCAAAATGCAGGTGATGCGATTTTGTTATTTGATGAAATCAACCGCAAAGGTTTTGAAGGCGATCTTGTGTTGAATGGTTTTGCAGAATTTTTGAGAAATTTATTAGTCAGCAAAGATCCGAAAGTGGCGGTTTTGCTGGAAGTTTCCGAAGGATTTAAACAACGTTACCTGGAAGCGGCTTCCAAAATAAATGATTCATGGTTGCTGAGCGCATTGAATATTTTAAATGAATCAGAGATCAATTACCGGCTTGCAAAAAATAAACGTTTGCATGTTGAACTTACTTTTATAAAACTCTCTTATCTAAGTCAGGCGCTGGATTTAGTGAATAACAACGGCCAGTTATCAAAAAAAAAACAGCTTGAAAGCATAAAACCTGTTGCGTTTAAAACCATCTCTCCTATCGCCGTTAATAAAACAAAACCTGCACCCATTTCTCCTGTTTCTTCAAAAATAAAAACCGCAGATACAGTTCCCGGAGAAAAAAATAATGGGGCAAAACTGGTTATTGAGAGTGAAGAAATAAAAATTCCAAAAGCAGCAGTTGATCATACTTTTGTTTCACAAAGAACTCCTGAAAAAAAATTTACAAAGATCAGTTCGTTAGAAAAGATCCGGCAAAAAGTAGCCCTTGAAAACAAAAACAATAAGCCGGTTGATTTAAACGAAGAAGAGCTGTATATAGCATGGGGACTGTATATTGAGCAATTGATGAATACCAATAAAAAACCAATTGTTTCCAATTTTAAAACTGCAAAGCTGAATATTGTTGATGAAAATTGTATTGAAATAATTACGCAAAGCGTATTACAACAAAAATTTATTGAAGCAGAAAGAGGAGAATTAAGCGCACATCTTCAGAATCATTTTAATAACCGCTACCTGATTTATAAATTAACTGTCGTAGAAGATGAAAGTAAAAATGTTCCAAAAGAAGAAGTGCTTAACACGAAACAGCAATATTTAAGAATTATTGAAGAATATCCTTTGGTGAAGCAGTTGAAAGACCGGTTAGGAATGCAATTGGATTTTTAGAAGCAAGTTATCAGACACCAGTTATCAATTAATAAGGAATGTGAATTATTTCTTTGTTTACTGTAATGATGTTTACTATAAATTTAAAAACTCCACTCTTTTTAATAACTAATCACTAATAACTACAATAATGTGGCAGCGACTGGCAAAATTTGTTTTAAAAAAACGTTTACTTCTTTTAATAATATTGTTTGCCGTAACTGCTGTGATGGCTTTTTTTGCAAGTAAAATTCAATTAAGTTACGAATTTTCAAAAGCCATCCCAACAGATAATCCTAAGTACCAGGACTATCTTTCTTTCAAAAAAAAATTCGGTGATGACGGAAATGTACTGGTAATCGGCGTTCAAAGCGATCAGTTTTTTCAATTAAAAAATTTCAAAGCTTTTACTAAATTAACTGATGAACTAAAAAAGGTTCCTTATGTTGAAGATGTGTTGAGTGTTGCCAACGCTGTTGATCTTTTAAAAGATACTGCGTCAAAAAAATTAGATGCTATCCCGATTTTTTCAAAAGATCTGCAAACACAACAACAAATTGACAGCAGTCTCAAAACTTTTTATTCGCTTCCGTTTTACAGATCGCTTTTATATAATCCTTCTACTAATGCATATTTGCTCGTTGTTCGGATCAATAAAGATGTCCTGAATTCGAAAGGCCGCACAAAGGTGATCAATGATATTATTGACAGAACGAATGAATATTCAACAGCAACAAACATCCAAACACACATTAGCGGATTGCCTCTGATAAGAACACAAGTTGCTGATAGGATCGCCCGCGAAATGAAATGGTTTATCATCGGATCACTTGTGCTTTCTGCATTGATCTTGTTACTGATGTTCAGGTCTGTAAAAACTACACTTTTGTCATTGCTTGTTGTAATTATTGGTGTGATATGGAGCGTCGGTATCATGTATCTTTTTGGCTACAAGATCACTTTGCTAACCGCTTTAATTCCTCCACTCATTGTGGTGATTGGAATTCCAAATTGCATTTATTTTTTAAATAAATATCATTCTACTTATAAAAAAACAGGAAACAAAGAACAGTCGCTGATTGATATGGTAAGCAAAATGGGCGTGGTAACTCTTTTCTGTAACCTAACAGCAGCAATAGGTTTTGCGGTTTTTGCCTTGACCAGAAGCGATATTTTAAAAGAATTTGGAGAAGTGGCTGGGCTGAGTATCGCTTTAATTTTTGTTATCTCATTTATTTTACTTCCGGGAGTTTTAAGTTTTATGAAAACACCTGAAAATAAAGAGTTGAAATACCTGGAGGTAAAAATATTGACGTCTTTTTTACTGAATGTGGAGCGTTGGGTTTTCAACCATAAGAAAATCGTGTATACATGCACGTTGATCGTTGTTATTTTTTCTGTGTTCGGAATTTTCAAACTAAAAACGGAAGGTTTTATTGTTGACGATCTTCCAAAAACTGATAAGATTTATACTGACCTGAAATTCTTTGAAAATAATTTTAAAGGCGTAATGCCTTTGGAAATTGTGATCGATACAAAAAGAAGATATGGCCTTGCAGGATCACGAATTTTGCCGGTTTTGATAAAAATGGATTCGCTCTCTTCTTACATCAAAAAACAAAAAGAAATGAGCAGGCCGCTTTCCATTTCTGAAGGAATTAAATTTGTAAAGCAGGGATTTTATGAAGGAGATTCAGCCAATTATGCATTGCCCAATTCTTTTGATCTCGCATTTATCGGCGATTATCTTCGTCCGCAAAATGACAGCCCGAAAAATAATCTTTCCAAATTATTGGAAAGCTTTATAGACACTGCAAGAGAAAGCACACGAATGAGCATCAACATGGCAGATGTTGGAACAGAAAAACTTCCTGTCATTATAAATAATTTACGAAAAGAAACTGACCATATTTTTGATTCATCAAAATATAAGATCACTTTCACAGGATCTACTATCACGTTTTTAGAAGGAAGTACTTACATTATTAATGGACTAAAAGAAAGTTTGCTTTGGGCGTTTTTATTCATTGCACTTTGTATGTTGTATTTGTTTAAATCACTTCGCATTTTAATTTGTTCTTTAATTCCAAATGTGATTCCATTGATCGTTACCGCTGGCATCATGGGCTGGGTTGGCGTAAGGCTGAAACCTTCTACTGTATTGATCTTCAGCGTTGCATTAGGAATTGCAATTGATGTCACGATTCGCTTTTTAGTAAATTATAAACAGGAACTTCCTTCCAATAATTTTGATGTAAAGAAAACGGTTTCCGAAACCATCAATCACACAGGATTAAGTATTCTTTATACCTCGCTTGTGCTCATCGCCGGATTTATCATTTTTTGTTTCAGCGGATTTGGCGGAACGCAATCACTCGGATGGCTTACGTCTGTTACGTTGTTTACAGCCACGCTTACCAATCTTATTTTGCTTCCGGTTTTGCTGTTGGATACATCGGGAAGAAAAAAATCACTTCAGTGATTTGAAATCCTTTGCAGTTGCCTCTAATCGCCTCAATTAATCTTTGAGACAATATATGATCCCTCGCTCATCTGTTATATTACCACAACTTTCATATAGAGAGAACTCCTCATGTCGGCGCTTAAGAGAAGTTACACTGCCGTTTTCAAATTTAAGTATCTGGAGTGTATGAGTTCTGTATGAATTACGTGTGAAAAGAGTATGAAGAGAGTATGAGGAGAGTATGAAGAGAGTATGAGGAGAGCATAGGAAAGACTAGGGAAAGATATGGGAAAGGTATGGAAGAGGTATGACACCTTCTTAAAATCATTTAGATTGCCAGAATTTTTTAGGAGAGGACAGTACAAAGAATACAGGCATAACGGTGTCCAAAGGTTTTTTTCTGACAGGCGTTTTGCTGGAAAAGCTCCATGCGCCTCTTTTAAGTGTATGCTTTTTTATTTATTGCTGGCTCAGTTTGACTTTTTTGTAGAATTTATTCCTCAGTACAACGTTAAAAATAGGCTGAAATGTTTACAGGCAACCAGTTTTAAAAAAGGCACAGAATTTCATAGTAAGTTATTGAATCATAAACAATAATATTATGAGGCCAATATGGACAGGCGCAATCGGCTTTGGTTTGGTAAATATTCCTGTAAAAATTTACAGCGCCACAGAATCAAGCAACCTTGATCTGGACATGCTTGATAAAAAAGATCATGCACATATTAAGTACCAGCGCGTCAACGAAAATACGGGCAAAGAAGTGCCGTGGAATAATATTGTAAAAGGATACAAATTAGACAATGAATACGTGGTGCTCGATGAAAAAGATTTTGAAGCGGCGAGCGCCAAAAAAACAAAAACGATAGAGATCACTGATTTTGTAAAAGAAGATGAAATCAGCAGCATTTATTATGAAACTCCTTATTATCTGGAGCCTGATAAATCCGGTACAAGACCTTATGAATTATTGCTGGAAGCATTGACGAAAACACAAAAAGTTGGTGTGTCAACTTTTGTAATGCGCAACAAAGAAGCGCTGGCAATTTTACGCCCGGATAAAAATGTAATTGTGCTGAATAAAATAAGATTCCAGGAAGAAATCAGAGATCCGAATCAATTGAATCTTCCGAAAAATACAGAAGTAAAGCCGGCGGAATTAAAAATGGCGATCACTTTAATTGACCAGCTCACGGGCAAATTTGATATTTCAAAATACAAAGACAATTACAACGACGAATTATTAAAACTGATCGAGGCAAAAGCCAAAGGAAAGAAAATTAAAGCTCCTGAAATGAAAGTGGTTCACAACAAAACTCAGGATTTGATGGATCAATTAAAAGCAAGCCTAGAAATAAAACGTAAAAAAGCATCCTGATGGCATTAACACTTTACAAGAAAAAAAGAAATTTCAATGAAACTTCGGAGCCCGAAGGAGATGTAAAAGAATCTGTTTCCAAACTGATCTTTGTGGTGCAAAGGCATAAGGCATCACGATTGCATTATGATTTCCGGCTGGAACTGGATGGCGTTTTAAAAAGCTGGGCTGTTCCAAAAGGCCCGTCAATGAATCCAAAAGACAAAAGGCTGGCGATGATGGTTGAAGATCATCCTTACGATTATAAAGATTTTGCCGGCGTTATCCCTGAGGGAAATTATGGAGCCGGAATTGTAGAAATCTGGGACAGCGGAACTTATTCAGACATTGAAAACTCACCAAAAAAAATCGCCGAAAAAAATCTTCGTGCTGGCCTTGAAAAAGGAGATTTAAAATTTCAGTTGTTTGGGGAAAAATTGAAAGGCGAATTTGTATTGGTAAAATTAAAAGGCAAAGAAGATAATAGCTGGCTGCTGATCAAACACCATGATGAATATGCAATAGATACCGAATATAACAGTGAAGCACAAACGAAAAAAAATTCTCCTATCAACAAATGGCTTGAAGAAAACAAGAAGTCAGCGAAAAAAAAAAAGAACAGTGAAGACACATTAAATGACAATTCCTCAAAGGTTTTTCCGGTAAACAATAACAACACTACAAAAAAAATTACAGGTTCTATAAAGCCAATGCTTGCAAAAGAAACTTCACAACCTTTTGATGACAAGCATTGGCTTTTTGAAATTAAATGGGATGGTTATCGGGCTATTGCTGAAAAAAATGGAAATGAAATTTTACTGTATTCCCACAATGGGCTTAACTTTCAACAAACGTATCCGGTTGTCATTGAAGAGCTAAAGAGTATTGATGCTGATTGTGTTTTGGACGGAGAAATTGTGGTTTTAAATGATCAGGGCAAACCGGATTTTCAACTGCTTCAACATTATTCTGAAAATCAAAACCGGCCGATCCAATATTATATTTTTGATTTGCTCGAACTGAATGGAAAGGACACCACTTCACTTCCTTTGATTGACCGCAAAGAATTATTACATGAAATCATTCCTGAAAATGCGGTGATAAAATATTCCGATCATATTTTAGAAAAGGGAAAAGAATTTTTTGAAGTTTCGAAAGAACAAAATCTTG
>JBQCIM010000147.1:0-9260 GCA_051953735.1 Ginsengibacter sp.
CAGTAAAAGGACAAATAATTGAAAATCCTATTTATCTCTATCATATTTCTGATGCAAGAGAAAATCATATTTTGTCGCAACCGCGCAGCCTTTTTTATGTAGAAGAAAATGCAAAATTACAATTGGCAGAAACTTACAAAACCATTGGTTCAATGGATAGTTTTACCAATGAAGTTTTTGAAGTAGTGGTAAATTCAAATGCCATTGTTGAATATTATAAAATTCAGAACGATTCTTCAAATGCAAGCCAGGTAGGCACTACACACATTCGACAGATTGGAAAAAGTTATGCGCACACCGTTATCGTTTCATTAAACGGAGGAATTATCCGCAACAATACTAATATTATTATGGAAGCGCAAGGCAACGAAGCGCACATGTATGGTTTGTATTTATTGAAAGGAAATACTCATGTTGACAATCACACTTTGGTAGATAATAAAATGCCGAACTGTTTCAGCAATGAATTCTACAAAGGAGTAATGGATGGAAGATCAACAGGCGTTTTTAATGGAAAAATTTACGTAAGACCTGACGCACAAAAAACAAATGCGTATCAAACCAACAATAATATTTTATTGAGCGACGGTGCAAGTGTAAATACAAAACCGCAACTGGAAATTTTTGCTGATGATGTGAAATGTTCACACGGCTGCACAGTGGGAAGATTAGACGAAGAAGCATTGTTTTATTTAAGAGCGAGAGGTATTTCAAAAGAACATGCACAGGCAATGTTGTTGCATGCATTTGCTTCCAACATTATTGAACAAATAAAAATTGAACCACTTCGCGATTATGCAGAACAATTGATTGTAGAAAGGCTGGCAGAAGTTGAAGCGGAAGGTTAAAACAAAATGAAAATGGAAACAACAACCATATCACCAACATTTGATGTGAATGTGATCAGGAAATCATTTCCGGTCCTGGAGAGAGAAGTAAAAAATAAGTTGTTGGTTTATTTGGATAACGCTGCAACTTCTCAAAAGCCGCAGGAAGTTATCGATGCGCTAAATTATTATTATTCAAATTACAATGCCAATATTCATCGTGGAATTCACACACTTGCAGAAGAAGCAACTGCCGCTTACGAAGCAACAAGAAATACGGTGAAAGACTTTATTCATGCGGCTTCCAGTGATGAAATTATTTTTACGAGAGGCACTACAGAAGGAATCAATTTAGTAGCTTACACATGGGGAAGAAAAAATATTCATGAAGGTGATGAGATCATTATTTCGAGCATGGAACATCATTCCAATATTGTTCCGTGGCAAATTCTTTGTGAAGAAAAAAATGCTGTTTTAAAAGTAATTCCGATCAATGATGCAGGTGAATTGTTGATGGATGAATATAAGAATTTACTTTCTCCAAAAACGAAATTGGTTTCGATTGTTCACGTAAGCAATTCTTTGGGAACGGTAAATCCTGTGAAAGAAATTATTCAGGAGGCGCATAAAATTGGCGCGTTGGTTTTGGTGGATGGCGCACAATCTACAGTTCATCTCGATATTGACGTTCAAAGAATGGATTGTGATTTTTTTGCTTTTTCGGGACATAAAGTTTACGGGCCAACAGGAGTTGGAGCACTGTATGGAAAGAAAAAGATACTGGAAGAAATGCCGGTTTTTATGGGTGGTGGCGAAATGATCAAAGAAGTAACTTTTGAAAAAACCACTTACAATAATCTGCCTTATAAATATGAAGCAGGAACACCCAATATTGCGGATACAATTGCATTAAAAGTGGCTTTGGATTTTGTAACAAACCTTGATAAAAATATTATCAGGAATCATGAAAAGGATCTGTTGAAATATGCAACAGAGCAAATCGAATCAATTGAAGGATTGAGAATTATTGGAACGGCAAAAAACAAAGTAAGCCTCATTTCATTTGTAATAAAAAATATTCATCCACAGGATATCGGCGTGTTGTTAGACAACCAGGGAATCGCTGTCAGAACCGGACATCACTGCACTGAACCATTAATGAATCGCTTTGGAATTCCCGGAACCGTTCGTGCTTCATTTGCGATGTACAACACAAAAGAAGAAGTAGACAGGCTGGTTGCAGGAATTAAAAAATCAATCAAAATGCTTACGTAAATGAGTGAATACAAAACAATAAAAGAACGTGAGGAAGAGATCATTGAAGAATTTTCATTGTTCGACAGTTGGGAAGAAAAATATGAATACATTATTGATCTTGGGAAAAAGTTAGAGCCACTGGATGAAAAATTTAAAGTGGGGGAAAATATTATCAAAGGTTGCCAATCGACAGTTTGGCTTACTTCTGAGTTTAAGAACGGAAAAGTTTTTTACAAAGCAGACAGCGATGCAGTGATCGTGAAAGGATTGATAAGCATGTTGATAAAAGTTTTATCAGGGCATAAACCTGATGAAATCTTAGAAGCAAAACTGGATTTTATCAAAGAGATTGGAATGATGACACATTTGGCTCAAACCCGCTCGAATGGCTTGTTATCAATGGTGAAGCAAATAAAAAATTACGCGTTGGCTTACAAATCTGTTGACGCTGCGTAAAATAAATAATTATGGAAGCAGAAGAATTAAAAGAAAAAGTGATTGAGGCTTTGCACGAAGTGTACGATCCGGAAATCCCGGTGGATATTTATGAGTTGGGATTGGTGTATGAAGTGGAGGTTCTGCCAATCAATAATGTTCAGATCGTGATGACACTTACCGCGCCAAGCTGCCCATCGGCTCAAGAATTGCCAGTTGAAGTAGAAGAAAGAGTAAGAGCGATTGAAGGAGTGAATGACGTGCATGTTTCTGTTGTATGGGATCCACCATGGGACAGGGAAATGATGAGCGAAGTGGCAAAACTTGAGTTGGGATTTATGTAAAAAGTGAAAGTCTTTTGTCTTTAATCTTTTGTCTTTAGTCTTTAAAATAATTCATCATGAAAATCACATCACAGGAAGAATACGGTTTACGGATATTGCTGCGCATTGCACGATGCCATGACGAAGAAAGCATGAGCATTCAGGCATTGAGCGCTGCTGAAGGGCTGTCGCCGGCTTATGTTGCCAAACTAACGCGCATCCTGCGCCAGGCAGGATTTATCAATAGTACTCCCGGAAATATCGGTGGATATATTTTGGCAAAACCTGCTTCAGATATTAATATAAACCAGGTTCTCAAAACCCTTGGGGGTTCTTTATATTCCAAAGATTTTTGCAGTGATTTTACCGGTGCAAGCAGGCTTTGTACCAATTCTGTTGATTGTTCTGTCCGTTCGCTTTGGCAAATGGTACAGTTTTCAATTGATCAATTATTAGATAAAATTCAATTAAATGATTTAATAGGAAACGAAAAACAATCTGACAATCTGCTCAATTCTTTATTGCAGCAGCATAAATATCCCCAAAGGGAGATTATATAGTCTGGTAAACCTTTACAGTAAACAAACAAATAGCACGATTTTTATTTCAGCATTGTTTTTGTAATATCAAAAAATATTATAAAAAAGAATGTATGAAAAAAGGATTTATTGTTATTCTAACCCTATTTTATTTTTCGAATCTTACTGCACAACAGAGCGTTTCAGATTCAACAGCTTTAAAAACAGATACTGCATCAAATCTCCAACAAACACTGAAAGATACTTCAGTTCCCTCCCCTGCCGGGATGAACGTTCATCCTGATTTGTCCACGAGGGAAACTGATTCAGCGGGGAGCTTACTGCAAAGTCAAAATGATACTTCTGTTCCTGTAAATACAAGATCAGTTAGTGTTGTAAATGATAATTCTCCTTATCATACCAGCTTTGTAAAAGATGGATTGGTTATCGCTGCCTCGGTTGGTGTAACTCTGTTAGGATATGATCTGATTAAAAATAAGCATGATCTAACCCCGGAAGAACTGGCGACAAAAACAAAAAATAATCTTCCCTTTTTTGACCGCTGGGTTGCCGGAAATTACTCTGCTAAAGCTAATAAAGATAGTTATATCCTTTTTGATGGTTGTTACGCTATTCCCGTTTTAGGAGCACTTTTAAACAAAAACGAACGATCCAAATTCGGACAGGTGATGGTAATGTATTTGGAAACTGTTGCGATAACAGGTTCATTGTACACACTAACTGCTGGCCTCGTTTACAGAAGCCGTCCATTTGTTTATGGCGATAAAGCTCCATTGGAAAAAAGATTAGACAAAGGAGGACAACGATCTTTTTATGGAGGACATGTTGCCACAACTGCGGCAACGTGTTTCTTTACTGCAAAAGTTTTCCAGGATTTTAATCCTAATTCAAGGTTGACTCCCTGGTTGTATACGGGTGCGGGTGCACTTACTGCTTTAATGGGTTACGAACGCATGATATCAGGGTATCATTTCTTCAGTGATTGTGTAGTTTCTGCTATTATTGGCACTGCCACAGGTATTTTAATTCCACAGTTCCATAAGAATAAAAATCTGAAACACGTTTCACTTTCTCCATTTTATCAAAATAATTCAAAAGGATTTAACCTGGTATACCGCTTTTAAAAGTATTTACGAATATTTTTCTTCAATAAAAAAACGCCCTGGAAAATCCAGGGCGTTTATCTTTTTAACCTTTAAACTCGTTTTAGAATTTATACCTTAAACCAAGTTGGATACCCCATGTTGTGCTGGAAGTTTTCACCTGAGTAAAAGGATCAGTAGCTAATGCGGAATTGTATTCAGCTAGATTATAAGTAGGTGCTCCATTAACAATTGATTTAAATGAAAGTGGGTTGTTAATGGTATAAAGATCATGAATGCCCCAGTTTCTGCTGATCAGGTTCGGAAGATTGATCACATCAACACTGAATTCCAATGTATGTGTTGTATTTCCGGTTTTTACGAAGAAATCCTGTAAAAGACGTGCGTCAACCCGGTTGTACCATGGAGTTAATGCAGAATTTCTTTCAGCATATTGTCCTTTGTGTTTGCTCAGATAAGGAGAATTGCTTACAAACTCATCATAAGCTGCCTGTTGTTGTTCAACAGTATATTTTACAGAACCATCTTTATTTAAGAATGGAACAAATGGAACATCAGAACCTTTTGCATAAATATACATCAGGTCAGACGCGTTGTTTCCATCGTTGTTCAAATCGCCACCAACAATATAGCTGAATCTTGCCTGGTTGGCTCCTTCATAATATAATGAAACAGTAGTAGCCAGGTGATTAGCATATTCAAATCTGTAAGAAGCGTTTCCTACAATTCTATGAGGAATTGAATAAGCAGAGTTATATAATTCTACGTCGTTTGGTGTTCCACGGTTAATGATAGATTGCCATGCTGAAGTTGCCTGAGAACCGGGGTTAGGGCTTACTTCTGTTGCAAGTGTGTAGGTGTAAGCCAATGATCCAAAGAATCCTTTAGAGAATGATTTGGAGATTTGAGCTGTTGTTGCAAATGAATAACCTTTTTTAGTGTTTTCCAAAATGATCACAGTTCCACCTTTTCCAGTTCCAGCCAAATCAGGATGGACATATTTTTGATCCGGGGTGAGGCTTTTCGGATAATAAGCCCTTGTATCCTCTCCGGTTAAATGATCGGTTGGGTCAATCAGGTTTGCATTACGCATTTTTACTGCGTTCATATCTTTGGTATAAAGTACATCCAAAGTAGCTCTAAAGCCATTTCCTAATTGTTTATCAATTCCTAAATTAGTTCTCCAAACCTGTGGGAATTTAAAATTAGGATCGATCAACACAAAACTTCCCGGAGCGGTTGCAGTAACACTTGAAGGGAATTTAGAAAGATAAGCATCCGGATTTGGATTGAAGGTAACTCCGGCAAGTTGTTCCGGAGTGTTCAACACGGCACCGTTTTGATAAACACCACTGTTGCTTGGCATGTTGGTTAAGAATACAAACGGAATTTTACCGGTAAATACTCCTGTTCCGCCACGCACAATAAGACCTTTCTGATCAGGAACTCTCCATCTGAAACCAACTCGTGGAGAAAGAAGAAGAGATGCTTTTGGCCATTTCCCTGTAGAGAAATTTTTCATATTTCCGTCTTCATCAGGAAATTGTAAAGCTGAGATAGCAGGATTTTCAATTGGCTTTTGCAAATAAGTAGGAACATCGCCCCTGATTCCGTAAGTCAGTTTGAAGTTTTCATTGATGCTATATTCGTCCTGTGCATAAATTCCTAACTGGCCCAATTTCAAGTCAGCAGAAAATACTTTTGGCTGACCCGGTACCAATGAATAAGTGTAAGAGAAAAATGCAGGAGGTGCATCAGTTACAAAATCATTCAGTGTGTTATAAATGTAATAGCTTTCAGAACCGCCCATGAAGGCATTTCCTACTTTCTGATATTCATAAGTTCCACCGAAAGTAAGTGTATGTTTTCCGGCAAAATAAGTGAAGTTATCAGTAATATCTGCGATATTATTGATCACTTCATTGTTCCTTGTGAAAGGATCCGTACCTGCACTCATATAGTTTCTTCCTTTTGTAACGCCGTCAACGGTTCCGTCAGCATTGAAAATTTCAATAGTTGGGAAAATGCCACCCGGACTGTTTCTTTTATCATCTATATGAGTGTAAGCAAATAATAATTGGTTAGAGGTTTTGCTGGTAAAGTTACTGTTCAATTCCAAAGTAGCAGTTTGAACTACGTGGTCAGTAGCATAGTCGGAATTTGAAAATCCAATTGATTCAGCGCTGTTCCTGTTGTTTGGAAGTCTTGAAGTTGGGCCAGTAACTTTTCCTGTAACCGGATCGGTAATATAAAATCCACCTGCGCCACTGTTTGGAACGCTACTTCCATTAAGAGGAGATTGATCAGAACCTTTGAAATCAGAGTATTTCAATACAAGTTTGTGTTTCTCACTGATGTTCCAGTTGATTTTTCCAAGTAATTTATGGTTTTTAGTAACAAAATTGGGCCTGTTGTCATAAACACCAGCATCATAATTGTATTTTGATTTCAAAACATCTCTGAATTTATTCAAAGAATCAATTGGTGAGGCAGAAGGCAAACCTGAAGCGCTGGAACCTTTTGGAACATAAACATTTGAGTTAGGTACTGAAGAATTTTCCCATTCAGCACTTGCAAAGAAGAATAATTTGTTCTTGATGATCGGTCCACCAAGTGTAGCTCCATATACTTTATTTTTTTGTGGAGTAGAAGTTACATTTACTTTTCCTGCATGAGTTCCGTTAAAACTCTGGTCGCGGTAATATCCATAAGCAGAACCATGGAATGTGTTGGTACCACTTTTGGTAAGAACATTCAACCCGGCACCTGTAAAACCTGATTGTCTTACATCATAAGGAGCAATATTTACAGCAATTTCATCCAAAGCGTCAATTGAAATCGGGCTTGCGCCGCCGCCTGGTAAAAGATCTGTGCTCAATCCGAAGTTGTTATTCAGGTTGGCTCCGTCAACCTGAAGGTTATTAAACCTTCCATCTCTTCCCGCAAAATTATTTCCGTTTGCCTGAGGGGTTAACCTTGTAAAGTCAGTAACGCTTCTGGTTAATGAAGGAAGTGTAGCAATTTGTCTTGAATTAAAAATAGTACTTGCACCGGTTTTTGCAACTGCGCTTGTAGAAGCAGTAACAGTTACCGTACTTAATACATTTTCTTTCGGTGTTAATGTAACATCAGCTACATAAGGTTCGCCAAGACTTAATGTAATGTCGTTGATAACAGCCGGTGCATAGCCAATGTATTCAACGGTAAGGGTAAAAGGACCGCCAATTCTGGTGTTTGGCAGCGTGTAACTTCCATCTTTTTTACTTATGGTAGCGTATTTTGTACCTGAAGGAACGTGAACGGCAGTAACTGTGGCGCCTTCAAGTGGTTCCCCTTTAGCAGATTTGACAAAACCTGTGATACTACTAGTCGTTACCTGCGCGTTCATCACGAACGGAAACAAAAAAGCAGCAATTAATAATGGTAAGATCCGTTTTAACTTCATATTTTGTTATTTTTTGAGCCGCAAAGAAAGTAAAAATTACGGTAATTGTGATTAAGTTTTTATTAACACTTAAAGGCAATTTTGCACAAGATTATGCTGCATCAATTGAAGGAACAGAAGTTAAAATTTGGAGTAGGAATGGATAATTAAAAGGAAATTTTTCCCGAAAACGAAAGTATTTCTAAGTAAACAAAGAAATATGATCATTTCTTATTTATTATATCAAAAGATTATAATTCCTTCAATAATTTTTTTGCATTTGCTTCATCAATGCCAATTTGATTTTTTAACTCCTCAAGATTGTCAAATTTTTCTTCTTTTCTCATAAAAAATTTTAGATAAACACGAAGGATTCTTCCATAAATAATTTCTTTAAAATGAAAAATATTTACTTCGATCATTTTTTTGTGATCGCCAATTGTTGGCCGGTAACCAATGCTCATCATTCCCTGGTGAAACGATTCAGGAGCAAAAGAATCAGAAGTTTGATTTTCTTTTCCGATTGCCACATTTACAGCATAAATTCCATCAGCAGGAATTAATTTATTAGGGTCTTGAATTTCAAGATTCGCTGTTGGATACCCCAGCATCCTTCCCAATTTATTTCCTTCAATCACTTTTCCTTCAAAAAAATAATCATATCCCAAACAATCATCAGCAGTCTGAATATCGCCTTCTTCCAGAGCCCCACGGATCTTTGTTGAGCTGATCGTTACATGATTGAGCACGTGCTCCGGAATTTCTTTGACATCGAAATGAAATTTTTCCTGGTATTTTTCCAACAGTTTATAATCGCCGGTCCTGTTTTTCCCAAAGTGGTGATCGTAGCCAATGATGATCGTCTTTGGATGAAATTTTTCCACTAAAAAGTCAGAAATATATTCCTCGGCAGATTGATTGGAAAAATCCAAAGTGAAAGGAACAATTACGAGATGATCAATTTCCTGTTTGCCTAAAAGTTCTATTTTTTCTGAAAGTGTGTTGAGTAATTTGATCGGTAGCTGATTTTTTTTTGGGTTTAAAATCATTCGCGGATGTGGATCAAACGTGATGATCACTGATTCGCCTTCATTTATCGAAGCTTCTTTTTTCAATTGACTGATAATCTGCCGATGTCCCGAATGCACGCCATCAAAAGTGCCAATAGTAATGGCAGCGTTTACAAAGGGAGGAAGATGATTAATGTCTCTGTGCACTTTCATAAGAAGATTGCAAGTTAATTGATAAATAAATAATTTGAAGATGGAATATTGAATATGCCATCTTACTTTTACGCCTCTTGAAAAATGTGAAAGTTTTTTTCAATAATTCAATAATTTAATAATTCAATA
>JBQCIM010000148.1:0-24172 GCA_051953735.1 Ginsengibacter sp.
CACTTCAGTGTCAGTCTCACTTTTAAAAGTGTATCCTTTTTTAAGTAATTCTGATTTTAATTGCGCATAATTTTCAATGATACCATTGTGAATCATGGCAAGTTTTCCATTATTACTTTTATGAGGATGCGCATTCACGTCACTCGGCTCTCCATGCGTAGCCCAACGCGTGTGGCCGATCCCAATATGTCCATTTACAGGTTTGCCAATCAATGATTCTTCCAGTTCTGCAACCTTTCCTTTTTTCTTATAAACATGTAAACCGCTTTCATTGATCAAAGCCACACCGGTGCTGTCATAGCCGCGGTATTCCTGTCTTTTCAAACCGGTGATGATGATGGGATAAGCTTCTCTGGGACCAATGTAACCAACTATTCCACACATATTTATTTTAAGTTTTTAGTTAGAAAACAAAGAAAAAGTAACTACAATATCTCCTTTTGCAACTTTAATATACAGGAAGCATAATTTTGTAACTTCATACCGTAAAGACGTCAGAACGCCGGGTTAGTACCACAACCCGTAATCTGAAATGATCTTTTGTTGCATAAAAGGTTGGGATTTGAATTGGTTTATTAAAATAAACATTGCCAGTTCCAAAAGATATTAAATGATTTTTGTAGAAATAGAAAGTAAGCTGCACCCAGAACCTGACAATACAGTCTGCTATTTTATAAATAAAAAAAAAGATGACGGGAAATAAAACTGCTAAATGGTTTTACACAGTTGGACGTGTGTTATTTTTTAGTTTAGGTTGTGTGATTATTTTGATATTTTGTTCAAGATTAGCTCAAGATATCCCATTTAAATTTACTGACCACTTATCAATTCTGTCAGCCACGATTCTGACATTTTTATTGATACTTTTATTTTTAAAGTGGGAGAAACTTAAGCTAAATGATGTAGGTATTATTCCGGGAAAATATAGCATTTCCCGTTTCTTATGTGGTTATATGATTGGCTTCGGAATGGCTGCTACACAAGCACTAATAGTTTTAATGTACGGACATTTTCAATTAAAACTTGTGCCTCAAATTTCAATAATTGATCTGGTTTCACCCTTGCTTCTGTATTTTTTTATTGGATGCAGAGAAGAATTAGCTTTCCGCTCTTATTCTTTAAGAAGTCTGAACATTTCATTGGGACCTATTTTGGCATTAACTATTATAGGATTTATTTTCATTATTGAGCATGTTGCGGGCGGCATGACCTGGAAAATGGCCATATTAGGTTCAGGAGCGGGAGCAATTTTATTTGGTGTGTCTGCATTAAAAACAAAAGGACTTGCGCTATCTCTTGGACTTCATAGTGCATGGAATTTTGGCCAATGGACATTTGGTTTTAAAAATGAGCCAGGGATTTGGCAAGCAGTTGTTGAAAAAGGTTATGAATCTGAAATTGAAAATGTTGGTTTGACTGCTTTTTTACTTGTTATGGGAATTGCTATCGCCGGGGTTCTCTTCTATTATCGAAACAATAAATTAAGTGAATAATTTGGTATGCTGCTTATATGAAGTCGTTATAGAAGGGGGGCCGGAGCACTTGCCATGGATTGAGTGTGTGTGTGGGAAAGAAGTGGCGTTTGGCTGGGGCGCTGCTAATTCGGTGGGCAGCCAAACGCCCTTCTGCGAAGGCAGGACGAAAGGAATGGCTGCCAGACGGAGGCCGGAAAGGGGCTGTTACTGGTGTGCGAGGTATTGTTGGAGCTGTGGAATGATTTCAGTGAGCTGGCGGGTAGAGTCGAGCACAAAATAATGGGGCTGAAAACTATCCTTGCAATAGGGAGTTTGAAGGACGGTCTGCAGGTCAAAGGGCACCTTGCGTGCTTCCTTCGAAAGGGCATAGCTGGTCTCCCCCGGTGAAGACAGTATGCCTGCACCAAAGATCTTTATTTCTCCCTCCTCTCTTACCAGTCCGAATTCGATCGTGTACCAGTAGAGCCTGGCCACCTGTTCGATGATGTCATTGCGGTCGAGGTATGGGGATGTGGTCTCTGCCAGTGCCAGCAGGTAATCTGCCACCTCCGGATCTGCGAGCAGCGGTACGTGTCCGAAAGTATCGTGGAACATGTCGGGTTCCTCGAGGTAGTCGAGTTGCTGCCGTGTCCTGAGCCATGTAGTTGCGCCAAAGCGCCGCTGTTGCATTCCCTGGAAGAAGTCCCGGTTGTCGATCAGCCCCGGAACCGCGTAAATTTTCCATCCGGTCAGTGCCACCAGTTTTTCATTCACCGAATGGAAATCAGGGATAGAGGCAGAATGCATCCCCAGGAGTTTCAGGGATCTGGTAAATCCCTTGTAGGCGACGTTTTCAATTATGTGGACCTGCCGTTCGTAAAGTACCGACCATATCTCATTGTCCTCAGCGGTATAGCCGGCATAGTTTTGTACCATCATGCTTTAAAGACATGTGAACCGCGGTTTTGTACCATTGGAGCAAGAAAAGAAATAAGGCCGTCGGGGACAGCCTTATTCCATTACACGCTCATGCCTTTTTTTTACGGGGTCGTTTTTTTTTAAGTTCCGGCCCATCTTCACTGGCTGCTGCTGAGGGAGCCGGTGATTTGGTCAGTGTGGCGCGGGGCTCGTGGACAGCCGTTGCCTGCTGTTGCCCTGCCTGTTTGTTGGCGGGTCCCTGCCTGACAAGCCGTGACATGGTACTATCAAAGACGCCGATGTCTTTGTATTGGGGATTGGCCTTAATAAAATAGGTTTCTTCCATTCCCTTGACATCCATCTTAACTGCCTGCAGGTTTCCTTTTTCGAGCGACTTGGTCAGGTCTTCAAGGGCCTTTGGATCGCTGAGGTTTTTAATCGGTAACTGGGCCAGGGCCTTATTAAGATCATAGCCGTAATTTTCATGGTAGCGGTTCATTTTAAAATTCCCGTTCTCCTCTTTTTGGGAAAAGTCCAGTTGTACCCAGGCCTTGTACTTCTCTCCTTCGCGGGTGGTAAGGTCTTTATAAACCGCCCTCCCGTTGAGCAGGTTGAAGGCCTCCTTGTTGGTAATTCCGTTACCCCTGTCAAGGTAGAAGGTCTGGCTGCGCTCCTCCGGTTTGAGGAGTTTTGCGTCGTACTTATTAAAAAAGTACATTTCGTTTTGTTCCCCTTTGCGGAAATGCAGCGTGCTTTCCAGCGGCTGGTTATTATACATGGTTTTGTGGCTCAGGGTAAAGTCAGCCTTGCCGCTGTTAATGTTGGCCTCCAGTTCCCGCTGCAGGTTTTTGCCAAAGCCCAGGTATTTGAGGTCATTCTTGAGGTACTCCAGATTTTTTTCGTTCATGGTATTTATTTTTTAGTGAGTAATTAAAAGAAAGGCCTTTACGATTTTCCGGTTAGTGACCCGCAGCCGGAGGTTGCGTCCCCCGCCCTCTTCGGTCAGTGCGATACGCAGCCATTTTTTCCCGGGGATGGTAAACTGACGGAATGCAATCACCCAGGTGGTTTGGGACTGGCCCGGCAGGGTGCCGGTATCTCCCCATGTGTAGAGAGGCTTCAGTGTCCATTCCTGGGAGGCGGTACGTTTTCCCTGCCTCCTGTCCGCCACCAGGAAACGCAGTACCCCTGTATGGAAGGGAAGGTTGCTGGTATTTTCCACCTGAAGCCTGAAATACAAAATCCCGTCAGCATAATAAATTCCCGAAACCCGGAGACTTAGATCGTATTTTGAATCGGAAGGCCCGTTGAATGACCTTGGATCGTGGGCGACTCTGTCAAAAAGGGAGGCGCTGTCACCCACCTGGAGGTGGAGAGGCGGTCTTTCGGAATAGCTGACAATAAAAGGGTACACGGTTCCGTCGGCCGTGATGACGGTCATATTCGTAACCCCAAAATTCCTGCGGGCGGATTTAACCTGGAGGATATTATCCAGGCCCCGGACTTTTTGTACCAGGATATCACCGGTTCCCCTGTCGACGCTATGAATCATCAGGGGAAAGCTAAGGCTGGTGGTCTCATCGTACCCGATGCGGAGGGTATCGGCCTGCGCGTGGGCACGGTGGTATACTGAGACAAAAACAAGAAGGCTGAAAAGTGTGGATCGTAACGTCATGATGGGTGGTATTTAAGTGATGAATTATTGATTTTTTAAAAGGAGGTGATAGAGGCAAAGCAACGTTGCCTCTTGCAGGTGAGGACGAATCTTTTCCGGGGTTAGTAAAAACCCATCCTTAGGATCGGTAGGAACTTCAATAGCCCTCGCTCCCACAGTTTGAATAAAATAGTGATTGTTCCAGGAAGGAGTCCCGAACAGAACAGCATCTTCTTTGTCACAAATTACCTGGAAAGCCGCATAGATGAGAGGCCGGCCTCCACTGCCAACAATCACTTCATCCGGTTCATACGCGATGCCTGCAAACACACGTTCAAATTGCGCAATGGACTCGCGAAGATCAGGATTTCCTTCAGCTGCCGGGTAGTTTGTATAGTCTTCCCCGTAAGCTTTCATCACCTCGATCTTCAGTTCCATAGGTATAGGAAAGATGGATGGATCAAAATCACCGACCGTGTAGTTTTGGACCGTTATTCCCCTAGCTTTCATCACCTTTACGGCATTGCTGTACCGGAGGATCTGCGAACCTTCCAGGGATTCGGAGAGCTTTGATAATATGATTGGGTCTTCCTTCATTGCGGTACTATTATAAATTACCCCTTGCCTCCTGCTCTCTTTCGATCGCTTCAAATAATGCTTTGAAGTTTCCTTTGCCAAAACTCCTGGCACCCTTTCTCTGGATGATCTCGAAGAAGACCGTCGGACGATCGGTAACCGGTTTGGTAAAGATCTGCAGGAGGTAACCCTCATCATCTCTGTCAACCAGGATGTTCAGTTCGTTAAGCACTCTCATTTCTTCCTCTATGGCTCCCACCCTGCCTTCAAGACTGCTGTAATATTCAGGGGGAATCTGTAAAAACTCCACGCCCCTGCTTCTCAGTTGGGTAACGGTTTTGATAATGTTGTCTGTAGCAAGCGCTACATGTTGCACCCCTTCACCGTGATAAAACTCAAGGTATTCTTCCACCTGCGACTTCTTTTTTCCTTCCGCCGGTTCATTGATGGGAAATTTTACATAACCATTTCCGTTGCTCATCACTTTACTCATCAAAGCGGAATATTCAGTAGAAATATCATGATCATCGAAAGAAAGAATGTTGGTAAAGCCCATCACCTCCTGGTAAAACTTCACCCATGTGTCCATCTGGTTCCAGCCCACATTACCAACACAATGATCCACATACTTCAGCCCTGTATCAGCCGGTTGGAAATAAGGGTTTTTCCATTCCCGGTAGCCCGGCATAAAAGGACCATGATAACCGGTTCTTTCAATAAACAGATGAACGGTATCGCCATAGGTGTAAATACCACTCATGCTTAAGGCGCCATAGTCATCCATTAAAGTCTCAGGCTCTAAAAAAGACTGCGCTCCCCGGCTGGTGGTCTCTCTCCATGCAGCCCGGGCATCCTCTACTCTGAGCGCCAGCACTTTTACGCCATCCCCATGGACATAAATATGTTTCGACATGTCATTATAAGGTCTGAGTGGCGTCGTTAAGACGAACGTAAGTTTATTTTGGCGTACGACATAGCTCGCCTTGTTTTTCATGCCGGTTTCCGGTCCGGCATACGCTACTGCCTGAAAGCCAAAAGCACTCATATAATAATGAGCTGCCTGCTTTGCATTTCCTACATAAAATTCGACATAGTCGGTTCCCTGAAGCGGGAGAAAATCAATTTTTTGGTTAACAGCCGTTGCCTCGGCTAATGTGTTGGTTTCCATTTTAAAAAGTTTAGGTTACAAAAACAATTGCTTCCCTCCTCGACGTTCTTTTTATTAAAAGAGGGAAGTTGCTCTTCCCTCTTTATTTCCAATTAAACTAACACTTAAACAATCTTTGGTTTTTCAATATTTTAAAAAAGCAGGGTGAGTAGACACAAACCCTGGAATACTGCATACTTGGGAGAAGTTATTCCAATAAATTTTAAATTATCTCGAAATCAAAAAAGAATCAATTTTCATTGAAGAGGAAAGGATTGCAATACCATTTTATTACTATAAGGATAAATCACTTGCTATGAACTGCATCAGCAATGTAATATCCTGTCGTTCATCCTTAAATATTTTGCAGGGATAATCCGGCCTCATAGATGCTGCATTAAAATTTTCTGAGCGTATTTTTATAAAGACGACCCAAAAGCCATTTCGGACTATTGGCAAAAAAAAATTTAAAATTTCCTTTTTCATTTTTTTTCCCAAGCCGCCTGGAGAACCTGTATTCCTGTATCATCCTATTCTTTTACGATTTTGATGTTTACAATTCCCGGACACTTTACAATTTCAGCTTTGATAGCCGCCAATTGAGAATCTTCAATGCTGTCATAACGCAAGCTTAACCCTTCAGGATAAATTTTAAAATCGGTTGGATACAACACCCTCCCCGAAGCCCGTATCAGGGGATCTATTGGTTGCTGTTTTTCTACCTGAATAAAGAAGGTGTAATTATCTTTCTCAGGCGTTAAGGCTGCTTTCCTTGTTGTATTACAGCTGATAAATAATAGCAGGAATAGTAAAGAAGCATACAGGAATTTTGAGTGCATTGGGAGAAGGTAAAGTTGTAGTAATCAGAATAAAGACGTTTCTGGTTGCTGTTTGTACTATACGCTCCCCAAAGAATCTTCAATCCCCTGCAAAAGGCTTTTTAATTCTCACGATTGAAACTCCTTCACACTGCAGTAACCGGGCGGCAACCTCTTCCGTGTGACTATCGGGAAAAAAGCTTACCTCTACCTGGCTGTATCTTTTGTCGCTCCGGAAAACAAGCGTCTCTTCCAGCAGGTCCATTTCTCTTATTTTTTCCATTACTACACATTCGGTGTCCTCCACAGCAACATATTCAATCATGATCTTCTCTACGGGAAACATTGGCTGCCCCTGCAGTTTAGGCAATTGCGATAACAATTCCCCGGTATGCTGTATGATTAAATATTTTGTCATAAGAACTGCTTTCTTTATAAAAGATCCCATGCCCACCACCGTCCTCAGGATAAAAAACCTCCCTTTTCAGGGGGAGGTTCGACGAAACATGATAAAAAAAGACTCTTCTGCTGTAATAAAGACGCCCATATCGATTGATTGTACTATCCTTCCATTTTACTTTTCACGTATTTCGAAATCAACCTGGTCGAATTCTGAAGCGTATTCCTCACCGTGTTCATCGAAATCTTTAGGCGATCCGCAATTTCACCACGGCTAAGCCGCTGCTCAGTCCTGAGCCCGTACACCATTTTTTGCCGGGGCGCCAGTTGTTCGGCTGCCTCATGGATCCACTCATCCATCTCGCCGGCATCAGTTTCAGGCAAGTCCGGTTGCTGATCCATCAGGTTCCTGTATTCTGACAAAGCTCTTGTGTACCGGTTCTGTTTCCTCAGGCAGCTGATGGTAACATTGCGTGTCATCATAAAAAGGTATCCTTCAATATCCTTAATTTCACTGAGGTATTCGCTTTTGATCCATAACTTCATGAACACTTCCTGCACTACTTCCTCACTGGTGTGAGGACATTTACATATCCGCAAGGCATTGGTGAAGGTTACCTGCTGGTAGCGCACAAATAATTGGTTGAAATCCGTCTCAATACTTTTGTTTTCTATGGGTTCCGGTTGGGATACCGGGGAGGGGCAACTGCCATTCATTCTCATATGCTTTTAAGTGAAGAAAAATATGCCAGGGTGGGTTATTGCCCACGGCTCCCTTCCTTTAAAAGCACCTGCATTCTCAACAAATAGTTGCAGCGTTTATCATAAAAAACCTTGTGGTCATAGTCCGGCCGCATTCCAATTAATTAATATTCACTGATAGCTATATAAAGACTATCGACACTTGTGGCAGTACTATTGCCATCCCCCGTTTTAACAATTTTCTTAACAAATGGCTGAATTAACTGTGGTGTTTCTTTTTCTTTCTCTTTTTCCTGAGTTGCCACGGTACTCCTTCATAGGCTTTCAAAGATGAAGAAAGCCTATATGCGGGTAAAGCCGGATTAGATGTAGCTTTCATAAGCGCTTTTACTTCCTGAGGAGTTTCAGTTTGGGTTGCGATAGTTTCACTGTGCCCGGTGTATGCCATCGACTTTTGCCGGATTGCTGCAGCGCTGTATTCTTTTCCCAGCTCACTGCCATTGAAAACAGATTTGGTAGGATGATCCACATAGGTGATTCCATACAGAAAACCCTTTTCATTTTTCCTGAAGACAACAGCCACACCCCGGGCCTCGAGCTCCCTTTTCCATGTCTCCAGGTTCCCTTGGTGCAAAGGCACGCCGTCCAATCGCTCCCTGACTTCCTTCTTAAAACCCTGTTTTTTTTCCCTGTTTGCTGTATAGAGGTTTTCCAGCAGGGACAGCACGGGCTTTCCATAAATGCTGCTTGCCTTAACCGGCACTCCCACCTTGTTTTTTTGTGCATCCAGTAAGGTATATTGAAGTCCTTTTTTCTCATACATCCTCGAGGATTCTGCGCCCCTGTCTGCCAAAACCTGAAACTGTATCAAAACCGCGTTCAACTCAGGCAGGGAGGCAAACTTGTAATCCCTCACGACGGCAGTTACCACATTGGTGATCGCTCTTTTGGTTTCGCTTTTTCCATACACTGCTTTATGTGCCGTTACCGTGATGATATCCGCACCCGTCTTTCTCTTACCAGCAGCCTTTACCAGGCCAAAAGCAACTTCAATCGCCTTCCTTGCTTCTTCAGATTGTATCCTTCCCAGGTTATGCAGGGAGATCCGCTTACCGTCTTTTTGAATATTGGTCGAAACGATATGTACATGTTGGTGGGCTGCATCATCGTGCCGGTAGACCAGGTAGGGCTGGGCACCAAAACCAATCCGCTGCATATACTCCATCGCCACACGGCGCAGCTTTTCATCGGGCAACTTTTCAGAAATGTCAAAATTCAAGGAGACATGAATGCAATGCGTGGTCACTCGTGGATTCAGTTCCGCCAGTTTCTGCAGTCTCCAATATTTATCACTGAAAGTGAGGTCGTGCTGCTCTTTGGGGTATCCTTCTGCCAACAGTAATACAGCCTTGCCTTCAGTCACCTTATCCTCGTTATAATGAATCGCCCCTCTCAGGCTTTTGCCGCTTCTTATTCTTGCAACCATTTACCGGACATTTTGCTGATGGCCTGATCAATTTCCTCCTTCTTTTTAAGTAGTGCGTTTAACAGGTTCAGATGTATCTCCAGCCAGTTCCTGAATTCCGGTATCCTTGAGAGCGTGTGTAACTTCCTCACCGCCTGGTTGAGATTATTCCCTATGTTATTCAACTCCTTTCTCAATACCACCATTTCTTCCATTACCTGGTCGAGAGATTCGTTCCTGTATTTGACCACCACAGGTTTCTCCAGCAATACCTGCCGCATATAATGACTTAATTGCGGGCTGGTGCTCCTGCTACATTTCTGGTTGATTTTTGCATATTCCCCCGGTGTGAACCGGATCGTCACCTTCCTTGATTTTGTTTCCATCCCTTGCGGAAATTTTTAATTTCCAATTTACGGGCGCATATAGGGGGCAACGATATGGATTGGAGGCCTTGGCTTATGGAACTGAATCAGATCAGTCGGGTTTGATGGGTTACGGTGTGGAGACAGACGTCCTTACCTTCGCTTTAAGGACTACCTTTCAACAGCTCAACTCTTCCTGTGACTCAAAAATCTTCCTCTTCGTCCTTACTGTTTTTCTTTTTCAGTTCGCGTAATTTCTCCATTTGCCTGTCAACAAGTGTTACCACATCCAGCTTTACCTGCAGGTAATTGTCCTGGACTTCCTTTGCATCGATTTGGCGCACAGGTGGTATCTCCCGGTATCTCTTTGATTGCTCACTGAGCCGCTCATGATCATTTTGTATTTCGTTGTGAAATATCTTCAGTTTAATTTTCAGGTCAGGATTGTCGGCTACCATTCCGACAAATTCGCCGCTGGAAAGTGAGGCTATCCTTGAGGGGGGTATGGCCGGTTCAGCTGTTTGCTCTTACTGACCGAGGTATCATTGCGGTTAATGGAAATGCTTTCTCTCTCCTGCATAATTTTTCCAAACCGTTCAGAAAGTTGTTTAGCGGTCTCCCCGGTCACCTGCCCGCTGATAACGTTGCCGACTATATTCATGATCACGTCTGCCTGGTCGCGGCCATAGTCTTTTTTCAGCTGGCTGAAATCCTGTACCGCCAGCGTGGTAGCCACTTTATTGGAACGCGCAGTAGCGATAAGGCTATCGATGCCATTAAAATAGATGGTAGGAAATTCATCAAAGATAAGGCTGCACTTCTGTTGCCCTTTTTTGTTTACCAGCTTGATGAGTCTGGAAATATACAGTGACAGCACCGCCCCATAGATCTGTTGCTTTTGAGGATTGTTCCCCATGCACACGATCTTAGGATTGTCGGGATGATTGATATCAAGGGTAAAATCATTGCCCGATAACACATAATAAAGCTGCGGAGAAGAAAGTCTTGCCATCCCTATCTTGGCACTGGCCACCTGTCCTTCCAGTTGTTCCATTGCGTCATTTTCGTAAGCTGAAATAAAAGGATTGATGAGCACCTCGGTTTCAGGAATGCTTCTTAGTACCGGAAACAGTTTTTCATATTCCACCTGCATGAGCTCAATCACGTGAGGCAGGGTGCAATACCGGCCTCCTTCAAATTGCCTCAAAAACCAGATGACAGCGGTTACGAAGTTGATCGGTGATTCCACAAAAAAATCTCCCTGCTTTTTAATCCATTCCCGGTTAAGCCCGAGCATAATGGTGCGCGAGGATTCCGTGGCATCCGTGATATCATCCATGGTGTCCGGATCGAGTGGATTACACCTGTGGGTAATGGTAAGGTCATCAAAGTTGATACAATAAAATGCCGGCACCTTCTGGTAGCCCCAGGTGTTGTCATGAAGGTGATTCCAGGCAATCTTTGAAAGATCATCAAATTTGAAATCATAAAGGAACATGCAGAAACCTTTTTCGATATGCTGCCGGATGATGTGTTGTATCACGAAATAGGATTTGCCCGAACCGGGTGAACCGATTACCAGTACAGAGCGGAAAGGATTGACAATATTGATCCAGCTCTTCCTCACTTTCCCTTTTAATTTATAGACTGCCGGTAAATTGACCGAATACTCGTTGGCTAAAAACCGCTCTTCCTGTGGAAAGGTCTCGTTCATTTCATTGAAAATATCGCCACTAAGTTTTAAATGGATCAGCCGGGATAGCAGGCTTCCCCCGGACAAAGTTAAAAGGAACCCTACTGTGGTAGTGATCATATAAATCACCGCTACCATAGGAACGGAAGCCTGAATCCGTAAGAGGTAGCAGCTTGCAAAAAACAGCGTTATCCCTAATACCAGGTAGGTAATAACGTACCGGATTTTAATCGTTTCTTCTTTTCTCCCACTTGATCCCATCAGTGAAATCACCAGTAATGCAAATGCCAGCCACTTGGAATCATTGAAGTGATTAAACAGCCCTGAATGCGAAATATTTTTGAGGAGCTTGTCAGAAAGAACGGTACGGTAACCCCAAAGTTGAAACGCTTTATAGCAATAAAAATAAAAATGCAGCAGCAAAATGATTATCGCCGAAAGCCTTGTAAAGTCAAGTATCTTTCGCAAAGCCTGCTCGTTTTCGCCTGTGCTCATGATTTTATTTTTTAGTAATCTTTCAGCATTCCTCCTCACAGCAATCAGTTTTCCAGTCTGCCTGCAGTTCCCCGGCACGAGTTCCGAGTAGAGGGCAAGATGGCCCGTTTGTCAGACAAACGTACATCTTGCTGACTGCGGTAAAGAGGCAGTCTTGCTGCTTTCCAAAATCGTATATGGATGATGGCCGATGAGGATTGAAAGTGTATTTTTTAGTCCTTGTTATTCTCCTTCGACTTGCTTTTCTGTATGACTGCTTCAATATCGGCGGCATCAAAAAGTCTATGGGCGCCTAGTTTTAATGACGGTATTTTCCCTTCTCTCATCCACTCATAAATGGTAGGCTTTGAGACGCCCAGCAGCTCACAAACCTCTTTCACTTTCAGCAAGGTAGGAAAGCCTTCTATGGGCAGCTGTACCGGTGGTTTCTGGGGAATGTGCTTAAGCACCGCCTGTTCAACAATAGATTTGAGTTCTTTCCAGAATTCAGAAATCTCCATTGGGATTAAGATGTAATTAGTTGTCATAAAGGTATTTTTTATGTTTCCAATTTACCGGACTTCACCGGCTTTAACGATATGAAAAGGGAAGCTATTTATATGAATGAGGCAGGAACTGGAATACTTCTCCCGGGGGACCGCGTCTTTTAGCTTTCATATGGCACGAGGAACAATATCGTGATTTTTCTACAAGCACATCCCTTGATTTCTACAGGCAACTATTTTTTCCCGCCCTACACTTGCATCCGAAAAACAGTGTATCCCGAAATCCAATATTCAAACCATTTTAAAACGGGTTACTCAATTTCAATCATAAACTACCCTTGAAAACACAAAGTGATAGGTTCTCCTGTCGCTTTTTTTATTTTTAGAGAGATCTGAATAATAAAAATTGAAGAATCAACAACTGGAAAGAGAAGGAAAAAGGATTGAATAATTTTCTTTGTTTTAATAACTATTTGGTAAAAATAAACCGTTTGAAAATCAATATAAGTGTATTACGTTGTTATTATAAATATGAGCAAAAAAAGGGCTTAAAGCAGCCCTTCATCAGCGAATGAATAATACCCTTCATTCGTTACAATTACATGATCCAAAACTTTCAAATCAAGGCAGGTGGCTCCTTCCTTAATCTTCTGTGTAATTCCCTTGTCAGCGGTGCTCGGTTGAAGACTTCCGGATGGATGGTTGTGGCTGAGAATAATGTTGCAGGCGCCTGCTTTTAATGCTGCGACAAATATGAGTTTGGCATCAACCATAGTTCCTGATATTCCGCCGCTTGAAATTTCCACTACCCCCAGTACTTTGTTGGAGCGGTTCAGAAGAAGCACTTTAAATTGTTCTGTAAAATCAATCTTATTCGGATCCCATAACTGTTGCAGTAAGGTAGCGGCGTCCCCTGAACTTTGTATTTTAATTCTTTGTGAAGCCTTCACCTTAGGCCTGTAGATAAGCTCTATTTCACTTACCTCCAATACTTCATTGTTAATTACGCTTTCCATAATCATTCATTTAAAAGTTTAAAAATTAATTATGGTGCACCTCCCGGTTTTGGGCAATAAAGTCCATGAGGCAAAGGAATAAATGAAGGCTTTTGTGGGTTGGATCCTGTGTTTATGCCGGAAGCTCTTGGACGCTCCAGCAGCCCAAAGCCGAACTTTGTAGCAGAATTAATGCGAATAAAATCTGTATGAATTTAAAAATGATGTTATTTTATAGTTTTCTTTCTACAAACAATTCTTTCCCTTTCTATATTTCTGCTTTTTGTGACCTGTTACATTTGCAACTTCATAATTCCGATCAAAAAATCCAATATCCCAACCGTCTGAGGACGGGAACCCCCAAACAATTAGCAGCATTATTGTTATCCCCTGAAAACAAAAGTGATAGACCAGTACACTGTCACTTTTTTTATTTTATAGAAATTTTACTACAATCATTTCATCGAATCCCTACAATTCAGTAACTTATTAAAATATAATTTTAGTTTTTGAGTAAATCCAACCATATGAAAAAATATGCTTTAAAAAGTTTGATTTTCATTTGCCTTATTTTTTCGTTCTGCGCCAACTCTTTCGCACAATCTCCGGCAGACCCGGGACCAGATCCGATGGACACCTCAAAGTCAGCGAATAACATACTCTCCATTGTTATAAAATCATCTGAAACTAATTCAAATCAAAAAGTCTTTACTTTTAAAAATACTTCCTCAATTGGTTTTTTAACTTTAAGTAATCCTGAGTTTTACCCGGCCAATTTTTATGAAACGAAAAATAAGCGGCTTACTAAAACAACAACCTCTTATTTTGAATTATTACACCAGTATGAAAACTTGATTTTAATTTCTGGTTTTCAAGTATATTATCCCGATCAAATTAACCTGAGTTGCATGGTATTTTAGTCAGCTTATTCTCGCCAAACTTCTCGCTTATTTAACTTTAAAAACGATCTGCATTTTATTTCCCTCAAAAGAACTGTCAGAATTCACAACAGAAACAGGGTATTAGCAGCGCTCTTTCTTAATCGAGCACCATTCCTTATGATAGTTGCGTTTTTTATCAGATGAATCAAATTTCCTTGCTTTATACGTTTAAAAAATATATATTGTGTTCCAGTTTTAAAGTACTTACCTCAAATGAAGAAACTCAAGCTAACTGTTACGGCAGCTTTATCGGTATTTGTTCTTGTTGTGGCAGCTATTATTTTTGCTAGTTATTTTTACAATCTCCCTGTCTTAAAATCAGTTTTAAAAAATTCCCAGATCAATTTCAATACAGCTATTTGCTTTTTGTTATCAGCCATTTGCCTGCTTATATCTAATGTTGAAAAGATCAATAAACCACGACGAATCGTTATCGATATTTTTTCCGCCATCATCTTCATCATCGGTGGTGTGGGCCTGATAGAATTGATCTTCAATGTTAATTTTGGTATTGATACCTTATTTTATTCCTCTACTGATCCTACAAAACTGAATGGTTCATTCCCGCGTATTGACCCACTCATTTCTTCTCTTTTTATCTTCCTTTCCCTAATTTTCATTTTACTCGAAAGAAGAAAATCACATCTTTTTATTCAGATATTGCTGATTATTGGTTTGATCATTGAAGGAATGATTTTTATCATTGTTGCAGCGGTACTTTTTGACTTAGACCATTACCAGTTTTTCAGTCCCTTTGTACATAACAGTTTTCTATTTATCGCCTTATTTACAGGAATCTATTTAAGTAAGCCGCTTACCTACATCCACATATCATTTCAGAAACAGATTGCCGCCTACTTTATTGTCGTATTGGTGATTATGACTTTTCTTTTATTTGCTATTGTTAACGTAAACAGGCAAACTGGTAATGCTTCAAAAAGAATTGAAACCAGTAACAAAATTTTATCGGAAACGGAACAAATTCTGAACAATTCTCAGAGCATGGAAATCAGCACACGCGGCTTCATTATTTCAGGTAAACCTGTTTTTCTGGAGTCGATTGATAGATCGGTGCCGCGCCTCCGGTTATCTCTATCCAGCCTTAAACAGTATAGCAATGAAAGCACATTTGAAAAAAAATCGATCGATTCATTACAGCAACTGGTAGAAAAAAATATTGAAACACGCCAGAAACTAATTGACATCAGAAAAACAAAAGGGTCAGACAGTGCAACTGCTTTTTTTGAAAAAGCAATTGTTCAGCAAAAACTGAACTTTAGATTACAGGAGCAGATTTCTGACTTTCAATATAAAGAAAAGCATTCTCTCGAAATAGAAAAATCAAGGTACCAGGAAAGCATTCATAACCTCAACAAGATTATTGACCTCTTTTATTTTATCCTCGTTTTATTATTGCTGGTCTCATTTCTTATTATTTATAAAAATACACGGGCGAGAAATAAAGCTGAAAAAGAAATTAAAGAGCTGAATGCGACACTTGAAAAGCGGGTGGAAGAAAAATCAAGAGAAATTGTAGAAAAAGAAAAAGAATATCGTTTCCACCTTGAAAAGAGGGCGGAGGAACTGCAAATTTCCAATCGGGAACTCGAACGTTTTTCTTATGTAGCTTCCCACGATCTGCAGGAACCGCTACGGATGGTAACCAGTTTTCTTCAATTACTGGATAAAAAGCTCGATGGCAGCCTTGATGAAAAAAGTAAAACATATATCAATCACGCGGTAGATGGTGCAGAGCGAATGAAAAGGCTCATCCAAGACCTTCTCGAATACTCAAGAGTCGGAAACATGGAGCTTAAGGTTGTTGATGTCGATTGCAATGAAATCATGAAAACCGTTAACTCTTTTTACAACCTATCACTCAAAGAGCGAAATGCAATTTTAGTCATCAAACCATTACCAGTTATTCAAGGAGTTAAACCACAGATATTGCAATTGTTTCAAAACCTGGTAGGCAACGCATTAAAGTACAACGACAGCGATCAGCCGGAAATTGAGGTGGGTTATACAGAAGAACCAGCAGCCTACCAATTTTATGTAAAAGATAACGGGATTGGAATCCACCAAAAATATTTTGAAAAGATCTTTGTTGTATTCCAGCGGCTTCACAATAAAAGTCAATATTCCGGAACCGGAATCGGATTATCTATTTGTAAAAAAATTATCAATCAACATGGTGGCCGCATTTGGGTTGAATCCCAACCAGGACATGGGGCCACTTTTTATTTTACCATTCCAAAAATCAAATCATGAAAGAAATCAACATTTTATTAGTAGAGGATAATGAAGGTGATATTCTTCTTACCCTTGAAGCTTTAAATGAAGCAAAAATTCATAACGAAATTAATGTCGTAAAAGATGGCGACGCAGCACTTCGATATATGAAGAAAGAGGGTGAATATGCAGATGTTGAAACTCCGGACCTGATTCTCCTCGATATTAATCTTCCTAAAATGGACGGAATAGAAGTGCTGACAGAATTAAAAAATGATGACGTTTTGTGTGTCATTCCTGTAGTGATGCTGACTACTTCGGATTCAGAAAAAGATATTTTCCAGGCATATCAAAGCCATGCGAACTGTTACATCACCAAACCAGTAAACTTTGGGAACTTTATGGAAGTAATCCAAACAATCAAAGATTTCTGGATCAACATTGTGAAACTCCCGAAAGTAAATGATGAATGAAAAAGGGTTGTGAATATGAATAAATTTTGCGTCACTGTATTCTTATAACCTTTTTCCTATTTGTCATTTTTTTTCTACAACAGATTCCTTTGCTTACTATATCTGAATCTCGAGTAGGTGCCTATTTTTGCATTGCATATCAGATACAACGATTTCATAAAAAATCCAATATCCAAATCGTCGTAAGACTGAGAAACCTATTAAGTAAACCGGTAAAGTGATAGAATCTCTGTCACTTTTTTGCTTTAAGGCCTTGGATAATTGAGGGTATTTAAAAGTATGTTTTCTCATGAAATTTATTATATCTTAAACATGTTCGGTTACCCCCTAATATAAACAAATTATGTTTTTTTATTTGATGAAGATTTGGTTACTTTACGAATCTTTTAATTTCCAAAATTGTCTGAATTAAAATATCTTTTTCTCAGATTGTATTGCTGATACCAGCTTTTTCGTTATTTCCAAATTAAGTGACAAGGTAGAATGGTAAAAAAGTTAAAGATCTTATATCTTCTCGAAGATTCATCATACGATGAAGCAAAAGTGAGTAGAATATTAAATAAAGCCGGAATCGATTTTTCATTTTTCCTCGTTAACCAACTGCATGAATATCAGAATGCCTTAGAAAAATTTTCTGCAGATCTCATCCTTGCTGAACATTCAACATTTGAATTTGATTCTTTTGATGCTCTAAAAATATTTAAGCAAACAGGTCTGAAAATACCGTTTATTCTGATTACAGATAATGTGTCGGAAGAATTTGCAGTAAACGTTTTAAAGGAAGGAGCTGACGATTATTTATTAAAAACCAATCTTTCAAGATTACCCAATGCAATCGAAAATGCTTTGGAAAAGCGACGTCTTGAAGTAGAAAGAGAACAATTTGTCAGTGATATAATTGCTAGTCAATCCTTGCTAAGAGAAGCAGAGGAGCTTGCTAAATTTGGCAGTTTTCAGATCGACTTAAAAACAGAACACATTCAATGGTCTGATGGCACCTATCGAATCTTCGGATACAAACCAAACGAGGGAAAACTTTCTTATGAATTCTTTATTCAACATGTTCACCCCGAGGATGTCAATGAGTTCGCTTCTTCCCTTTCATATACGATCAATAATCTGGATTCCGGTGAGTTTTTATTTCGAATAATAGATAAAAATCAAAATATCAAATATATCGAATCCAAAATTGCAATCAAAAGAGATAAAGAGGGGATTCCCTTCCTGGTTACCGGAGTTAATAAAGATATTACAGATAGAAAAAAAGCAGAGGAAAAAATTGCATCTCATGAAGAACTGATCCGGCTAAGCCAGGCAATGGCGCATATCGGAAGTTGGGAGCGTGATTTAAAGACGGATACCCTTTATTGGACGGATGAATTGTATAGAATCTATAGCTTGGAGCCTCAATCGGAAATAATTTCTTTTCAGCGGCTGATGCAATTTATCCACCCGGAAGATAGAGAAAAAGTCAAAGAGGTAGTAAAGAAATGTATTGAAAATTATCAACCTTACTCTGTTAACTTTCGAATAATTTTAGAAGACGGCTCGGAAAAGTTTTTACTATCAACAGGTGAAATTGTTTTAAATAAAAACAACCAACCAGTAAAAATGAGAGGCATGGCGGCAGATGTTACCATGGCTAAAAAATCAGAACTACAATTACTGAAACTAAATAAAGAGTTAGAAGAAAGAGCATCAGCATTAACTTCCTCAAATACTGAATTAGAACATTTTGCCTACATCGCTTCTCATGATCTCCAGGAACCGCTACGTATGGTCATTAGCTTTTTACAACTTCTTGATAAGAAGTTGCAGGCAAACTACGACCCTCAAATGAATAAATATATTAACTATGCTGTGGACGGTGCAATGCGAATGAAAATAATGATTCAGGATTTATTGGAATTTTCCCGTGTTGGAATAAAGAGAGAATTTTCACAGGTAGATTGCAACAATGTTGTCAACAGAATCATTTCAGTTTTTAAATTAACCAATGAAAATCTAAAGGCTGATTTTACCGTGAACAATCTTCCTGTTATTAACTCTTCTGAACATCTTATCCATCAGCTTTTTCATAACTTAATTGGCAATGCCGTCAAATATTGTAATAATAACTGCGCCATTGAAATCGGTTGTACTGAAAATAATACAACCTGGCAATTTTATGTAAAGGATAATGGGATTGGAATTGACCCACAATTTTTTGACAAAATTTTCGTCATCTTTCAGCGTTTGCATACAAAAAAAGAATACTCAGGTACAGGAATAGGGTTAGCGATTTGTAAAAAAATCGTCGAAAATCTTGGAGGTTCCATTTGGGTAAACTCTGACTTAGGAAAAGGAAGTACTTTTTATTTTACCATACCAAAACAAATCTATGAAACCCAAAAAGGAAATATTACTGATTGAAGATAATGAAGGTGATATATTGTTAACAAAGGAGGCTTTTATAGAAATCGGCCTTTCCATTGAAATTAAAATCTTAAATGATGGTCAGCAGGCTATAAAATATTTAAGAAAAGAAGCGGAATTTAAAAATGCAGAAACGCCTGATATAATCCTGCTCGATTTGAACATTCCCAAAGTAAACGGGTTACAGGTGCTGCAAACTATAAAAAATGATCAGCTATTAAAAGTAATTCCTGTCGTAATTTTAAGCACTTCCAATTCTGAAAAAGACAGATCACTAGCATATCGAAATCATGCGAATTGTTATTTTACGAAACCCGTAAATTTTTCTGATTTTATTAATCTCATTCACATGATTACCAACTTCTGGATGAATCCAAATCAACTTCCAAAATTGATTAACTAATGAACAATAAAAATGGCCAGCTAAACATACTAATTATTGAAGACAACCTTGGAGATTATGAATTGTTGAACGAGTACATCAATGCCACTGAGCTGCCCTTTAAAGCCATCTTTCATGCAAACCGAATCAGTGAAGCGACTCAACTAATTCATCAACATGATTTTGATCTTGTTCTCTTGGACCTTACTTTGCCTGACAGCAACGGCGTCGATTCAGTTAAAACCCTTAACCTTCTTTTAAACAACAAACCTATTATTGTTCTATCCGGATTGTCTGGAATCGATATAGCAAGAGAAGCTATTTCAGCAGGGGCACAAGACTATTTGGTCAAAGGAGAGCTTGATGAAAGATTGCTGGAAAAAACCGTTCAATATAGTATTGAAAGAAAAAAAATACTTGAAAATCTGAAGGAGAGTAATCAACGATATGAATTCGTCAATAAGGCAACAATGGATACTATATGGGAATACAATTTTAAATCAGATACCGGCACATGGGGCGAAGGGATTATTAATATATTTGGATATTCCCGAAACGATCTTCATTTTGATAATAAATTATGGGCACAATTGATTCATCCGGAAGATATTGAAAAAATAACTAAGAATCTCCATTTTATTTTTGAAAATAAAATAGAAAACTGGCAGGAGGAATACCGTCTTAAAACCGCGACCGGAGAATATAAAAATGTTTTTGGCAGGGGATTTATAATTTTTGATCAGGAAGCTAAACCTGAGAGAATGTATGGTGCCATTACAGATATTACTGAACGAAAAAGACTGGAAAATGAATTGTTGTCTCAAAAAATTGATCGGCAAAAATTAATAACAGAAACGTCCATTCAGGCTCAGGAAAAAGAAAGAAATGAATTAGGCAAAGAATTACATGATAATATTAATCAAATGCTTGCCACTGTTAAAATTTACCTTGGAATGGTAATCAATAATAAAAATGCTCACGAGCAATTACTAACTACGAGTTATAAATATATTATCGAAACAATAGAAGAAATCAGAAAACTTTCAAAAACGTTAGTGGCTCCTTCTTTAGGTAAAACTGATTTAAAGCAGGCGCTTAAAGATTTGATAGCAGAGTTTCGATTAGCAAAAGATTTTGAGATAGAGTTGCATTATAAGATTGACAACAATCTTCCCTTTGACGACAAAAAGAAGTTGATTCTTTATCGTATTGTTCAGGAACAACTTAATAACATTCGTAAGCATGCAAAAGCAAATAGAGCAATTGTATCATTAACATTAGAAAATAGCGCACTAAATCTCACGATCAGTGATAACGGTATCGGATTTGATACTACAAAAAAAGCAAAAGGAATCGGCTTAAAAAATATCACAAGCCGTGTAGAGTTTTATTCCGGTACAGTCAATATAGTTTCAGCACCAGGAGAAGGGTGCTCAATCGAAATAACGATTCCCCAATAACCTGTGCGCTCATCAAAATTAAAGTGAAGAATTAATTGAAAGCGAATACTCCTGCAAATGACAATACCCTTTGACTGAAAATTTTAAATCAAATTGTTTTATAGAAACTTTTATCTTAGAAATTAAAAATTTATCTTTGAAATGACTTTTGTGTAATAATATATTTAACTCCCTGCAAAAAAATATGCCTGATCTTTTACTGGTAGATGATCACTCCATCGTTAGAACCGGACTAAAAATACTTATCAAGGATTATTTGGGTAATTGCACTATTGATGAGGCGGAAAACGGAAATTCTGCTTTCCAGAAAATAAAAGAACATAATTATGACTTGGTGATCATGGACGTCAATATGCCTGATACCGATTCCTTAGGTACTTTGCAAACAATACTTGCTTTTAGGCCTTCCCTTAAAATTATAATCTTCAGTATGAACTCCGAAGAAGTTTACGCGAAGAGATACTTAAAATTGGGAGCAATGGGCTATTTAAATAAACACGCAGCGAACGAACAAATAAAAAACGCTATTTCAACGGTTTTACAGAATAAAAGATATATCAGTCCTGAATTGAATGAAAAATTCTTATTCGCTTTACAATCACCCCATAAATCTGAAAATCCGTTCGATAATTTATCCTCGCGTGAATTTGAAATTGTACAACATCTGGCAAATGGAGATTCAGTCGCTGAAATATCAAATAAGTTAAACCTCCATACCTCAACAGTAGGTACTCACAAAGCAAGAATTTTTGAAAAGTTAGATTGTAGTAATATTATTGAACTTACCAAACTTGCAAAAATTTATAATGTTATTATTAATTCATAATAAAGAAAGTAAAGTGAATTATTAGGTTTTTTCTTCAAACAATTTAAAAACTTTCTACAAAAAATTAAAACCTTTCTACAAAAAATTTGAGAAACCGATATATGTTTAAAGTAACATCAGATAAGTCTAATCAACCATTCTATCCTTGATTATATTAATACTGGTGCACCCTTTATTGTACAACTAACGAATAACTTGTTGTTTGTTGTTCCATTGAAAAAAAAAGCGAAGTGCAAACGACGCTTTTTTTTGCAGTTCCTCACTGTAATTTTTTTTCTACAATAGATTCCATTCATTTCTATTGCCACCGCTCGTGTTGTTATTATTTTTGCATCATCCTCATAATTCGATAAAAAAATCCAATATCCGAATCGTTTTACGAGTAAAAAACCAAATCAATAGCAGTATTGTTGCTAACCCCTGAAAACAAAAGTGATAGAGCCGATAGCTGTCACTTTTTTTATTTTATAGGAATTTTACAACAATCACCCTCCTACAAATGTTACATCATTATTTCAATGTAATATTGCCAATTACTAATGCGCGGCTTCTATAAAGGAGGCGATGATAAATACCGCCACCGATCTTGACGCAGCCGAATAGAACTAGAGAATTTGCTGCAGCACCTGTTCCATCTCCCTCCACAGTGATCGCTACAGGCGCTCCAAAACCGGCTGTCCCTTCTAAAAAAGATCCGAACGAAAACGCAATAAGTAAAACTTGTAATCTTCTGTCTGATGAAATAGATGCCATGAAATGTTTCATCACTTCAAATTGTCCGCTTTCAACCGTGATATTAAATAAAAAGAGTGCCGCTATAATAAGCCAACAAATGGGAAATAATCCGTAAAGCACGCCGCTGGATGTTGACAGGATTGCCACACTTACTGGCATCCTGTATATAGCAATAGCAATAATTAAAGCAATACCCGTTGCTATTAAACTCGCTTTGTATCCTTTCATTTTCTTTACTAACAAAGCCCAAAAAATAAATAAAACAGGAAGAACTGCAGTTGTTATTGATAACCAAAGATGATTAAAAGGATCATTGATTTGTGTCCAATGCATAAGTCACCCGATTTATAAATGACGATACTAAATATAGATAGCAGTTTAAATAATCCTCTAATTTATAGAAATTAACGTTTTCGCCAGCAGAGGTATACCTTCAGAGTAGATTAAATAATCTCTCTCAACATATTTTCTATATTCAAATTATTGTTCTTCATTAATTCATTACATAAAGTTGGCTTCCTGCCTCTCGATTGCCTAAAATTCCGGCATAAAGCTGCTTACTATTTATTCTTTTGCTTCAGGACTCTATTATCGACAAAAACCCCATCAAATTTCATTGATAGGGTCGTTCCATAGTAAGCAAGAAAGCAGCAAATTCTTTGCAATTAGCTATTAATCTCCATTTTTCAAATACTTACTCTGTTGTGAGGGCATGTTCAATACTCTCTTATTAATAACGCTTTTTCTTCCCGATTTATTACAGGTTTAGAACAAATAAAAACAACGTATCAAAGACCCTAATGACTTCATGAAATTCTTGTCTATCAGTAACTGAATTACTGTTTAAATCTTTAATCATACGAACATAAAAATCATTTAATTTAAAAACAACCATCGTCTCTGTTTCCGTAATCTTTTCAAAAACAATTTTTCCAAAAAGGTCCAATAAACGCAATCTCCCATTAACTGAAAACCGGCAATATTCCTCACTGGTTATTTTGATCACTTTCTCCTAATTGCTTACTGCATGAAGTTTTGATATCGAAGACAGCTCCCCCATTTGAAAAGTATCACGGTCATGGATATACGAAAAAGTGGGAACAACCCTCGCAGCAAGACAGACAACTGTATGTTGAACGTGCGAAAATGATGGCAGACGAAGGCTATGCAAATGAGAATATTTACAAGTAACGGAAAGATTTAGTGGGATAAAAAATTATTTGCCATTATTTGTAGTTCCACTGTCAACAGAAATGATGTCTAATTAATTTCAAGTCACTTTTATTCCTACTTTTACTCTCCCTCTTTTACGGGATCCGAAGTAAGAGCAGAGAAGTTCTGTTTCAATTGTTTAAAAAAAATCAATTCTGACTTACTAAAATAACTAAAATGAATTCAACACAACCTGTACAAAACTTTGTAAACCTCCTTGATTACAATAACAACATTATTTTCAACATGTCGCCGCAAGAAGTCGCTGAAGCGATCATTTCCGGAGATCCCAGCCGCGTTCGAAAAATAGAAGGACAGTTTGCAATTGTA
>JBQCIM010000149.1:0-49029 GCA_051953735.1 Ginsengibacter sp.
CAATCAAAAAACAAACACTCAGAGATTATGGAAAAACTATTTTAAAAAAAGAAATACTTTTGAAAACGAACATCAAAATCATCCTGTAAACCTATCTCAGGATTTATCTATTAACCTGTAAACTTTTTTTAGGACGAGTCAAACAGCGACCATCTTTTTTTGGAAAAAGAATCCTTTATGCTATTCCATGGTCGGTGTCCCCACCGACCAATCCAGCGACATCAAAATGCATTCATAATATTTGTCACTAAATTAAATTCATCTCTCTCGGTTTGATAAAAAGCTGCGGATGAAAAACGATATTCGTCCGCCATCTTACACAAATTCCAATGAGATTGTAAAGGATTATCATGGATATAATCCAGTTTCTCTTCTGCCATTTCCTTACTAAATATTCGCACCGCTAATGGATCTCTTAACCAGATATGATACTTTCTGTCTGATGCTTCCACCTCATATTTTTTTAATTCAGGATCATTTTGCTGCTTCATCTTCGTGACTAACGATTTAGCTGTAAATTTTTCAAAGCTATTTTTCGGAAACTCTTTCCCATTCATTTTTAGTTGCTGCCATAATAAATGGATATGATTAGGCATAATAACATATCCGTAAATGTCAACTAATCTATTTTGAACTAACCATTGCAGACTGCTAATGACTATCAGTTTGTTATCATCGTTCTGTAGCAAATGATTCCACTTATTGATTGTTATCGTCCAGAAATAAACTTCATTCAACTCTGTATAAGAATTACGATGTCCGGCATAATTAAAACGAAGTGAAACCATTTTTAAGGAAAGATATACAATTTAACTAAAGACAGAAAGAAGATGGTCGGTGGGGACAAAAAATGGTCGGTGAGGACACCGACCACGGAATGAGAAGTTTCATCAAGAAAAGATTGCCATATTGGCCTCAATCTGCTTGCATGAGCAATAGACTGTAAAAGAATATTTGTATCCAGAACGATTTTCATTTGTGATAAGGAATTCTAAGATGTTCCTTTCCCCACTGTTCATACGTTTCCTGTGTCCAACCTTTTTCTTTTTCCAGCCGTTCCATTTCCTCATCAATGTTTTTAGAAAGTTTTTTAACAATAAATCGCTTTATTTCTATATAATCGGATTCAGACATCGGGTTTTTGAATAACCTCAGCATGTCCTGCTGTTGAGGATTGAGGATTGTATATTCCTTTGCGAAATCTTGTTCCATAGATTTTTCTTTTTGATTTATCAAACTTACTATTTTCTTTTGAGTCGTAGTTTCAAAATTCCGGAATCTCAGACAGCGGGCGATTATTGCAGAAGTAATTAGCAGGAAAAAAGGAGTCACTTCTAAATGGTCACTTCTAAAGGGTAACAAAGGCGCCAGGTTAAAAATTATTTGAGAGAAGTAATCGTATGTTTTACTGTAAAACGTAACTTTGATACATGCCATTATCCGGAACCCCGGTTTACCAATTTTTCCGGCGTTGAACTATTATTTCATTTTTTGAATGCATAGGTTATGGTAACAGAAGAATTACAACGGTTTATTCAATATAACGAGGTGTATAAAAACATCTGTAGTGACGTACTTAACAATTTCCATCTTAAAGAAAGCACTGTAGCAGCCTTTACCCGCTGCGGAAGTAAATCAGGCTCCGCCTTTTTAAGCCATAATTTTACCAGGATCTTTGGTTATCCGAGGAAACTTTTTATAGAAGGAGATTTGCAATTTGTCATAAAGCGCCTGCACCCTGATGACTTGCAGGGTTTTATTCATTTTGCTGAAACGTCCACCCTCAATGCTTCGCCATGGAACGAAGTAAAGGAAAACGCGGTGCACCAACATTGTTACCGGTTGAAGCATTTTAATGGTAAATGGATTTGGATCCGGCAAAGAGTAATTGTGCTTTCTGTAACGCCCAGCCGGCATATTGATTCAGCGCTGATACTGTTTGACGATTGCACTGTTGAAAAAGAGGCGGAGCTTAACCGACATGCTTCTATGGTAGAAAAAAGCCGCAAGAGCAGTAAATTGTTAGACATGCTCGCTCCCGTTAGCATCGCTCAAACAAAAAGAGAAAAACTAAGGCTTGCATCGGAAGATCATCCTACACTTACGCCCCGTGAAAAGGAAATCATGCAACTCGTTTCGCAGGGTGCTTCTTCCAAAGAAATTGCAGCGAAATTATTTATCAGCAGGCATACTGTCGAAAGCCACCGCAAACATATTCTGCATAAGCTAAGTGTAAAAAATGCTCCCGAGATGGTACGCCAATCGGTGATGTCCTCGGTTGAATCCTCCTCTTAAAAATCACCATTTTCAGGGATATTGCTTTTCACAGCACCGGTATAATTTGCATCCATTCAATCACCTAAAAAAATTAAATGATGCAAACAAAATCTTTAAAAACTACCGGTGTATCCGATGGGCAGGAAGAAATTCTTGTCGTAGCCGGAAATACCATTGCCGTAAAGCTTTCGGGCGAACAAACTGACGATGCCTATAGCGTATTTGAAATAAGCGTTCCACCCAATGTTGGAGCCGGTTTACACATTGACAATGACTGGGACGAGTTTTGGCACGTGATGGAAGGAACTTTTACTTTCACCTTAAACGGGGAGCGCATCGAACTGGGAGCCGGTGGCTTTGCTCATGGCCCTCACGGCATTCCCCATAGTTTTAAAAACACGGGCGAAACAACCGGCAAGCTTGTCATGTTTACCACACCATCCGGACTGGAAGATTTTTTCAGACATATTGATGAGGCTTCCCGGGATGGAAACATTGATAAAGAAACTTTTGCCAGCATCATGAAGGAGCACCACATCGATCCGGCATAACTAAATGATGTTTTCCTGATCACAACAATTTTCACGGTTGCCAACCTTTGAAAGGTTGGCAACCGTTACTCTTAATAATTATCCATTCTTAAAAAATTATTCGTTATGATAAAATGTATTAACCTTGAAACAGTAAATAACCCCGCCCATCAGCTGCTGCCACTATTTATTCAACCTCCGCAGGATGTGCTGGAACCAGGGCCAAGAGGTATCAATATGCGGGTGCTGGTTAAAAGCGCTCAAACTAATTATCAGTTTTCATGTGTGGAACTGGTGTTGGCACCGAAAAAAATGGGACCTGCGCCGCACATTCATGATCATCTTGACGAGTTTTCCTATGTATCAGAAGGCACCCTCGGTGTGTTAGCAGGTGACGAGATCCGGGAAATAAAAGCGGGCGGTTTTTCTTCGCGACCCCGCGGTATCGTACATTCATTCTGGAATCCATCTGATCAGCCGTTACGCTTTTTCGACTTTGATTTTAATCAGAACTTTGACGAATACCTGGAAGACCTCTTCTTCAACAGGATCGCTTATATGACAAAACACAATCTTAAAGGTGATGACCCTGTAATTTCCAAATGGGCAAAAGACCTTCATGAGGAATTTGGCCTGACCTTTTTTCCTGAAAAAGGCAGGGAGATCATAGAGAAGTTTGGATTGACTCCTTAAATGGTTCCTTCTCCTTACAAAGGGGGAAGTGAGCAATGGGTGCACTGAGAAATTGCTGAGAAATAGCGGCGATTATGGATGGCAGCAATTGATCAAAGAACTGGTTAATGATGATTTTGCAGTGATCATTACAGAAGCAGAAGAAGCAACTACGATCCCGCACATTGCTGTTTTTCCTGTCGCTTTATTTTGTGGTTTTAATTTTTCTTATTTGTCAAATGTTACTGTACCGTCCAAAAACATTGAGCTTCTCTTTCCCCTTAAACTTTTTTCATCTTCAAAACTGCAAAATGCCTTTACAGTGCCATTTTTACTGTCAATTATTTGACTTACTGTAAAGCCGCTTTTTTCGATCCAACTTGTGAAATATAAGCTTTCTGAAAGTTGCTTATAAGATACTTTTTCGTATCCTTCTGTTACTACACCTTTGCTGTTGGTCATTTCCCAATGTAGCGTACTATCATTTAAGAATGTTTCAATCACTATGAATGGGACAAATTTATACGTTGCCTTTTTTCCCAAAATAGCGAAGTTTAAATCTTTTGTAATTTCTTTATTTGCTATTTTATTGCTGTAACAAGAGGTCAAAATTATAGTTACAAAAAATGCTAATAATATTCTTTTCACTTTATCAGTTTTTTTATTGAAAGAATATCAAAAAATATATTCAAACGAACGTGAATAACTGGAAGGAGGATAGATTTTTTAGCCCCCGTACGCCGCGTAAACCACACCTGCCGGCATAAACGCTTCCTTTTTCATTTCCACCCAGGTATTATTTTCAAACTTCTTGTAGATGAGCCGGGCAGCAGCAACCACAAGGCTTTGCCAGGGTGTGTCCACATGAAACTCCAGCAGCTGCGCGTCAACCGGTGTATCGTTATAAAGAATGTCTATCGAATGCGTTTCATTGCCGCAGGACTCGCCTGTTTCCATCATGCATCCCGCTACAGAGATCGTGAGCGTCACCATGCCAGTACCTGCCGGAGCCGAGATGTCTTTAGCGGGAACAAAAGGATCAATGATTATGGTAACGAGGTTTGCCTCCGGTAAGCTGATGGTAAGTGGTACGTTAAACCTTTCGCTGACCGGTTGCTCTTTTGTAAACTCCATGTTGCTTACAAAAGGTACCGCATCTGTCAGAGGTAATTCCCCAATAGCGGATGTTCCCAGCCATTTGGCTATTGCACCCGAAAACCTGCTTTGCATACTCCTGTCTGTTGCTACAGGCATACAAGGAGTAAGACCGCTTCGCAACGCTTTGCCGGCCCTGGAGGCAATACCGAAGTTCAGGGATCTTTTTTTCGTCGCTGCCGATTGGGAGATATTCAATGCTATTACCCGCGCACAGTTGGTGCCCATGCGGCGGTAAAATACCACGTTGCCTACTGTGCCCTTTAAAAATACGTCTGCTACTTTTGCCATGATCTTTTGAATTTGCTGGTGTGTCTTTTCCTTATATTTCCGCCCTGAACGCGTGTTACCTGCGCCTGTTCCGGTGCGTTACCTCTGCGTTAATTAACGCACAGGTAACGCTGATTATTGCCCGCAGACAGGAGGGAGGTAGTTGCGAGGTATAGCCAATGTCTTTTGGTTGCAGAAGTGACACCTTTCCGCGATTCGGTCGGGACGCTTTCTTCGGCGGCCTGAACGATATTAACGGCTGATTTTCTTTTTTTGCTTTTTCTTTTGCCTTGATGCAAACGAAACAAAAGATGAAGGAAAATCCGCCAGTGGGCGGACAGGCTCCGATCGCTCCGCGCGTTTTTCCGTGCCAGCGCGCGGCATAAGCCAATTGATAGACTAAAAAGAAAGGATGGTTGTTTCATCCGGCGTGGCAGATAAAGTGTCAGCATTGCTCCTAAAAGGGGGAGATCTCTGGGATTTGCGATTGGCAATGACGTGGTGGGGAGGAGTTGCCGTTTTTTAATGGGGAGATTGCCACATCGCCTACGAGTGTTTTGGTAAACGAAAATAATTTCGGAAGGCGATTCGCAATGACGTGGTACGGAGGGGTGCCCGCTTTTAAGGGGAGATTGCCACATCGCCTGTGGGATTTTTGGTAAACGATAATGATTCGGAAAGGCGATTCGCAATGACGTTATCGATCGGATGAAGATGTTCTAAAACCATATTAGTGAACCGTTTCGTGAAGACAAGAACCGCGGCGGCCGGTTGCAGAAGTGACACCTTTCTGCGATTTATTGCAGGAGTGACTAGTGAGAAAAAAGGTGTCACTTCTAAATGTCACAGCATTTTCTGCTATTGATAAACATATCTTTTGCCAGCCAGGCCTTCAAAAATATCATTGCTGAAGGTTTCCGATGTAATTTTTCCGTTCGAATTAAATTGATACGTCATTTTGCTGCTTATCGCATTTTGACCCCACCCCCCGGTTGTTATTCCTGATGTTGTTACCCCGTTGAAAGTAGATGCAGAAAAAGTTTCAGCAAAAAAAGCAGCGATTACCATCGGCTGTGCGACAAATGCAGTATGTGGTGGATACGAATAGATATAAAGCAAAGGATCTGTTTGCCTGAAAATGTTTGCGGTGCTGTCATACGTAAAATCGAAAGCGGCTACCTGCGTATTTTGCCCGTTTAATATTACCCACTCTGTGATACCTGTAATATTTTGGCCGGTATAGGTAAATTTGAATACGTCCTTGTTCATAGCGTGGGCAACAACAGAATCTAACCTATCAGTGCCAGGCAAATAGGCGAATTGCACCATAGGGGGATGAATAGCGGAATCGGGGTTACTTAAGAAAACCAGTAAGGGTAATTTTGAGGAGTTTAGTTGGTAGTTTAACGAATAATGACTGCCGGGAAGCGTGATAGTTACTAATTGATCCGAGTCGGGTTGCGTGTATTGAATTAGCCCGGAATCAACACCGCCAGCGGGAAAATGCTCCGTGAAACCGGTAATTAAACTATCAGTGTATTCAAAATCAAAAGTACCCGCGCTGTCCAAAACAATGGATGTCAACCTGCTACCGCTTGTTTCACGTAATGAGACATTGCTTTTATGGCAGGCAGTGATTCCTGCAACACAAATAATAATTACCGGGATGTATTTCATAACCTGTTTTTCTTTGCTGACAACGTATTTGGTGTTTATGTTGCATGCGGCACGAAATAATTAACAGCGGCGTGCAAGCAGAAAGATTGATACTTATTTATGCCCAACCGAAGATCGTCAAAATGAAAAAATTATGTAAAAAGAAAAATTAATATTATCATTGTGAAATCAATTCACCAACTAAAAAAAACTCTTATGAAAGTATCCCGCTATTTTATGGTTGCTTTACTGGCAGCTTCACTTTTTTCCTGCAAAAAAGATAACAGTACTAAAAATTGTTCGCTTAGCGAAGCCAACCTTGCCGGCACTTACAAGATAGGCACTGTGAAATACAAAGCTTCTGCCTCATCGCAGGAAGTAGATGCCACCTCCATGGTAGATGCCTGTTCTTTGGACGACCTGGAAACTTTTAAATCTGACCACACTTTGGTTTATACGGATGCGGGGGTAAAATGCGATCCTGCGGGCGACGGCACTGCCCCATGGGCTCTTAACGGCAGCACTCTTACAGCCGGCGGAAATGTGGGTGTTATCTCTTCTTTTGACTGCACAGGGTTCACCATTACGCAGTCGGATGTTTTCTCAACCGGTGATTCGTTTATTATTACTTTTAAAAAGCAATAACGCCAGCCAAGAGATCAGCATTTTTAAAATGAACCTTAACGGTAAAAAGATCAGTTTTAATAAGTATTTATTATTTTACCTGATTGCGATTGTAGTTGTAAGCGATACAATTATTCCTAAAATATGGTATTGCATAACGTATGAAAGAACCACAGGTATTATCCAATATTTTGAGCCGGTTTCTGTTCTTACCCTGTTTGGAGTGAAAATTAAAGAACGTCCACGGGTTGATTTTTCGGTTGACGATCAAACTTATTCTTTTTTCGGGAACGAATTTCTGCGTGATGGTAATTACGGAGGCGATACGGTAAAAATAATTTACAATCCTAAGTCTCCTCATAAAGCCTATGTCAATTCATTTCTTGGAATCTGGGCACCGGAAATGGCTAACGTAATTCCTATCTTATTGATCATTTTTTTATGTTTTGGACTTGAGTACATTCCAAATAGAATTGTTATACGGTTTTAAGATTATTTTGTCTGCCGGAACCATTTTATTTGCTGGGCCGATGCGCGCAGATAGGGGCGAAGACCTGAAGCTTATTTTATTTTGAAAGATTCAAAAAAGGTTTCCGCGTTTGAATTGATCGCTTTTTGAAAAGGGGCGACCGTCTCAATAGCGTACATTTTTTCTTTAGCTACATAGCATTTCATTCTTGCTAACTTAGTATCATTGTCATATTTGATCGTCACGTCCTTTCCGTAAAAGGCACCCATCCTGATATCTTTTTCTGATACCAGGCGGCCATTAAGTTGCTTTAAGGATGCATTCACCGCTCCTTTAAAAACACTTTCGGCGAATTGCCGGGATGAATCGGTTATGCCCGGGGATGGATAGCTACTTTCAATAAGTTCGTAAACTAGATTACTATCGTTTACTCGCCGGTTATTGAACAGAATAAGGCGATGAACAATTAATTTTCCGGCAGCGGTTTCTTTAACGAGAGTATCATTTTTTGGAATCTTCGGAAATGAAACCTGGCAGTCTTTGTCCTGGTATTTGTACCAATCAACTTTAGGCATAATAAAGCTGTACATCAGTATTGTTAATACGCATCCAAAAAAAATCTTTAAAAGTGTCATATATTTTCTCCGGTATTTTAGACATTCTGTCAATTCGTGAAATTTATTTTTTTGTTTTCTACTTCTCCATTTCTTGTCCAATTGTAAGCAATTCTTCTTCTATCTCGTGCTTCATTTGTTTCTTCATTCGATCAATAATCAGGATCACCGCCAAAGCAACTAAGTTGAGGTTGACCAATATAACATCCGAGCCACTATTGTAATCAATATGCCAAAATGAGAATATTAGCATTTTCAGCCCTATTGCGAAGTTAGTGGTGAGGTCGATCCCAAGATTGACCGAGAGTCCTGAATCATACATAAAGCCGTACCCGGTTATTGAAAAACTGATGAGTTGAAGGTATTGGTTTATCGATGAATACCACAAGCACTTCTCCTTCATTTGAAAACAGGAAATGCCGCAATAAATAGCAAACAGAAATACCAGGATTACCACGAGAAAAATAATTGTTAATTGCAGAGACTGAAAGCCTTCCTGTAGAAATAACCACAAGGTTCCGCCAAGACCTGCAACTGCGAAAATCAGCTGGTAAATACCCAGCGCTTTTAATTTAAAAGCCAGGTTTGAAGAAAGGGTTGTCATAAGAAGTGCCGTTAGTTTTGACTGCATAAATGTAAATCAAATGCAGAAATAATGCAAGTAAGAATTAATGAGAAGATTAAAATCGCATAAAATTGAAGCGGGCATTTCCCATTGACTGAGGTCTCCATGCATCTTTCAACTGTTTTCATTCTTATTCTCTAAAAATTCCGTAGGTCTACGTTAAAAATTCCGTAGGTCTACGCTTGCCTGGTTGTAAAAGTTTACTGAAGTTTGATTTACAGAAGTGACGCCTTGTTTTGAGAAGTAAAGGTTCACTTCTAAATGCTTTAACGATACGCAACGTCCACTTCGTGAGATGTTGCTGAGAATAAAAAATTAATAGTAATGATAGTCGAAACGACCTTCCGTAACATGAAGGGTATCACAGTCAGAAATTGGAAAATCAAAGTTAAATGTGCCGGAAACTATTTTATCAGTTGTATCAAATTTGGTCAATTGAATTGCTCCGGTTTTTGAATAAGAGTTAACTACCTGAGAAGATATTCCATTGCAAGAGGAATCTGAAGAGTAAAAAGCAAGGGAAGTTATTGAATCAACATTGTAAATCGAGCCTTGTTGAAGATTTCCCTTAATTGCGATTGATATAATCTCAAAATACCTTCCTGTCCCGGGCTCACCATCAACATATAAAGTGTCTGCATTAAGCACAGCTCCTTTGGCAAACGGAAATTTTCTTACACCAATAAAATTTAACCCATTAATTCTACAAGCAAGAAAACCGCTGCCTGTTTGTGTCGCGTTTGGTAAACCATAAGGATTATCAGGGGCAGGGCTTTTGTTTTTACGACATTGGGCAAAACAAAAACAGATACACAGTAATGCAGCTAATGGTATTATTTGTATTTTTTTCATGATGAATCAGGTTAAGAGTTCAAAACACAAAAAAATGAAGTTGTTTGAATCGTTCCTTTTATGAGGGAATCTCTCTGTTTATCCTCCAGATCAACGGGTTACTATATAGCGTCTCATACTTTATTCTGATTATTCTTTCTCCAGGGAATTAGCTACCGTGTTTCATTGCCGACGATTGTGAATTTTAAAAACTAAGGTAAAATTTAAACAGAGACCTGGAAAAATATTTTGAATGAAGCAGGCGATGCTCAACATCGTAACAATTGAAAGATAAGTTTCGTCGAATCGAATTTGTTGGCGAAGCCACGCACTTTTTCTTCGCTCAACACCCACAAAGGCCCTCAAATATAAAATTGTATATTTGCGGACAAAATTTTAAGTAAAGGCGAAATGTAAAATATAATTTCTTTCAGACAAACCAGAATGACAACTGCAAACCGGTTGTTGTATTGTTTCATCCTTAACGAAAGAAATTATGCTTATTCTACAAAACATTTCATATACCCATCCCAATAAAGATATACTGTTTACCGACATCAGCCTGACGGTAAACAACCACGAAAAGATAGCGCTAACCGGCAACAACGGAACAGGAAAATCCACGCTGCTCAAGATTATTGCGGGCGAACTGCAACCTTCCGGCGGACAACGGAGCGTAAATACGCAACCCTATTACATTCCGCAAATTTTCGGGCAATACAATCATTTGTCAATTGCAGAAGCGTTGAATATTGACAAAAAAGTCAACGCCTTCAAAGAAATTTTCAGCGGAAACGTAACGGAAGAAAATTATACATTGCTTGCTGATGATTGGTCAATTGAAGATCGTTGTTATGAGGCTTTACGATACTGGCAATTGGCAGGGTCGGAACTTTCGCAGAAAATGGAGACATTGAGTGGCGGACAAAAAACAAAAGTCTTTTTAGCCGGAATTTCCATTCATCAACCCGAATTGGTGTTGCTGGATGAGGCAAGCAATCATCTGGATCTTGCGGGCAGGCAGCTTTTGTATGACTTTATTCAATCCACCAGAAGCACATTGATCGTTGTAAGCCACGACAGAAAATTGCTGAACCTTCCGGACACCGTTTGCGAATTAAGCAAACAAGGGATTAAAGTTTATGGTGGCAATTACGACTTCTATAAAGAACAAAAGCAAATTGAAAACAATGGTTTGAGCCAGGATATTCAAAGCCAGGAAAAGGCATTACGAAAAGCCAAAGAAAAAGAACGGGAAACATTGGAACGGCAACAAAAGTCAGACAGCCGTGGAAAAGGGAAGCAGGAAAAAGCAGGTGTTGCCCGGATAATGATGAACACTTTGCGGAACAACGCTGAAAACAGTACTGCAAAAATAAAAAGCGTTCACGCGGAAAAAACCGGGAGCATTTCACAAAAGTTACAGGAACTTCGTTCTTCGTTGCCCGACATTGACAAAATGAAATTCGGGTTTGACCATTCAGCGCTACACAAAGGAAAAGTTTTGTTCACCGCAACAAATATCAATTTTAGATACGACACGCAAACACTTTGGAAAGACAACCTGAACTTTCAAATTACCAGTGGTGGGCGCATTGCATTGAAAGGACCAAACGGTTCGGGAAAAACAACTTTGATCAAACTCATTTTGGGCGACATGGAACCGCTAACCGGAACCATTTACCGGGCCTCCCATAACCCGGTTTACGTTGACCAGGATTACTCTTTGGTTGACAACAATCTGAAAGTTTATGAACAAGTCCGGCAATTCAACACTTCTGCATTACAAGAGCACGAGATCAAAACCAGGCTAAACCGGTTTCTGTTTACAAAAGACCATTGGGATAAACGTTGCAGTGCTTTGAGCGGTGGCGAAAGAATGCGCCTGTTACTTTGTTGCCTGACAATTAATAAGTCGCCCGATATGATCATTTTTGACGAGCCGACAAACAACTTAGACCTTCAAAATGTTGAAATACTAACGACAGCCATAAATGAATACCGGGGAACTTTACTGGTAGTTTCTCATGACGAAACATTTTTGAAGCAAATCAACATAGAACGGACGATTGAACTGTGACAAAAATACCGGAAGCAACACTTTTTTGATGAAACATCTGCTTATTGCTTTCGGAAACTTCCGGTTTAGAATGGATAATCGCTGATCCTGAAACTCCTATTACGGTTTAATAACTAAAATGCTGATGCATCCTGCAACTGTCTTTCATTCTCATTCTCTAAAAATTCCGTAGGTCTACGTTAAAAATTCCGTAGGTCTACGCTTGCCTGGTTGTAAAAGTTTACTGAAGTTTGATTTATAGTAGTGACACCTGGTTTTGAGAAGTAAAGGTTCACTTCTAAATGCTTTAGCGATACGCAACGTCCACTTCGTGAGACGTTGCTGAGAATAGAAAATACGGGTACAGTATTATTACGGAAATTCTGACGGTCATTCGCCATATTTTGACGGACATTACACATTGAATGCTTGTCTTTATGGACGTAATTGCGGTTTATTATTTTTAAGGCGGCACCCGTGTAAATACGGGTGTTTTAATGAAACAGTTGATGCATTTTTGATGGAAAATAAAAAAGGGTAGAAATACCTTAAAAAAACATAAAATGTTTGTAGAAATTCGGGGCGACGGGGAAGATTGAAATTTTGCGTATTGATACGCACATTTTGCGTAACGATACGCAGTTGCTTGTAACCGGTATTTTAGAAGTTTGTCTCTTAAAAAAACAGATCAGCGAAAGCAGGATACTATGTCACTAACCCAACATGATATTGAATGTCTTTATGCAGCCCGTGAAATGATCGCAGCAGATATTTCGCGGCATTATACTATTGAGCAGATAGCTATGCATGTTGGATTGAGCGCTACCAAACTAAAGAAAGGGTTTAAAGAACTTTTTAAAACGACCCTTTTTGAATACCTGGAAACAGAAAGGATGGAAAAGGCGAAGGAGCTGATGAGAAGCACGGATAAGTCACTGAAACAGATCAGCGGCCTGGCAGGATTTCGGTATATGAATAACTTCAGCACGGCATTTAAAAGGAAATTTGGCGTATCGCCGCACGAGTGGCGAAAAGGGCTTTATTCGATTCTCATGGTTATGGGGCATCTTTTTGCCGGGGCTTTGGATCCGTTTATCTCTTTGCTTGCTTAAGCTGAGAATAGAAAAGTCTTTGATTCCCCGGTCGGGACGCTTTCTTCGGCGGCCTGAACGATAAGAAACAGTGCGGTTCTTTTTGTTTGATTCTGCTTTTTCTTTTGCCTTGATGCAAAAAAACTCCCGAAGGATCGGGATTTTCCAAATCCCCGATAGACAATCGGCACAAGGAAATTCGCCAGCGCGCGTCATAAGCCATTTTTAGAGATTTAAAGAAGAGATGGAACAGCAATATAAATGGTTTCATCTTACGCAACGTCCACTGCGTGAGACGTTGCTGAGAATAAAAATCCGCCAGTGCAAAAATGACATTGCCGGATCCTGTGATCCGTAAAGACAGGGATGCCTTCCTCATACTCTCTCTATACTGTTTATATACACTCCCTATACATTATATATGCTTTATCAGCGAAGGATGAATACTTAAACTATACTTTATCTATGCATTATTGATACACTGCGCCTACCTGACTGATGCTTTTTTCACCAATTTACCCGGTTTATTTCGGATGCTTTGAAGGTGATTGTTGGGTGTGACATGAAGCAGGTGCAGTGGAAGATCCGGAATGAAGTGTCAAGGTGAGTTCGTCATTGCGAGGCGCATTTGATAATCACCTTTTATGCAAGTAAATTTTTTTGCGCCGTGGCAATCTCATTTATGGAAGAGAAGGATCAAGGTGCTAATGGGTTTGCGTTTTCAAATGAGGAGATTGCCACATCGCCTGGGAGTGTTTTGGTAAACGAGAATGATTCCGCAAGGCGGTTCGCAATCACGTGGTAGGGAGGAGTTCCCGTTTTTTAATGGGGAGATTGCCAAATCGCCTGTGGATGTCGTTGTTTACTTTTTGCTTTTTCTTTTGCCTTGATGCAAAAGAAACAAAAGATCAAGGAAAACCCGATCGCTCCGCGCGTTTTTCCGTGCCAGCGCGCGGCATAAGCCATTTGATAGACTAAAAAGAAAGGATGGTTATTTCGTCCGGCGATCAGGAGGTAGATAAAGTGTTCGGATGGCTCGTAAAACGGGAGATTTCTTCATCGCCTGGGGGATTGGCGATTCGCAATGACGTGGTAGGGAGGGCTTCCCGCTTTCTAATGGGGAGATTGCCACATCGCCTGGAAGTGTTTTGGTAAAAGAGGATGATTAGGGAAGGCGATTCGCAATGACGTGGTAGCGAGGAGTTCCGACTTTCTAATGAGATTGCCACATCGCCCTGTGGGGATTTTTGGTAAACGATGGGGATTGAGGAAGGCGATTCGCAATGACGTGGCAGTAAAGTATCGTTCAGACCGCGGAAGGCAAGCATTCTGACCGTTTGAGGCCCTTCAATTCGCAATGACGTGGTAGGGAGAGTTCCCGTTTTTTAATGGGGAGATTGCCACATCACCTGTGGATGTCGTTGTTTACTTTTTGCTTTTTCTTTTGCCTTGATGCAAAAGAAACAAAAGATCAAGGAAAACCCGATCGCTCCGCGCGTTTTTCCGTGCCGGCGCGCGGCATAAGCCATTTGATAGACTAAAAAGAAAGGATGGTTATTTCATCCGGCGATCAGGAGGTAGATAAAGTGGCCGGATTGCTCGCAAAGGGTAGATCTCTTCATCGCCTGCGAATTTGCGATTCGCAATGACATTAATGGCTGTTTCCGGTTCTGATTTTTAAAGATGCTTCCATCGACTGAACCAATCGATCAGGTAATTGCTACAATTGCAAAACAAATTCGTCTGATTTCAAAACAAATATGTCCGATTGCATAACATTATACTCCTACTTTAGCGAATACGCAAAAGCATCCTCACCCAATATTAAACAGATCGTATTTATTGGCGGTTTAAAAACCTCATGTGATGGAAGAACTAATTTCTTTTTTAAACAACCTGCATCCCGTTTCCGGTTCTTTAGAAGCTGAACTACGGGACAGGTTCCGCTTTACCAAAAAGAAGAAAAACGAGTTCCTGCTTCATGAGGGAGAGGTATGCCGCTATGCCTGGTATCTTCAAAAGGGACTGGTAAGATGCTATTATACCCGGAATGAACGTGAAGTAACGATGTGGTTTTTAGAGGAAGACCATATGATCGTACTGTCTGAAAGCCTCTTCCACCAAAAGAAAAGCCTGTTCAATTTACAGGCGATTGAAGACTGCGAGCTATATGCCATCCATTACCAGGACATAGAGGCCATGTTAAGAAGATACCCCGAGGCGGAGAAGCTTCACCAGACCTTCACAGAATATTACAGCAGGCTGAAAGATCTGAAAATACGGGCTACCGGTATGCTCGCCGCCAAAGATCGCTACCGGTATTTTGAAAAACATTTTCCTCATTTACTAAACCGTGTAAAGCTGGAATACATTGCTTCCTACCTGGATCTCAGCAGGAGGTCTCTCGCACGCGCAAGGGGATTCTGAATCTTTTCCTTTTTTGAAAAAAGTGCCAATGGCACACCCTGGGCAGGGCTGAGTGGTTTCTAATTTTATATCCGAAAGGAATACAATTTTACCAACGTTCAGCAGGTGAAACATTACTGAAGAAAAGACGCAAATAACCAACATGGTTTTTAAAAGATGAAGCGCCGGTTTTCATAAAAATTCAGAGCGAATCTGTCATTGATTTTCATCGCTCCCGCTTATCTGTTTCAAATTAGCCCGGTTTACAAATTGCATTCTTTCGATCACTTTCGGGCGGAAATTTCCATGCCGGTCGATAACCACATAGGTGGGAAAACCAGAACCGGCATTATTAAAACTGCTTTTTAATGCTTCCACCATTTTTTCATCCATGAAAATATGAGTGCCCGGGAGGCGAATACCTGCTATGGTCTTTTCCCATAAACCGACGTTGGAGGCACTATTCGTACAGATATAAACATATTCGACGGGTAAATCCTTATTTGCTTCGTGTAATTTTTTACTGTAAGGCAGATCAGACAAACAAGGTGCACACCATGTAGCCCAAAAATCTATGATCAATGCCTTATTTCTGAATTTCAGCTGCAGGTTCTTTATAAAGGTATCTGTATTTTTAATGCTGTCTAACTGATATAATGAGGCACCAAATGGCAATTTCTTTAATGGAGAACCAATAAAATATGCTGTATCATTTATTGCGGAAGAGGAAGCGAGTAATGCATTTATGTTCTTTTGTTTGGCAGTTGCTTCTTCCAGTTCTTTAGATACTAATCTTCTACACCACAAGGTCTTTGTATCGTTTAGTACCAGGGGATATGACTGTTCGAATGAATTTTTGCCTCTTTCCAGCAGGAATAATTTCAATATATCTGATTTCGGTTCATCGTAAATACTATCGATCAGTTTACAGTCATAAGCGGTATAAAAAGCTTCTGTTTCCTCCGGGAAAAGATTTCTTCTTTTTTTATAAAGATGCATTAAAAGAAGAGAATCGTTAGCTCCTTTTACCGGTTTTGCCAGGTAATCATTTATTGAGTCGATCAAAGCTTTTCTTTCTGTATCGTAGGTTTCATATCTTTTATTAAGTATTGTTTCATCAAAATCTTTAGAAGGATTATTCTTTTTACTGATAGCATACATACTTAATGTTCTGTAAAACTGTACTCCTGAATTACTTGTAAAGAAAGGTTTGTGTTGGTTTACCCGGGCAAACAAAGCTGCAGGCATTATCTTACCCATATAATGAACATTGATCCATTGATAAATATCAGAAGCGGTTTCATTTCTTATTGCCCATGCGTAACCGGGAAACTGCCTGATAAATTCCTCATCAATCTGATTCAAACACTTCTGTATAGAATCGGTTTTATGTAAAGAAACAGCCTCAGAAAACTGATGTGCCGGAAGTGACATCAAGGCATTTAAAAGCTGGCTGCATTCCTGCCTTTTATATAAAACACGCTCATTCATTACCCTATTCAATGTGCCATCAGCTCCGGAATATTCAACCCCTTTACCGGCAAACATTACCCCGTCTTTTTGTATTTTACGGGCATCAATTGTTACTACAAGCCCGGTATTCACATATACCCCTGCATATAAATAATCTCCTACTTTTAACCATATTTGCTGGTATGGCAGATTTTGTCCGAGGTTGATTTTTAAGAACCTTTTTTTATCTATAGCATAATATTTCTTCCGTTGAAAGTCTGCTCCAAAAGATACAAAAGTGCATTGCACATTTATTTCTTTGATACTGTCCGGTGCATTGTTGATCTTAATGGTTAAAGTAGCCGCGGGCCGGTTCCGCAAATAAGTGTCCATTCGTGCATCCTCAATAGCATAAGGCAGTTTAACGACCTTCTGTGCTTTACTTTCAGTACAGTAAAGAACTAACAACAAAAAGAATACTTGTTTCATAATGTGATTTTTTGTTTGATGTAATTGGACTGCTTAATCATTTATGAGTCTGACAGATATGATATCCATTCAATTCCTTCGTTCATTTATTTAATGTAATCAGTGCTTTCAGTACTGATTCTTTTTTATTTCTTGAGATGGGAATCTTCGTTTTATCTGCTAATAATAAATAGCCACCCTCTTCTTTTACGAGGCTTTTAATAAATTCTTTGTTTACCAGGTGTGATTGGTGGCAACGTATAAAGCCATAATCTTTTAATAATTCTTCATATTCAAAAATTGGTTTTGACACCAGCATACTTTTTTCATCAGCAAAAAAGAATTTGGTGTAGGCGTTGGATGATTCGCACCTGATAATTGAACCGGTGGGGGCGAAGCGGATTTCTTTGGAAGAGGACAATGCGATCTTGTGATCTTTCCTGGAATCCTTGTTTTTTATCAGTTCCAATAAATTTTCCAGCTGAAGATTTTTTTTCTTTTCAGAGAGCTTATCTGCCACTTTCCCGATTGCATCTTTCAACTCGCCAGGATTAATTGGCTTTAATAAATAATCAATGGCAGAAAATTTTACCGCCTGAATTCCATACTGATCATAAGCCGTTATAAAGATCACTTCAAACGCGTAATGTGGTAAAGCTCTCAGTACATCAAAACCGTTTTTACCAGGCATCTGGATGTCGAGCAGCAAAAGGTCGGGGTTGGTTTTAATGATCGTATCGATGGCATCCTCTGCGGTAGTTGCCATGCCTACTACTTCAATTGGCAACCCGGTTTTTTTTATAATACCAATTGTATTGTCAATATTATTTTTTTCGTCGTCAATAATTACAGTCCTGATCATATTAACCAGTTTATTAAATGAAACATTGCTTCAGTTTTTTCTTCTTTCCGGCTTATGGAAAAACTGATTTTTTGTTGGTTGAGTGTCTGATTTAAAAGCGTTACCCGTTCTTTGGTTAAGTGGATGCCAAAGCCATTTGATGGCTCCTCTTTTTGAAATCCATGGCCGTTATCAACGATACGTATGACCAGATCATTGCCCTCTTTCCGGAAAGAAATCGTCAGAAGACCTTTTTCCTGCAATGAAGAAATGCCATGCTTTATAGCATTCTCAACGATTGGCTGCAGAAGAAGACCGGGAATTTCAATAGCATTCACATCGAGCAAGCTATCAACGATGATCTGGTAATTAAAGCCAAACCTTAATTTTTCCAAATTGAGGTAATTTTCGAGTATTCTTATTTCTATAGAAACGCTTACAAATTCGGTATTGCCTGCCTTTAAGGAATCACGCATCAGGTCGCTGAATTCTATTAAATATTTTGACGCATTTTCTGCATCATTTTTTGTCATTAACCCCTGAATGGAAGCAAGCGCATTAAAAACAAAATGAGGATTGAACTGTGAACGAATTGATTTTAGTTCTGTTTGTACGAGGTGTTTTTGCACCTCCTGCGTTTTAATTCTGCGGGATTGACTCCGGGACCGAAACAGCAGGATCACAAAGCCAATAAGTAAACAGCTTAAAAGAACTATAGAGATCTTGAACCAAACCGTTTGATACCAGGCAGCTTCTATGGTGAATGCATAGGTATCGATATTTTGGCGCTGAATGCTATACCTGATTTTTAGCTGGTAATTTCCAGGGGCAAGATCTTTCAGCCATACAATATTAAAGTCGAAATCGTTTGTTTGCCAGCCACTGCTATCGTTGCCCTTTACTACGTTATACTCAATTATTTTTTTCGATCTCACAATATCATCCAGGTAAAAGATCAAACTATTTTCATTGGCCGCGAACACATGTTTTCGTTTCAGTAATATTGAGTCTTTACTCCAATCTTTATTCCGCCCATAACCGGGCATTGTCCACTGGCTTTGGAAAACTTTCAACAGTTCAGGTAATTGTGTAAAAGAGAATACACCCACCACTCTTGGCTGCCAGCTTACCCAAAGCGCAGTTAAGGAGGCTTTAATAACGCCCGGTTTATTTTTTTCTCTTACCTGGAAGGTCAACGAATTACCAAACTTGTCTTTAAACTGGCCCAGATAAGCAGCCACCTCATCTGTTTTGCCTGCTTCTGCAATTTTTGTTACCCAGAAAGCTTTACAAAAGAGCTTTATGGGAGTCCATGGTAAAACGGTTTTGGTATTGTTTTCCAGCACCCTAAATTCGTAATCTTTGGCATTCTTTTCATTAATTCCATTTACAGTAATAATGATCCCTGATGAATCGAAAACAGGAATCGCAAATTTTCCCAGATAGCCATTGTAAAGCTGGGCAAATGCTTTATTGCCATTGTTGACATATCTTTTCAATTCAGGAATTTTCTCAAGGGCGTGAAAATAATTCACAGCAAGCTTGTTGGAGTAAAAAGAGTTCATTAATAAGCTGTCCTTTATTGAAAATGTGCCATTGAACGTCATCGAAAAATATTTATTGATGGAATCGCCGTGACTATCATTTTTAATAAGAGGATTGATACTGTCGGTTTGTAATTCCAGCTGCTGAGCCAATGCCGGTTTGACAAAAGTGGCGAAGAAGAATAAAATAATCAGCTTGCGTATCATTGCCTGAATTGTAATTGCAAAACAACCATATTTTATCAATGTAAGCTCGGTGATATTTGAAAACGGCTTAAAATACTTTGAATTGAGCGTTTTTTCAAAGTGATTCGCAGGCCTCACCCACGAATCTCCAAAAGGAGAGGGTCCTTAAAAGCCGCGTCTGCCACTACTTCAAGGGATTTAAAAATGATGGAAATTATTTTTTTCTTTTTTTGAAAAAAGTGCCAAATGGCACACGCTGCCGGGCCTTACCGGTTCTAATTTTATATCAGAAAACAAGACGATAGTTTCCATAAAATTTTTGAAAATGAAAAACAGGATTGTGGATATGATTTGCGGATTACTGATACTGCTGTTTGCTTATGCTGCAATCAGTAAATTAAATGACCGGCAACATTTTGAGTTAGTGCTTGGTGAGATGCTTTTGTTGAAACAGGTTGCCGGTTTTATTTCATTTGCTTTACCTGTAACAGAATTGACCGTTTGTGCACTTCTGTTTATGCCAGCAACAAGACTCTTTGGCTTGTATGCCTCCTTCGGTCTGTTAATTTCATTTACTATTTACGTTGGATATATGATCCTGTTTGCACCAAAGCTTCCGTGCAGTTGCGGCGGTGTTTTGGAGCAGATCAGCTGGACACAGCATTTGGTATTCAACATCGTTTTCATTGCACTTTCTGCTACCGCTATCAAGCTATATCAATCGAATAAAAATATTGTTGCAACACACCGGTTGCCCGTACAGCAATTGCAGGGTAAAAGCTGAAAACCTGTAAAAAGAGTAAGCATGATCTTTCACTATTAAAACAATGTTCATTGCAACATTGATGTTCATCATTTATTTTTTAACCTTAAAAGTTTTTATTGCTTTTTGAATTACAAAAGCATACAATTACTATGTTACGAAAATATGGAATTGGCCTGATGGCCTTTATTATTGCCTTGGTGGCATCAGCCTTCACCGCACCGGAAAAATCGCGTATAACAGCTACTCATGTATTTGAGTTCAATCCTGCGCTTCCGTATACTGTTCAAAATGTAAGCACCACTTCAAATTGGGATTACGTGGGCGAAATTTCGTCAAAGCCGCTTTGCAGTGGCATGAACAAGGCATGTCGCGTAGCCGTTGATGACGATTATGTCGATAATCCTTCTGATCCGCAGGAATTATCCGGTGTTACTATTTCTGCAGCCCTGAGCGGAGCAGGAAAAGCAGTAGTTACAGGCATAACCGATCCTTCAGATAATGGTTTCTCCAACCAACCTTAAGAAACACGGTTGCCTGGTAAGAGGCAGTATCGAAAAGCTGAGTATTTGAATCCGTTTTTATCATTTTTCCGGAACGCTTCAGCAATTTGATACTGCCTCTTTTATTTAAGGCTCGTTTTGAGGAATTCCTGACGCTTTAATTACATCTGCAGGTAATGGCAACGCATAATAATTTGCATTTGGCTGTAGTGTATATGTCTGCCCTTCTATTTTTCTGACAAGAACTATGTTCGCATTTTCTTTGTTAAGCCGTTTTATATCCATCCATCGTAAACCACGATCTATCAGTTCCTTTCTTCGCTCGGTTAAAATGATCTGTAAAGCTTCATTTGCATTATCCGCGGTAACAGGAATAAATGTTCCGGTTTTCCATCTTTTAATCAAAAGAGTATTAAGATCATCCATCGCAGATGTAACAAGGCCCTTCCTGGCTTCGCTCTCTGCTCTTACGAGGTACATCTCATCTGTAGCAATACCGGTAAAATAATAATAAATGTCACCGGTATAAATGCATTTGAATTTAAAGTAGTTGTCCACAGGGGTAAAAAATGCCGTTTTCCTGAGATCGTTGCTATCATACAGGGAATAAAGCGTGGTGTCAATTTTTGCGATCCACGAATTGTTCAGCAAGTCACTGTTCATTGTTGTATAAAATATGGTTTCCCTGTTAAATCGTTTGAACGGCACATCATTCGTAATATCAGTATTGATATCCGGATCACCATTATAGTCAATTAGTTCATTATTCAGCTGCAGGTACAACCCGGAATACCTGAAGGCACTATCATACATCCGCATAGAGAGGTATGCATTCGCCAATAAACCATAAGAAGCACCTTTCGATGGACGTAGCACTTCCAGGGGATAATCCGGTAAATAATCCAGCGATGCTTTCGCATCCGCAATTACCCGGTCGTAACATTCCTTTACGCTTGCCCTGACAGAAGGAACATTAAAATCAGAACCAAGCCGTAATACGATGCCCAAATCCTTATTGAAGGAAGAGGAGTCAAACGCTTTTGCGTAATCCCAGAGCAAACGCAAAAAATAAAAGCTTCTGTAAAAAAGAGCGGAGCCCTTTACATTGTTCCATGCTGATCCTGTGCTGTCGCTCCCTTTTATTTTATCAATCTGCTCAAGGCAATAATTGGCATTGAATATCGCATGATATGCTTTAGACCAGTCGTCCGGGAAATTATATTCGCCCCGCTGCCAATAATATACTTTTTGTGTTGCGACAGGATAGCTATCGTAATCGGCGTCTGAGATGAAATAGTCCGTCGTGGATGAAGATCCAAAGCCGGGAGTTGTCTGCAGATTCATGTCGTTTGAATAATCAAGAATTGCCTGAAGATCACTGACAGAAGAAGGTACAGCGAGTTTGCTGTCCGGTTTTAATTCCAGATATTTTTTGCAGGAAAGGAACTGGCATGCCAGAAGGAAGAAAATTACCAGGTAAGCATTCCTGTTTCCCTGTTTTGCGTATATATTCGATTTCATATAAAAAGATTAAAAAGTTAAAGACTGATGTTTACTCCGAAAGAATAAGTTCGTGATGGTGGTATTACACCCGGGTAATCCGGATCTATCTTTTGCTTGTTAGCACACCATAATATTCCGAGGTTGGCCGCATTCACAAAGAACCTTACCTGGTCAAATGGAAGCTTATTTATTTTTGGAAGCTGGTAACTGATATTGATATATTCCAGCCTTACATTATCTCCCTTCAATACATTAATTGCTGAAGAAGTATAAAAAGCATCTCTCCAAGTATCAACAGGATAAACGAATGAAGGCACACTGGTGGTTAATTCATCACCGGGTTGTTGCCAACGGTCTTCATATTCTTTATTGCCACTTCCCTGGCTCACCAAACCTGAGTAGGATAGCGATGGCTTGTGAAAATAATAGCCGAGCTTATAAGAAATATTAATTGACATCTGCAATTGCTTCCAGGAAAAAGTATTGATGATGGAGCCGAAAGATGTCGGTACTGCGGAACCTATAAACACCACGTTGCCTTCTTTTAATCCGTTAGCAACCGCTTCGTCATACATGCCAATATAGTCAGTACTTACTTTCCCATTCAACAGTCCCTGTGGATTACCCTGCGCATCAAGGCCTTCCCATTTGTACGCGGCAATTGCATAAAGCGGCTTACCTACTACCGGGCTTATGCTTCTGCCACTTCCACCGAGAAGTACCGTAAAGTCGCTATAATTGGCATCAAAGTATCGGGTGGTTTTGCTGCTATTATAGTTATAAAGAATGGATGTTGCCCATTTGAACTTCCTGTCTGCAATATGAATATTAAGAACCACATCCAGCCCGGTTCCTTTCATATCAGCCACGTTTTTTACTATTGTGTTTTGCTGTCCCCATGTAGTGTAATCATAGGGTGTAAGCCCGTAAAGATTCGTTCCTTTTTTCCGGTAATAATCCACTGAGCCTGAAAGACGATTATTTTTTGTATTGAAATCTATTCCAACATTCACCTGGCCTGTTTGTTCCCATTTCAGGTCTGGGTTATTAATCGTAGTGAAGATGGCAACCGGCAAATTGGTAATATCATCGTTACCGTAACCTGCAACGGCCAGAGCTGATTTACTCAAATCCACATTGCCACTGTATCCATAGGTTGCTCTTAGCTTCAGGTAAGTAAGCCACGACGACCGGAAAAATGGTTCTTTGGTAGCCTCCCAGCCAAGCCCTGAAGACCAAAGCGGCTTCCATTTATCATTAGTATTGACACCGAGAATATTCGATCCGTCTTTTCTTGCGCTTGCGGAAAAAGTATATCGCTGCCTGAAAATGTAAGAAACATTTCCATACACTGATACGAACCGGTTATCAGTCCTTGATAAGGCAGATGAACCGGGAATATTTTGTGATCCCCCGGTAACAAATGTAGGATACCGGTTCACCAGGTCAACATTTTGGTATGACAATGGATCTGCGGTGTATCCATAATATTTAAATCCTATGCCGTCAGTTGACACCTGCCTTGCTTCTGCCCCGGCAATGGCGCGAATAGCATGATCCTGCCAGTGCTCAGAAAAATTAAGCTGTCCTCTTATATTTTCACTTTTTACATCAGAGTTAATAACGTTTAAGATGCCTCCTGGTGGAACTATATAGTTTATCACACCGGTACTCCTGTCGAGCTGGCTGAATAAATTGATAAGGCTACGGGTATTATAGCTTTGTATATCGGCATTGTTTTCATAGTTGCCTGCCTGCTGCTGGTACTGGTATTGGATACTCACCTGGAGGGGTTTAAGCAACTGGTAGCTTAGCCCTGCATTCGCAATGATCTCTGTCAGTTTTGTAATCCCTTTGTTGTGCCCGTAATCGGTGAGAGGATAATAATTCCAGTCGAGCAATTTTCCGCCACCGGCTGTGTCAATATAGCTTTGGCGATATCCGTTCTCAACTGCGAGGGCGTTTCCTTTGTCATCGGCAAACCGGAGGTACGGAACATGCCTGCCGCCTATGGATGAAACAGTATTGTAGGGATATTTTCCTGTTACCGATTTACTGCCGGTATAATAAACATCAAGGTTCAGCTGCATATTCTTTAAGGGCTTATAGACGTTGCTGAAACGGAAATTTTCTTTTTGATAAGAGGCGCTGAGATTATCTATATTCTTATCGTAGGTGCCGGAAACCAGCCAGGCAAGATTTTGTGTTCCTCCGCTTAGATTTAAAGCATATTGCTGTGTGAAGGCGGGTTGGTAAAAATACCGGTAATATTGTTCCCGGCTATTTATGTTCTTCAGGGCATCTATTTGCTTCGCAGAATCTGCGGCAGAAATAAGTCCTCTTTTTTTTGCAAGGAACACTTCTACTGCAGGAGTTAAGGGCCGGTATGCCCTATTGACCGATGAATTAAAATAGCCCTTGTTAAATAAAAATTGTTCCATATCAATTTCATCACTACTGCTTATTTCGGGCAGTGATAGTATATCCGGCTTTTGAGTGGAGATAAAGGTGGATGCCAGCTGAATCTTCAGCTTCTGGTTGAAGCTTCCCTTTTTGGTAGTGATCACAATCACTCCATTTCCTGCTCTTGCACCCCAGATAGAAGCTGCTGCGGCGTCTTTCAGAACGGTAATGCTTTCTATATCATTTGGATTGATGTTGGCAATATTACCTTCATAAATAAAATTGTCTAAAACAATCAAAGGATCCAGGGGTCCATTGATCGTGCTGAGACCGCGTACTGAAATGTTTGTTTTGTTTGCGGGATTCCCGTTGGTATAGCCGGGATTAAAAGAAAGGCCACTTGTTACGTTTTTTAGCCGGTCGAGAATATTGGTTCCGGTTTGCTGGTTCAGCATGCTGTTGTCAATTACAGTAACAGCCCCGTTTATTTCATTTGGTTTTATTCTCTGGTACCCGGTATTTACAATAACCGCGTTAAGGGTAGAGGCTGTTTGCTCCAGCGATATTACCAGGCCCGTTACGGATTTGGTAATGATCACCTGTTTTGTATGGAAGCCTGTATGAGAGAACTGCAACGTATCGGGCAATTGAACCAATGGGATGCTAAAAAAACCAGATTCACCTGCCGTTACTGATATTCCGCTTCTTACCGAATGAATCGTTGTGTTGGGAAGCGGCCGGCCTTCTTCAGAAGATTGCACTTTGCCCGTGATCTTTTTCTCCTGCGGGCGCACCTGTGCATGAAGGCTATAACAAAAAAAGCCTGTAATTATGATGAAAAGTATTTTTAAAAGCATGGTAATTAATTTTGAGAGTTAGATGGAAATTTGTCCAATTTTAAAGGCATTGCAGCGGGGAGGCCTTTAAGCAAAGTGCTGATATTCTGATAAGTAACTTCTTCGGAAGAAGTAATGGCAATCACCTTTCCTTCTGAAATCCATACATAATGAGGGATGAAGATGTGTGGAAATAACTTATCAAGCGTGTCCATCCTTTTAAGGGCATAAGGAAGGGTAAATGAACCATTGCACTTTTTCATCCATTTATGAAAGAAAGCCGTGGTCTTCAATTCGTTTTCAGCGCTGCTTTTTTCTCCCTGTTCATTTACTAATATTACCTGCAGCCTGTTTTGAAATTGCTTTTGCAGGGAATCGAGTTTGGGAACCGCCTGCACACACCCCGTGCACCATACTGCCCAGAAATCCAGGATGACCAGCTTGCCTTTCAGATCAGATAATCGTATTGCTGAGGAAGGATAATTATAAACATTGGTAAGAGTAACATTTGGAACGGTATCACCAATATGGAGTGCCTTTACCGGAGATTGTGCGCCGGAAAGTAAGGGCAATAGGGTGGCCACTAACCCAATCATATATTTCATGAAACATAATTTTGGAATAAAAAAATTGGTTGAAAGAAATGCTAACAGTGGCTGCCCGGCCGTCACCAAAGGCAGCCATTGCCTCCGTTGCATACATGAGAGAAAATGCAAAAAGGCGCTGTCAGGAAGTGTGTATAACAGCCATGCTTACACGAAAATTATCGTATAACGTAGATGTATACACGAAAATTTTATTATTCAGGGTTGCGGGGCTTGGTGGCGTATTGAACTACCATAAGACTTTCGGCTTCATTTGCCAAACGCCATTGGGCTAAATGCAGAACCAGAGGGGCAATGCGGTATTGTTGAAATAATAGCGAAGTTGGTTTTTCAAAATGCTGGTGAATGCATTGATATGCTTTGGTGATGTAATGGTGAAAATAATAGAAAATTATTTTTAGGGTGAAACTACCAGAGAGGAAAATAGATACTAATCTCGATTCATCTTGGAATGAATATCGATGCATAATAATTTTTTTCTGTCTTTTATTAATCATATAAGCATTGCAAATACATAGTTATAACTAAGTGTAGTAGTAAAAAATTAAACTTTACTTGCATCATCTATAATGGCGAAATCTAAATTTCAATATGAAATAATTCTATTAGTCAAAGCTAAACGTGAGGACAAGGGCTTTTCTCAAGCAGACATTGCCGATCATTTAAAAGTGACGCCTGGTTATATCGGCCAAGTTGAAAGCATCAAGTCCTCTTCCCGATATAGTCAAGATCAGCTAAACTCTCTGGCAATTTTTTTAAACTGTTCACCTAAAGATTTCATGCCTGCGACTCCCATAAAAGACAATGGCCCAATCAAATTAACTAAATCATCCTAATCAAATCTTGGTATAACAATTAGTAACAGAACAAAGATAAAAAAATTAATCCTTAGTAATAACTAAGTAAGGTGATTTTGTACTATATTTGGTGATAATATATTCATTCAATTTTATGAACACTACAACAACAATGAGAATTTTACGAGAATCAAAAGGATATAGTCAGGAATATGTTGGAAGCGTTCTTGGAATCGAGCAAAATACCTACTCTAAGTTGGAAAGCGGTCAAATTCGACTTACTCTTGAAAGAATTTGTAAGTTGGCGGAATTATATGAGGTATCCGCGGATTTACTTGTAAGCAATGAATTGCCGATAGTGAATTATAATAATGGAAAATTTAGTAAAGGGATTGTAAATAATGAGAATGATGCTTCGTATCTTTCTAAAGAACTTTATGAAAAAATGTTATCTTTAAAGGATCAATTGTTAGAGGAAAAAGAAAAACAGATCCTTATTTTAAAAGAAAAGCTATCTGAGCAAAAGGCTGAAAAAGATTCATGGAAGGAACTTTTTATGAAACAAAATAAATAGAAATTAAGACATATTTTTACCTTAGAAATAATTTAAAAATGGCAGAGAATTCACTTTTGATTGGTCTAAGAACCACACATAACTATTCAGCCTCAGAAGTCGCTACTAAATCAGGCATGGATGAGGATCATTATCAAAAACTTGAATCTGGTGAACTAAGAATGAAAATCGATGATGCGGGAAAGCTTTCGGCAATTTATAAAATTGAACCAGAAATTTTTTTACAGACTTCTTCACACATTACAAACAACAACATTGGTGCATATAGTAAAGGCGTAGTTTATGCAACTCATTATTTTGATGGTCTTAGTTTGGATGCTATTGAGAAATTAAAGGATAAGGGGATTTTATAAGTTCCAACTATCAATAAGTAATTTTGCAGTAACCGGAGAAATAAGGGGAATTCTATTTCCGTTCTTTGAGAAGAGCAATTACGTTTGTGCGTGATTGTTATGCTGTTCTTATACTGGTTTTGATTTGCAGTAAACAGAGAAATAAAGAGGATTCTTATTTTCTTTAAAAATAATTTCGTTTGTGCATGACTGTTATATGTACAGTGAACCAATAAATATTGAGGATTTTATTTCTTCGATTTTTCAATTAATTCGTACAATTAGGTTGTATTTGCGCTATAAAAACATTACCGCGTTTTTTTTGATAAGCAGTTGAAATTAAGAATTAGAAAGAATTGTTTGAGAAAAAAAGTAGCGTATATTAGCGGAAATACATACGTTGGTGGCAATTTCGTCTAACCCGCTTATATTAAAGCAAACAGAGTTTATGGAAGACTTCAATTCAGTTGAAACTGAAAAAAAATTTTACAAAGGAAAACGATTTCTTGACAGTGGCAGGTACAGAGAAGCCTTAGAGATATACGAAGACCTTATAGCTGAAAATTCTAAATTTTTGGACAACTCAGAAGCCCAATTGCTTATTGAAACTTCTTTGAACAATAGAGGATGTGCAAAATGTCAAATAGCTTTAAGGACTAATAATAAAGCCTTATACAAATCAGGTATGGAAGATTTTCAAAAATCTATTGAAATTGACAATCCAAAAGAAGATGAAAAGCATTGGTTGACTGCTTATGGAAATCTCAAATTTTCAGAAAAGGAAATCGAAGTATTTGACAGGCCAAGAGATAATCAACAATTCAACCCATTTTCATTCAAAGGAATTTAAACTAAAACATAATGGCTTACAGTAAATGTCCAAAATGCGAAAACGGATTTTTCGAAGTTTCGGAAAACTCTCCTTCAAAATCAAACTTCAAACTGATGTTTGTACAATGTAGTAAATGCGGGACAGTAGTTGGTACAATGGACTATTGGAATATAGGTACATTACTTAAAGATTTAGAAAAGAAAGTGGGATTTGACAGTTCAAGTTCAACTGTCAACAATAATTTGGACATTATAAACAGCAATATTGCAAAGCTCTTTCAACTGCTACAATCTACGAACCGAAAACTTTCAGAGATTGAAGAAAAGATTAACCGAGATAAATAAACTGCTACCAACAAGGTATTGCCAAAAGCGGCGCTGAACGACTTCGATTGGACATTTGTGCAAGGTTCAACATTCGTTCTTCGATTGAACTTTAGTGCTAAAAATCCGCGCCTTCGGCAATACCCAAAACGTTAGCGGCTATTGTTTGGACGCACCAAACTAACAATTAGCACACAAAAGATAAAAGACCATGAATATAACAATTTCTATTTCTACCACCGACCTTTCAACGGTTGACAAAACTCTTATTAAAGAATGTCTAGGTTTGACAACTGATATTGAACTAAGTGATGCATTGAAAAAGCTAAGCAAAGCTGCTTTCATGGAGTACATAAAAATGTTTAAAGAAAAAGGACTTCCAACAAGAGCAGACGAAGTCCAGCAAGAACGACTTTTCTTTTTATTAAATCATTACTTTGGTAATCGTTTACCAGGAGAAAATGAAATATCATCAATTTTTCAACTAACACCATCCCAAAGTAGAACATTACTAAGAAATACTAAATCGAGATATAGAACAAAAATCAACAATTTTATAAAAAATACTTTGCTGACAACACTAAATTCTGCGACCCAACCTATCGCTGGTGAACAATATGAATTTGTTTGTACCTCACCATCAACTGTTGAGGAACTCAACTCAATTGTAACACAAAAGGGTCCAACATTACAACCGATTGAAAAAATAAGAGGACTCGCGAGCAAGTATAGCTGTGCTGTTGACACATACAATCTTCTTCAAACTGAATTAATTTAAAATGGCTGACTTACTTTCTTCAATTAGTGTTTTACTCGTCTTTTTGACCTTTCTTTTCAACTCTATTGAAAAAGAGGTAAATGAAAAAATACTTGAAAGAAAACCTGAAAAAGCTCAAACAGAAAAACGCAAAAAATTTGACAAAGAACTTTTGAAGTTGTTATGGCTTAAAACATTGCCAGTTACATTAATCTATATTATTACATTTTATTCGTTATTACCAAGAGCTATTCATGTATTAACAAATAGTCGCTTTTCAATTTGGAGTTTTGATGAACTGACTACAATTTTTATTTTCATTGAATTAGGATTATTCGGTCTAGCGCTTTTTGCTACTACAAAGTCATGGCAACTAATAAAAAAATATCGAGAGTAATTTATGAACTCACTTTGCAAGTCATTCAACGATAGTTCAGCCGAAGTAAAAAAGTGGCTAACGAAACAGCCCGAAGTAAAGGAGGAAACTCTTACAGATTGGTTGCTTTATAGTTTATCCGAAAAAATACCGAGTATAAAATACAAACAATTTACAAGGACAGGGGAAGGAAGAAAAACAGGTGCTGATTGGGAATGGTGGTTTATTTTTTCTAACAAAAAATCTTTTGCTGCAAGAGTTCAGGCAAAGAAGCTAAAATCTAATATTGATTGCTATCCGGGCATTGCTTATACACGAAATGACAAACTACAAATTGAACGTCTTCTTGAAGATAGTGCCAAAGATGGACTTGCCTCTTTCTATTCGTTTTATTCCATTGAAGATGGTAAGAACACTATGTGCGGTGGGCGACTGAATGGAGAAGGTGTTTATTTAGCAGAAGCAAATAAATTAAGAGAAGAGTTCATTCTAAAAAGTCGAACAAAGCTTTTGCCTAAAGATGTTTTGAAATTCGGCAATCCAATATCCTGCTTATTTTGTTGTCCAATGACTTATGAAGCCGGAAAAAATATTGAAGAAGGTTTTCGGCGTTTTCTTAAAGAATATTTTCCTACCTATTCCGATAATCTTGAAGAACGTCAAAAAATACAAGAATTAGGTTTTCGGGATACTCCAAATTTTATTATACAAGCATTAGACACGACAGAACTACCTGAGTGGTGGGAAAATGAATATCGTTCCTACTTTGAAAAGACAAATGCAATATTAATTATTGACTTAAGAAATGTTGAAAAATACAACAGCTAACAAAAGTATCCTATGTACCTATGAATACAAAGCGTATCCTGTTCAAAAGTGGGTCAACATGCCGGAATGGTGGGTCAACATGGTCTGGAATTTACACAGGCGGTAAATTAAAAAAACGGCCCCGGATAAAGAAAGGTTGATAGCAAAAGCTTTTGTGTGTTGCTATGCTTGTGCTTCGATAAACCGCACAACAAATGGTTCCCTCTTTACACTGCAATAAGTGGCATACTATAGGGTGAAATATCTACATTTCGCTTATGCAAAGGGGAACAGCTAATATCTTATTTTCTTTAGCTCACTTCAGTTCTTAGCTTAAGGAAGAGAGAGAATTAAAATATCCAATTGAAGAATTATCAAGTTCGCCAATCAACATTGCTCTGTCAAGAAGCATATTTGATTCTTCACAACAAGTTTCAGGCAATAAAGCACAATTATGACAAGCGGCAAGATTACAGGAGTTTGGACCTTGTCCGTTACTATCAATGCAAATCGGATCACTTGAACACCATCTTGCATTTGCAATGGCGTTATAAACAATTGTTTCAAGATTTCCTGGTTTTCCTTGCCGAACAAGTCCGCCTAACGAACCTTCCGAGTCTCCGGAGGCAGTGTAAATTAAAACTCCGTTCATCGTGTCATTTGGAAATTCAAGGTTGCAGTAAATTCTTTCCCTGAGCGAGGAACTTCCATAGCCACATTCATAGCTGAATTGGTTTATTACTAAATGGGCAAAAGTGTGAATCAATACAAATTCCGGTTCGATTTTCCTTCGCTTTAGTCCTTTTGCTTCTCTTGGTCTGTTGTAATTGTCTGATAAAAACTTTGCGCGCTTAATCACATCTTCGTTTGACGCCCACTCTTTCAAACGCTTATCTTTAAACTCAAAGAAAACTCCTTCGCCTCTTACAACAACCGCCGGAAGCCATTCAATTTTTTGCCCAAGTTTTATGAAGTTCTTTTTCTCTGTCAAAGATTTTCCATCATCAGGAAGCCATCTTGAAAAGCCTACAAATGCTCTGGTTTCTTTCAATTTATGGACTAACCCAATACTCGAAAAACCGGTTTGAATTAAATTAGTGTGTGAGTCTTTATCATAGTTAAGCGATGATTGCTTCTCACAGTAGAAGTCTTCATTTTCCCAACCACCCCCATCAATCAGGTAATCATACTCCATTTTTCTGTACTTCTCTTCTTCATCACCCATTTCATTCAAATTCGGGCCGGCTTGTTTCTTATTAGCTGCATCTAACAATTTTTCAGTATAGTAGTCTCTCTTCTCGAGATTAAATTTTTGTTCTGCAACCAACTCAAAGCGCATTGTATCAAACTCACCATTTACCAATCCAGAGGAAAGCCAATTCCAATTCTTTTCTAATACTTCAATGATTTTTCTGTCAATTGATTTTTCCCATTGGGGCAAATAAATAGAACTGCGAACCTGAGAAAAATAAACATTTGATGCACCTTTTTGAACTACCTTAAGCTCCTCACCACAATGTTGTGAGTTACCTCTGTCTTTTTCTTCACCAAGCCACGGACGACCACCTGAACAAGTAATACCTATTTTTATAAGTGCGTTTTCGTTAAATGCACCTCCCATAGTTTTATGAGCACCGCAACTACAAGTAAGTTCTATACCTGTTAGAGCTCCTGAACTTCTTCCAGCTCTTAAACGTAAATTATGATTACCCTCTGGTGTTGCTCCATTGTGAACCCACTCAATAAAAGGGAAATCCTCAATATGCCCATGTTTAGGACAAATAGCGATAAAACGGACTGGTATTAATTTTTGCCGCTGCCTTGCAGGTAGATCTGCACACGACCTTCCAGAATTAAATGACATGCCTATGCATGTGGGTTTTTGTGAATCATAAATTGAAACCTTCTCCATGTGGCCGCATCTTGTGCAATAGTGCCACCGTGGAAATCTTATGAATGGAATTTTCAATGATGGATTTGTAACACCTGGGCCCGGGTCTCTAAAATCAGGCGGCAATCTGAACTCTCTTACTCCTAATCTTTTTGCTAATCGTTCTTCCGTTACTTTGAATTCATCCAATTCGGAAATAGTTCTGAATTTTTCTTCCCACATATCAAGCCCGACAACCATCAATGATTCATCCTTTGGAAAATTTATCATTTGTCCAACTCCCCAGGGTGAAATTAACTGCGATCTTCTTATTGGTTTTTTAGCTGGCATATTTTAATTATCAATGTTTAAGTATTCTGCCGGAATAACATACGCCTCACAAGTCGAATCAACATTTCTCATTGATGTTGGAGTTGACCATGCTCTTGCTTTAATATCTTCTGATGGATTTGTTCCTGCAGGATACATTAGAGGAATATTTGTTTGCTGGCCAAATGAACCATAAACGAGCGGTAATTCATTTTTCCAGTAGTCAAGTTTTTCCTCGATCAGTTCCAATGTCTTTTCGTATTCTTCCTCATCAATTAAATGAACTCTATCATAAATTATTTGAGTTACTCTTTCAATAATTTCTCTATGAGGAAAAGGTCTTGGTGTTGTTGTGCTCTGATCAGTGGAATAGAATCTAATGAGTCCAACTAAGATTGCATGCAATGCTCTCTCTCTCGCAGGCGCTGAAAAAGGAGTAACACTTGTTGGTTCAACTTTGCTGTAAATTTTTGAATGATACTCCTGAAAGTGCTCAAAGTGTGAACGGTCTCTTGGCTTTGAACAATTGTAAATTGTAAAGACAAGACCGGGACCTTTCTTTGAACGACCAACACGGCTTGTTGCCTGAATGTATTCAGAAGTTGTTTTCGGTTGACCGATCACAGTCATCAAACCCAATCGTGGAATGTCAACACCAACTGAAATCATGTTTGTTGCAAGACACACATCTACCGGATATTCTGATTTATCACCAGTCCATGAGATTGAAAGTTGTTCCAGATATTCAGGAATGTCGTTACTATTGATACGGCTTGTCAATTCAATATCTCTGTTTATGAATCTTCTTTCATCACCTTTAATTGCCTTACGAATCCAAATTGAATTCATGTATTCCCGTATGTCTGCACGAATGAGTGTGGCTGCATGACCTAACTCACGAATGCTATTGAAGTAAATTAATGCAGTCCAATAGGGGTCTCGCAATAATTCTTCTGTAACGGGGATTGATTTTACTGATTGAAGTAAAGCAGAAATAACTCTTACTTGTGCAGTTGTATGAGAAGGCAATGCAGATGCAAATATGCCTGTATAGATTCTGCCTGTACTTGTTGTATTTTCGTATGCAAAGAATGAATCACCCGCACTTAAACATTGTGCAGGAAAAATGTTTACATTATTTGTACCTCTGCCGTAAAGTGAATTGATTTGTTCTTTAGCTCTGCTGATTGTCGCTGACGATGCAATAATTTTTGGTTTGATATTGTTTGCAGTGCAGAGTTCTTCAATCATTGTTTCATACAAGCCAACCATTGAACCTAACGGACCCGAAATTAAGTGCAACTCGTCTTGAATGATGAGTTCGGGTGGTGAAAACAATCTTTCATTTCCTCTAAAACCAAAAAGCGTTTTTGCTTCCGGTTTCCAGGTAAGCATAGCAAACTTGTCAACTGTTCCAATTAAAAGTGTTGGAGGGTTGTCATAAATATCATCATCAATTACTATTAGCGGTAATCTGTTTTCTAAAGTGGAAAAATCACATTGTTTATTGTCACATTGATAAATAATTGTTTGCTTGCCATTTATTGGCACTCGTTTATAGCCTTTAACCTTATTCAATTTTGCTCCCTTCAAATAGCCCATTTGAGAACCACACCAAGGACATTTCAAAACTATAAATGGATTTTCTTCTTCACGACCTTGTTCCATTAATTGAAATGCTTTTCTTGCTTCCTCCCGTTTGTTTGGTGTTGAATCAGAACCAACCCAAAGTCCGATTGAGATTCTTGCCGTTCCTAATTCTTCTTCGTTTCCTTTTCTAATTTTATCGCAAGCACAAATCAATGCTGCTGCTCTTTGAAATTGTTGTGCTGTAAGCAAGCGTAATGTATAACGCATCAAAACGGTTGTGCCTGAATCGTTTTTGTCTTTTAATCTTTTCAGAAAAATTGTAAACGCTGACAAACCCAAATAAGCTTCAGTTTTCCCTCCACCAGTTGGAAACCAAATCAAGTCAACCATTTCCCTATCTGCATGACTAGAATCCAACATTGCATTCAAGTTCATTAAAATGAAGGCAAGTTGAAACGGACGCCATGCTCCTAGCCCATCTTTCCATGTTTTAATATTATTAATGTCAGGAATAGTAGCCTCTTTCAAACCTGTAATATTTCCTTTTTCAAGAATCCAATTTCTTGTTTCAATACTATAATGGAGTTGCTGTAATAGCATTGCACGATTCATCAGTTTGAAAGCGCGATTAATTTTCTCATTATTCTTCAAAACCTCAATTCCTTCTTTCATTCTCTGCAAACACAACCAACAACTATCAATGTGACGCAGTGCAGTTTTTAAAAGTTCAGGTTGCGTTTTCAATTCAGCATTTGCAATTTCTTCCTGTTTATTAATCCATGTTTCATATTCTGCATTCAGTTTTACAAGATTTGTTGTGATGTCTTTGGTTGACAAATCACTTAGGTCAAACATCTTCAGTGGAACGTTTTCTAATTTCCTAGGTATAATCGGTTTTATTTCATAAACAGGAATAGCTTCTGTTGCAATTGAATCCGTGAAATCAATGTCGTTATCCTTCCATGAGGGCGAACAGCCATGTCCAACTGCAAAAGTTTTTTTCTTTCTGAACAATAGCAGATTTGACTTTTCATCCTCTTTATCTGTTTTGGACGCTGCTGCTTTATATGGACAGAAACATCTTTCATTTGCAGTAACGGAAAACGAAACCTGAAAAAAGCAATCTTCATTCTTAATATTTTCCGTACTTCCGTTATTCTGATTTATCAAAGTGAATGTTAGCAGATGAATATTTTTATCAGTTTCATTTCCATGAGTTCTGTTACGAATATTCAGTTTGAGATTTATCTCTTTCCCGTTTTTGTCAACGAGGATTCTATCAATGTTTCGCCCGGATTGAGTTGGGATTTCACTTGCATTTAAAACAAAATCCTGATCAAGTGAAGTTCTGTAATATGCTTTTCTTGTTACTGTGGTTTCATCTTCCTTCTGATAACTATATTCTTTGATTTCATAAACACCAACATTGACTTTAATAGCAAATCCCCTTTCTGGGATTTTTGAAAAGCAACTAAATCCCATTGCAGAAGGAAGAAAAGAATTTGCAAGTCCGATTTCTTCTTCAAAATCCTCTGCCATATCAACGGGTACTTTGCTGTCTTCTGCTGTTACAGGGTCATCAACTTCTTTTTTTTCATCTTCAAGTTTTTCCAAAACTTTTTCTTCTTCCCCTGAGGTAGAATCAACCTTCTCAATTGTTGCTGCTCTTGGAAACAATATACCAGCACCATATCTCAACCTCGGTGGTTCGTTAAGCAATATTTCTTCTCCATTCTCCTGTATGTGTGGCTTTACCGGATCGGGACCTATTAATTCTTTCTTTATGAATTTCAGTATGTCGTCTCTCATACTAATTGAGTTTTCTTTTTAGAATTTCCCTGTATTCGTTCCTTATTGTTTCGGAAATGAAAAGTATAAGACCATATCTTGCTCTGCTCATGCCCACATATAACAATGACTTTGCTATTTCGCTTGATAAATCTTCTATGTCAGTTATCAAAACATAATTACTCTCCATGCCTTTATAAGATTGAACCGTTGCAAAACCATAAAAGGTTTGAGTTGGAGAAATTTCATGACAGTTTTTTATTTCCCTGATCGAGTAACCAAGAACCGAATCAGAACAAGAATTTTGAAATTTTCTTGGTGAGATAATAACTAACTCATTCAAACAAACTTTGCTTGCTGATAGTTTCTGCAGTTGCTGTGCAAGCAAAGTTTGTTGATGGGCTACATCTCTGTAAAAAATATATTCAACCGGAATTCCTTCAAGGTGCTCCAACAAAAAAGGTGGCTTTTCAAATCCTGAGATCAACGATGTTTCTTCCCCAATTTGTTTGGTATTTCGGCAATTTATTTTCAGTAAAAAGTTTGAGTGCTGACCTGAACCTTTCAGCAAGTCAAGCATCGCCGTCCTTGAGAGCTGTGCATAGATAGCTTGCCTCTCAAAGTCTCCATAAATTTCCCAATTACCACTTGATAAACCACCTGTCACGATTGAATCAAACAACTCCAAATACTCAGCCCTGATTAAGTCCTGTCCTTCATCTACAATCAATTTGTCAAACTTCTTGCTGATACCTTTTTGATAAATGTCTTTAAGCAAAAGCGGTAAATATCTACTGTAAAAATCTTGGTTACTGCTTTGCCTTTTGTCGTAGTCAAATCCTTTTGATTGTTCAAATAAGAAACTATGCAAACTTGATACTTTGATTTTATCTTTCCATTCTTCAACTTGCCTTTGCATCCACTCACCAATTAAACGATTGTAGCAAGTGAGGAAAACTTTTTTACCTTCTGCGGCTGCTCTCACTGCTGATTCAATTGCAATCATTGTTTTGCCTGTGCCTGCACTTCCCTGGATAACACTTCTCTCATTCAGTTGTATTGAATCAAGTATTCTGTATTGTTCTTCAGTATATTTCTTTACCTCTCTGTCAAATTCCTCTAATCTTTCTTTTACTGTCCGTATTCTTTCAAAATCTCCTCTAAAAAAATCGCAAAGCAAATTCAAATCATTTGCATCAGGTAAAGAATCTTTTTCTGAAAACCATCTCTTATTCTTGTGCTTATTGATGAACTGACTGACAAGGTTTTGAAAGAAAGTTTCTGTTCCACTATTGATTGCATCTTTATCCAGTATTTGCCAAGGTTCATACTCAACACTGTGCTTGTCAAAACTTATGTGAGGAAATGCACAAAGAAAACCGGACAAAATTTTTGTGAATTTGTGCCCTTTGCCAAATTCTTTTTCCATAGAAGATCTCAATGAGAACATTGCATCTCTTGCCTGATTGAATGGTCCAACATTACTTGTATTTGTGACATTAAATTTATTTGTGTAATACCAAACACCACTATTACATTTTACATCGCCTCCTTTCACTTCCATTACAAACATTCCGCCCTTTGGAATTAAAATGAGAAAGTCAATTTCTCCATACAGCCGCACGGTGTGTTGTGAAAGATTCAGGGAATGAAGGATAATCCACTCTGCTGTAAATGCGCTGTTCTTGAAAATGTCAAATAACATTTTCTCTCCTGTGCTTTTGCAACTCCTGTCAATATATGGTGGTAGTAGTTTAGCCATCACAGAATTTCTTTTTTGAGTAATCGGTTCACATAGCGCAAGTCAATATCCTCCCACACATTTGAAATCTCAATAATCTTCAGAACAAACACACTTCCTAATCCCTCCACCGAAATTCTCTTATTGATAATTGAACTATCCGCGAACTGGTGGATTTGTCCTTTGATTTTGTCTGTGATAAAATCAGATGCTTTCATTCTCCATCCTGTCATTTTTCTAATCGCCTCTCTGACGTTTGAAATATTGTCGTATAAAAATTTAGAGTTTGTGATTAAAGCAATGCAGATTAAATCTGAATCATCGTCCGGCCCAATCTTATTTTCATCTTGTAACCAACTACGAATGGTTAAATCATGCTTTTTGCAACCTTGCTGCCTCAGTTCATCAACAATTTTTTTGAAGTCACTTCCACTTGAAGCAAAATGTTCTTTTAACAGCTCCTTCCATAACCCAATCCATTGTTTAACTGCTGCTAAATCTGCGATATCAGTGTTCTTATCAACCAAATCAATAAGAATATCTCTGTCAGTATTAATTTGTGCAATCACATCGCCACAAACTATTGCGTCGATTTTTTTTCGATGAATGTTTCCTTTTTCTCCTTTCGGGGAGTGGACAAGTTCATTTATGACAAGAAACCGATGCGATTCATTTGAATAGATGAAAAAGTCATCTTCAAAATCAATTCGCTTTGCCTTGATGCTTTCAATCAAATTAGCCTTTGCTTTGTATTTTGAAAATTCAGCACTGTCAAGTTTTAATTCAAATTCGAAAATGTCAAATGAACTTTCAGAAGTTGTAACAGCACCTCCACCATCAGAATACAAATCATCAAACCCTTTTGCCTTTGCAGAATCATTTGCCGAGCGGATTCCTTTATTATTGATTGTCGATTTAATGTTCTCGTTGTATTTTCTGTTTCTCCGTTGCAGTGAATTGTAATACTTATTTTCAAACTGATAGAATAGAACTGTCAGTTCGGAAAATAAAAATGAAGAAAGGATTCTGTTGATGTTGTTTGACTTTGCCCAACCAGTGATTACTGCTTTCAAGGGTTTGTCCGTAAGCAGGTTATCATTCACATCTGCAACTGATATGATTTGCGTTTGTGGATATGCAGATAAAGAATCTTTCAATGCCTGTGCCTCATCTTCTGTCGCGCAAATGATATAATCATAGGTTTGTTTGTCCATCAACACTTTTAACGTTGAACATTTCTCAGAAGGTTCAGATGAAAGTCTTTCAATTACCGATTTAAGAAGCGTAATACTTTCATCAATGTATTTGTGCGAATCGCCTAACCACATTCTATTTTGACGAAACAGTGAATTAATTGTACTTATTTTTTGATTGAGAAATGAGATTTCACCAGCAGTCGGAACATGGCAAATCCTTGAAACAAGATTTGTGAGCTGAATGAGATTTACTTTCAACATGTTTAGATCCTGGTTGGAATCATCTTTCTCAATTGAATGAATTTTTTGCGTGATGGATTCAAGATTGTTGTCTTGACAAATCTCTCTTATAAGATTGAAGTGGATATAATTATTCAGCTTCTTATTAAAAGAATGAAAAGGGGAATTGTCTGATTGGTGGGCAAGATTTAGGTTCTCTTTTGTGAAGTTAAAAAATTCAAAACCATAAGTACCGATAGACTCAAAACTTTCAATCTCTGATAAGTCAGTAATCAGTATTGTCGGAATGCTCTTTACATCAATATCAGCAAAGTCAGTTCCTCTTTCCTGAATAGCCGAAAAGCCATTAATGATAATTTTTGTGATTGGATTAGAAATGGAATATAAAGTAAGTTTTGAAAGATTGTTTGCCAGGAGTAGCGGACTGTTTGTGTCTGCTGTTCCATTGTCGTCAATCTTTCCTGCTTGAAAGTATTCAGGCATCGTTACAAAATTTATTGAAATATTGTCAATTGAATCATCAAAGGATTTGTATTTGGTAACAAGGCAAATTTTATTTTTGATAAACTCCTGGTTACCATAGGTATCAATATTTAAAAGTTTTTCGGTTGGTGTGATGTTTCTTGAAGGCAAAGCTTCTTTCACTGAATTTAGAGACGACAGAACTTTTCTGCTTGCAGGTGCTTTCTGCAACATAATAACGTCAGAAAGCCGGATTGTGATTTCAGCACCAGAAGATTCCTTAATACCTTTCGTTTTAAAAGCAACTCCATTCTGTTTTATTCCAACCCACTCAACAATCGCAAGATTGTTCAGAATAAGTTTGTCGCCCGGTTTGTATTGTCGGTAAGATTCGAAAATTTCACCTTTCAGATCTTTGAAATCATTTTCAATTAGAAATAAAACAGTCGGAATGGAAAGCCATTGTGCAGCAAATTCTTTTGATGGAAACACAATGCAAAGTTTATTAGCAGAATTATTTGCGAAAAAATATGAGATTATTTGAATACACTCCTTTAATGGGAAGGGAAAAGAAAATTGTTCCTTCTGGTTTGCATATGAATACTTTAATTTATCAAGGAGCTTGTAGCACATCACAGCAGCTTTTTGTATAGTTTGGAGTGGTTTATATAGAGAGACATTTTATTATTGATGACATAACAGGAGGACAAACTCCATTACCCATCAGTTTAATTTTTTCACGTCTGGTTACAGGTATATTTAAACTGTAATTATTGTCAAAGCCCATTGCCAGTTTAAGTTCTTCTGGTTGCAGCATGCGCATCATGTGTCCTTTTTTTCCCTTTGGCCTTACCAAAGCAAACCGATCCAATGTTGTTATGGTTCGCAAAGGTCTGTCAACAGCCTGCCAGCCATCACCTGTACCGTAATATACCAGTAAAAAATCCTGTTTACTACCTAATGATTTGATCGCATTTTCAGCTCTTATTAAAGTGTTTTCAGCCCGTCCATTTTTATATAGAGGAGTAAATTTGTAAGTATTACCCCAATCAATTACATCAGATACGGGGATATGTTTTTGATTCAAAAACTCCGAAGAATTGTTCGGGTTAGTACTCGAACAAACCAAAAACAATCTCTTTCTTGACTGCGGAACACCAAAATCAGCAGAATTCAACTCCTGTTCTTTTACAAAATAATCCAGCTCCCATAACTCCTTTAATAAATTGGGTTGTTCACTCCAAGACTTCATTTCTACTACGTTTTCAATAATAATATACTTAGGCCTGAGTTCCCTTGCGAACCTTGTAACTTCAAAAGCTGTCCGCTTACTTTTTTCACAACGCTCCTTTGCTCCTTTTGCTAACGAGTGATTCGTACATTCAGGAGAGGCGAGCATCAGATCAATTTTGCCCAGTTCCTTTTTAATATCCTTCGGATTCAGATCCCTTATATCACTCCTATAGGTTTTTGCATTCGGAAAATTGTGATTATATGCTTTTATAGCGGTACCCCATAAATCAAATCCTGCCATTATTTGTGCCCCTGCTTTTTGTGCACCATAACTGCTTCCTCCGGCACCACAAAAAAGATCAATTGTTTTTAAATTTTTATTTCTCATAAATGCTTTCTCCGTTTTTTAATGCCTTTTGGGTTTTAGGTATGTACCAGGCGTTCATAGTTTTATCCCACTGCCTTATTTTTAAAAACTGTTTCCATGAAAAACGATATAAAGATTTTAATTGAAAATCTTCATCTAAAAGAACCAGGAGGATATACTCAAATAATTCCTTATTCTTAATTTCAGGATCAGGATATACTGTTCCCGATTTGCCTCCGTCCTTTATTGTTTTGATAGAATAGCGGTCCCCCTTTCTGGAAAGAGCATCAACATTTTTTGTTCCTACCGGCGCCCTTTGTAGATTATCAAGACCAGGGGTATTATTAAAAAAACTGATTGCTTTCGTCTCGCCTATCTCACCGACTGTAAATTTTATCTTCCTTCTTTTGAGCTCTTTTTCAATCTCTGTTCTTAGTGCAATAACATCATCGTCCGAAATTGTCTTAAAGTCAATTTTGAACGGGTCTTTAATTTTAATTTTCATCAGCAGTCAAGAATTTTACAATTATTCTATTCCTTTAAAAAAATTTTCAAATGATACTTCGAGTGCTCTGATAATTTTTTCCAGATTGACAACGGAAATATTTCTTTTGCCATTTTCAACTTCATTGATATAAGTTTTATCAACTTCAGCTTTGAAGGCTAATTTTTCCTGAGTCAGTTTTATGTTTTGTCGAAATTTTTTTATTTGCAGTCCTATGGTTGCCCGTATGTTGTTGGATGCCTGTGTGTCCATACATGCAAGCTATTCGGAATTCGACTATAAGTCAATCGGATATAAGTGAACTTTTCAAGTATTTTAGAAGGGAATCCTTTTATAATTTAGGAAACTATTTTGAGAAGAATTTTTAATGTCTTTTCAACTTTAGCTGGTTTGAGATTGCATTCCCAGATGGTAATTATTTTCCAGCCATCTTTTTTTAAAGCCTGAGAAGCTTTATTGTCATTTGCTATGTTGCCGTTTATTTTATTCAGCCACCAATCAGTTCTTGTATTGGGAACTACATAATATTTGCAGTTGGAATGTCCATGCCAGAAGCATCCATGCACGAAGATTACCGTTTTGTATTTTGGTAAAACAATATCGGGTTTACCGGCGAGGCTTTTATCGTGGAGTTTATAGCGGTATCCGTGGGCATGCAGAAATTTTCTAACGAGCATTTCGGGCTTTGTATTTTTGCCTTTGATCATGCTCATATTGAAGCTGCGGGTTTCTTTGGAATGGACGTCTGCCATTTTGTAAAGTTAGCAAAGAATACAAGTGTACTTACTTCTTCATGACTTCAACGTCTCGACCCAATTGCACAAACTTTTGTAATAGGCATTAGCGAATTCAGTCCATCGGACTATAGTGCTGTATTTCATGATTTATGTTTTCTTCATTGTTCACTATGGCTACACTGTGTCTCGCTCTAGTTATTGCCACATAAATTTTTGAACGACCCGTTTCTGTTAAATCAGATTTATTGTCTTTGAGCCATTTCAAAAGAGGCTTTGTTGGATAAATTAGAACTCTGTCAAACGATAAACCCTTTGCTTCACCGAAATTCATTACCCTATAGTTTTCTTTTATTCTTTTCTCCCTAATATCGTTCCTAAGTTGAACAGGTTGAAATTTTTGCAAGTAATTTTCAATATCTTGTTCTTTTATAAAAAATACTCCACTATGTTTTGTTTCAATATTATTTCCTGATGTTGTTGCTTGAAAATCGGGAAATAATTTATTCGATAATTCGCAAATTGGCTTGTTGCATCTATAATTTGTCAGTAGGGAATTTTGGTCAGCTTCGATAATTATGGATTTATCTTGAAAAAAGTAATTAACAACTTTTGATTTCTTGAATTGCTTGTTTTTCGGAGCACTATTGGTTGAATATGTTCCTTGTCTTGGATCACCAACCATTAAAATTGAAGAACTGCTATTAAGGAGGAGTTTTAGCAATTCCAAATCGTAACCTGCTAAATCTTGAACCTCATCAATATATATGTGAGAATAAATTTTTGAAATTCGTTCAATGACATTGTTATTGGATTTTTCGTTGCAGCGAAATACAAATTTTGAAAGTTTATCAGAATAAATTTTCAATCCCTTTGTAAAGTAATGTTGTTCGAATTCTCTTTCTTCCCCAAAATAGATTGGATTTTTACATTTATTACAAGTAGCATTAACTATTTTTAATTTTTTACAATCTGGACAAGGATTTCTATATGCTTTCATTCCTGACTGACTGTTTACCAAAAGCAAGCCTTTTATTTTTTTTTCAAATAAAGCACCTTGGTATGGTCTTACTCCATGCTTTAATAGAAATGAAAACCACGTTTGAACTGTAACTCTTTCTGGAATGCACTTATTCTTCTCAATAAATTTCTTTATTATTTCTGCTTCGTTATGTTGCGTGTATGTAGTAATGAGGGTTTTGGCATCTTTTTTTTTAAGTGCTTTATCTACAAGAGTATCTGTTTTGCCTGAGCCCGCTGCAGCTATGATCAGTTTATTCTTAGTCTGATTCGATTGCATCTAATATATATTTAGGAAATTGTAAGGTTTCTTCTGTTTCAAAAACTTTCAATGCACATTCGGTTTTATTAGCCTTCATAAACTTGTTCAATTCATCAGTGGTTGAATAGGTTGTCCCTAAAATTTTATTCAATATTTCAAGACCGTTTACTTTTAGAAATTTTGGCTCAAGTGTATTATAGTTGAAATCTTGCAAAGCACCACTATCAATTATTGGATCAAAACAGATTTTTATATTTTCCTTACCATTACTTCCTAAATATTTTTCATACTTTTTATTTACAGCGTCAATATTCCCGTCGTTGTCTGTAACAATTGTAACTTTGGTTCCGATTTTATTTGCTATTTCTAAAAATCTCAAAAAAGATGTGCCAACAGAAATTACATCAATGCCTTTCTCAATTGGAAGTTTACCATTATTGCTAACAATAAATGCCTTTTGCACAATTAACTCGTCTGAATCACCTTCTACTAAAATGGCTTTCTTGCATAAAATCATCCGTAACGTGTCATAGCCAGAAAGTTTTTGAAAAAACTTTTGCGTATCTGAGGATAGTTGATTTAACCTAACGGTTTTTTTATTATTCAATAATATTAACTGTTCAAGCCCCAATTTGTTAGCAATAAAACTACTGTGAGTAGAAATCAAAATTTGTTTTTCTTTGCTGTCGCTTTTTATGTCGCTAATTAGTTGATTGAGTTTGGAAAAAGAAAGGTGATTTTCTGGCTCTTCTAATAAGATTATATTGGCTGCCTTAGCTTTTTTATGTCCCAAAGCTAATTTGGTTTTTACCAAACATTGTTCTCCCTTCCCAATGTAGTGAAAAGGAACATCGTCTAAATAGGTCATTAAACTATTTTCCCACGCATTTTTTGAAGAAAGCTCAACAGATAATTCCACTTTTTTGTCAGAAATCTTTGAAGCAATTTTTATTTTTTCATTTATCTTTTTTATTGCTTCTTCGCTCATAAAACTTTCTTTCATCCTTCTGTGAGCTTGAGATATTTCTACCACTTCATTTGATTCTAAAAACTCTTTTATAATTCGAGAAATGTAAACGTCAGAACCATTTTGAAGTTTGTTACTTGAGGAATCGATTAATGCCGATTTTATTGGTATTGATCTAGGAGTAATACTTTCATCGCGGGCAAAACTTATCCACGAAACATTATAGTATTCAATTGGCAAAGTTTTTATTCCTCCAAGGCCTACCAAAACTTCATATTCCTTCTGATATTTATCATCAAAAGCAATCTTTAAAGAGAAGCCACAAGATTTTTTCGGTTTATCAGTATGGAAATCACCCTCAAATTCTGGAATATCTTCACCTTCGATAAATACTTCAATGAGAATGTGTGGTAGGGGTTGAGCCACATTTCCTTCCTCTAAACCCTGAATATATTCTGAAATAATTTCATTGTTGAACAGATATTGTGACAATTCATTTCTCAAGTATTTTCCGCAATATAAGCCTGTCAAAGCAAGATGAATGGCCTCAATTATAGTCGATTTACCAGACTCGTTATTTCCAACAAGAATATTAATTCCTTTGTTTAAAGAAAGGTTGAAAGAGCCTTTATAGGTTTTAAAATTCTCAATATGGACTTTGGCAATGTTCATTTTTTAATTTGTTAATTTGAATTTCAGCACTTCTTTTAAGATTCTTATTTCCTGCGTCCATGCGCCTTTTTGAGTAGGATCATCCGGAAAATCGCTGTTGAGGGTAATGGAACCAAATATTTCGTTGGTGGAAGCAGTGAGGAAATTAGAAATGGTATCTGAATAGAAATAAGGGTTCATGTGGTTTTGGTAATTCTACTTTATACTTTTTTAAAACCTTAATGGCTTCGTTAGTTTTTCAGTGAAATAATTATTTCACAATGTAAGAAATTCTTTCAATCAATTCTTCAATTGATTGTTCTACTGTTGGAATATCGTTCGTTTCTTCTATACCGGAGAATTCATGCCAGTTGTGGTCTGTCTCATCATGCCAATCGCATTCTTTAAAATGCATACCGGGCAGATTCCAATTTTTGGCGATAAACCAATTTTCATCAATTAGATTTTTGATAATTGCGCTATTGGGTAAACGTAAGTTTGCTTTTTTATTCCCTTAATGTGAGAACAGATTTTTTACTGAAAAATATTATGAATGCATTTTAATGTCTCCGGAGTGGCCGGTGAGGACACCGACCATGGAATAAATAGATGATCTATAATTGTTTGCTGCTGATAAAAATTTCTTTCAAGATTATTCCGAATTTAAAATAACTCTACATAATGCGACCAGCTCAATAAGTGGGAAGCCTTCGCACTTATTGAAAAATTAAAAAAGGCAGTTGAAAAGAATAAACAATTTTTATTAAATTTGTACAGATGAAAGCAAATACTTCACATAGAAAAGTGGCCTCCAAAGGTGACAGACTAAACTGGACCCCTTTGAAAGATGTAAAATCTGTACATTTAAATAAAAACCTTGTTAAAGGTAAGATGGTTACTTCAAAAGATTTGCATGAATCTCTTCCTTCAATAGCTACACGAAAGATTCTTGTTCCGTGATTTTTGATTATGAAGGTTACGAGTTAAAGCTTGTTCAAAAAAGAGCCTGTAAAGACGGCAGCGCCCATCTGTTTTCTTTTATTTATAAATTCTATTCTCCTGTAACCAAATACTTTTACATTCTGCATGCCGATTATCACGAGGGTGATTTTTTTGCAGTAAAGTTTTATTGTAAAAAAGACAGACATAGTGATTTTAAATATTCTAAAATTATTAATAAAGGTGACGTTGGAAATATTTTAATGACGTGTGTAAAAGTGATACCACTTTTATTAAATGATTATCCGGAAGCATCCTTTGGTTTTATCGGATCAAGAACAGTTGATGAAATATCCCGAAAAGTAGAATCATTTATTAATAATCAAAGGTTTAGAATCTACAGGCAATTAATTCCTCTTAAATTTGGCGAGAAAACCTTTGCTCATTTTGCTTATGAGCAGATAAGTGGTTACCTTTTAATTAACAGGCGTTGTGATGATATTAAAGGAAAAGAGAAGGAACTAATAAGAATGCTTGCAGCTACATACAATAATCTGCCCGATATTAGTTAAAAAGTTGCATTCCTTTATAGTATGCCTGCGCATATTTAATACTCTTTCAGCATTTTGTCGACAGTATTGTATTTACAGTTTTTATTTTGGTGGCAGAAGCAACCATGAACGAAGATCACCGTTTTGTATTTTGGCAAAACCCGTCTGCGAGCGGGCAGGCAATATCGGGTTTGGCGGGGAGGCTTTTATCGTGGAGTTTATAGTGGTGTCCGTTGGCGTGCAGAAATTTTCTGACCAGCATTTCAGGCTTTGTGTTTTTGCCTTTGATTTGGCTCATATGCAGCAATAGAATAATAAATTTTTATAAAGGGATAATCACTAAATTTGTTAGTAATTAAACCAAATATAAATTGTTGTAAAAATAAAATTGCAAAAAAGTAAAATAAAATTGCAAAAAAGTAAAATAAAGTTGCAACAAATTAACCTATAGCTTAATTTCGCTTGAAAAGAAAATGTTTTAAACTGATAAGTTCCCGTGATGGCAAAAGGGCAATCTACCTTGATGAAGAGAATTCAGAGGAAATTCTTGCCTATATCAAGCGTGATACCAGACATCAAAATAAATTTCGCGACATATCCAATATTATTTTAGAAGGCCTGAGAAATCCAAATCTTTATGATAAAGAAGATATAGATTCCAAAAGTAAAAGAGTAACTGCCATGAAGTTTTTTAAAGGATAGGAAAATGACAGGATCTATTGTAAGGAAGTGCATGCCGGTTCTGGTACACATGTTGTTATCGCTGCCATTTTATACGAAAAGAAAAAAACGACTAAACTTACTCAAAAACAAAAAAATATTATTCAAAAAGTAGGAGGATTTATTTATGAAATTCAATGAAAAGTTTAAAATAGAACCCGGCTTTGAAAGTTTATTCACGTTTCCATCAAAAGAAGAAGAATTAGCACATGAAGCGAGGATGATGATGTTTCGTTTTTTGAGTGAACTGGAAAAACTTAATGATGGCAAACCGGTGAGAAAAAAAGACCTGGCTAAGGCTATTGGTACTTCTCCCAGTTTTATAACCCAATTATTCCAGGGCGACAAATTAATAAGCCTGTTAACCCTTGCAAAATTGCAGGATGCTTATGATTTTACTTATCAAATTGAAGCGGCACCTAATAAAGGGAATTATAAATCCGAAGTGGAGCAAGCTTATAATACTGCTGTCCCCATCAGGAAAAACTTAATGGGTAATAAAGGATATTGGGTTTATAAAAATCCTGGTTATAATAAAACGCGGTCGACAACTTTCAAACCAAAAGGAAAATTGAAAGTAGCATAAATGAAAGCACAATTATCACCTCTCGTCTTACTGGATTTTGCAATTTTAAATTGCAATTTTAAATTTATTACTCCTGCAAGCGAGGAAAATATTCAG
>JBQCIM010000150.1:0-50557 GCA_051953735.1 Ginsengibacter sp.
TCAGACGTGTGCTCTTCCGATCTCTGAATCCGGACGTGCATTAAACTTATTTCTGAAACGATCCACAACAGCATCTTTCACTTTTACATTCGCAAAAAGAGAATTATTGATCGTGTTGTTATCAACCTTGCTTGTTACAGAAAAATATCCGTTTTTATCTATGATACTTTCCCATTGAATCTGAGAAATATTTTCATATAACTGATTAGCATTTTCACAATAAAAAGATTTTAGTGAATATAAAACCTGGCTTGCGCAACGAAGATTTAAATTTAACCGGATACAATCATTAAGAGTTCCATTTAATTCTACTCCTGTTGTAAAAATTCTTTTTGCTTTAAATCCTAATTCAGAAACTTCCTGAGCTAAATAGGGTGATAAGCGCTTACTACAAGTTACAACAATACGGCTTGGCTGATTGAACGATGGCATTCAGCAAACTTAAATTGTATTTGCTTAATAGAAGCGGTTTTCAAAAATGATAATGTTTTTCTTAAGAAAAGTTCAACAATTAGTTTATAGAAGCCAATCTTAGTTTTAAAATTGCGTGTTGGGTATTTTTTATTAGGGAATGAGTCATTGCTTTTACTCGGTGCAAATGAATAACTCTTGCAGAATCAGGAATAATATGCAACTCGCTCATTAAATTATGAATAGCAATTTCATCATCTACTTTGGCAAGCTTGCATGCTTTGTGAAAATCGGTATGCATTCCCATACTTTCAAGCACGTTCGGGAAATTAGGGTACTCCGGGAAGGTGGAAAATTTTTTTATAAAATAAAAAGTCTTTCCATTGATTTCCTTTGTGTAAGCATTGTAAATGTTTTCCATGATTTTCCTGTTTTGAGGTTAAACAATTGTGAGAATAAAAATTATTGTGACAGCAATAAGAGTTTTAATGTCAACAATAAAATTTAATGCCACTTTTTCTTTGGTAAATCACAGGTTAAATGGACAGTCTTTACGATGATAGGAAATTGGGTGCCAGAGATTCTGGTTGTGAATTTTTAAAATCACACTTTGTTGAAAAAAGTCTACAAAGGGAGTTTAAAAAAATTAGAAAAAAAATTTTTCAATAAAGAACCAGGAAATTCAGAGGAAGAATCGGATTAAAAGTTTTCTTTTGAAAAAGAAAATTTGGGGCTGATAGATTGAATACTAAATTGTGTAAGTGTTTGTAAAAGTAACTCTCATTTTGGTTTCATGCAAGCTTTTTAAGAATTACTTATTCACATTTAACAAAAGAAGAGTTGAATGATCATAAATTTTTTGCAAATGCAGATAGAAAAGAAATTTCAAAGACAATGAATAGGTGAGATTTAGATTGATGGAAATTTCAAGGAATCATTTTTTCTCTTTTTGTTCAAAAAATAAAATTCGGCAGGAAAATTGAAATGTGATTTCCCATAGTAATTATTTAATTGGAATATAGTCAGTTAGATTGGAAGTAAGAGATATTAGAATGATTGGAATGAACATGTTGTAAAGATTAAAATAATTGAAAGCGTTTTCAAGGCGAGGTTTTTAAAATTGAAACTTTGTATTGTAATTTTTTGCTGAAAAATTTGGCAATATAAGTTTTAACTGTTAGGTTTGCGAATACAATCCGACCTAAAGAAAGGCCTCAAATTGTTACCCCGATACACTCTGATCCCATTCCTACAAAAAGATCTCCGATTAAAAAATTAGCTAAAAGCTGGTATTGGACAAAAAGTGTTTAATACAGCTGATAAAATTTAATTATGGCCAGATTTTTATTACCTCTGTTTAGTGTTTATTTGTTGGGTTTATTGTTTACTTCCTGTTCAAGCTCGAAGAAAATTGTATATTTTAATAATGTAAAGGATGCTTCATTTAATACAGCAAATGAAAATAAACCAATCATTATTAAACCGAATGATATTTTAAGTATAACAGTTAGCAGTTTGAATGCAGAAGCCTCTGCACCCTTCAATTTGCAAAATAACAATGTAGGCAGAGCAACAACTGTTAACGGTAGTAATACTGAGGCGGGTGGCTATCTGGTAAATCCGGATGGTACTCTTGAGATGCCAATTCTTGGAACGATTCAGGCAGCGGGATTTACAAAAGAACAATTGAGAGATAATATTACGAACATGATTTTATCAAAAAAGCTTTTAGTAGATCCGATTGTCGATATAAGATACCTTAATTATGAGGTAACAGTTCTTGGAGAAGTTGCAAAGCCAACTGTAATCCCTGTTCCTAATGAAAAAATTTCTTTATTAAAAGCTTTGGGACTCGCTGGTGATTTAACTATTTATGGAAAAAGAGATAATGTTTTATTAATACGGGAAGAGGATGGGAAAAAAATTACCAGGCATATCGATTTGAATTCACCTGATTTTTTCAATTCTCCCTATTATTATTTGCAACCAAATGATGTAGTATACGTACAGCCAAATAGAACAAAAATCGCTACAGCAGGTAGATCGCAGCAATTTTTGCCAATTTTGTTTAGCGCTTTATCAGTAATTGCAATTGTAATTGACAGAGTAGTAAGAGTAAATTAAAAAAATGCAAACTAAAAGAAACAGAATTTCGGGAGAAAGGGAAGACAGCATGATGCAGCAGTTTGTATCTAAATATCTTCCATACTGGCCTCTCTTCTTAATAGCGATAACAGTCGCTATCGGTTTAGCATATCTTTATTTGCGATATACAACACCTGTTTACGAAGCTACCGCTACAATAATTATAAAAGATGAAAAGAAAGGTAACGAAGAATCAAAATTGGTAGAATCTCTCGATCAGATTTCTTCTAAAAAAATTGTAGAGAATGAAATAGAGGTGATTCAGTCACGAAAGTTAATGGAAAATGTAATTAGTAATCTTGGACTTTATGCTCCTATTTATAAGAATGGTGATGTTCACGATGTATTAGCTTATACAAGTTCACCTATTTCTGTTGTTGCTTTATTCCCTGATTCACTTCAGTATTTTAAACGAATCGATTTGAATTATGATGATAACGATAAGCAAGTAATTTTAAATCATCATTATCGATATCCATTAGATAGTTTTGTAAATTCTCCATTTGGAAGGTTAAAATTCGTTCCTAATAAATATTTTGAAGCTGATACTTCTACCAGGCAACTTTATTTTACGCTTGATAATCCCAAATCCGTAGTTTCATCTTTTTTGCCTGGATTAAAAGCAGAAGCAGCAAGCAAGCTGTCTTCTATTGTTGATTTAAGTTATAGGGATGTAAGTCCTCTTCGTGCCGAAAATATTTTGAATGAATTAATCAATGCTTACCAGGAATCAGCAAATGCTGAAAAAAATAATTTGGCGCGTAATACACTTAATTTCGTAAATGCCAGGTTAGCTCTTGTTTCTCATGATCTTGATTCAATAGAAAAAAAAGTGCAACAGTTCAAATCAGGAAACCAGGCTGTTGATATAAGTACACAAGGGCAATTATTTTTACAGAATATGAGTGCCAATGACCAAAAACTGGGAGATGTGAATACGCAGATCGCAGTTTTAGATAAGGTAGAGAGCTTTGTAAAATCGAATACTAATAGTTCGACAGGTATTGTTCCATCTACATTGGGAGTAAGCGATCCGATGCTTAATAAATTAATTGATGAATTATATTCAACTGAACTGCAATACGATAATTTAAAGAAAACTGTTGGCGAAAATAATCCTGCATTACTTGCTTTACAAGCTAAAGTAAATAAGATTAAGCCAAGTATTTTAAGTAATATTAATAGTCTGAGACAAAGCCTTAACGCAACGAGGGATAATATTACTGCCACTAATGGAGGTTATAATTCTGTTCTCCAGGCGGTTCCTCAAAAGGAAAGAGAACTATTGGATATTAGTCGACAACAACAAATAAAAAGTAACCTTTATTCCTTCCTTCTTCAAAAGAGAGAAGAAAGTGAGATTGCGTATGCTTCTGCAGTATCTAATAGCAGAGTAGTTGATTATGCTCAAGCTAGTCCTGATCCTGTAAGTCCAAAGAAAATGTTGATTTATATTATATCCATTGTGCTGTTTCTGGGTATATGCGGGGCTTTCATTTTTGTAAAAGAGTACCTTACTGGAAAAGTATTGTACCGTCACGAAATAGAGTCACTTACATCTATTCCTATTATAGGCGAGGTTGCTTTTGATAAATCGAAAGATAAAATTGTTATAGAAAAAGGAACGAGAAGCTTTGTAGCAGAAGAATTTAGAAAGCTTAGAATTTCTCTGTCATTTTTAGGGATAGATTCTAATCACAAAAAAATATTGATTACTTCCAGTATTTCTGGTGAAGGTAAAAGTTTTATTTCTGCTAATCTTGCAGTTAGCCTTTCATTAACAGGGAAAAAGGTTGTTTTAGTAGATATGGATTTAAACAATCCAACCATTGATAAAATACTGAATGTAAATCGTGAAGAAGGTGTTACTGAATTTTTGGAAGGCGAAAAAGATCCTGAAGAGATTATTAAACATGTGGATGCTCACGAGAATTTATTCTTTATTTCTGCAGGCGCAGTTTTGCCTGAAAATCCTTCAGAACTTTTGGCCAATGGAAAAGTGAATGAACTGATTAACTACCTGGACAATATTTTTGATATTGTTGTTATTGATACATCACCGATGGTTCTGGTTACAGATGGGTACTTATTAACTGGATTATGCGATGCAACTTTATATGTTATCAGGCATCACTACACTCCAAAAATGTTGATTAAAAGAATAGACGAGAATATTTACATCAATCCTATTAATAACCCTGCTATAATTTTTAATGGTGTGAAAATGCGTGGATTCTTCAAGAATAATTATGGCTATGGATACGATTATGTTTATGGCAATAAGGACAGGAAGAAATTAGAAAAAAAACCAGTAGCAAAGTACTAAATCCTATACAATGAAAAATTATAATTACAATACGTTAAGTTGTAACTGACGGCGGCGAAGCCATGTTCATCTTATAGTATTCCTAATATCAATCCTTTGAATTGCTGCAAATTTAAATTTTTAAAAAAAGAATTATGCAGAAGAATTGGTATATTTTATATACAAAACCCAAATGGGAAAAGAAGGTGGCAGCATCACTATGGAAGAAAAAAATAGAAAACTTTTTTCCTTTAAACTACAAGCAGATAAGCTCTTATTCAAAGGTAAGAATGCATCGGGAACCATTGTTTGAATCTTATGTTTTTGTAAATATTTTTGAAACTGAATTTGAAAAAGTTAAGTCAGTGTATGGTGTACTTAACTTTGTTTATTGGAAAGGAAAACCTGCAATAATTCAAGAGGAAGAAATAGAAGTGATAAAAGAATTTTCTACTGATCATCAAAATATTAAATTAGAAAAAACGAAAGTGAATGTAAATGATGTTGCAAAAGTTATTGATGGTTCTAAATATTCAATGAGTGGAAATTTATTGACCGTTAAAAATACAATGGTAAAGGTAAATCTTCCATCACTTGGTATTACTCTTGTCGCCGATGTTGAAACAGAAACAATGCACACCGAACTTTCTTTCGGCAAAAGAGATCTTATTTTACAATCTTAAACTTTAATCCAGATTAATTAGATAAAAACTAAAATCGGGATTAAAAGTTGTTTTACTGCAATTAAACACTCTCACATAGGAATGAATCGCTTACCGGCCTTGAAGCACCACTACCTCCAATTTGTGCCTTAATTAATCATTCCGAAATCATAGCTTTGAAAAATGAAGTCAGCATTAATAACCGGTATTACCGGGCAAGATGGGGCATATCTAGCCGAGCTCCTATTATCCAAAGGGTATACAGTCCATGGGGTTAAAAGAAGGTCATCATTAATTAATACATATCGTATCGACCATTTATATGTAGATCCGCATGAAAATCATGCGAACTTTAAATTGCATTATGGTGATATGACGGATAGCACCAATCTTATTCGTATTGTTCAGGAAACCCAGCCGGATGAGATATACAACCTGGCTGCTATGAGTCATGTAAAAGTTAGTTTTGATAATCCGGAATATACAGCTAATGCAGATGGAATTGGAACTTTAAGATTATTGGAAGCAATCCGAATTTTAAAACTGGAAGAGAAAACAAAAATTTATCAGGCTTCCACTTCAGAGTTATTTGGTTTGGTACAGGAAGTTCCCCAAAAAGAAACCACACCTTTTTACCCAAGAAGTCCGTATGGTGTCGCAAAGTTATATGCATATTGGATAATGGTAAATTACAGAGAAGCTTATAATATGTTTGCCTGCAATGGAATTCTTTTTAATCATGAAAGTCCATTAAGAGGAGAAACATTTGTTACAAGAAAAATAACAAGAGCTGTAGCAGCAATTGCCCAGGGATTGCAAGACACTTTGTTCCTGGGAAATTTAAATGCACAAAGAGATTGGGGGCATGCAAAAGATTACGTGGATGCAATGTGGCGGATTTTGCAGCAGGATAAACCGGAAGATTTTGTAATTGCTACCGGTATTACTACCACAGTACGTGATTTTACAAAAATGGCGTTTGCGGAAGCCGGAATAGAAATAGCTTTTGAAGGGGAAGGAGATACTGAAAAGGGTGTAGTAATATCTTGCAGGAACGAAAAGTATTTATTGCCAGAAGGAAAAGAAGTTGTTGCTGTTGATCCAAATTATTTTAGACCGACAGAAGTTGATTTACTGATTGGAGACGCAAGAAAAGCAAAAGCGAAATTAGGTTGGCAACCTACTTATACTTTACAGGAAATGATTAAAGAAATGGTGTTGAGTGACCTTGAAACTTATAAAATGAGTCTGGAAAGAAAGTATTATTTGTAAGGAAAGTAAAAAATAAATGGAAAGCGAAAGTTTGCATCTGAAAATGAGAGGTAAAATATTAGAAATATTTGCCTACATAATTACATTTTTAAATAAAGGTCAGGGTAGAAGTGTAAAGGCGAAGAAAAATATTCTTGCATCGTTTTTCCTGAAAGGGACTAGTATTGTTGTTAGTCTTTTTTTAGTAAGACTAAATATAAATTATCTGAATGAATCGAGATACGGTATTTGGATTACCATCACTTCTATTGTTGGATGGTTTAGTTTCTTTGATATTGGTTTAACACAGGGCTTAAGAAATAAATTTGCAGAAGCAAAGGCAAAAGGAGAAGATGAACTTGCACAAATTTATGTGAGTACCACTTATGGAATTCTTGCCATCATTTTCGCATTTGTTTGGCTTGCTTTTTTGATATGTAATAATTTTTTAAACTGGGCGAACATATTAAAGTTACCTCAATCAATGCGTTCAGAAGTCTCGGTACTTGCTATAATTGTGTTTACTTATTTTTGTATTAATTTCGTCCTCCGGATAATTTCAACACTTGTCACTGCAAATCAGGAACCTGCGAAAGCGTCACTAATAGATGTTCTCGGACAAATCCTATCCCTCATTTTTATTGTTATTCTTACAGAAACAACAGAAGGTTCACTTATTAAACTTGGAATTGCTTTTTGTTTATCGCCAATTATCATTTTAATAGGTGCTAATCTTTTTTTCTTCAGAGGCTCCTTTAGAAGGTACAGCCCTAAGTTTTCAAAGATTAGATTTTCTTATGCGAAAGGTTTGTTTAATGTTGGAGTGATTTTTTTTATCATTCAAATAGCAGGTATTATTCAATTTCAAACAGCTAATATTATAATTGCGCAAAATTTTCCGATTGCAAGTGTTACCTCTTATAATATTGTTTACAAATATTTTGGAGTATTGGATATGATATTTGTAATTTTTCTTTCTCCATTTTGGTCTGCTTGTACAGATGCCTATTTTAGAAACGATATTCTCTGGATAAAAAAGGCAGTAAAAAAATATCAACAATTGACAATACTTCTTACCTTTTTTGGAATTATAATGCTGATTTGCTCACACACTATTTATAATGTTTGGCTCAATGGCAAAGTGAATATAAGTTTTTCTCTTTCACTTTGGGGCTTTTTGTATTTTGTTGTTACCATGTTTGGATATACATATGTTTATTTTTTAAATGGTATTAATGCTTTAAGAATTCAATTTTTCGCGTGTATTTTGAGTCCATTAATATATGTTGGAGTTGCTATTTTACTCATTCAGTATTATAAAATGGGAGTGTACTCACTTTTCATAGCTTCTATAATTGCCAACTTTAATGCTTTTATTTTATCTCCATTACAGTACCATATGATTATTAATAAAAATAAAAAGGGCATCTGGATCAAATAAAAACGGCTAAATGAAAATTGTACAAATACAAAATTCCATGAATTCTGCCGGAAGTTCCTGTCTCAGATTACATAATTTGTTTTTAGAAAAAGGAGTTGATTCTACAATTGTTTCTTTACATCCTAATAGAATACTTGATGAAAGCATAATTTACCTTACTAATAAATCAAGGACATTACTTAGGATTAATACTAAACTTGAAGAATATAGAAACAGAAAAAACATCGGTGAATTTGGTACGTTTTCTTATCCAATACTTGGCACTGACATTTCAAAGATAGATGCAATCCTAAATGCGGACATTGTTTACCTTCATTGGATTCTTGGTGGATTTCTCAATTTTTCGAATCTTGAACAATTATTTAAACTGAAAAAACCCGTAATAATTTTCATGCATGATATGTGGTGGATAACAGGTGGTTGCCACCAAAGTTTTGGTTGCGAGAAATACAAGTTACATTGTTATAATTGTCAGATATTTCCGGAAGATAAAAAAAAAGATTTATCTTATCAGGAGTTTGAAAAAAAATTAAAACTTTACTCAAAATATCGAAACGTGTTCTTTGTTTCTCCAAGTAGATGGTTATATAATTGTGCAAAAGTCTCTTTTCTGACTGCAAATAAACCCATCCATTACATTCCAAACATATTGGATGATAGAGTTTTCAAACCAATGGCAAAGACCTTTGCCAGAAAGGTTTTGAATTTACCTGAAAATAATAAAATTCTTTGTTTCGGAGCCGAATCAGTTTTGAGCCCATATAAAGGTTGGACTTACTTACGAGATGCTTTACAAATACTTTATAAAGAGGATTTAAAAGATATTTCTATCTTAATATTTGGAGGAAGTTCTAATGATGAAATTAAAGCATCCATTCCATTTACAACTCATTTTATCGGGTACCTAAATGATGAATATTCTTTATCTCTTATTTATAATTCTGCAGATGTATTCATTGCTCCATCCTTAGCCGAAACTTTCGGATACGTGATTCTCGAAGCTTTAAGTTGTGGGACGCCGGTTGTTGGCTTTAATGTGGGAGGTATCCCGGATTTGATAAAGCATAAAGAAAATGGGTATTTAGCAAATTATAAAGATTCTGAAGATCTTGCAAAAGGCATTAAATACTGTATTGAGAACCGAATTGAAGGAAAAAGGCTACCTATATTTGAAAAAAATAAAGTAGTAAATGAACATTTAGAACTAATAAATCTTGTATTAGGTTGGAAAGAGAAAAACGGTGAACCTAAATTATAAATGGATTATCTAAACATAGAAGAAAATCAGCCTGACCTTTTAACGGAATTAAATCAAAAAGAGATTAAGTTTCTTAATTTTTTTTGGCTTGGGTTTGCGGTTTATTCCATTACAGCTGCCTTTGTTACCCAAAGCCATATCATAATTTTGATTTTACAGGTATTCCAAATGATTTCTTTACTGAGTATGTTTTATGGTGCCATTCATCTCATAAAATACAAATTTGATAATGACTATCTGGCAATTATTTTCACGTTTTACCTTTTATGGCTTTTAATAATATTTGCGGGAGTTTACAAATTTTTTAATTACTCTTTCTTTAAATCCTCTTTTTTAGGAGCGCCCTCCGGACCTCTTCTCTATTTTGCTCCGTTAGTTTTGCTTTTCCCAAGGAAGTTGGGCTATTATAAAAAGCTTTTTGACGTTATCATTATTTTCGGAATTTTTTACGTTCTTTTTGATTTCATTTTCATTAAGCATTTACTTAGTTCTGATTCTTCAGATAAAAGAAATAATGCAATCGTAGAGACATTGTCTGATTTAAGTTTCCCTTGTGGATTTATTCTGCTTACTCTTTATTATCATTCTACAAAAAAGCAATTAATTTCTATGGGGGTAGTGTTGTTAGCACTTTTATTTGCACTGATCAGGGCACGTCGCGGCTTGATCGTTATGTATAGTGAAATTCTTTTGTTTGGATATATCATCTATTTTTTCACTTCAAGAAGCAAAGTACTAATTATATATTTAACCATCATCGTTTTCATCGGTGGTCTTACTTATTATTTTCATATGTATAGGCCCCATGAAAGTAAGGTTTTTGGATTCTTGTTAGAAAGAGGAGATGAGGACACAAGAACAGGAGTAGAGCTTTATTTTTATGATGACATGAAAACAAAAGATTGGATTGTAGGCAGAGGCGTCAAAGGAGAATATTTTTGTCCTGACATTGAAGAAGATCAGGCAACTAATTATCGGGATACGATTGAAACCGGTTATTTACAAACTATTTTAAATGGTGGATTAATTAGTCTTGGGTTATTCCTACTAATAGCCATACCGGCCTTCATAAAAGGAATTTTTTCCTCTCGAAATATTCTATCGAAAGCGGCAGGATTATGGATTCTTATGTCAATCGTTAATTCCTATCCGGCTACAATTAATGTATTTACCTTAAACTACTTGCTTGTGTGGATTTCAATTGGAATTTGTTATTCGAAAGAAATTCGTTACTTATCGGAACCAGAACTTCGGCAGTTTTTCAATCCTCTACATTATTAAAAATGCAGAAAAAAAAGTCAATTGTTTTTTTAGGATTTTCTGACTTTCCATACGGTTTAGCGGAAGCGCAAAAAATTATTTTAATTTCTAAAAGCCTTCTTTTAAAACAAAACAAAGTGACGGTGATTGCCAGAAACGGAACTTATCGTAAAGACCAAAATCCGGAATTAAAAGCAGAAGGTGTATATGAAAATATAATTTATAAATACGTTTCAGGAAGTTGTCATAGAAATGATAGTTTTGTAAAACGTAGGATGTATGAGTTGAAGGGAAAGATAAACGAGTTTATGTTATTAAAAAAAATGAAGAAAGAACATAATCTTGATTTTGCCATTTTATCAACCAGAAGCTTTTCTTTAATTGTTTATTATAGTTTTTTAGCAAAGATTTTTGGTTTTAAAGCAATCTTAAATTACGTTGAATATTATACAGCCATTAAAAAAGAGAAACACCAGTTAGGAAAGCGATTGAATGATTTCCTTTTTGATAATTATGCTCCTTCTCTTACTAACATCGTTTTCCCGATCAGTGAATTTCTAATTAATCAATGCCAAAAAAGGTCTCCTTCAAAACCAATTTTAAAAATTCCAGGATTAACAGATTTTAGCCGTTATGAAAATATTGAATCCAAAGATTCTGAAAAATACTTCCTTTTCTGTGGATACGCAGGATATAAAGAAATAATCCTTTTCATCATTGATGCATTTGAATTAGTTTCTGATCGTTCGTATTTCCTCTATCTTGTTATTAATGGATCAGAAAATGACAGGCAGGAAATTGAAAATTATATACTCATAAAAAGTAAAAAGGAAAAAATAAAAACATTTACTAAACTTAGCCAGAAAGATTTATTTACGTATTACAAAAACGCCAAAGCACTTTTAATTCCATTAAGACCTACGTTTCAGGACATAGCTCGTTTTCCTCATAAAACAGGAGAGTACTTGGCATCTGAAAATCCTGTCATTTCCACTAATTATGGTGAAGTAAAAAACTATTTCACAGACATGGAAAATATGCTATTGGCAGCATCATATGATGTAAATCTCTTTGTTGAAAAAATGCAATTTGTTATTGATTACCCTGAAGAATCTAAAAGAATAGGACTAAGCGGAATGAAGATGGCCGCCAGGCTTTTTGATTATCGATACAAGGCAGAGGAATTGGATAATTTTCTGAACAAACATTTAAATGGCGGAAAAAAGAAGGCAATAACTGCAAAACGTAACTTAAAATTTTAAAAATAAAAAAAAAATGAAATCACAGAAAAATGCAATTGTTTGCGGAGCCGGAGGTTTTATTGGCGGACACCTTATCAACAGATTAAAAGATGAGGGCTATTGGGTAAGAGGAGTTGATCTGAAAGAAAATGAATACGGAAACAATCATGCGGATGATTTCATCCTTGGCGATCTTACAGATCCTGTTGTTTGCGACAAATTATTTGACAGGCAAATTGATGAAATTTATCAATTAGCGGCAGACATGGGCGGAGCCGGATATATTTTCACCGGCGAACACGATGCTGTCGTAATGCATAATTCGGCTACCATAAACCTGAATATGGCTGAAGCAAGTAAAAACTATAATGTGGGTAAAATCTTTTATTCCTCTTCAGCCTGTATGTATCCTGAATACAATCAAGTGGATCCTGATAATCCCAAATGCTCAGAAGAATCTGCTTATCCCGCAGCGCCGGACAGCGAATATGGCTGGGAAAAACTTTTTAGCGAACGTCTTTATCTTTCCTATAACAGAAATTACAAACTTGGCGTACGAATTGCACGATTCCACAATATTTATGGACCTCAGGGAACATGGAAAGGAGGAAGAGAAAAGGCTCCTGCTGCTATCTGTAGAAAAGTAGCAGAAGCAGCGGATGGCGGCCAAGTTGAAATCTGGGGAGATGGAAAACAAACAAGATCTTTTCTTTTTATTGACGAATGTGTTGAAGCAGTAAGAAGATTGATGGAAAGTGATTTTACAGGTCCTGTAAATATTGGTTCGGAAGAAATGATTGCTATTAATGATCTAGTAAAAATGGTGGCGGGAGTAGCAGACAAGACAATCAACATTAAAAATATTCCCGGCCCAACCGGCGTTCGTGGAAGAAATTCAGATAATAAATTAATTAAAGAAAAATTAGGTTGGGCGCCATCGCAACCTTTGGTAAATGGAATTACTAAAACGTATAATTGGATCAAAGGACAAATGGAAAATGAAAAATAATCGTAAAACTTCGTTTACTGTAAATAACAGAATTTTCTAAATTTCTTGTAATCATGTGTGGAATAACCGGTAAAATATTTTTTTCAAGAGGAAGAAATATTGAAGAAGTTGAATTAAAACGTATGGCAGACGTCATTCAACATCGTGGGCCAGACGATGAAGGATTTTACATCCGTAAAAATGTTGGTTTAGGTTTCCGCAGACTTAGTATTATCGACCTTCATACCGGACACCAGCCACTCTGTAATCAAAACGAATCAAAATGGATCATTTTTAATGGTGAGATATATAACTTTTTGGAATTACGGCAGCAGTTAATACAAAAAGGTTATTCATTTAAAACAAAAACAGATACTGAAGTAATTCTAAAACTTTATGAAGAATATGGAGTGGATTGCGTAGATTATTTACGTGGAATGTTTGGCTTCGCGATTTGGGATGATGAGAAAAAACAACTTTTTTGTGCAAGAGATCGCTTTGGAATTAAACCTTTTTATTATTATAAAGACAATGAAAAGCTTGTTTTTGGTTCTGAAATTAAATCTATTTTAAAAAGTGGAAATATCGATAAGACCTTGTCTGATGACGCTCTAGATTCTTATTTTGCTTTTGGATATATCACGAGCGATCTTTCGATTTATAAGGAAATAAAAAAACTGCAACCGGCTCATTATCTGCTCCTTTCTTTTAAAGATCAGCCTACAATTGAAATCAAAAAATATTGGGATATTGTTTTTGAACCTGACTGCTCGAAAAGTGAGAAAGAATGGTGCGATGAAATCGAATCTGCTCTTGCTGAATCAGTGAAGCTTCATATGATTGCAGATGTGCCGCTTGGTGCATTTTTAAGTGGCGGAATTGATTCCAGTTCTGTGCTTGCAATGATGGCAAAAAAATCAAACCAGCCTATCAAAACTTTCTCAATTGGTTTTAAAGAGCAGAAATATAATGAACTGCAATATGCAAGAGAAGTAGCTGAAAAATATGGATGTGAACATCATGAAGAAATTGTAGAACCGGAATCAATGAGTCTTTTGCCTAAGTTGGTTCATGCTTATGACGAACCTTTCGCTGATTCATCAGCAATTCCTACTTATTATGTGTCTAAGCTTGCGAGGAAATATGTTACAGTAGTTTTATCCGGCGATGGGGGTGATGAGTTATTTGCGGGATATGATGTTTACAAGCATTTAAAACAAATTTATTCCAATCCTCTAAATTTTAAATCACCAGTCCTAAATAAGTTTATTTGGGGAAATGTTCACCGGCTTATTCCAGACCACGGAAAAGGGAAAACGACTACTTATTATTATTCAAAGGATAAAAATTTGATTCCTGCACATTTAAGTGTTTGGTCGAGGTCAGAAAGGAAAAGGCTTTTAATGAATTACGGTTTCGTAGATCATACTAATGTTTCTGAAAATTTTAAAGAGAGAATTTTAAAAAGAAGGCCGGATTATGATTTTATCAGCAATATGCAAAGGCTGGACATGCAGACTTATATGGTTGATAGTATTCTTACAAAAGTAGATCGAGCAAGCATGCTAAATTCTCTGGAAGTAAGAGTTCCATTGCTTGATCATAAATTCGCAGAATTATCTTTTAAAATTCCATGGAATTTGAAGTTCAATCAGGGAAATCAGAAATATATTTTTAAAAAAGCGATGACACCTTATCTGCCGTCAAGTATCTTTAATCATCCCAAACAAGGATTTAGTGTGCCATTAGAGTTTTGGTTCAAAGATGATCTGAAAGAATATATCAACGATACATTATTGTCAGAAAATTCAAAATTATCGCGCTTCCTGAATAAAAAATACGTAACCGAAATTATACACAAGAATCAAAAGGGAACAAAAGATTTTAGTTCAAGAATATGGCCTTTGGTATTTTTTGAAGAGTGGCTAAAACAAAATTCGTGATTTCTTAAAAATGAAATTTCTTATAACAATAGATACTGAAGCAGACAATCAATGGGATCATGGCCGGGATCTTACGGTTGAAAATATTAAATATGTTCCTCGTTTCCAGGAGCTTTGCGAGAAATATTCTGTTAAACCAACTTATCTTGTTACTTCTGAAGTTTGTGATGATGCATATTCTCAGAATATTTTTTCAGGTTACGTAAAAAACCAAAAAGCGGAAGTTGGCGCTCATTTGCATTCGTGGACAACGCCTCCTTTTTTGGATAAAGATGGCTACAGATTTAATGATCCTAATCACGCTTTTGCTACAGAATTTCCGGAAGAGATTATTGATCAAAAATTAAAAAATCTGACAAATCAGATAGAACAATCTTTTGGAAAACGACCTTTTTCTTTTCGCTCTGGCCGCTTTGGTTTTGACGAAAGAGTAGCACGGATTCTAACAGGAAATGGATACCTGGTAGATTCATCTGTGACACCTTTTACAAATTGGTCAGTTAATAAAGGAATGCCTAATGGAAAAGGCGGCCCTGATTTTAGCAATTACAACAGTTTCCCTTTTACCTATACATTTGATTCCGGATCGTTACTTGAAATTCCTGTAACCATTATTCCAACCAAATTTCCGTTAAATTCTAATGAGAAAATGGCATTGGAATATTTTAAAAGAGTAGATAATAATATTGTTCTGCGTGGCTTCAGAAAATTATTTTTTCAAAATCAACCTTTATGGTTGCGTCCATATTTATATATGACAAGTGCTCATTTTGAAGAAGTGATCAATGAATGCATCAGAATTAAATTGCCTTATTTGGTGATGATGTTTCATTCGAGCGAATTAATGCCTGGCTGTTCGGAATATAGAAAGGATAAAGAGTCTGTTGAAAAATTATATCAATTATTGGAAAAATTGTTTCAATTTATAGTAAACAAACAAATAAGCGCGGTTTCTCTTTCTGAAGCGGCTAAAGTAGATACCTATGAAAGTGTGCTTTTGGGGTGATATTGCAAGATCTTTAAAAGATAATACGGGTGGCGGTGGTCAACTCCAGATTGCTTTGCTGGCAAAAGCATTAGCAAAAGCCGGAAATGAGGTAACGGTAATCGATTATGAAGTTGAGGAAGATTTTATTACCGCGGACGGCATCAAAGTTTTTAAAATAAAAGACTGGAATAAAGGGATACCGGTTTTGCGTTCATTTACCAAACGCCTTCCTAATCTGTATAAAAGTTTGAAATCGCAAAAAGCAGATATTTATTACTGTCGTATCAGAGATTTCAGACATATTATTGCTTATTGGGCTGCAAGAAAGGTGAAGGGAAAATTTATATTAGGCTTGGCTTCTAACCTGGACGCCATGGATTTTAAAAAGAGATTGAAATATCAGCATTTGGTTTCTCCTGGTTCTTTATGGGCATTTTCAAGTGGATTTCTTATAGAAGTGGTCTACCCCTATTTGTTAAAAAAAGCAGATCTGGTGCTCGTTCAGAATGAGGAGCAGAAAAATGTTTTAATTAAAAAAAGAATTAAATCGCAGTTATTTCCAAATATTATTGTCGAATGCCAAAATCCTTCAATTGAGTTAATGAAACATAAAGACTTCATTTATGTAGGAAGACTTGAAAAGCGAAAAGGATTTCCGGAATTTTTTAAGATAGTTGCTGAAACTCCTTCCCAGACTTTTAAAATTGTTGGTCATCCGATTGATAAATCATCGGAATATTATTTTGAAAAATTGAAAGAATTCAAAAATGTAAAACTTTTAGGCTGGTTAAACCATTCGGAAACTTTAAGAGAAATTGCTACTTCCAAAGCATTGATTTCAACGTCTCCAATGGAAGGATTTCCAAATGTTTTTATTGAATCATGGTCTTATGGCATTCCGGTTTTTTCCCTCTTTTTTGATCCTGGAGTTATTGAAAAAGAAAAACTTGGCAAAGTTTTTAATGGAAATTTACAAGAATTAGTTTCGTCAATAAATCAGCCAATTGACTCTTCTGAATATTTCAAAAACTGCAAGAATTATGTTTTACAAAATCATCTTCTGAACGGTAGTAAAATCAAGGAAATCCACGCGCTTTTTACTAGTGTAAATAATGTTGATTAATGAAAATTTTGTTTTTTATCAACGGAATCTTTTTAGGAGGAAAAGAAAGAAGGTTATTGGAGTTAATGAAGGAAATTAAGGCAAGGCAACAATTTCAATTTGAATTGGTAGTAATGCATCCTGAAATAAATTACCAAGAAGTTCTTCAATTAGGTATTAAAATCCATTATCTAATTAGAAAACGTAAAAATGATATTTCGATTTTTAGAAGACTTTATAAAATTTGCAAAAAGGATAAAATCGATATAATTCATTGTTGGGATAGCATGACAGCTGTTTATGCTCTTCCCGTTTGTAAACTTCTTAAAATTAAATTAGTGAATGGAATGGTGGTTGATACTCCGGTAAAACAAAATATATTAAATAAGCACTGGCTTCGCGCACGGCTTACCTTTCCATTCTCAAATATTATTGTTGGAAACTCAAAAGCAGGTTTGAATGCTTACGCCGCTCCATTGAAAAAGTCTGTTTGTGTTTACAATGGAATGGATTTATCGCGCTTTAAAAATCTTCAAAGTCCTGATTATGTCCGGCGGAAAATTTTTGGGCTAAGTTCTGATTCTCTTTTTATTGTTGGAATGGTGGCCGCATTTGAAATTCGAAAAGATTATGAAACTGTGATAAAGGCTGCCATTGATCTAACATCACGAATTGACCACATTCGTTTTGTATTAGTTGGTGGAGGGCAACTTTTAGCTCGGATGAAAGAATCTGTTCCGGAACATTTGAGGGATAAAATCATTTTTCTTGGTAAAAGAGCGAATGTTGAAAACATTGTAAATGCATTTGATGTTGGCATTCTAATTACTAATTCGAAAGTTCATGGTGAAGGAATCTCTAATTCTATTATTGAATATATGTTTTTAGGTAAACCTGTTATCGCAACCAGAGGTGGCGGAACAGATGAAATTGTTCTCAACAACAAAAATGGATATTTAATCAATCCAAATAATTCACTAGAATTGGTAGAAAAAATTGAACTGATCATGAAAGACGAAGAGCGCGAAAGGTTTGGAAAAACAGGAATTGAAATGGCTTTGCAAAAATTTAATTTAAAAGAAATGACCACTAACTATTCGAGAATTTATGAAAATCTCACTCAAAAGAAAATTAGATGAATATTTTAGTAACTGGTGCAGCAGGTTTTATTGGATCACATGTTTGTGAGCATTATTTAAATAAGGGATTTGAAGTTATTGGAATAGATAATTTTGATCCATTTTATCCGAAAAGCATAAAAACAAAGAACCTTGATTCATTTGTTAACAATTCAAAATTTCATTTTTATGAAGTGGATATTCGTAATAGCAGCACATTACAAAGAATATTCTCAGAAAATTGCATTGAATATGTAATCCACCTTGCAGCGAAAGCAGGAGTAAGACCTTCGATTGATTTGATTGAAGAATATTATGATGTAAACGTAAATGGAACTCTTTCATTACTTCAGTCAATGAAAGCAAGTAATGTTAATAAACTATTATTTGCTTCCTCATCCTCAGTTTATGGAAATAATAAAAAAGTCCCTTTTTCTGAATCCGATAGTGTTGACAATCCCATTTCTCCTTATGCCGCCAGCAAAAAAAGCGGAGAACTCCTTTGCCATGTTTATGCCCATTTATTTAAGTTTGACATAACCTGCTTACGTTTTTTTACAGTTTATGGTCCAAGGCAAAGGCCGGATCTTGCTATTCACAAATTTACAAGATTAATTGATGAAGGATCTCCTATTCCCTTTTATGGTGATGGCAGCACTTCCAGGGATTATACTTTCATAGATGATATTGTTCAGGGAATTGATGCCGCTTTAATACGGTTGCAAGGATTTAATATTTACAATCTTGGAGAATCAAATGTTATTGATTTAAAAACCCTGGTAAAAACCATTGAAGATGTACTGGTCAAAAAAGCGATTATCAATCAATTACCATTGCCGGCAGGAGATGTAAATACAACATTTGCCGACATTTCGAAGGCCAAAATGGAATTAGGTTATCAACCGATACAAAATTTTGAAAAAGGAATTAAGGAATTTGTAAAATGGTATAATTCCACTAAATCTTTATTTGATCCGATAAAAGTTGTATGAGTCAATTTGTAATAATCCCAAAGGTTGTAAAACCCAGAAGTAAGAATGGTTACAACCAAAGAATTCCGAAAATAATATGGCAAACTATTAGTACTAATAGGGTTCCAGCTTATATAAAAAGTTATGCGGATTCATGGATAGATTTGAATCCTGAATATGAATATCGTTTTATGGATGACAATGATATTCTTCAATTTCTGAAAAATGATTTTCCTGAATACGTGGATGGTTACAATCAATTAAAATATGGAGCTTCTAAAGCGGATTTGTGGCGATATCTTATCATCTATAAATATGGAGGAGTTTATGCAGATTTGGATTGCAAGTGCCTCAACCCTTTAAGAAACTGGGTCGATCCAACTGCCTGTTTTGTTACCCAATTAGGAATTAACAGAGATATTTGCCAGTGGCTTATTATTAGTGAACCTAAAAATCCTGTGTTTTTAAAGGCGGCTGAACAAACGCTGCTTAATTCTAAAAACAATAATTGTTATACGACTCATTATGGCTTTGAAATCCGGAATGGAAAATTGGTTGTAAGAAATAAACTGATGCAATTTGATCACCCGGTTTTAGGTTTATCTGGCCCTCCTGTTTTGCAAAATGCAGCAGAAGAATGTTATCAGAGTGATTCATGGAGTAACATTTTACCTTTTATTCAAATTACCTGTGTTTCTGATCCGATCAACTCATGCCATATGAATGGTAATGTAATTCATGATACAAAAAATCCTCAATATAAAAAGGCATATAAGGAATTAGATCTGAGTCATTACAATAGCCGGATTGAAAAAATAAAAAGAAATATTTCAAATATTTTCTCTTTTTCCTTCTCAGGAAAATAGGTACGTCGAGTGCCGGTCAATAGTTATTGTCCTTTTGAAAGGAAACAACAGAACTGTTTCAAACATAAAAATTTCTTGTGAACTTTTTTTCAAAGCTTCTCGATAAACTTTATTTAAAGCAATGGACGATTGGTATTGCCAATATAGAGATAGAAGAAATAATTCGTGATAAAAAAATAAATAGCAGCTTTACATGGATTCCGATAAAAGATAATTACACATTTTTTGCCGATCCTTTTATTTGTAAAACAGAAGATGGGAAATATCAGATATTGTACGAAGAATTGGATTATAAAAAACAATATGGCAATATTTCTTTGTTTACTATTAATGAAGAAGATCAGCTGACTGACAAACGCGTTCTTCTTGACACAAAAAGCCATCTTTCTTATCCTTTTATTTTTTTTGAGAACAATAAAATATATGTTTTCCCTGAATCAAGTGCAGCGTCACATTTAGCATATTATGAATTTGATCAAAAGAATTATTCATTAAGTTTAAAAAAAAGTGTTTTGGATCTGCCGGTTCTTGATTCAACAATTTTGAAACATCAAAATAAATATTGGATTTTTTGTACGATGCGCAGCGAAGATTCTAATAGCAACCTATTTATCTTTTATTCCGAAAATCTTTTTGGCCCTTACGTTCCTCATAAAAAAAATCCTGTGAAAGATGATATAAATGGAGCAAGGCCAGCAGGAAATTTCATAAAAGTTGCAGAAACTATTTATCGCCCGGCACAGGCTTCCGGAAAATATTATGGTTCTGCTATCAATATTTTTAAAATAAAAAATTTATCAGAAGAAAGTTTTGAAGAAGAGTTTTACATGAGCATTAAGCCTGATAAAAAAGAAAAATTTAATTTCGGCATTCATACGATAAACGGATGTGATGGAAAAATTGTGGTCGATGGTTTAGCAAGAACTTTTTCTCCGGTTGTTCAATTAAAGACGTTTTTAAATAAAAAATTAAAAGTGAGTGGGTAATAAAAAGGTGGTGATCATTGGCCCGGTAGCACCGCCATTTGGTGGAGTTAGTGTTCATATTTTAAGATTAAGTCAACTTTTAAAATCACATTTTGACTTTGATTTTATTGATGAAAGTCGAACAAAAAAATCGGAATATTTTAATCTGCGAAGTTTCAATCTTCTAAAATATTTCAACAAAGTAAAAAGTGCTGATTTGCTTTATATCAACAGTGGAAAAACAAGCCTCAGGATTTTTCATCTTTTAATTGGCAAATTATTTGCAAAAAAAATGATCCTTACGATTCATAGTTTTCCAAAAACTCCAGAGTCGGTAAAGAGGCCAATAAATCGGATATATAATTTGGCAGACCAGATAATGATAGTAAACGAACAATTAAAGACAAATTTAATTTTGCCGGAAAATAAACACGTTGTCAAAGAAGCATTTATTCCTCCAGTTGAGAATGAAACTGAATTACTGCCTTATATTTCTGACTGGTTGCATGAAAAAAAAGATAAAGGAAATACTATTATTTGTGCAAATGCATCAAGTCTTGAAATGTATAATAACGAGGATGTGTATGGTCTGGATTTGTGCATTTCTGTTTTCGATAGATTGAGAAAAAAAAATATTGGTGTGAGTTTTATTTTTGTGGTGTCTTCAATTGAGAAAAACGATGAAAAATTTTTTGAATATAAAAATGAACTTTCAAGATTGAAACTCGATAACGAGTTTTTATTAGTACATGAGAGATTATCATTTGTGAGGGTAATTGAAATGTCTGATATCGTTGTAAGAAGCACCAACACGGATGGCGATGCATTAACTGTAAGAGAAGGTTTATTTTTAAAAAAGCCGGTGCTCACTTCTGATGTAGTAAAAAGGCCTGATGGAGTAATTCTTTTTAAAAACAGGAATATTGATGACCTTGAATTGAAATTGGAAAATCTGATTCATGAAAAAAGTTGTGGGAATTTTCAATATGAATATTTATCTCAATTGAATGACACATCTAAGTTTTATATTGATTTAATAGAGACAGTTTTAGCAAAATAAAAATGGAGAAAAGCAAGGTGTTGATGAATGAAAAAGTAATACAATCGTTTAAGAAATTAGAAGGTTATTGTGAGCAAGAAAATTATGAAGGTTGGGATCCTTATGATGGATTAATGAGCAAAGTATTTAGAGGTTTGCCAATTTTACCAAATAAAAAATTAAGCCGGCTAATTTGGATCCAGTTGATTAAAAAGTTGCCTGTTAACCTCCGCAAACCTTTAAAAATAGAAAAGGGTTTCAATCCCAAAGGATTAGGACTTTTCATTTCTGCTTACAGCAATTTAAGTGAAATTGAAGGCAGGTATTCGGAATCTGTAAACAAAATTGAATTTCTGTTTGAGAAGGTAATGAACCTGAGGTCTGAAGGGTTTTCAGGAAACTGTTGGGGATATAATTTTGATTGGGAATCGAGAGCGTTTTTTCAAAAACAATTTTCTCCCACAATTGTTGCTACCACTTATGTTGCCAATGCATTACTTGATGCTTTTGAAGTTACAAGAAATGAAAATTATTTAGATGCCGCAATTTCCGCAAAAGATTTTATTCTAAACGATTTAAATCGCAGTTATGACAAGAGTGGAAATTTTGCTTTTTCTTATTCGCCGTTTGATAAAACATCTGTTTTCAACGCATCGCTTTTGGGTGCCAGGTTAATAAGTCGCATTTATAGTTATACGAAAGAAGAGGAATTAATTGCTACAGCAAAAAAAGCAGTTGCTTATGTTTGTAATTATCAAAACCATGATGGATCCTGGTATTACAGCACTTTACCTTTTCATCAATGGATCGATAATTTCCATACTGGTTTTAATCTTGAATGTATTTTCGAATACCAGCGATATTCAAAAGACATAAGTTTTAAAGAAAATTTTGATAAAGGAATTCATTTTTACCTGGAAACCTTTTTTGACAAAGAAGGAAGATCGAAGTATTATAATAACTCACTTTATCCAATTGATATTCATGCGGCTTCCCAGTTAATTGTGACTCTCGCAAAAACGAACTTATTAAAGCAACATCAAAAACTTGCGGATCGCGTTTTGAGTTGGACTATAGAAAATATGCAATCTCCTGAAGGTTATTTTTATTTTCAAAAAAGAAAATATTACACCAATAAAATTCCCTTCATGAGATGGTCTGAAGCATGGATATTTTATGCTATGTCATTTTATTTGGTAAACGCGGAAAAAGCTTTAGAGAAATCAACTTTGTTAAATTAAATTCTATCAACAAATAAAATGCGAATATGGTTCGATCTCTCAAATGCGCCTCATATAAATCTCTTTAAGGATTTATTGAAAGAACTTGAATCAGAGGGACATGAAATTATTGTGACCTGTCGTCCGCTATCCAATACTGTCTCTTTGCTGGATTTACATAAAATCAGTTATACCATTGTTGGCAAACATTATGGAAAGAATTTTTTTAAAAAAGTAATGGGTTATCCAATAAGAGTTCACCAATTGAAAAAATTTATAAAACCTCTCAAAGTGGATATAGCTATTTCTCAAAGTTCTTTTCATTCACCGGTAGCAGCAAGGTTATTAGGAATTCCTTCAATTTACATGAACGATAACGAACATGCAATAGGAAATATTCCCTCTTTTATTTCTGCTTCAACAGTTTTAATACCTGAGTTTCTTAATATTAAAAAAGTTCAGAAACAAGGAGCAAACATTAAAAAAATTATTGCTTATCCAGGCGTTAAAGAAGGTATTTATTTGTGGCAAAAATATTTGGAAAATGGAAATTCTAACACGAAAAGTAAATCAAAAAAAAAGATTTACATACGACCGGAACCACGAACAGCACAGTATTACAAAGGGGGTGAAAACTTTTTGGATGAAGTAATTATTGGATTGAAAGATCAATATTCAATTACAATGCTCACGAGAGATAAAGAACAATTTAAACATTATAACTCCTCTATATTTTTCGGCGTAATCGTTCCTGAGAAACCCCTTTCTTTTGACGAAATTGCGAACGATTGTTTTTTATTTATTGGCGCCGGAGGAACGATGACTCGGGAAATGGCAGTGACAGGAATTCCAACAATTTCTGTTTACAGAGATGAATTGCTTGATGTTGATAGATATTTGATTCAGCAAAATTTGATGAAACATCTTCCTGATCTGACTGCCGAGAATGTAATTAAATACGTTAATCAGAATAATGAGACATCACCGGATAAACAGTTATTATTAAAAGGAAAAGAATCATATTATTTAATCAAATCTTTAATTGAAGAAATAGGAAAAAATGGTAAGAGCAGGAATAATAGGTCTCGGTAAAATGGGCATCTCGCACTGTGCAATTCTTGGTGCGCATCCGCAGGTTGATTTGGTATCAGTATGTGATACTTCGGGATTGGTAATTGACGCGTTCAAAAAATATTCGCGATTTGAAACATTTACCGATTATAAAAAGATGATCGATAAAATGAAATTAGATGCTCTTATTATCGCATCGCCCACAAAATTGCATAATGAAATGGCTGCATATGCATTAAATAATGGTGTCAATGTATTTTGTGAAAAGCCTTTTTCTCTTGATTCTTCAAAAGGAAAAGAATTATCTGAAAAAGCAGAAAAATCAGGGTTAGTAAATCAGGTAGGATATCACAATCGTTTTTTAGGAACTTTTAATGAAATAAAGCGACTGTTGAAGGAAGATGCGATTGGAGAAGTTTATCATTTTTTAGCGGAATCATACGGTCCTGTTGTCGTAAAAGAAAAAGGAGGAACGTGGCGTTCAGAAAGATCAGAAGGAGGTGGTTGTTTGTATGATTATGCTTCACATACGATTGACTTGGTAAATTTTTTATTAGGCAAAACAGTAAAGGTTGCAGGAACTGAATTAGTACATGTTTTTTCAAAAGAGGTGGAAGATGCAGTTTACAGTACGCTGATTTTGGACTCAGGAATAAGCGGACAACTTTCTGTGAATTGGAGTGATGAATCGTATAGAAAAATGAGTACACAAATCACTATTCTTGGAAAAAAAGGAAAAATAATTGCAGATGCAACTGAAGTAAAAATATTTTTAAAAGAGGATAATAAATCGTTAGGATTAACCAAAGGCTGGACAGCAAAAGATATTACAAGCCTCACAGAAAATGTAAATTTTTATTTAAGAGGAGAGGAGTATTCTTCCCAAGTTAATTATTTTATTAATTGTATTGTCAGTAAAAATTTAAATAATAAAAGTTCGTTTAAAAATGCAATTGATACTGATGAAACAATATCACTATTATTAAAAGATACTACAGGAAAAAAAAATGGATAGAGTAATTTTTGGAGATAACCAGTTTTTTGGAGTTAATCATAGTTCTGATGAAAAGTCACGCGCACAAGCTATAAAATTCAAAGAGAATAAATCGATTTTAAATGTTTTGAACATTGCGATTGATGAAGGCATTCAAACTTTCATGTGTACCACTCATGATCGGATTGCCGACATTTGTAACACGATAAGAGCGGATGAAAAATACAGGGATTTTAAGATTTATCCTTGTATGCCTTATGCTCATAAATATGCAAACGCCGTAACTGAATTAGGAATTATTGGAACGATAAAACAATATGTTCCCGGAAATATTTTCAGCACATTTGCGAAAGGAGGAATGGCATTTGTAAAAAAGGATTTTGTTTCCATGATGGAACTTTTAGTAGATGCGGAAATGAAAATGTTTAAAGGAATTTCCACTCCGGTAATTTTTTTGCAGAATGTTATTACTGATTTGCTTCTTGGATTGGGAATGTCTGAATTTCTGATTGCTTTTTATAATTACATCAAAGAGAAACATAATGCTGAAGCGGGTTTTATCACGATGAATCTTCCATTGTTATTGAATACTTTAGAAAGCCGCGGAATAAAAAATCCAATTATTTGTTCGTCCATTAATAAAGTAGGTTTTCGTATGTCTGGAGGTAAAGAAATTTATGAAAAAGTAATTGCTGAAAAACGCTGCCGTTTAATTGCAATGCAGGTTTTTGCTGCCGGGACAATTTCTCCAAAAGAAGCGTTGCAATATGTTTGTGAAATGGATGGTATTGAATCCATTTTGTTTGGCGCGTCTTCACCTACTAATATAAAAAACTCAAAGGAACTGATCCATTTTTACTCAAAGAAAAATGAATTGAATGTGATTCCTTAGATGGTTTGTCTTTATAATCTTTTAATTTAAAAATTTTGAACATTACTCTTGTTGCAGGCGCACGTCCAAATTTTATGAAAATTGCTCCATTGATAAAAGCAATCGAATTAGCAAAATCAAAAGGGAAAAATATTAATTACCGGTTGGTTCACACTGGTCAACATTACGATAAAAAAATGAGTGGTGATTTTTTTGAACAATTGGGTATTCCACTTCCTGATGTAAATCTTGAATCTGGTTCTGGTTCGCAAGCTGAACAAACTGCAACAATAATGGTGAGGTTTGAAAAAGAACTTTTAGAAAATAAGCCGGATTTTGTTTTAGTTGTTGGTGATGTCACATCAACACTTGCCTGTACCATCACTGCAAAAAAACTTTGTATCGACGTGGTTCATGTAGAAGCCGGAATTCGCTCGGGCGATATGACAATGCCAGAAGAAATCAATAGAATTGTTACTGATTCTATTTGTGATTATTATTTTACTACCACTGAACAGGCAACCTCATCTTTAATAAAAAATGGTGCGAAAAAGAATCACATCTTTTTTGTAGGAAATACGATGATTGACACACTTTTTCAAAATTTGCCAAGAATAAAAAATCCAGCCTTTTGGGATGAATTTAATTTAAAAGAAAAAAATTATTTTCTTCTTACGTTACATCGTCCTTCAAATGTAGATGATCATCAAAAATTAGCTTCCATACTTTCAGCAATTGAAAATAGTACCGGTGATTTCAAAATAGTTTTTCCAGTACATCCGCGAACACGGCATATTATTGATCAATTTAAAATCAATGCAAAAAATATCATCATGATTGATCCGTTAGGTTACCTGGAATTCATTTATTTAATAAAAAATGCGAAAGGTATTATTACAGATTCAGGAGGCATAACTGAGGAAGCAACAGTATTGCATATACCTTGTCTGACTTTAAGGAATTCTACTGAAAGGCCGGAAACAGTAACAATAGGGACAAATGAATTGATTGGTGACGATCTAAATAAATTGTCTCAATATCTTAAAAAAATTATTGATAATAATTGGAAAGAAGGCAAAATACCAGAATTATGGGATGGCCGCACTTCTGAGCGCATCATTGATTCTTTAGCTTCTGTTTATTCTAATTAATTATTTAACTGGTTAAAAACAAATTGCAGTGAACAAACAATTTGAACGATATCTTCAATTTACTTTGCTTGCTCTGGATCTTATTGTCTTGAACGTCGTTTTTTTTATTTTTCAAATTGTATTTACAAAAAATCTTCATTTCAATTCTGCTGATGCATATTTTAGATATTTAACGGTAGCAAACGGTGCCTGGTTGTTTCTTGCATTTATCTTAAGAACTTATTCCAGCAGCATACTTCTGAATTTTGAATCCTTTACAAAAAGAACAATACAGGTTTTTTTAGCATGGATTATTATTATACTTTTTTATTTATTTTTTTACAGAGAATTAATTATTTCAAGGTTTTTTATTATTACTACCACGGCCTGTTTTGGACTTGGATTACTGATCAATAAATTCTTCTATATTGGGATGTTTAGATATTTTAAGCACAGTGATCTTCTTGCAAAAAAAGTTATTATTCTTGGATTTAATGAAACGGCAAAAAAGCTGGCTTTATATTTTGAGCAGGACGGTGGTTTGAATACGCAAATAATTGGCTATATAGAGGATGACGAAAATATAGATGAATTATCACATTATCCTGTATTAACTAATGTCTCAGATACTTTACGCATTGCCAAAGAGCTGAATGTGCAGGAAATTTTCTCAACCATAACGCCGGAACAAAATAATTTTATCTATGAATTGATGTATCAATCTGAAAAAGAATGTATTCGTTTTCGGATTGTTCCAAATCTTTCTATTTTCATCACACGTGAAGTACACATTGAATATTATGGTGAGCTTCCAATCCTCTCATTAAGAAAAGAACCTTTGGATGAGGTAGGAAACAGAATTAAAAAAAGAGCGTTAGATATCGGAGTAAGTTTATTGGTGACGGTTTTTATTCTGTCATGGTTGATCCCGTTATTGGGATTATTAATTTTCTTAGAATCAGGAAGACCTATTTTTTTTAAACAATTGCGTACCGGTAAAAACAAAAAGCCATTTTATTGTTGGAAATTTCGCAGTATGAAGACAAACAAAGATGCGGATGTGAAACAGGCTACACGAAATGACCAACGAATTACACATTTAGGAAGATTTATCCGGAAAACAAGTCTTGATGAGTTTCCACAATTTCTCAACGTATTAAAAGGAGAAATGAGTCTTGTAGGTCCCCGCCCACATATGATAAAGCATACATCAGATTACTCAAAATTAGTGGATGGATATATGGTAAGACAGTTTATAAAACCTGGAATTACAGGTTGGGCGCAAATCAACGGATTCAGGGGAGAAATTACCAATCCTGAACAAATTAAAATGAGAGTAAATAAAGATTTGTGGTATTTGGAAAACTGGACATTGTGGCTTGATATTCGCATTCTTTTTTTGACAGTTTATTATATTTTTAAAGGTGATCAAAAAGCTTACTAGAAGTTAGGAAATATTCTGAGATGTAGTAATTTATCCATCCCAATAAAAAATATAGGAAAAGCAACAAAAAGGAAAACAAAAAATATTGTATTTTTCATGCACAGAATCCTTTCTTTAAAAACCAAAAAAAACTCCAAACCTCTGATTCTCCGTATTAATTAGGAATAAAAGATTACTTTATGGAACAAGAAAATTTATTAAAAGATCTAAACAAAATCTTCATTGATGTATTTGAGGATGATTCAATACGATTGAATGAAAATACCACTACTGATGATATCGAATCATGGGATTCCCTGAATCATATTCAAATGATAACAGCGGTTGAAAAACATTATAAAATTCGTTTTAATTTAAATGAACTGCTGAATTTTAGAAATGTTGGAGACCTCTGCAAATCCATTCAGGCAAAATAAAATTTATTGAATCGAATGTCTTTTGGGATTATGAGTGAGCCAAAGAAAACGTTTCTTTAATGCTATTTACTTCAATCATTTATTTCCTGTTTCTTGCGGGATCTATTGTAGTTTATTATTTAATTCCCATTAAGTACCGGAACTTATTCCTGATTGCGATAAGTGTATGGTTTTATATGTACGTAAAAGTTTCGTACATATTTATCATTTTCTCTGTTATTGCTATTAATTATTTTCTTGCAATTCTAATAGATAGAACAGCCAGTAAACGAAGAAAAAATACTTTTTTCTATTTATCATTGCTCGCTAATTTATCAGTACTTGTCTTTTTTAAGTATTGGAATTTTTTAGTTGCAAATCTTTTCGAGTTTTTCGGTTGGCTGAATTTAAATAATTCAACATCGCCTCCTTTTCTGGATATCGCCTTACCAATTGGCCTATCTTATTATATTTTTCAAACTATTGGTTACACAACGGATATAAAACGCGGCGCCGTACATGCAGAAACAAATTTTTATCGCTTTACTTTATTTACCATTTATTTTCCAAAACTACTTGTAGGTCCCATCGAAAGAGCCGATCATTTTTTGCCACAGTTAAAAAGAAAAATTTATTTTGATAAAGAAAATCTTATCGAAGGCGGAAAACGGATTGCCTGGGGATTATTTAAGAAACTGGTAGTTGCAGATAGAATCTCGCTTTATCATACTGTCGTAATGATGCATTCAGATCAGGAAAGCGGGTTGACTTTATTATTTGCAAGTTTACTTTATACGTTTCAGGTATATGCAGATTTTTCAGGTTATACAGATATTGCCTTAGGCACTGCCCGTTTATTTGGATTTCATCTGATGGAAAATTTTAAACGCCCTTTGTTAGCGAAAAATATTAGTGATTTCTGGAGAAGATGGCATATCTCACTTTCCTCGTGGGTAAATGATTATATTTTTAATCCTATCGCTCTGAAGTATCGCGATTGGGGACAATGGGGAATATTTTATGCTCTTTTCATCAGTTTTGTTGTTATCGGAATCTGGCATGGTTCGGCGTGGACTTATGTTTTCTTTGGAATATTGCAAGCGATAGCACTTATTTATGAAACCGTAACAAGGCGAGAAAGAAAAAAGATGGCAAAAAAGATGAGTAATGAAATCTATAACAAGCTAAGTATTTTTCTAACCTTTTTATTTGTTTCGTTCTCACTTATCATCTTTCAATCTCCGACAATTGATAAGGCTATGAGTATCGTAGAAGGAATTTTTACACGACCAGGCAAATTATTTATTGATAAACCTTCGACAATTCTTTTTATGTTTATCGGAATTGTAATAATGATGATGTACGATTTGCAGGAGGAGTTTAAATTATTCAGATTTTCATTGTTTTCAAATAAGAATTGGCTGATACAACAACTATCCTATGCATTATTGCTTATTTATATTTTATTGGCAGGTGTTTTTGATGGAGGCCAGTTTATCTATTTTGCATTTTAATTAATTATCATGCTCAGTAAAAGACAGGTTTGGAAGTTTTTTTTAAAATCATTCTTGTTTTTAATGATCTTATTTTTTCTAGATTATGTTATAGGTGGCATCTTGCGTGACTTATATTTTAAACAGGATTCAGGATATCTGTATCGTACCACTTATGCAATGGATAGCACAAAAGCTGACATTCTGATATTTGGCTCTTCAACAGCTAATCACCATTATTATCCTCCAGTCTTTGAAAAAAGAATGAACATGACGGTTTATAATACAGGTAGAGATGGTAATACTGTTTTCTATAACTACGCTGTTTTAGAAAGTATTTTAAAAAGATACTTTCCGAAAATAGCAATACTTAATTTTGATATAGGAGAATTTCAAAAAGAACGCCAAAGCTATGACAGACTTTCCTCATTATTGCCATATTTTGATCAGCATCCACATATTCGTCGTATTATTGAACTAAGAGGTCCATATGAGAAGTATAAACTTTTATCCAAAATTTACCCCTTTAACTCACTTATTTTTTCCATTGGAATTGGAAATACTGATTATAACAGAAATAGAGAATATATTGAAGACCAGCAAGGTTATGTGCCTTTAATGAATCAATGGAACAAACACTTACATATTGATACCTCAAATTTAAAATATGAGTTGGATTCCAACAAGATAAATATGCTGACAAATTTTATCAAAGATTGTATCAATTCTAATATAAAGCTTTATATTTTCATTTCCCCACGTTTTATAAAATATTACGGTCAAGATCAATCCGTCGAAATCGCCAGCAAAATTGCCAAAGAGTTTGATGTACCTTTTTATGATTATTCAAAAGATCCATTTTTTTGGAATCATCCAAATTTATTTGATGATCAAACACATCTTAATGATTCCGGAGCAAGAGTATTTTCTAATAAAGTTATTGATGACATGCTTAATTATAAACCACAAAATGCAATGATCAAGAATTAATCTATAAACACTCAAGACGCAGAATTTAAAAATGAACGAAGATTCTAATAAAACATTTTCAAAAAACATCCTTTCAATTAATAATATTGAAAGTAAAATAGATGCAATTACTGAGAAATTAAAAAGCGATATTTTAGTTGTGACAAAGCGCAAAGGCGCCATTATTGGAATCAGCGGTGGCATCGATTCTTCGGTAACACTGGCACTAACGGCAAAAGCGATTGGTCCGGAAAATGTAATCGGAATTCTACTGCCCGAAAAAGATTCAAGTAGCGATAGTAAAGAACTTGCTTTAAAACTGGCTCACCAATTAGGTGTAAAAACGATCGAAGAAAATATTACTGCAGCGCTTGAAGGCTTTGGCTGTTATCGGCGAAGAGATGAAGCAGTGAAAGCGATCTTTCCTGAATATGATGAAGGGGAATATTCCATGAAAATTGGGATTAATCCGGGAGGAATAAGCCGCAATTTACCGCCCGTTTTTTCTTTGACGATCGTAGATAAAAATGGAAATGAAAAAAGTAAATTACTTCCTCCAAAACAATATTTACAAATTGTAGCAGCTTCCAATTTCAAGCAAAGGTGTAGAATGTCGATGCTTTATTATCATGCAGAAAGACTATATTATGCAGTAATTGGAACCCCAAATAAACATGAAGTAGAACAAGGTTTTTTTGTAAAATATGGCGATGGTGCGGCAGACATTATGCCGATCAGTCATCTTTATAAAACACAGGTGTATCAGCTGGCGGAGCATCTTAATATTCCAAGAGAAATTATTCAAAGAACCCCAACTTCTGATACGTATTCTGCAGAGCAGACCCAGGAAGAGTTTTTCTTTCAGCTTCCTTTTCATCAAATGGATTTACTTTGGTATGGATATGAAAATGATTGCGATCCTGCCGAAGTTGCCAATGTACTTGGCAAAAAAGAAGAAGAAATAAAATCGATCTTTACCAATTTCAAAAGAAAACAAAATACTACAGAATATCTAAGAATGAAGCCAATTGTTGACTTCTGACATAATAAATTTTCTCTTCACTCCCGATCTAATTTTAATTAATGATTTCTATTCCCCAACGTTTGCTTGGTGAAGCTTTGTTGCGTTCAGCAAAAAGCCATCCTTCCAAAACAGCAATTATTGCTAAGGACAAAGAATATTCCTTTGAACTGCTAAAGGATAATGCTGAAAAATTAGCGAGATTTTTTATAAAAGCGGGCATAAAAAAAGGAGAGCGAATTGCCATGTACATGGATAATTCGTGGGAATCTGTAGTTTCCATTTACGCTGCAACGCTTTCCGGAGGAGTATTTCTGGTAATCAATCCTCAAACAAAGGCAGATAAGCTGAATTACATTTTAAATGATTGCGAAGCAAAAGTTCTTGTTACTGTTCAATCATTAAAAAATCAACTTGCCTCGGCTTTAAAGGATACACCTCACTTGAAAAATGTAGTCATTGCCGGAGTAAACAAAGAAATAACCGCATTTGCTAATTTACAAATTGATTCTTTCGAAGAGTGTATTTCAAGCAACAATTTCGATATCATATTTCCCAATATTATTCCTACTGATTTAGCAGCTTTAATTTATACAAGCGGAAGTACAGGATTTCCTAAGGGTGTAATGATGACGCACCAATCAATGGTTTTTACTTCCTGGAGTTTGATAGAATATTTGAGATTATCAGAAGAAGATCGGATCATGTTGTTGCTTCCTCTTGCGTTTGATTATGGTTTGTATCAATTATTGATGTCTGTTACGATTGGAGGCACTTTGATCGTTGAGCAGTCTTTTATCTTCACCGCAAGTATTTATAAAAATATTGAAAAATATCAGCCGACGGTTTTTCCCGGAGTTCCCACTGTTTATGCGATGATGATCGCTTCAAACAAAGAAAATAATATTTCTTTTGATTGTATAAAAAAGATCACCAATACTGCAGCTCACTTACCCGATGATTTTATTCCTGATCTGAAAAAAATATTTCCAAACGCGCTAATTTTTAAAATGTATGGACTCACCGAATGTAAAAGAGTTTGCTACCTGGAGCCGGAATTAATTGATGAAAAACCAACTTCAGTTGGAAAAGCAATTCCCGGAACTGAAATTTTTCTTTTGTCTCCAAATGGCGATCCGGTTCCTGCCGGTGAGCCTGGAATTTTGCACATCCGAGGACCTCATGTAATGTTAGGCTATTTGAACAAAAAAGAGCTAACCAATCAAATGCTGAAAGATGGAAAACTTCCCGGCGAAAAAATTTTGTGTTCCAACGACTGGTTTAAAATGGACGACGAAGGGTTTTTATATTTCCTCGGAAGAAATGATGACATCATAAAATCGCGTGGCGAAAAAGTGAGCCCGATGGAAGTTGAAAATGTTATTTACAAAATAAACGGCATCAGGGAAGTAGCAGTTTTAGGAATTCCTGATGAAATTATGGGCGAATCGATTGTTGTTTATGCCACTGTTCACGAGAATTTTAATTTATCAGAAAAAGAAATTCAGCGGGAATGTATGCAACACCTTGAATCTTTTATGGTCCCTCAAAAAGTTATTTTTCTACAGGAAATGCCAAAAAGCACGAATGGAAAAATTGACAAAAAAGAATTGAAAAAAATGCAAACAGATGCGGCTCTCAAGGTCTGAAATTATTAACCAGTTTGATGTTTGGTTAAAGTCGTGGAATGAACATGACCTTGAAGGTGTGATAGATTTTATGCACGAAAATATTTTGTTTGAAAACTGGAATGGATCAAGCGTTTCAGGAAAAGAGCTCTTAAAAAAAATTTGGGAAAGATGGTTTGAAAATCACGGCAATTTTAAATTTACGACTGAAGATCTTTTTATTGATGAGCAGAAACAAAAAATTGCGTTCAGTTGGACATTGGAATGGCCATCACTTGAAAAAAAATATTTGGGACGTCCTGAAATGAGAAGAGGAATGGATATTCTTCACCTCGAGAATGGTAAGATTAAAACCAAAATAACCTACTCAAAAACCGTCCTCCAAATTAACAATCAGTCTATAGCCTTAATTGCTGAATAAAACATCAAAGCCGTGAATACAATCACAACAGAAGAACTTTTTTCTGAATTAACTTCTGAATTATCCGACACATTTCAATTCCTGCAAGACAAGCCGGAAGAAACCCTGGAATCGACTTTAAAAGCCTGTTGGTTCAAATCAGCAGGAATTCCAAAATCAGCAATCAAAGCAATGGAAGAACCGTTGCCTGAGCTTGATGAAAAGCAAATAAAAATCCTTCTTCAGCTGATTGGCCAAAGACAAAAAAATATTCCACTTGCTCATCTTACCGGACGTCAAAATTTTATGGGAATTGAATTGCTCTCTGATAAGAGAGCCTTGATCCCAAGAAAAGAAACGGAAATTTTAGGCAAAAAGGCTTTGGAAATTTCTCAGGAAATAGCTTGTAAAAAAAATGCAGTTAATGTATTGGATATTTGTTGCGGAGCCGGTAACCTTGGTTTGGCGGTTGCTTTTTATAATCCTAAAAGTAAAGTAATTGTTACTGATCTTTCTCATGATGCAGTTGAACTGGCAAAAGAAAATATTTGTTTTTTAAATTTGAATCATCGCGTAAAAGCAATCCAGGGTGATTTATTTTCGGCAGTAGATCAGGAGAGATTTTATGGAAAAATCGACATGGTCATTTGTAATCCACCCTACATTTCCACGGCAAAAGTTACCAAAATGAACAGCGAAATTTCTGCGCATGAACCGGTTCTGGCCTTTGATGGCGGCATGTTTGGTACAAAAATTATTCAAAGATTTTTGAGCGAAGCGCCAAAATTTTTGATAAAAGGAGGCGCAATAACTTTTGAAGTTGGAGCCGGACAAGGAGAATTTATGATTCGGCTTTGCGAAGAAACGGAGCACTTTTTTGATGTTGAACCTGTAAAAGATTACATGGGAAATATCCGTGTTATTCACGCAAAAAAGAAATAACATTTATTTGTTCGTTTGCTAAAACCGCATGTAATAAAAAGTCTGAATTCCTGAATAAAAGACGTAAATAAGGACGATGCAGATAAGATAACTGACCCACCGAAGCCACACAGGCTGTTTTAAAAAAAGCGGCAATATTTTTTTGCCTTTTTCATTGAATATTTCAATGATGAAAATGATTAGAAAACAAAATAAGGCAAAGAAAAATTGTGGTTGATTACTGATGAAGTTAAACTGAGCAGAACCGGAATGCAGGTTTGTGAAAATGTGAGAAATATAATACCCGGCATCAGAAATCGAATTAGAAAAAAAGAAAACCATTGAAAAAGCCATATAGAAAAAAACGATCAATCGGCTAATGGTGTTCACAGTACTTTTTGTAAACTGTGAAGCAAATTTTAAGCGGTATTTTTTCGTATAAAATTCATAAACAATCGCAATTGCCTGTAAAAGGCCGAGTGTTATAAAAGTGAGATTAGGTCCGTGCCAAATTCCAACAATAAAGAAGGTCAAAAAGATTCCGGTTGTTACGGCTACATTTCCAAACCTTCTGAATTTGACGATAAAAGGATTATAAATAAAATCATTACACCAGGAGGATAATGAAATGTGCCATCTTCGCCAGAATTCAGAAACATTTTTTGATAAAAAAGGCCGGTTGAAATTATCAATGAGGTTGATTCCAAAAATTTTTGCAGAGCCCAATGCCATATCCGTGTAACCCGAAAAATCGCAATAGATATAAATGGTCTCTACAATCAAAACTGTAAAAAGCGGTAGTCCGGAAAATTGATGCACATTTTCATACACTTTTGAAACACTAACATAAAGCGTATCAGCGATAACTACTTTTTTAAATAACCCCCACAAAAATAATCTCAGTCCTTCATTTGCCTGATCCGCATGAAATTTACCCAAATTTTTTAACTGTGGAAAAAAATGATTGGATCTTTCGACAGGACCGGCAAGAAATTTGGGGAAGAAGAGCAGGTAAGTTCCAAAGGCAGCAAACTCATGTTGTGCTTTTTCGCTGCCGCGATCAATGCGAATGAGGTAAGAAAAACATTGAAAAGTATAATAGGAAATTCCCAGTGGAATCATTACTTTTAAATAAGGACTTTCGGCATAAATGCCTGAGTCAAAAAATAGAGAGTTGATGTCAGTCAGATAAACATCAAAGTATTTAAATAAGGCAAGAATAGAAATATCAAAAAGAATTGCAAACCAAAATAAATTATTTTTTAAAGCGGGTTTATTACTATATTTTTCCAGTAAAATTCCCAGGAAATAGTTTACGACTGTAAATAATAAAGAGAATAAAGCCACCCCTATGGAAAACGATGCAATGAACACTAAACTGGTAAAGAACAGAACGTAAATTTTGTATTGATTGGATACAAGAAAATATGTCACAATTACCATCAGCAAAAAAATCAAATATCCAAAAGAGAGAAGCAGCATAGCTCGTTTTTTAAAACGTAAATATATTTCAATAACTTCTGCTTAGAAAGAATTAAAAGGATTTTTGTTTAGAAAAAAATTTTTCATTTGGTTTTAAACATGAATCTGAAAAAAATCCGTTATAGATATTAAAAAATAAAAAAACTTATGGAGACAATGGAAGAAATAAAAAACAAAATCAGGGATTATATTATCGAATCAACTTATGCTGCTCCTGATTCAGTAAAAGATGATTCTTTAATTTTTGTAGAAGGCATTTTTGATTCAATGGGATTCATTTTGCTTATCAATTTTATTGAAGAAAGTTTTGGTATCAAAGCTAAAGATTCGGAATTGCTGGAAGACAATTTTGAATCAATTGATGCTATCAGCAGATTCGTTGCTGGCAAAGTTGCACAAGCCGCTTAATTATGTGCGGAATCGCAGGACGATATCGATTTTTTACACCCACTTCTGAAACAGACACGCAATCAGACATCAAGAAAATGTTGTCGGTTATCCGGCACAGAGGTCCGGATGAAAGCGGCATTTATATCGACGATCATGTGGGATTGGGAAGTGTTCGTTTGAGCATTATTGATATTTCTTCCGGACAACAGCCCATGTGTGATGCATCAGGAGAATATTGGATTGTTTATAATGGAGAGATATTTAACTACCCGGAGCTGAGGAAGGAAATTGAAAAAAAGGGAATAAGTCTTAAAACCAGTTGTGATACCGAAGTAGTTGTTCAAATGTATTCGCTTTATGGTTCGAATTGTCTTCAATACTTCAATGGACAATTTGCTTTCTGCATTTGGAATCAAAAGAAACAAGAGCTTTTTTTAGCGCGTGACAGAATGGGTATTCGTCCTTTATTTTATTGGAAAGATGCTAATTCTTTTGCATTCTGTTCTGAAATAAAAGGGTTATTTGCTTTGAACGAAATTGAAAGATCAATCAGACCAGAAAGCCTTGCTCAAATATTCACATTCTGGACAACCATTTCGCCTGACACGCCTTTTGAAAATGTTTATGAATTGCCGCCGGGGCATTTTATGGTGGTAAAGCCATCCTGCATTAAAATTCAAAAATACTGGACACTTAATTTTCCGGTTGGCGATAATCATTATTCAGGAACTTTAAATGATGCCGTAGAAGAATTTAGAGAGTTGCTGAAAGATGCAGTAAGAATTCGTCTTCGTGCTGATGTGCAGGTTGCCGCATATTTAAGCGGTGGTCTTGATTCAAGTGTAATTACTTCTTTGATAAAAGAAATAAATCCGGGTGTTCTGAATACGTTTTCTATAGGATTTAAAGATAAAACATTTGATGAATCGGCTTATCAGCAGGAGGCGGTAAAATACTTTAATACCAATCATACTGCCTTCGAATGTAGCTCTGAAGATATAGCAGCCCAATTTTTAAATACGATTTGGCATACGGAATTTCCAATTTTGAGAACGGCCCCAACGCCAATGTTTCTATTATCAAAAAAAGTGAAGGAAAGAAATATAAAAGTGGTCATGACTGGCGAGGGATCTGATGAAATTCTTGCAGGATACAATATTTTTAAAGAAGCTAAAATCAGAAGATTTTGGGCTAAGCAACCTTCCTCAGCGATAAGGCCGAAACTTTTATCCAGGCTTTATCCATATCTGCCCATGTTGAAAGACGGTGGCAGCTTAGGTTCTAAAATGTTTTTTGGTTATAAACTAACCGAAACATCAGATCCACTTTATTCTCATTTGTTGAGATGGCATAATACTTCGAGGATAAAAAGTTTTTTATCTGATGAAATAAATGAGCAGTTAAATGGCTATGATCCTTTACAACTGATTTCAGAAAAGATTCCATCTAATTTTCCTGGCTGGACCGAATTGGCACAGTCCCAATATTTAGAAGCGACTATTTTTATGTCTGGCTATCTTCTTTCTTCCCAGGGCGATCGAATGGCAATGGGAAATTCCGTGGAGGGCCGCTATCCTTTTTTAGATTACCGGGTAATAGAATTTTGCTCACAACTTCCTGATCATTTTAAACTGAATTGTTTAAATGAAAAGTTTTTATTAAAGAAAATGAGCGTAGGAAAAATTCCTGATTCCATCTCCAAAAGGTCCAAGCAGCCTTATAGAGCACCAATTGCAACTACTTTTTTTAATGCTGATTCTCCTTCCTTTATCTCAGATATTGTGTCTGAAAACTCAATAAAATCCTTCGGTTTATTTAATCCTCAGAAGGTAAATTCACTGATCAACAAAATAAAACTCCAAAAAAATGTTTCTGAAGTTGATCAAATGGCGATCACAGGAATTCTCTCCACTCAATTGCTTCAGAAAATGTTCGCAGCCGATCGCACAATTCCAACCTTTGATTTACCGTTGAATAAAAAAATTGTTACAAAGTCGCGTTCAGATGATGCGGTTTTAGTTTAAACACAATCACTTTAATCTAAAAATGCTAATAAATTCAGCATTGCAGATTAATTTTTATAAATTGAATTTTATGTGCGGTATTGCAGCAATCATTAATAAAACCGGAAAAAAAGCCTCTCTGCCTTTTCTTGAAGAAATGGCTTTTACTATTCATCATCGTGGTCCTGATGATGACGGTGTAATGATTGACGGTCCAATTGGTTTTTTTCATAAAAGATTGTCAATTATAGACATCGAATGCGGAAAACAACCAATGAATTTTAATAATTGTACAATTGTTTATAACGGCGAAATATATAATTATATAGAGTTAAGAGAAGATTTAAAGAAGAAAGGCCATTCTTTTCTGACTTCATCAGATACGGAAGTGATACTGCACATGTATTCAGAATACGGGAATGAATTTGTAAATCTTCTGAATGGAATGTTTGCTTTTATTATTTATGACAGAAATGAAAACAAGCTTTTTATAGCAAGAGATCATTTTGGAATAAAGCCTTTATATTGGTATCGGAGTAAAGAATTAATTGCTTTTGGAAGTGAAATAAAAGCCCTGCTTGCTCACCCGGATATTAGTGCCGAAGCGGATAATGATAATTTATTCGAATACCTGACTTTTCAATTTATTATGGGAGAAGAAACGATGTTTAAAAATATCTATAAAATTCTTCCCGGGCATTTCCTCACCATTGATTTAAATAGCTGGAAAATTGAACAAACCAAATATTGGGAACCTAATTTTGAAATAGATCAATTTCATACAGAAGAATACTTTATAGTTGAGCTTAAAAAAATTCTTGATGAAACTATTTGCCAGCAACTCCGAAGTGATGTGGCATTAGGCACTTATCTAAGTGGTGGCCTGGATTCTTCGTTAGTGACGATTCTAAGTTCAAAGTTTTTGAATCAACCCCTCAAATCTTTTAGCGGTGCTTTTCATGAAGGACCTGAATTTAATGAGTTGAAATATGCGAAGATTGCTGCAGAAAATGCCCATTCTGAATTGTTTGAGATCTTTCCGTCTGAAGAAGAATTTATTGATTTGCTACCCCGGTTAATTTACTTTCTGGATGAACCTGTTGCCGGACCGGGTTTATTTCCTCAATATATCGTTTCAAAACTAGCTTCTCAACACGTGAAAGTGGTTTTAGGAGGACAGGGTGGTGATGAAATTTTTGGCGGCTACTCCCGCTATTTAGTCGCTTATCTTGAACAGGCATTGAAAGGTGCGATCTATGAAACGAATGAAGAAGGCGAACACATTGTTTCATTGGAATCTATTCTTCCAAATCTTCCTTCGCTCATGCAATATATTCCAATGATGAAGAGCTTTTGGGCTCAGGGATCTTTTCAGGAAATGGATCGGCGATATTTTCATTTGATCAACAGAATGGGTAGCTCCAGCAAATTTTTTCAGCCTGACTTTGTAAATGAATGTAAGCACGAAGCAATTTTTCAAAAATTTTCAGTTTACTTCAATAATCCTCAAACCAAAAGTTACTTCAATAAGATGACTCATTTTGATATGCTTGGAAGTTTGCCAGGTTTGTTGCAGGTTGAAGATCGGGTGAGCATGGCAGTTTCTATTGAATCCCGCGTTCCTTTGCTGGACCGACGAATTGTGGATTTGATCTCAACTATGCCGGCAGGAATGAAATTTAAAGGAGGAGAGATGAAATATTTATTAAAAAGAACCATTAAAGACATTATCCCAAAAGAAATTATGAACAGAAAAGATAAAATGGGATTTCCGGTTCCTTTACATATTTGGTCTAAAAACAAAGCGAAAGGATTTATTATGGATACTTTATTATCAAAAAAAGCTAAAGAAAGAAATATGATCAATACGGATTATGTCGAAAAATTAATTTGCGCTGAACAGCCATTCAGCCGTGGACTTTGGGGACTTTTATCTCTGGAATTATGGCATAATCAGTTTATAGATAATTGAGAAAAAATAAAAAAGGTATATTTATTCATTTACTGTACAAAGTCTTGACCCTAAAAAAATTGACAAACATTTAAACCAAAACGAAAAATGGAATTGAACTCAGCACCTGTGAAAATCGAAAATTGGGAAATCAAAAAAATTGGAGTGATCGGTCCTGGAATAGTTGGAATGCCAATGGCGGCGATGTTGGCGAATGCAAAAATTAAAATTGGCACAAAAGAACCAGCCAGGGTAATAGTAATTCAAAGAAATTCAGTTAATTCAGGCTGGAAAGTAGATGCGATCAACAGTGGAAAATCTGTGATTGGTGGAATCGAACCTGAATTGAATGATATTACAAGAGAAGCTGTTGAAGCAGGAGTTCTTTCTGCCAGTTCAGATTTTTCTGTTCTTTCAGATGCAGATGTTATTCTTGTTTCCATTCAAACTGATAAAAAAGAAAATGGATTTGAACCAGATTATGGGCCAATGTTTGGTGGGCTCGAAAAACTTGCTGAAGCTTTGAAAAATAAACCATCTGATAAAATTCCGCTTATCATTTTTGAATCTACTCTTGCTCCTACAACCATGGACACGTTGTTTCGCGAACATTTTAAAAAATATGGTTTGGAAGAAGGAAAAGATATTTTGCTCGGAAACAGTCCAAATCGTGTAATGCCTGGTCGTTTGGTAGAAAGAATTCGCGACGCTGATAAACTTGCAGGTGGCCTTCATCCGGAAACACCAAAACTGATCAAAAAGTTATACCAGCATATTGTTACAAACGCTGAAGTTTACGAAACAAATAGCCTTACAGCAGAAATTGTAAAGACCCTTGAAAATGCATATCGGGATGTGAGAATTGCGTTTTCGACAGAGATGGTAAGATATTGTGATCAGCATGATATTGATTTTTATGAGGTCAGAGATAAAGTAAATGGCAAATTATCTCAATCAGATAAAGCTTCTGCGGATCCAAATGCAGTACCAAGCGGCGGAATTTTAATTCCCATGCTGGGTGTTGGCGGACATTGTTTGCCAAAAGATGGAATTCTGCTCTGGTGGAGAAAAAATCAAAAAAATCATGATACTTCAAAAAGCCTGATCCTGGAATCAAGGTTAATTAATGACGCTTCGCCGGTTGAAGCTTTTAAACAAGCGGAAAAAGCTTTCGGTAATTTATCAGATAAAAAAATTGCTCTCCTGGGAGTTGCTTACAGATTTAATTCTGAAGACACAAGAAATTCGCCGACTCTTGTTCTCGCCAATTATTTAAGAGAAAATAATATTTCTTACATAATGCATGATCCATACGTAAAAAACGATGATCAAAACATTTTGAGATTTAGACAACAGGATGATTTAACTCATGATTTAAAGCAGGCATTGAAATTTGCTGATTATGTATTTATTTGTTCTGCACACAAACAATATATAGATGAAGCACAGAAAATTATTTCTGCTGAAAATATCAAAGGAATTTTTGACGCTTCCAATATTTACAATAGAAATTTTTTCCAAAAAGCACCTGAAAAATATGCCGGCATCGGAAAAGGAACCAAAGATCCATCAGAAGATTTTGTAGAATTTGTTTATGAAAGTTTTCGGGTAATGGAAAAAGGTTTGGCCAATGAACTTCAAGGTTTAATTAATTTTTATAATGAAAATTATGCCTTTGATGAATTCAATAAAGTGAAATTTGGGGATGTTCAAAGATTAGCAAAAACATGTTCAACGGGCTGCGAAATTGCTGACCCAGGTCCGGTCGGAAGCGTTCCTTCTTATCAAGATTTTTCCAGTATTTTAGCAAAAAAGGGATTTTCAAACAGTAAACTTCAATTAGTTTGAAAATATTTTCCATAGTTGGCGCTCGTCCGCAATTTATCAAACTGGCACCTTTATCAGCAGCGCTTTTAGGTTTGCATGAGGAAATAATTGTTCACACAGGACAGCATTATGATTATCAAATGTCTGAAAAGATTTTTCTTGACCTAGGAATCAGAAAGCCTGATATTCATTTGGAAATAAAACAGGGAAGCCCTACTTCCCAGATTACACAAATGATGTTAATGCTTGAATCTGCGATGCAACAGTTGAAACCAAACATTGTAATCGTTTTTGGAGATACGAACTCAACTTTCGCCGGCGCTGTAACTGCGGCAAAATTGAATATTCCGATTATTCATATCGAAGCCGGATTAAGAAGTTACAATAAAGCGATGCCCGAAGAGATTAACAGAATTATTGCTGATCATGTAGCTAAATATTTATTTGCACCAACTCAAACTGCGATGGATATTCTGGCAAAAGAAGGGTTGGCAGAAAACAGTTTTTTTACTGGCGATATTATGGTAGATACTGTGAAGAACAATCTTCAGGTAGCACTTAGTAAATCAACAATTATTAATGATTTGTATTTAGCAAATGATCAATACAATCTTCTTACGCTTCACCGAAACTATAATGTGGATGATGCGAAAATTCTTGAGCATTTATTGGATGAATTGGGCGAACTGAATGAAAAAATAATTTTTCCTGTTCATCCACGAACCAAAAAAACGCTTGGAGATTCTTATTCTGTTCCCAAAAATATTCAGCTTACCGATCCTCAAGGTTACCTTGATTTTATTGCACTTGAAAATTCTGCTAAAAGAATTATTACAGATTCAGGCGGCATTCAAAAGGAAGCGTATATTTTGAAAAAGCCGTGTATCACTTTGCGAACAGAAACTGAATGGGTTGAAACGGTGGATGAAAAATGGAATTTACTCATTAATCCATCTGAGAACAATATCGCCTCTAAAATAAATTCATTTACACCTCCTGAAAATCAAAGGGAAGTTTTTGGAAAAAATGTTACACAAAAGATGGTTCAAATAATTAACAACATTTAAAAATAATGGCAGAACAAAGAACATGGGGAATTATTGGTGCGGGAATGTTGGGAATGACTTTAGCATTGAGGCTTTCACAAAAAGGATATAAAGTTACCATTTATGAATCTGCTGAAAAAGTTGGTGGACTTACCGGTTCCTGGGAAATGGACGGAGTTGTTTGGGATAAATTTTATCACGTGATATTGATGTCAGATTTAAATACGCGAAAAATTTTAAAAGAAATAGGACTTGAAAAAGATTTGAATTGGGTAGAAACAAAAACAGGGTTTTATTCTAATGGAAAATTATACTCAATGTCGAATCTGGTGGAGTTTTTCAAATTTCCGCCAATTAATCTTTTTGATAAATTCCGTTTGGGACTGACGATTTTTGCAGCTTCAAAAATTAAAAACTGGCAAAAACTGGAAGAGATTTCAGTATCGGATTGGTTAATAAAATGGTCAGGCAAAAGAGTTTTTGAAAAAATATGGCTGCCCTTATTAAAAGCAAAATTGGGGGAGAATTATAAAAATACTTCCGCGGCTTTTATCTGGGCTACTATTCAAAGAATGTATGCTGCCAGAAAAAGTGGATTAAAAAAAGAAATGTTTGGTTATGTCAGCGGAGGTTATGAAAAAGTAAATAATCGTTTTGCAGAATACCTTTTAAAAAATGGAGTTGAAATCAAATACAATTCAAAAGTAAAAGCAGTAAAGAAACATTTATCGGGAAAATTAGAAATTGAAACGGAGCACGAATCTCAGTTTTTTGATAATGTAATTTCAACTTTATCCTCTAAAGAATCTGTAAAAATCGCAGAAAACCTTACAGATGCTGAAAAGAAGCAGCATAATGACATAAAATATCTGGGTGTTATTTGCCCATCTGTTTTATTGGAAAAATCTATCTCTCCCTTTTATGTAACAAATATCACAGATAGCTGGCCTCAGTTTACCGGCATTATTGAAATGACCGCTTTGATTGATAAAAAAGAAACAAAAGGGAAACACCTGGTTTATTTGCCGAGGTACGTGAATCCGGAAGATAAGCTTTTTGAAAAAAATGAGAGCCAATTAAAAGGTTTTTTTTTGGAATCACTTTTTAAAATGTATCCAATTCTTTCAGAGAATGACATCCATTTTTGGGGAGTTTCAAAAGCAAGAATTGTGTTTGCATTACCGACAATTAATTACTCTAAAAAAGTTCCTGCCGTTACTACTTCTTTAGAAAAATATTACATTATCAATTCTGCGCAGATCATAAACGGAACATTGAATGTCAACGAAACAATTCAAGTTGCCGAAACTAAACTGAAAGAAATTTTGAAAGAAAATGAGTAAGAAAAAACCATTAGCAAGTATTTCTCTCGATCTTGATAATCAATGGTCTTACATGAAAATTCATGGTGACGAAGGATGGGAAAAATACCCTTCGTATTTTGATATTTTCATTCCTCATATTTTAAAAGTGTTAGATGAACTAAATCTGAAAATTACTTTTTTTATTGTAGGAAAAGATACAGAATCAGAAGAAAACAGGAAGTATTTAAAAATGATCACTGATCAAGGACATGAAGTAGGCAATCATTCTTATCACCATGAATCGTGGTTACAAACTTATAGTTATGAAAAAATAGAAAAGGAAATAATTGATGCGGAAGAAGCGATTTCTAAAGCTACTGGCCATCGTCCAATAGGCTTTCGCGGCCCGGGATTTAGCTGGAGTAATGATTTGTTACAGGTACTGGAAAATAGAAAATATTTATACGATGCTTCAACTTTCCCCACCTGGCTTGGGCCGTTGGCCAGAATGTATTATTTTTCAAAATCGGATTTGTCTGCTTCCGAAAAGAAAGCCCGAAAAGAATTGTTTGGAAAGTTCAGTGAAGGTTTTCGTTCAAACAAACCGTATTATCATGATTTAAAAGATAATAAAAAGCTACTTGAAATTCCGGTAACAACAATGCCAATTCTAAAAGTTCCGTTTCATTTAAGCTATCTTGTTTATTTGAGTGGTATTTCCAATATTTTAATGGAAGCATATTTAAATATGGCTATTTCATTTTGCAAATTAACGGGAACTCAACCAAGTTATTTGCTTCATCCGCTGGATTTGATAGGAGGTGATAAAATTGAAGCGTTGGCTTTTTTTCCGGGAATGAACTTAAGCAGTAATAAAAAAGTAAAGGTTTTTAAATACGTGATTCAGAAAATGCAAAAGAATTTTGATTTGGTGAATATGTCAGAATTTGCAAATCAGTTAAGCAGAATAAAAAGAGCATAGTAATTGGAGATTAAAGCAGTAAACGAACAAATAATTTGAAATCTTTTTTAATTAAACATTATCTTACCCGGCAAAAGCATTTTATTCAAAGCGCATGATTCCAGAAACTAAACCAGTCATAAGTGTAATATTTCCTTGCTATAATGAAGAAGCTATTCTTGAATCAAATCTGAATAATGTTATTGAATATCTCAAAACCAAAAAGGATAAGTATGAATGGGAAATAGTGATTATTAATGATGGAAGCACGGATACGACTGGGCAAATTGCAGATAACTTTGAAAAAACATACAAAAATGTTCGTGTCATTCATCATCCAACAAATCTTAATCTTGGCAATGCACTAAAAACTGGTTTTAAAAATGCAAAAGGAGATATTCTGGTTGTAATGGATATTGACCTTAGTTATTCAAGTGATCATATTGAAAAACTGGTTGATAAACTGATTGAAACAAGTTCTGACATTGTAATTGCCTCTCCTTATATGACTGGTGGACAAGTAACTGCTGTTCCATTTACAAGAAAGATAATGAGCCGTTGGGTAAACCAATTTATGAGAATCGCTGCCCAGGATAAATATCATACTTATACAGGAATGGTAAGAGCTTACAGAAAAGATTTTATCAATACAGTAAATCTGAAAACAAAAGATTACGAAATAAATCCGGAAATTCTTTATAAGGCAATGATTTTAAGGGCAAAAATTGTTGAAATTCCTGCGCACCTTGATTGGACGGAACAAAATAAATATGCTGGAAAACGAAAATCAAGTATTAAAGTTTTGAGAGGCTTTTTCTCAGGAATTATGTCAGCTTTTATTTTCCGGCCATATATTTTTTTCCTGGCAATAGGAGTGGTGTTGATGTCATTGTCGATGTATGAAATAATTTGGCTGCTTGTGGATACTTTAAAATATATATCCAACGCTACCGGCCCTATTCCCAGCTTTTCAATGAGCCTAGCTTTGCAATTCAGAAAAAACCCACAATCTTTCGTTGTAGGAGGAGTGACGTTTCTGGCTGCTATTCAGTTTTTAAGTTTGGGATTTTTATCTCTTCAAAGTAAAAGGTATTTTGAAGAATTATTTCATTTGGGAACTTCCTTTAAAAAGAACAAATAAAAGCTGGTTGGTTATTCTTTTTACTTTAATAATTCTATCATGAGGAAATTTAAAATTACCAAAAATCCATTTTTACTTTTTTTACCTTTTCTAATTGTATATACCGTAATTGTTTTTGCTTTTCCTACAAACGGGACATTTGGCGATGAGAACCGATATCTTATGTTTGCACATAATATTTTACATGGATTTTATTCTCCTCCTCCTCCAAATGTAGATTTGGGAAATGTGCCGGGATATCCTTTGATATTAGTACCATTTGTGGCTTTGCATCTGCCATTAGTATGCCTCGCTTTATTAAATGCTTTTTTTTATTATTTTTCTATTATCTTACTTTTTAAATCTTTACATCAAGTAGTTTCTTTCAAAATTGCTTTTATTGTTTCATTATTTTGGGCTTTATTTTTTAATTTGTATCAGTACCTTCCAATTATCTACACAGAAACATTTACTTCTTTTCTCATTTCTTTATTGATTTATTATTCTCTGAAAGCTTTTACCTCAACAGAAAAAAAATATATTCTTTTAGCTGGTTTTTTTTTAGGTTATCTCGCCCTTACAAAAGCAATTTTTGGGTATGTAATGATGTTTCTTTTCATTTCTCTTCTTTTATTATGGATGGGAAAAAGAAAATCTTTAAATTACAAAAAAGGAGTTTTAATTTTAGTAGTTGGATTGGTAATAACGGTTCCTTATCTTATTTACAGTTTCAGTTTAACCGGAAAGCTCTTTTATTGGGGCACCAATGGTGGTAATAATTTATATTGGATGAGCACACCTTATGAGAACGAATATGGAAATTGGATCGAATATCCTCCAATTTCATATAAAAGGCGAACTGTTGACGCAGAAAAAGTAATCAAAGAGCGCCATGAAAAAGATTTTAATCAAGTTTCAAAATATAGAGGCATTCTTCAGGATGAGGAGTTAAAGAAACTTGCAATAAATAATATTAAATCTCATCCGCTTAAATTTTTAGAAAATTGCTTTAGTAATGCCGGTCGGATAGTGTTTAATTATCCCTTTTCATACGAGGTGGAGAAGCCATCTAAACTTCTCCGGTTACCAATGAATGGAACAATTCTCGTTTTATCTTTATTTTGCCTTATTCCTACTTTTTTAAATTGGCGAAAGGTATTTTTTCCAATACGATTTTTATTATTTTTTACCTTATTGTATCTTGGAGGAAGTATTTTAGGAAGCGCTGAAACCAGAATGTTTACCATGATAGTTCCTATTCTATTATTATGGATTGCTTACATATTTAATAGAACCGTAAAAATTAATTTAAAATTAAAAGATTCTAAAAATATCTCTGCTGCAAGTGAATAAGTACTTTAAGAATCAAAGAGAGACGTTTAATGAAGTGACTTAAGGTTTTTTTCTTCTGCTTTTAACTACATAGAGAGAAATATAAATCTATAATATTTATTAATTTACTGACTTTGAACTTTTAGAATAAGAAATATTTTCAGTTAATACATCTAATAAAAAAAGCGGTTGTTTCAAATTTTGAAACAACCGCTTTTTTTATTATCCCGAAATTGATTACAATCTCATAACCTTAACTGTTTGTTGTTGCATCCCATCGAAATACACACTGATGAAATAAGTCCCTTTTATAAGGCTGCTCATGTTTATTTGCTTTTGCACATAAGTGGAAGTTGATACAAACTGATCCGTATAAACTGTTTTTCCGTTAATATCAGTTATTACGATCATTATGTTTGTATTGGTTGAAGGCGTGGTTATTTCTACTGTAGCAACATCATATACAGGATTTGGATAAACTTTTAAGGAAGTGGTTTTCACTGTCACATTACTTGTACTTATTGATGAAGTTCTCTCCAGAGCCACTGTAACATTTACAGTATCTTTTCCTATTGCTCCTTTGTCATCAGTAACTTTCAGCTCAAATTGATAAGTCCCCTCTATTAAGTTACGCACCTTTATGGTTGCAGAGTTACTTCCGGAAATAGTCGCAGTTGAAGGACCGAATATCTGGCTCCATGCGTATGATTTTATTTTGCCATCCGGGTCAGTTCCCGAACCAGTAATTGTTATAGATTGTACTGAGGAAACGGTGGTTATATCACTCCCTGCGTTGGCAGTTGGGGCAATGTTAACTGATGACGAGGAATCATTTACAGTTATTTGTACAGTATCCTTACCAATAGCGCCTTTATCGTCAGTAACTTTTAATTCAAACTGATAAGTTCCCTGAACTAATCCTTTCGCAATAGCGGTGGCAGAGGAAGCTGCTGTAATTGTTGCTGATGCGCCTGAAATTTTAGTCCATTGATATGAGGTGATAGTTCCGTCAGAATCGTTTCCGCTACCAGTTAGTGTCACACTGCTTTTCGGAAGAGTTATCGTTTGATCTGTTCCTGCATTTGCAGTGGGTGCAATATTCTGTTTTACAGGTTGTGACACAGTTGTATTACTTACAACAGTTACCTGTACCGTATCTTTTCCAATGGCACCTTTATCATCAGTCACCTTTAATTCAAATTGATAAGTTCCTGCAACGAGATTTGAAATGTTTACAGTAGATGAAGAAGAATTACCAATTGAAAATGTTGAAGGCCCTGAAACTTTTGTCCATGAGTAAGAAGCGATAGTTCCATCGGAATCTGTTCCACTTCCATTAAGAGTTACAGTATTGGTTGGAAGAGTGATTGTTTGATCAGCACCTGCATTTGCAGTTGGAGCAGTATTTTGTTTAACTACTTGTGTAGTAGTGGTGGTATCATTTTTAACTGTTACATGAATGGTGTCTGTTCCGGTTGCACCCTGATTATCGGTTACTTTTAAATTGAAAGTGTATTCTCCGGCGATCAGGCTAGTTATTGTTGTGGTTGCAGAGGAAGCATTGGAAATAGTACCTGCTGAAGGGCCGGCAGTTTTTGTCCAGGAATAAGAAGCGATAGTTCCATCGGAA